>DBXK01000036.1:15743-23371 GCA_002309375.1 Christensenella sp. UBA1214 | reverse complement strand
TGCACTTAGATTGACAATTCATTCCGAAAGCTCAATTCTCGTCATGGACGCGCTTCGCGATCTCAAGGCCGGTCGGCGTCACCGCAAGGCCGCCTTTCGCCGTTTCTCTGAGATCGACGTTCATCATCCTGCCGACCGAGCGCATCGCATTCACGACTTCGTCAAACGGGATTATGCTCGTCATGCCCGCAAGCGCCATGTCCGCACAAAGCACGGCGTTCGCGGCGCCCATCGCATTGCGCTTGATGCAGGGGCATTCGACGAGGCCCGCAACGGGGTCGCATACAAGCCCGAGAATATTTTTGAGCGCCATTGCCGAAGCAGTCAAAGCCTGTGCGGGAGTGCCGCCGCAGAGCTCTGTGAGCGCGCCCGCCGCCATTGCGGAAGCCGTTCCGATCTCCGCCTGGCAGCCGCCTTCCGCGCCGGAAATGCTCGCGTTTTTGGCAATTATGATACCGATCGCGCCGGCGGCGAAAAGGCCGTTGACAAGATCCCTGTCGGTAAAGCTGTGCTTTTCACTGCACATCACGAGCACGGCGGGTATCACGCCGCTCGAGCCTGCCGTCGGCGCCGCAACGATCTTCCCCATCGAAGCGTTGACTTCGGCCACGGCGAGCGCAGCGGCGCAGATGCGCGTCATATCCGGCCCCATGTTGGATTTCTCCGCATAGGCCAGCAGTTTTTCGGCGCTGTCTCCCGCAAGACCGGTCATCGTTTCCTGGTTCTCTTCAAGACCGATGCGGATCGACTCCTGCATCGTCATCAGGTTTTCGAACATCTCGTTGACGAGCTCGTCGCGCGTGCGTTCGCCCGTTTCGGTCTCTCGGCGAAGCATGACCTCCGCAATTGTGAGATTCTCCCTTTCGCAAAGCTTTATCAGCTCTTCTCCCGTTGAAAAACCGTAGTTCATACAGCACAGATCTCCTTTATTCCGTCAACACTGTTCTTGATCAGTTCAATATCCTCCCCGGGCACCGGAGCGTCGGTCTCGATCACCATGCAGGCGTCCATCCGCTTTGCGCTGCGGAAGACCTTCATGAAGGCGACGTTCACGCTGTTTTCGGCAAGGATGGAAGTGACTTTCGATATAACGCCCGGAACATCACGGTAGAAAAGCACGATCGCAGGATAATCGCCGGTGAACGAAACCTCCATGCCGTTGATCTCAACGATCTCGATATTGCCGCCGCCGACGGATGTTCCGACGATCTCGAAAGTCCTGCCGCTGACCGAGCTCACAACTATCTTTGCCGTGTTCGGATGGTTCATCTCCAGCTCGCTCTTTTGAACGCTGAAATCAACGCCCTCGCTTTTCGCAAGCAGGACCGAATACCTGACGCGCGGATCATCGGGCTCGATCCCGAGGACGCCGGCGAGGATCGCTCTGTCCGTGCCGTGGCCGAAGCCGGTTTCGGCAAAGGAACCGTAAAGCGTTATATCCGCCGATTTGATGTGCTCTCCGCCGATCAGCCGGTGCGCGATCAGGCCGATGCGCACGGCGCCAGCGGTATGGGAACTCGATGGCCCGACCATGCGGGGCCCGATGATATCGAATACGCTGAATTCCTTCATAATTTCACCGTCTTTCGTTTTGGTTTGATCGAAGATTATGACAACATCCCGATTTATCCAAAGGAGGCTGTTTCAAGAAAAACCGCCCCGCCTGAAAGCGAAGCGGTCGATTTTGAGTTTATCAGCGCAGCTCCTCGCGGAGGATCGGCATGCTCATGCAGCGCGGGCCGCCCCTGCCGCGGCTCAGCTCGCCGCCGGGGATCGGGTTGACCTTCACGCCCGCTTTGTCGATCAGCTCGTTTGTGATCACATTGCGGTCGTAGGTTATGATGTTGCCGGGCGACATGGCGAGTGAATTCGCGCCCATGTTCCAATGCTCGCGGCGGTACTGGATCGGATCGCCGCCCGCGACTTCGACGAAGGTCACTTTATCGAGGCCGAGCGCCCTTTCGAGGATCCTTTCAACCGGATCGGTCGTGAGCGAAACTTTGATTTCCCCATTGCCCGCCGGAGTGATCTCGTAAACATCGAACCACTTATGCGCGATGCAGGGATGGGCAAGGAATTTATCGCGGTCGATATGCGTCATCAGCACGTCGAGGTGCATATAAGTCCTTGTGTTCGGATTTTTGAAGAGCAGGACCTTTTCATAGCCGCGCTCGAAGAGCGTCTTCGAAAGCCTTTCGACGGCCGCAACGGTCGTTCTTTCGCCGCTGCCGATCGCAACGCATTTATCCGAAAGCGAAAGCACGTCGCCGCCCTCTATGCCGTCGCCGCAGTTGTAATCATAGAGAAGATCGACTTTGCCCTTGCCGAAATATTCGCTGTATTTATGGATATAGCGGATGAATAGCGTTTCGCGCATCCTCGCCGGCATGCACATTGCGGAGATCGCGATGCCGGTGCCGAGGCTGAAGCTGATATCGCGCGTGAAATAGAGATTCGGAAGCGGATCGGTCAGGAAGGGATAATCCTCCTTGACATAATACTGGATGGGCTTATTCTTCAATCCGTCAAGATCCGAGCGCGTGATGCCCTTTGCGACGGCGTCGAAGAGCTTATCATACGGCACGGAGCGAAGATACTCGCGGACGGCATCCTTCAGGCTCACGCCTGGAACGCCGATCGCAACGAAATCGTCAATGAACGCATGGCGCACGGCTTCGTCCTTCACGACGTCCTTGAACATATCCTCGATATAAACGACGTCCACACCGTTCGAGCGGAGGATGTTTGCGAAAACATCGTGTTCCTCACCGGCGCGACGCACATCCGGCGTATCCTCTGCGAGCATTCTCTCGAGATAATCCGGCATCAGGTTGCCGAGCTCGGCGCCCGGTCGATGAAGCATTACCCTTTTGAGTCTTCCGATTTCGGACTTGACGTTAACATATACGTTCATTTGCGATCCTCCGAATTTAAGCTTGTGCTTTGATCCCGCTTATTATATCACATTAATGCATTTCATGCAAATAATCGGTTCGAATACGAACGCAAATGCACATTATATTTCACCGCAACATTTCCGAAAAGAAAAAGCCGGGATGGCTCCCGGCTTTCATTCGGCGGCGGTCATGCCGCCGGGCCGACTTTTCAATTCATGATGCTTGAGAAGAATTCGCTGTTTTTAAGCAAAGGCGCGATATTCTGTTTGGCAAATTCAAGTATCTGATCCTTGAAGATCAGGTAAAGGATGACGCATGCTCCGATGATGATATAGAAGATAAGGCGGAAGATCAGCTTCGAGCGTGCAAAGGATTTGCTGTTTGCGTTTATGTTTCTTGCGAAGGCAAGGATGAACAGCACGAGCAGACCGATCACGGGAAGGCCGCAGATAACCGTTCTCCAGACAAATGCCCAGGTTGACAGAGGCGGGCAAGGCGCCATCGATCGTTTTTCTTTGGGCGGCTTCTCGGGTTTCGGTTCCTTCTGCTTGTTTTTCCCGTTCTGCAGCGCCGCTGTGTTGACATAGGGCTTCGGCTGAACCGGGGGTACCGGCGGCTGGACGGGCGGTTCGGCAGGCTTCGCGGGCAGATTCTCTTCTGCGGGGATGCTCTGCGCGGCTTCGTCCTTCAATGCTTCGAGCTCATCTTCGGCCTGCTTGCCGGCCTGCTCTGTTTTGTTTTGAATATCACTGACGAAATTCTCGATATTGGCGCCGCATTCAACGCAGAACCTTTCGCCTTCGGCCATTTCGCTGCCGCAGTTGGGACATTTCATTGTTGGTACATCCTTTCATTCGGTTTTGCTGATATAATCGCAGGCAGTGATCGATCCCGCTCGGCGGCATCGGATCGATCCCTATATATTTTAGCACAGAAAAAACCAAAAGTATAGCTTTCGGAAAACTTTTTTCGTTCAGCTCATTCGTTCCGGTCCGCCTCTTGATTTGCCTCTTTCTCGAGAACCGTATAGGCGATCTTTCCGACAAGCGTTTTCGGGAATTCCTTTCTGAATTCGACAGTATAGGGCATTGCGTACTTTGCTATATGCTTTCTGCAGTAGGCGAGAATATCCTGCCGCAGCTCCTCGGAGGGTTCGATCCCCGCCCTCGGGACCACATATGCGAGCACCTTCTGCATCTTATAGGAATCCTTAACGCCGATCACGCAGCTCATCTGGACCGCTTCATGGCCGTCGATGATGTTTTCAAGCTGAGAGGGATAAACATTGTATCCGCTTGTGATGATCATTCGCTTGATGCGCTGTTTGAAATAGATGAAGCCATCCTGATCCATGCTTCCGAGGTCTCCGGTATGCAGCCAGATAAAGCCGTCATCATGCCTTCTGAGCGTATTTGCATTTTCTTCCGGCTGGTTAAGGTACCCGATCATCACGGAAGGCCCTCTCAGGCAGATCTCGCCGAGTTCGCCGTACGGGACCTCATCATTCGTTCCGACAGCGCAGATCTTGTAATACGTATCCGGATACGGAAGTCCGATGCTCCCCTCCCTTTCCTCCGTATAGGGAGTCAGGCAGCTTGCTGTGACGCATTCCGTCGTTCCGTAGCCTTCGCGAACGTGCACTGCCGCGCCGTGCTTTTCGAGGAAATCATCGAAGCGGCGCTTCAGTTCGATCGAAAGCGAATCGCCGCCGGAGAACACGCCGCGGAGGAAATCGAGCTTCACGCCGTCAAGATACGGATTCCTTGTGATCGCCTCGAAAAGGGTCGGTACGCCCGCAATATAGTTCGGCTTCGTTGTTCTGATAAGATCCGCATATTTTTTGACGTTGAACTGAGGCACAAGAATGCTCGTGCCGCCGCTCTCGAGCATGGTGTGGATGCAGACGCCGAGGCCGAAGCCGTGGAATATCGGCATTGCCGCAAGCATGCTTGCCCTGGAAACATCCTTATGGCACATTGAAGCGGTTTGAAGCCCGAGCGCATTGAAGTTGAGATTGCTCAGCGCTATGCCTTTCGTAACGCCCGTCGTGCCTCCCGAAAACAGGATCACAGCTTCGTCGATATCCTTCGAGGGAACGAGATGCTCTTTGAGATTGATGTATTTGCCGCCCTGCAGGAATTTTTGCCAAAGGATGACTTTTTCATCGGTCATGTCGACCTTGTTCTTTTTAGCGTTCTTGAGTTTGAATGCAGATCGTTTTATGAATCCGAGTTCATCCGCAGCGGAGGTAATGATGACTTTGCGCAGTTCATACTGCTGCTCGACTTCCGCGATTTTCCCGTAGAACTGATCGAGCGTCAGTATTACGTCGCTTCCGACTTCTTTGAGATAAAAGACGATCTCGCCGACTGCGGAAAGCGGATGGACCATCGATGCGACGGCGCCGATGCGGTTGAGCGCATACAGGCAGAAGACGGCCTGCGGAACATTCGGCATGCATATCGTTACACGGTCGCCCGCTTCAACGCCGATCGCAGCAAACGCGGCGGCGGCTTCGTCGATCTTTCCGATGAGATCCGTATACGAAAAGGCCTTCCCCATAAAGGAGATCGCCGTATAATCGGGATCCTTTTTCGCGGATTCGAATACTGCATCGCTGATGCTGTAATCGGGGTATTCAAGATGGAAAGGGACTTCCCCGTAATACTTGAGCCAAGGCGCTCCCGCCTCGGGTTTATTGATCTTTGCAGCTTCCATGTCGGTTCCTTTCGCTTTCCGATCAGAAATCGATCGCCGTATCCATCGGCAGATCGAGCAGCTCGGGGTTTTCAACGAGTTTCCTCAAGAGGCGCAGGCTCTTGGCAAAATACACGCCGTCGGCAATACGCTCGTCGATGGTAAGCCCAAGGCGCAGTGCTTCGCGATACTCGACTTTCCCTTCATTATCGACAAATGGATGCAGATGCTTTTCGTCAATGATCGCGAACAGAGAATTCGTGCTCCAGTTTGCAAGATGATGATAGCTTGCATGCATTTTGATGCTGCCCAGGTTTGTTACAAAGACCGATGTGCTGTACGGATCCTCGCGCGTCAGGCTTTTCGGCACCCAACCATGATAATCGAGCCAGAAAAGGATTTTTATAAACAGTCGGAGCAAAAAGCGCGGCATCTTCGTAAGTGTCCCCATCGCATCGGTCGCTCCGTCGATCACATTCTTTTCGCGGACATCTTCCACGATCTTCTGAACCTTATCATGGATCTGGCGGACGGGCGAATCGCCGTTCTTATCGATCTCGAGCATCGCGACGGCCTCATATGAATGGTCTTCGAATTTTTTCTTTGCGATGAAGGAAATGCTGAGCGCTTTACGTTCATAGTACCGATGGCCGGCAATGAACCAGTTGAGATTCGGCCGCAGCGAAATGGTTTTTACTATTGCGGCGCAGATCACATGAAAAACAGTGTACTTGAACGAAGGATCCTGTTCGTTTTTTTGTTCGACGTATTTGTTGATCGCCGTAAGGTCGATAAGTTCGCTCATGACCGCTTCGTTATCGCAGCGATTCGGAAGCAAATAGGGCATGAACTTGTGCATCGGGTCGAGATCCCTGATAAGATATCCGTCCTTGCGGTCGCCTCTGCGGCGTTTTCGTGTTTCTTCCATAAATCCCCTTTGCAGCTGAAAATTACAAATTATAAATACTATAAAAGCGTTTGCTGCAATGGATGTATTTTAACTCCGCATTCCGAATTTGTCAATTATTTGTTAAAAATACGGCAAAAAAGCGTTTCGGGCCGAAATGCCGAAACGCTTTTTGTTTTGTATGCAGTATTGCTCTCAGAAGCGGAAGTAAATGAACGGATTATAGCCGCTTGCAACAAGGGATGACGTCGCAAGCACCAAAGCGCAGGCAACGAGCACAAGATCGGCCCAACCGCACCAGGCTTTGTCCTTGAAGCGGTCATGGAGATTCTTCGCAAGCGGCGTCGAGCCGATGACCGCAACGAGCAGGACGGGCAGATACGCGACGATATAAACGAGTTTATCATGCACGGCAAAGCCCGCTCCGCTGCCGGTGAACAGCGAGGCCATGAATCCGCCGAGCTCCTTCATGTTCGTGAAATCGAACAGCGCCCATCCGAGGACGACGATCAGCAGCAGATAGAACGACGAGAGGAATTTCGGCAGCTTTTCGAGCCATTTCCCGAGGAATAGCTTTTCGAGAATGATCAGAACGCCGAAATACAGGCCCCAGAGAGCGAAGTTCCAGCTCGCGCCGTGCCAGAGCCCCGTCAGGCCCCAAACGACAGCAAGATTGACAAGCGTCCTCCCCGTCCCCTTGCGGTTGCCTCCGAGGGGAATATAGACATATTCCTTGAACCATGTTCCGAGGGAGATATGCCATCTGCGCCAGAATTCGCTGACGCTCCTTGAAATATACGGGAAATCGAAGTTCTTCAGGAATTCGAATCCGAACATCCTTCCGAGACCAATCGCCATATCCGAATAGCCGCTGAAATCGAAGTAGATCTGCAAACTGAAGGCGATTATCCCGACCCATGATGCGAGCGCGCCGTTCGACGCCGGGTCGGCTTTCATGACAGCCCACAGTGCGGCAAGCTGGTTCGCAACGAGGACCTTTTTCGCAAGTCCGACGCAGAAAAGCTTGACGCCCGAAACGAACTGGCCGAGGTTTTCCCTGCGACTGCCGAGCTGATCCGCAACATCGCGGTAGCGGACGATCGGGCCGGCGATGAGCTGCGGGAACA
>DBXK01000036.1:882-15724 GCA_002309375.1 Christensenella sp. UBA1214 | reverse complement strand
AGGATCTGGAAGGTATAGAACGAAATACCGATCGGCAGCGCGATCTCCGGAACGCTCATTCCGCCGAGTGCGGGGATCAGGGTCTTGAGAGTGTTCGCGAAAAGTCCGGTGTATTTGAAAACCACAAGCAGCGCAAGGTTCAGCACAATGGCAAGCGCAAGATAGAGCCTGCTCAGATGCTTGTTTTTCAGCGCAAGGCGGCCTTCTTTTGCTTCAATGGCCTCGACTTGCTTTTTTCTGTAAGTGCCGACGATAAAGCCCGCTGCATAATTCATCAGGATGGAGAAAACCATCAAAAGCACATACTTCGGTTCGCCCCAGCTGTAGAAGATGAGGCTCATCACGAGCAGTACGGTATTTCTGTAAACGCGATTAGGCACTGCGTAATACAGTGCCAGAGTGATCGCAAAGAATATGAATAAAAACAGCAGGCTCGAGAAAACCATTAACCGAAGTACTTATGCATGATCTTCATCAGATCTTCGTAATTCCTGCCAACGACGAGATAGCAGTAATTGCCGTTGACGACGACTTCTGCGGGCTCGATGATCTTCGCCTGTTCGGGATCCGAATAATCCTTTGAAGTCTTCTGATTCTGCTTGAGGATCGAGCTCATGATCTTGCCGATCTCGTCCGCAGCGCCTTCGTCCTTGGCCTTGAAGATGGCGATCTCGCAGATATCCTCATAGAAATTGAGGGGCATCGCCATGACCCAGTCATCGAGTTTTTCGGGATCGATGCCGTAGTTGTCCATCAGCTGCCCTGCGGGGACCTTCGCAAGCTCGGGGAAATTGCCGGTCGCAATCAGCTCATCGTAAACAGCGCTGATATCGACGTTGGGATCGGGGGTGTTCGCTGTATCGCCGTTCTGATCCTTATTATCGGAACCGGCGCATGCAAATGCCGAGAAGCAGAATGCTGCGGCAAGGATCAACGCAAAGAGTTTGGAAAGAGTTTTCTTCATTGTTTGACCTTTCATTTTGGTTTAGTATAACGCCTTACGGCAAAGAGAATACGATCGGCGGAATGCCCTGGATATGCCTTGCCGCAACGCTGCGGAGGATCTGGGCCCAGACTGCATACGCGGCATAGGTCTGGTGAACATAATGATCGGAGCTGTACTGATCCGGAACGAAACCGTCCTCGTCGATCAAATGGCTTGCAATATTCACGAATTCATAGCCGTTCTCATTGCACATCTGCACGAGCCGCTGATTGAGCAGGTAGATGTTGCGGTTGTTGAGCTTCTCGCGCTCGCTGCCGCGGTACATATACATATTGCTGATGACGAAGATCTGCACGCCGGGACGATGCTCAATGATATTCGTGATCAAATCGGAATAGCGCGAAGCGGTCCCGTCGACGCCGTAGATTGAGATATCGTTCATGCCGAGCAGGATGAAGACCTTGTTCGCGCCCATCATCGACACGGAATCCCAGACGAAATGCTGTTCGCCCTGATAGCGCGGATGCAGGCTGTCCTCCGAGATCGGATCGAATGCATGGCCGACGCCGTAGCTTCCCGAGCAGAGGAAATGTGTGTTTCCGAAAAAGCTCGGATTGCTTTCAAGCATCTTGTTGTTGTAATTCTGCCAGCCGAGGGAGATCGAATCGCCGATGAACACCGCGTCGCTGAACCACTGCTCGCAGTTATATTCCGAAACGCCGTAAAGATCGGTCGGCATGGTGAACCTTGCGGGCTTCGACGAGGAACCGATCGAAACGGTATCGCCGGAGGGCGGGTTGGAAGAAGGAGAGTTCGTCGCAGGTGCGGGCGTTGCGGTCGCGGGGACCGGCGTGGCCGTCGGCGCCTCGGTCGCTTCGGGCGTCGGGCTTTCCGTTTCGGCGGGGCCGTCAGTCGCAGGAGCGTCAGATTGAGCAGGCTCGGTCGCATCCGGCGTTGTTTCCGGCATTTCGGAACCCGGAGCATCGGTCGGGCGTTCGCTCGCCGGCGCCGACGTGTCCGAAGGGATCGTGACCTGGCCTGAATGATCGTCATTTTTAGGGGTGCAGGAAACCAAAACAGAAAAAGCAAGCACAGCGGCAAGCAGTACCGCCGTCAGCTTTGTTTTCGTTTTCATATTCATCATACAGCTTTTGACGGATCGATCGGATCCGCCGCCTCCGCGGAATTATTAATGATACTGTTTTTGACGAAGCCACATACTGCCCCATCTTCTATCATTTTAACATAAACCTTCAGATAAGTCAATCTATGTCGTTAAATGTCGCATCATTCAGGCGAAGGCACTCACTTTTCCTGTATCATGTCGAGGAGCTTCCCGGAAAGCTCTTCCCCGTTCATGCTCATGATAAAGAACACATAGCCGCCTTTTTCAAAGACTTTCGTGTTCGCGATCATGTCGCAGCGTTCCTTGGTATTATAGCCGACAGCCTGCCTTGCGGCGCTTGCGATATGGGAAGTCAGTATTCCTTTCAGGATGCTGCCGTATTCCGGATCGGAGATTTTGAAAACGGCGATCTCCTCCGCATTCAGCCTCTCCTCGGAAAAGCGAAGTTCATAGCTTTCGAGCTTCGAGCTGTCAATGCCGTACAGTTCCCAAAGATCCTCCTCCGAAGTATTCGGGAGCATCTGGGAAAACTCCCCGTTTTCAATGAGATATGAGTAGATCTCCGAAGTGCTGTTCAGCGTTTTTGTTTTGCAGGCCGCTGTAAAAAGAGCCGTGAACAAAACCGCAAGAATCAAAATCGATATCGCTGTCCTTTTATTCATTGACTTAATCCTTTCACCCTGCGCTTTTCGCGGAATCCCCGTTTTGTTCTTCATCGTTCTTCTCCCGAAGTTCCATCATGCCGGTTTTCGTATAGCTCCGCATCATCGAGCAGCAGGCATCCCGCGTCACAATGATATGATCGAACAGAGCGATGCCGAGAGGCGCAAGAAGATGATGCAGCAATGCTGTCGTTTCCTTGTCGCTGAGCGAAGGCTCGGGATTGCCCGATGGATGATTATGGGCGAGAAGGACTCCGCTTGCATTGTTCGAAAGGGCGGTGTCCACCACCCACTTCGGCAGCGCTTCGACCTTGTCGCTGAAGCCCTCGCTGCGGGTCCGGATCTTAATGACGCGGTTCTTCGAATCGAGGCAAAGGAGCGCGACGCACTCGGTCATTTCCCTGAAGAGGAGGCCGTGGCAGGCGATTATGCCGTCATCCACGGTTTTGATCACCGTTTCATAAGCCGTTTTGCGGTCGATCGCCGCGCCTATATCGCCGACGAGTTTTAAAAGCGTCGCGGTGTTTTCGGAAAGGCCGGCCGCAACAAGATCCGTATGATCGGCCTTCAGAACCGCTTTCAATGAACCGAATCGATTGATCAGCTGATGCGCGAGCGGATTGACGTCCCGCCGTTTGATCGCATAGAAAAGCAGCATCTCGAGGATCTGATGATCTTCGTATTCATCGAGATTCCCGCGGCGGATGTAGCGCTCGCGAACGCTCTTGCGATGCCCCTCATGGATGTTGTCTGTCTTTTCGTCCATCGGTCCTTTTCCCGTGCAGTATCTTCAGCTGTTGAGTGCGCTTATGAATTTCTCCGCTGCAAGCGTGATCTCATCAAAGCGTTTTTCTGCGATCAGCTTTTTATGATATAGGGTGCTGCTGATGCCGAAAGCGCAGGCGCCGGCCTTTTTGAAAGCGCCGATGTTTTCCGGCGTGATCCCCGCGACGGCTGCGCAGCGGATATGCGCAAGCGGTGTTGTGACAGCGGAAAAGTATGCCGGGCCGAGCACGCCCGCCGGGAAGATCTTCACGATATCCGCGCCGGCCGAATGCGCGCGCACGATCTCCGTCGGCGTCATCGCGCCGGGGATCGAGCCGAGGCCGAGGCGCTTCGTTTCGGCAATAAGCTCTTCGTCGCAATTCGGGGAAACGACGTATTTCGCGCCGGCCTGCTTCGCGGTTCTAAGCTGATCCCGTGTCAGTACGGTCCCCGCGCCGACGGCTATCTCATCGCCGAAAGCGTCAACGAGCGAGCGGACGGCGTTTGCGGTAAGCTCCGCATCCCTGTCCTGCTCGAACGTGACTTCGACCGCGCGGACGCCGCCCCTGACGAGCGCTTCCGTCGCACGGATAAGGCCTTCGCCGTAGTTGCCGCGGGAGATCGCAATGATCCCGCAGCTGTTCAGAATTGTTTCGATCGCTTTATTATACATACTGCAAACCAGCTTTCAGCAGAGTCCACGGAAACCGTTTTGGCGGAACGCTTCGTATACGGCTATAGCAACGGAGTTGGAAAGATTCAGCGAGCGCAGATCCTCCCTCATCGGGATCCGCACCGCATCGTCCTTCCGCCTTGAAAGGAGCTCCGGCCCGAGGCCCGCCGTCTCCTTGCCGAAAACAAGAAAATCGCCCGGGCGGTACTCCGCCTCAGCGTAATTCCTTTCGGCATGGGTCGAAAAGAGGAAGAACCGCGCATCGGGATAAAGCCTTTCGAGTTCTTCGAAGCTGTCGTAGAACCGTACATCGAGCTCATCCCAATAATCGAGTCCGGCGCGCTTGAGATAGCGGTCGCTCAATGAAAAACCGAGAGGCCGGACGAGGTGCAGCGAGCACCCCGTCACGGCGCAGGTCCTTGAAATATTGCCGGTGTTCTGCGGGATCTCCGGTTCAACAAGCACGATGTTGAACATGGATCAGCTGCGCAGATCGGCGTCGAGGCGGAATTTGAGCGATTTGAGGATTGCTTTCACCGAAAGGCCGATCTCTTCATCGTTGAGCGTATGGTCGTCCGAGCGGAGCTCGAAGCGGAACGCCATGCTCTTCTTGCCTTCGGGAATGCCCTTTTCACCCGGAAATTTCGGATAGAAAACATCGAAGCAGGAAACATTTCCGATCATGGCCTTCGTCTTCACGGCGGCGATGACGTCGATTACGGTCTGCGCGTCGATATTCTCATCCACTACGATCGCGATGTCCCTCGGAACGATCGGGAACTTCGGCAGAGGCTTGAATTTGCGTTCGGAATTGACATGGCAAAGGAGCTTGTTGAAATCGATCTCCGCGATGAACGGCGCGACGGGAAGATCGAAATTGCGCTTGACCTGCGGATGGATGCAGCCGATCTCGCCGACCTTGTCGCCATTGATGAGGATCACGGCCTTCTGACCGGGATGCAGGTATTCCCCGCCTCCCCTTTCGAAACGCACGCCCTCGATCCCGAGCGAAGAGAAGAGCTGCTCGAGAACGCCCTTGAGGGTGAAGAAGCTTTCGTTTGCGCCATAGCATACGGCGCCGAGCATCTTCCGCTCCTCGGGCAGATCGTCGTTATTGTCGAAATGCACGTTGCCGACCTCGAAGAAGCGGCTCGCGCCGGTCTTTTTGTTGCAATTGATCTGAACGGTCCTCAGCATGCCGCCGATCAGGGTCGTGCGCATAAGGCTCTGATCCTCGCCGAAGGGATTGCGGAGCCGCACGGTCTGGCGCTTTTCATCGTTCTCGGGAAGAAGCAGCGCATCGTATTCCTGGGGCGAAGTGAAGTTGTAATTATACAGCTCCATGAAGCCCATTGCGGCCATCCTGTCCTTGATCTCGTCCTCGAGAGCAAAGCTGCGGCCGAGCCTGCCCTGGAAGGTCCTTCCGACCATCAGGGTCGGCTCGATATTGTCATAGCCGTAAAGCCTTCCGACCTCCTCCGCGATATCCCAATCGGTCTCGATGCCGGTCTCGATATCGGTGCGGAAATGCGGAACGTTCACGATCAGCTTTCCGCCGTCGACTTTGCATTCGATATTGATGCCGGAAAGGAGCTCCGCCATCTGTTCACCGGTGAGGTTCGTATTCAAAATCTCGTTGACATGCGCGATATCCGCCGTCGCCGTCCTCTCCTTCGGAGGCTCCGCCGTGACGTCGATCATGCTGCCGATGACCTTGCCAGCGCCGAGCATATGAACGAGCTCGATCGCGCGGTTGATGGCTTTTTCGGCGTTGACGGCTTCAACGCCCTTGGTGAACCTTGCGGAAGAATCGGTCGAATGACGAAGCTTGCGCGTCGTGTGGCGGATATTGTCCGGAAGAAAGACCGCGCTCTCGAAGAGCGTGACCTTCGTGTTCTCGGTGATCTCCGAATTGAGGCCGCCCATCACGCCGGCGACGCCGACGCCCTTCTTCGGGTCGGCGATAAGGAGCATATCGCTGCTCATCACGCGCTCCTTGCCGTCAAGGGTCGTTACGATTTCGCCCTCGATCGCGTTGCGGACGACGATATGCGCGTCCTCGATGCAGGCAAGATCGAATGCGTGCATCGGATGGCCGTACTCGAGCAGGACGTAATTCGTGATATCTACGATGTTGTTGATCGGCCTGAGACCCGCAAGCTTCAGCCGCAGCTGCATCCAGCGGGGCGAAGGCTCGATCTTGAGATCCGTCACGACGCGGGCAAGATAACGCGGGCAGAGCTTCGGGTTCAGCACGGTGACCTTCGCATAATCCTCCGCATTGCCTTCGCCCTCGACCGGTGTGATGACGGGTTCCTTCATCCTTTGGCCGAGCGCGCTCGCCGCCTCCCTCGCAAGGCCGATGATGCTCTGGCAGTCGGGGCGGTTCGGAGTCAGCTCGATATCGAAAATGCACTCGTCAAGGCCGAGCGCTTCGGCGATGGGCTGACCGTTCTCGTGGTCCTCGTTCAAAATGAGGACGCTGTCGTTGCTTGCTCCGGGGTATTCGGCGTCGGTGATGCCGATCTCGGCGCCTCCGCAGAACATGCCCGCGCTCGGCACGCCGCGCATTTTCGTCGGGTGGATCTCCATGCCGTCCGCAAGAACTGCGCCGTCGAGCGCGACGGGGACCTGGCAGCCGGGATAGACGTTCGTCGCATTGGTGACGATCGTCAGGGGCTCATCCTTTCCGACATTGACTTCGCATACCCGGAGGCGCTCCGCGTTCGGATGCTGCTCGATCTTTTCGATCGTGCAGACGTAAACGCCCTTTGCCTTGACTTCGGGGATGATCTCCGCGACCTCAAAGCCGCGAAGGAGCATCCTGTTCGCGAAATCCTCGGGCGTTGTGTTGAATTCAACAAAATCCTTTAACCATTTAAGGGGAAGTTTCATAATCGATCTCCTATTCTGTCCGCTGTATCAGAGCTGGCGCAGGAAGCGGGCGTCGCCTTCATAAAGCAGGCGGATGTCGTTGATGCCGTATTTGAGGCAGGCAACGCGGTCGACGCCGACGCCGAAAGCGAAGGCTCGCCATTCGTTCGGATCGAGGCCGCAGTTTTCGATCTCATGCGGGTTCGTGATGCCGCAGCCCATGATCTCCATCCAGCCCGTGCCCTTGCAGGAGCTGCAGCCCTTGCCTCCGCAGATCGTGCAGCTGATATCGACCTCTGCCGAAGGCTCCGTGAACGGGAAATAGCTGGGGCGGAGGCGGGATTTCACATTTTCGCCGAATACGGCCTTGACGAAGGTGTCGATCGTGCCCTTGAGGTCGGCGATCGTGAGGTTCCTGTCGACAACAAGGCCCTCCATCTGCATAAAGACTGGGCTGTGGCTCGCATCGGGTTCGTCGACACGGAAAACTCTTCCGGGAATGACGACGCGGAAGGGCGGCTTGAGCGTCATCAGCGCGCGGGCTTCGCAGGGCGAAGTATGCGTCCTCAGAAGGACCTTATCGTTGATGTAGAAGGTATCCTGCATATCCCTCGCCGGATGGTTGAGCGGGAGATTGAGCTTTGTGAAGTTGTAGTCGTCGTATTCGATCTCCGGCCCCTCGAAGGTCGTGAAACCGAGGCCGATCAGCGCATCGCGGATCTGGCGGTAAACGACGGTCAGCGGGCTCAGCTTGCCCATCGGGATATCGACGGTTCCGGGCAGGGTGACATCCACCGTTTCCGCTTTGATACGGCGTTCCTCGGCCTTCTTTTCGATCGCAGAACGAACGAAATCGAATCTTTCCGCCAAAAACTGTTTGACTTCATTCGCCTCTTTGCCGAGCTTCGCTCTTTCCTCCGGAGCGAGCTTGGACATTGTGCGAAGGATCGAAGTCAGCGCGCCGTTCCTTCCGAGGAACGAAACGTTAAGTTCGGACAGATCCGACTCGGACTCGACTTCCTCAAGCCTCTTGAGCGCCTCTTCGCGGATCTTCAGAAGTTCTTCAAGCATTTTTGTTGACTCCTCTTTGCTTTTCTTTTCTTTAAACAATAACGGCACGCATCCCAAAGGGACGAGCGCGCCGATCTCGTGGTACCACCCTGATTCACAAAGGCTTATCGATTATCTGAGCCTTTGCCTCGAAAGCTGTATCGGGCTTACCCGGTCCCGACTACGCACCGAAACATTCTTCTGAAGGCTTCGGCTTCACCGAAACGGCTCCGGAGCGAACTTTGCGGTCTTTGCCCGTAATCTGCTTCCAGCTATGCAGATCTCTCTTGGACGAACGCCGACCTTTTCTCCATCGTCGCCTGTATTAACTTTTGCAGTTTAACACCTTGATTTGCGTTTGTCAAGACATAAAATCCCCGAAATGCATTCTGCTTTCGGGGATTCGATCATTCGTATCCGGGATCAGTCGGCATAGATTATCGAAAGCAGTTCCTCCTGCGGCTGACCGTTGATATACGGATGCCAATCATCGACGAGCTCGATATCGATCCGGGCGTATGATCCGTCCTCGAGCCTGACGATGGCGTAGCTTTCAAGATCGGTCTCAACGGGATAGATATCCGAACCTTCGCGGACGGTCGCTTCGCCTTGCGGATCCCCGTTGTCATCGACCAGTATTACGGTAAAGTCGCTGATTGCGCAAACGCCGATCTGCGTTCCGTCATCGTCATAATACTCATTGAAATAGTATGCCGCGCCCTGCTCTTCAAAGCCGTCTTCGGTTATCTGGAAGAGGTTGTAAACCGAATTGGTGCCGAAGATCTCCGTGCGGCAGTATACATAGAACTGGCCGTCGCGCGCGTAGATCAGGCCGTCGTCATCGATCGGCTCGATATAGCCGTATTTTGCGAAGCACTCGATCGTTCTGCCGTCTTCATTGACGCGGTAAGCGCGGGCTTCGACGTCGTCGCTCGAAAATTCATAGCTGCAGATCACTTCCATCCGCCCGTCGTAGCGGTCGCTGTCGTTTATGAAGCAGATCCCGTAATAAACATCTTCTTCCGGGAAAGTGTCGGTATACGGGTTCCCGGGATCGCTTCCGAGAACGATCCGAACGGTGTACACCTCGTCGTTTTCAACAACGAAGGTGATCTCATCCTCAAGCCCGTCGAAATCGATATCGCATTTTACGGGAACATTTTTCTCCAGCAGCTGATAGTAATAATCATCCGGGATCACCGGCTCCGGATAATCGGTCTCGGGCGGTTCGGTCTCGGGCGCTTCCGTCCCGGGCGCTTCGGTTTCGGGAACTTCGGTTTGCTGCGCCGGTTCGGTCGGCTGAGGCGTCTCATCGCCCGTCTGCTGTGTGTTTTCCGGCTGCTGCGCGGCCGCATCGGCATTCGTGTCCTTCGATGAGGAACCGCAGGCGGCGAGTACGGAAACTGCGCCGATAATAAGCAGCGACGCAAGGATCAATGCAAGGATCTTTCTTGTTTTCATGGTCTTTCCTTTCTCCGTATTGTTAATCGGGAGTTATGCGCCTTGATTATATTTATAAGCAGCTGCCATGTCGATCTTTAATCGGCATACATACAGTCAAAATAGTTATGCTGAGGTTCGCCGTTGATATACGGGAGCCAACCCTCAAGCTTAAACTCGATCTTTGCAAGCTCCGAGCTGCCGGGCAGAAGGACAATGACATAGGTTGCGTTATCGGTCGAGATCGGGCTCACGGTCTCGCCCGCTCTGATAACGGTCTCCCCCGTTTCGTTGCCGTCCTTGTCGACCAGCTTGACTTCAAGATCCCTTATGCACTTGACGGGCGGAATGTAGTTGTATTCGAGGTCCTTCCCGTCGATCGGATGCCAGCCGTCTTTATCGGCGGTGAAAAAAGCTCCGACGGTCGAAGTGCCGAGAACATCCGTTCTTTCGCAGAAATAGAACCGGCCTTCGTCCGCATAGATGCGGTCCTCTTCGTTGAGGCACTGGACATACCCGCCGTATTCATTGAAGTCAACGCTTTCGCCGGATGCGTCGACGCGGTAATGGCAGGTCGAATTATCATCGCTTTCGAAAGAAAAGGTCACGATCACGTCGAGCCGCGAATCCGTCAGGTCGCAGTCGGTAACGAAGCCGATCGCATAGTACGACGGATAATCGTAATCGAGCGAGATCGTATAATTCGGATTGCACCCGAGGGTGAACACGAGCGAATACTCGTTATCGTATTCCCCTTCGGTCACGGAAAGCAGGACCGTGTCCTCAAGGCCGTCGAAATCGAGGTCGCATTTCAGGGGAACGTCCTCATCGAGCGGCGCGTAAAAATGCTCCGTCGGGTAATTGGCAGGCGCCTCGGTCGGCGGGACTTCCGTCGGCGGGATCTCCGTTGCGGGTTCGCCGGTCGCTTCCGGCTCGGGCGTTGCGGTTCCTTCCGGCCCTTGGGTTGTCGGTTCGGGGGTGCTGTCGCCGGTTTGCTGAGTGTTCTGCGGCTCGGCGGAATTGCTTACGTCGGCGGTTTGGCCGCTCTTGCTGCAGCCCATCGCCGCGGCCGTGATCGCCAGAATAAGCGCGATCAGCAGTGCAAGGGTTTTCTTAATTGTTTTCATATAAATAACCTCCTGGGTGATGTCATCATGCGCGGAACCGGTTTTCGTTCTCCCGATAGCCGGTTTTTCTGTTCACAAGGTTTCTGATCGTTCCGCCGCCAATATAAGCGGAAAGGTTCTCCGCGGCGATCCGGACGATCCTGTCATGCGTTTCCGCAAGGTGATAATAGCCGGAAATATGCGGCGTGATCATGCAGTTCGGGCATTTCCAGAGCGGATGCCCCGCGGGAAGCGGCTCCGGCTCCGTGACGTCGAGCCCGGCGCTGATCCGCCCCTCTTCGAGCACTTTCAGCAGGGCTTCGGTATCGACCGCGCTCCCTCTTCCGACATTGAGGAGTATCGCGCCCTTTTTCATCAGCTGCAGACGCTTTTCATTCATAAGGTGAATGCTTTCATCCGACTGCGGCAGTGCGAGCGCAACGACGCCGCATTCCGGCAAAAGCGAATCGAGATCCGCAAGAGTATGCTGCTCTTCGATGTAATCCGGCATTTCGCGCAGCGTGCGGCGGATTCCGATGCAGTACGCGCCGAGCGCTTTGCAGCGCTTTGCAAACTCGCCGCCGATGTCTCCGAGACCGACGATCAGCACCTTCTCGCCCATCGGCGTAGTGACCGTGCCTTCATCGCGCCAGAGGCTTTCATTTTGGTTGTCGCGGTAGAGATGGAGCTTTTTCATCAGCATCAGCATCACGCCGATCATATGCTCGCTGATCGCAAGGCCATACGCGCCGCTGGCGTTTGCGAGGATGATGCTCTCCGGGATCAGCTTCGCATAGGAATCGGAACCGGCCATGCTGAGCTGAAGAAAGCGGAGCTTTTTGCAGAGCGGGAGCTGATCCGCCGCAACGCCGCCGATTATGACCTCGGCTTCTTCCAGAAGGCGGTCATCCGGCCTGCCATTGGTGAAATAGAACTCGGCGGAAGGACACGCGGCCTTCAGCATCTCTATATGGTGAAGCTTTACGGGTATTGTTACGACGATCTTCATAGTTCTCCTTGCGTCCGGTATTTGGGGCGTTCTGTATTGAATAGTATTCTATACTTTTTGCGATTCCGTGTCAACTGCGTTTAATCCGATCGCTTCTGCCGAGCCTGCTCGTTTTTTCTTTTACTAAACGGATATATTTACACTATGGGGTTGAATATTGCCGAAATTGATGATACAATCTGCGACTGGATTTCAAGGGGCAGGGCATTATCCCCGCGGAGGATACCATGGGAAAAAACAAGAGCATCAAAACCGGTCTTCAAAAGAAGAGCCTGAAGGAAAGGCTCGATATCAAGCCGAAAACGCTGGCGGTCGACGTCATCTTCGATATCATCGGCTGTTTCCTTTACGGAGCCGGCATGTATAACTTCGCCGTCGCGTCGAATTTCGCGCCCGGCGGCGTATCCGGCGTTGCGATCATCGTAAACAAGCTCACCAATGGCTTCATCCCGATCGGTCTCGGTACGATCCTCATCAATATCCCGATCGTGATTATCTGCTTCAAAGCGCTCGGCCTCCGTTTCTTCTTCCGTTCCGCGAAGACGATCGTCTTTTCCGCGATCATCGTCGACTATCTGATGCCGATGCTTCCGCTTTATAAGGGCGAACCGATCCTCGCCGCGATCTTCGGCGGCATCCTCGCCGGCGCGGGCCTTGCCTGCATTTATATGCGCGATTCCTCGACGGGCGGTTCCGATTTCGTCATCATGGCGATCCGCAAGAAGAATCCCCAGCTTTCGCTCGGCCTGATCTCCCTCGCCGTGGACGGCGTCGTCATCCTCTTCGGCGGCATCGTTTACGGAACGATCGACGCGGCGCTCTACGGCCTTATCATGACGATCACCTACAGCCTTCTCATCGACAAGATCATGTACGGCAGCGATTCGAGAAAGCTCATGACGATCATCACAACGGACGGCGAAGGCATTTCCGCGCGCATCAACGACGAGATCGAGCGCGGCGTCACGATCCTGAATGGCAAAGGCGCATACACCCATGCCGAAAAAAACGTTCTGCTCTGCGCCTGCTCGAACCGCGAGGTCTATAAGGTCAAGCGCATCTGCCATGAGGTCGATCACAAATCCTTCGTTATGGTCAGCTCGATCGACGCGGCCTACGGCGAGGGCTTCAAGCGGCCCGACGCGTGATGTAAAAGCATTCGATCAAAGTCAAAGGAAGTCCCCCGGGCTTCCTTTTTTGTTTATCGCAGATCCCCGCTTTTCTCCCGATTATATTTTGAGATACGGTCAAAGCTTCCTTTTTCCCTGTTGCCGATTCTTCTTTTCGGTGTTATAATAAAAGTTGTGAGTGCTTTTGAATCAAAGAGATCACAAAAGTCAAATAATAGTTTCGGAGGCTGAATCAAATGACCAAACTGTCCGTTGCAGACGTCCCCGTTCGGGGCAAGCGCGTCCTTGTTCGCGTAGATTTCAACGTTCCCCTCGATGAAAACCTCAATATTACCGATGAAAGCCGCATCGTCGGCGCTCTTCCGACCGTTCGCTATCTTGTCGAGAACGGCGCGAAGACCATCCTCTGCTCCCATCTCGGCCGCCCGAAGGGCAAGTTCGTTCCCGAAATGAGCCTTGCTCCCGTTGCGAAGCGCCTTGCGGAGCTTATGCCCGGGACCAATGTCATCTTCGCAAAAGACATTATCGGCGAGGATGCGAAGGCAAAGGCCGCCGAGCTCAAGAGCGGCGAGATCCTTCTTCTCGAAAACCTTCGTTTCCATAAGGAAGAAGAAAAGAACGATCCCGAGTTCGCAAAAGCGCTCGCGGATTATGCTGAACTCTATGTTTCCGATGCGTTCGGAACAGTCCACCGCGCTCACGCCTCCACCGAGGGCGTTGCGCATTATCTGCCCGCCGTCTGCGGCTTCCTGATCGAGAAGGAACTGCGCATCATGGGCAGCGCGCTGACCGAGCCCGAGCGTCCCTTCGTCGCCATCCTCGGCGGCAAAAAGGTCGGCGACAAGATCGGCGTTATCAAAAACCTGCTCAATAAATGCGATACCCTCCTCATCGGCGGCGCAATGAGCTACACCTTCTTCAAGGCGATGGGCCACAACATCGGCGATTCCCTGCTCGATGCGGAGAGCCTTGATCTTGCAAAGGAACTGCTCGAGGAAGCAAAGGCGAAGGGCGTCAAAATGCTTCTCCCCGTCGACTGCGTTGTCGGCAAGGAATTCGCACCTGATACCGAGCACATGACCGTTCCCTTCGACGCGATGCCCGATGGCTATCAGGGCCTCGACATCGGCGAGAAGACCGCGAAGATCTACGGCGACGCGATCCGCGAAGCGAAGACCGTCGTCTGGAACGGCCCGATGGGCGTTTTCGAGATGGACGCTTTCGCAAAGGGCACCGAAGCCGTTGCGCGCGCCTGCGCGGAGTGCGAAGGCACTACGATCATCGGCGGCGGCGATTCCGCTTCCGCGATCAATAAGTTCGGCCTCGGCGACAAGATGAGCCATATCTCCACCGGCGGCGGCGCGAGCCTCGAATTCCTCGAGGGCAAGACCCTCCCCGGCGTTGCCGCTTTGATGGACCGCCCCGAAAGGAAGCTCATGATCGCCGGCAACTGGAAAATGAACAAGAACCGCGATGAAGCCAAGGCTCTGATCGACGCGCTCAAGCCCCTCGTGACCGAGGCGAAGTGCGACGTCGTCGTCTGCCCGCCGTTCGTCGACCTCTGCTGCGCCGCGAAGCACCTCGAGGGCAGCAACATCAAGCTCGGTTCCCAGAACATCCACTGGGCGGCAAAGGGCGCTTACACCGGCGAGATCAGCGCGGATATGCTGAAGAACATCGGCGTTGAGTATGCGATCATCGGCCACAGCGAGCGCAGGCAGTATTTCGGCGAGACCGACGAGACCGTCAACCTCCGCACCCAGGCCGCGCTCGAAGCGGGCATCCTCCCGATCGTCTGCGTCGGCGAGACCCTTGAGCAGCGCGAAGCCGGCATCACCGACACCTTCCTCGCGGGCCAGGTCGAAGCGCTCTACCGCGGCATCGAGCCCGAACAGGCCGCGAAGATCATCGTCGCCTACGAACCCATCTGGGCGATCGGCACCGGCAAGACCGCGACCAACGAGGAAGCGAACCGCACCATCGGCGCGATCCGCAAGGTCATCGCAAGGCTCTACGGCATTGAATTCGCGCAGAACACCCGCATCCTCTACGGCGGCAGCA
>DBXK01000036.1:0-827 GCA_002309375.1 Christensenella sp. UBA1214 | reverse complement strand
AAAGCCTCGTTGCCGAGGATTTCGCAAAGGTCGTTCTGTCCTGACGCTGAATAATCAAAAATATCCCGGCTTCGGAAGTTCCCGGATCAAGAGGGAACAGCCGGAGCCGGGTTTTCGAAAAGGAAGATCATTTTGAAAAAGAAGCTAACAGCACTTATAATCCTCGACGGCTTCGGCTGCAGCGAACAGATCGAAGGCAACGCCATCGCGATCCAGGGCGCGCCGCATATCCGCAGGCTTTTCGAGACATATCCCCACACGACCATCGGCGCATCGGGCCGCGACGTCGGCCTCCCCGCCGGTCAGATGGGCAATTCCGAGGTCGNNAACATCGGCGCCGGCCGCGTCGTTTTTCAGGATTTCACAAGGATCTCCGACGCCGCGCGCGACGGTTCGCTCGCGAAGAACCCCGTCGTTCTCGAGGCGGTCGAAAACTGCAAAGCGCATGATTCCGCGCTGCATCTTTGGGGCCTTCTTTCCGACGGCGGCGTTCACAGCCATATCGAGCACCTTTTCGCGCTGATCGATATCGCGAAGGCGAACGGCCTTAAAAAGGTCTATGTCCACTGCTTCACCGACGGGCGCGACGTTGCCGTCGACAGCGGCATCGGCTTTGTGCGTGCTCTCAACGAAAAGCTTGCCGAGACCGGCTGCGGAAAGATCGCGACGGTCANNATGGGCCGCTATTACGCAATGGACCGCAACAGCAATTTCGACCGCATCGAAAAAGCTTATGCGGCGATCGTTTACGGCGAAGGTCTGCGCTTCGAAAGCGCTGAGGAAGCCGTCGCCTCGTCCTACGCAAACGGCGTGACCGATGAATTCAT
>DBXK01000026.1:13572-25143 GCA_002309375.1 Christensenella sp. UBA1214 | reverse complement strand
AAGCCGCGATCAGAAAACGCAACAGTATTGCGTTTTCCGCGGCCGGGTTTTTGCACGCCGAGCTGCGCAGCGGAATGAGCAAGCAGCGAGAGCAATGTGCAAAAACGATTCCCATCACCCACTTTTTTCATCCTGGGCTCTCTGTTTTAGCGCTTTGATTCATCGCCTTCAATCTCCCGTCCTTGGCTCTCGTTTTTTCTTCTGAACGCAATCAAATACTATTTTTAAAAAAATTTTTAAAGGTACCTTGACAAATTGCCAGGCCTGTGTTATTATCAAGGTACCTTGAAATATGAAAGGAGAAAAAGAATATGTGCAGAATAAATAATGAAACCGAAAACAACTGCTGCGGCCACGGCAACGGCGGCCATTCCTGCGGAAACCGCTGGCATATGAACCACGAACACGGCGAGGGCTGCTGCGAAAGGCATGGGCGCCCGGATCACGGCCGCGGCGAAGGCGGGCCCTGCCACGGCGGAAGAGGTCCGCATATGGGGCCTCATCGCCCGATGGATGAAGAGACCTATCGCACGCTTGACAACGACGCCAAGCTCGGCATGCTGTTCCACCGCGTCCACCGCATGAACCGCTTCTTCTTCGAATACCGCGGCGGGCAGCACAGGATCCTTGCGATCCTTGCGCATGACGGCGATATGACGCAGCGTGAGCTGACCGAAAAGCTCGGCATCCAGCCCGGCTCCGCAAGCGAGCTCATCGGCAAGCTGGAGCGCTCGGGCTGGATCACCCGTACCGAGAGCGCCGAGGACCGCCGCACCGCGGACGTACACCTGACTGAGAGCGGAAAAGCGCATCTCGATGAAAGCAGGCAGCACAAGCCCGAGCTCTTCTCGGCGCTGAACGACGACGAAAAAGCGCAGCTCGTCTCTCTGCTCGAGAAGCTTTGCGCGGATTGGCGCGAAAAACTCTTTGCCGAGCGCAAAGAGATGTTCGACCGCAGCGGCCGCCCGGACCGCTTCATTCCGAGGGAGGACTGAAAACGGCAAATGTGAAAAGCCGAAAATAACCTGTCCAAATCAAAAGACCGCCTCCGGCTTCCCGGAAGCGGTTCTTTTGTTTTTGCATACGACACGCCCCCGGTACCGCCTGCTTAACGAGGATCGCGTCGGCGGGACCGTCTTCGCCGCTGCAGAGCCGTGCCAAACCTTTCGCGGTGAGTGGAATCAGACCGTTTGCCGGCGGCTCGTTCAGTTCAATAACGGATCGAAAGCTGGTTTTTCAGCAGGAAGGCTTATATGCGGTTGACATGAGTATTTTGGTATGTTATTATTTATATGATACATTATATCATATGTATTGTAAATTCTTACAGGAGGAAAATATCATGAAAAGGAAGCTGATCAGCCTTCTTATCACAGCCGCATTAGTGCTGTCGCTGATACCGATTTCGGCAATCGCGCAGACAGCGGCTGCCGCGGAAGAGCAACCCCCCGCCAAAGCGCCGGAAACCGCAATCGACCTGACTGCGGCGCCCGGAGAAGAACCCGATATCATCACTCTGAAGAATATAACCCCCCTGACCGCGAAAGAATCCGAACCCACGAAAGGCGCAACAGTATTTCAGACCTACGACTTCGAATACTCCTCCAACTCCGAATTCACGAATGAATGGGCGCTATACGATACCGACGGCGACGGCTATAACTGGTTCTGGGATGACGCCGGCGGCGCAGTGAGCGGCAACTGCGTTATCACCTCCGAATCCTACAGCAACGATACCTACTCGGCGCTGACGCCCGATAACTGGGCCGTATCCCCCGGCGTAACGCTCCCCTCGGCCGCGCTGCATCCCTATGTAACCTTCTATTATGCAGGTACGGACCCGGACTTTATCGCCGATCATCTTGAGGTCTACGTTGCAACAACAAGGACCATGTCCGGCGCGACGCTGCTTTTCTCTGAGACTATGACGACAAATGCCTGGCAGCAGGCGACCTGCGACCTCAGCTCCTTCGGCGGCAGGACCGTCTATATCGCCTTCCGCCACTGCAACTGCACCGATCAGTTCATGCTCGCCGTGGACTACGTCCGCTTTTGGGCAAATGAACCCGATTCGCTCAACTCCGCGGCCAACGCTCCCGGAAACTATCTGCTCTTCTCCTCGGATGGCAGCTATCCCTGGGAGGTCGCGTACGACGGCACCGAGCCCTACGTAAAGAGCACCAACGGAGGCACTGCGAGCTCCACCTCCACCCTCACCTCCTCTGTCAACGTTCAGGGCGGCGATTCGCTCACGTTCGATTACAAAGCCTGGGGCGAGGGCTCGAAAACCATCTGGGATAAATGCATTTTCAACGTCAACGGCACCGATGTGCAGATCTGGGGCGCACATCAGAACGACAGCTGGGAAACCTACAGCTATACTTTCCCGAGCGACGGCACCTACAGCCTCACCTGGACATACTCGAAGGACAGCTCCGTCAACCCGAACGGCGACTATTTCGCGATCAACAACGTACGCCTCGTTAAGGGCGAGAAAGAGAACCTGATCCGCGGCGATTATTTCGAGGATGACGGCTCGGGCAATCCCTCCTGGCGCTCCAGCTGGTACACTGCCGATAACGACGGCGACGGCAACAAGTGGATCTGGGTCTATAACGAAGGCAACGCGCCTTACGCCTACGAGGGTTCCGGCTTCTTCGCTTCCCTTTCGCAGATGAACGGCAATGCACTGACGCCGGATAACTTCGCGATCGTCGGTCCGATCCCGCTGAAGGCCTATCAGAACGTGCTGACCTTCCATATGGGCGGCCTCGGCCCGGACAGCCAGAATCAGGAGCATTTCCGTGTGTACTACAGCACAAGCCTGAATGGCGGCAGCTGGACCTCCATCTCGAACGAATTCACTACGAACGGTGAATATCAGACTTACAGCGTCGACCTCGATAATTATGCCGGCCAGAGTATCTACATCGCTTTCCGCCACTACAACTGCACGAATCAGACCATGCTCCGCCTCGATGCTGTCGAGTTCTTTGGCACTGATGAAGCGCCGGCGCCGATCGACACCGTTGAGATCTTTGGCTTCGTTCCGCCCGTCTACGGCGCTTCGCCGAACAATACCGATCAGTACATTCCCGATGGCGTGCATTATACTCTCAATAACCGTACCTGGGCATATTACGATCCCGAATCCGGCGCCTCCACAATGCCGGAAGGTGCAGTATTCGATAACTTGAATTATCAATACTATCAGGTCTTCCTGATCCTTGCGGATACAGGTTATTCATTCGCGGATGAGGTGACCTTCCGCATCAACGGAAGAGAGGACCTCGTTTCGTTCACCGAATACCACGAGCAAGGCAATTACACATATTACGTCGTCTACTCGGCAAGATACACCGTTGACGATCCCAACATAACCATGGTCGAGCTCAACGGTTTCGTCGAGCCGGTCTGGGGCGAGCATCCCTCTTTTAACATCACTGTTCCAGAAGGAGCGCATTACACTGTCACTTTCTTCATCTGGTACTGGTATAACAACGGAAACAACCATTCCCTCTCCTCGAGTGACGTTTTTGAGCACGAGGACGGCTTTTACTATGCGTATTTCAGGATTCGCTGGGACGACGGTTACGTCATTCCCTCGGATGCGACAGTCAAGTTAAACGGCGCAGTTATAACGCCTGCATGGCAGAGTGCCGACGATGAGGACTTCATGTTCGAGACGCCTCATTACTACGTGCAGGATCCGAACAGCCATTTGCTCGGTGACGTGGACTTCAACGGTGCGGTCAACGCGACCGACGCTATCCATGTCCTCCGCCACGCGATGAACATCGCGCAGCTCAGCGGTGAAGCGCTCACCGTTGCGGATGTTGACGGCAACGGCAACGTCAATTTCACCGACGCGATATTCATCCTGCGCTATGCGATGCATATCATCGGTTCATTCCCCGCTCAGAATTGAAACTGAAGCACTGATAAAGGACCGCTTCCGGCTTCCCGGAAGCGGTCCTTTTTGTTCGTTCAAATGCTCAGCCTTCGAGCACCGCCCGCATGATGAGTATCGCGTCGGTCGCGGTCAGCGTGCCGCTGCCGTCCAGATCGCCGTTGACTATGCCCTGTTCCCCGACGGACTCGATGTTCATCGCATAGCGCATCGTCAGCAGCGCGTCGGTGGCGTCGAGCTCACCGTCGCAGTTGACGTCGCCCGCAAGAGTTTGCTGCGGCCCGTACCAGCTCCAGGTCCCGCCTCCGTTATCCCAGGTGCCGGGTGTTACAGAATAGCAGTTCGTGTTCGGATCCGGGAAAAGATCCGCCGTCTGGTTCCATTTGTTGTTCCAGTTGTTCTCGGGCTCAGCCGGATTCATGCGGCAGAAGATCACAAAGCTCCAGTCGCCCTCCGGCAGGACTGCCGAATATACGCCGTCGCCGTCCGGGTCGCTCATATCCGCCCAGACGCTCGCGCCGGTTGCGGAATTGAAAAGATACATCGCAAAGCGCGCGCCGTCATTGCACCAGTTGGAGCTCGGCTCAAGATAGATCGGCGAAGCGGTGATATACAGCGCCGCGGGCTCGTCCGGATTATAAACGACCGCAACGCCGCTGTCGCCGACAGTACCGCTGATCGTGCCGTCCGCAACGGTGAAAACATTCCCCGTGATCTGATCGACGTAAGTACCGTTCGCGATCCTGTGCGCGGGCAGGCTGACCTCGCCGGGGCCGTCGAGCTTCGAGATCACAACGCCGCGGGTGCCGCGCTCGTTATAGGTCGTATTTCCGTTATAGGCAAGGTATTCATTCGTTCCGTCGAAATGATTCTTGAATTTGTTGATCTCCGCGGCGGTCTTCGATTTCCAGGTCGTATCGCTGCTCGCCTCCCCCATCGTTTCGTTCGGTCTTGCGAGATAGAGCGAGGTGGAGTATGCCCTTGCGCCGACGATGGCCCAGGTCTTAATGATCGTATCATCGGAAACGCCAGAAGTGGCGCCGCTCATATAGGTGTCGTGCGATTCCGCCCAGAGCACGCTCAGCGACGGATCCGCGCCTTTATAATAAGTGCTGTCGGCAAGCCCGCCGGCCGAATTGTTTTTCGCCATATCGAGCGCATGATCGCCGGTATAATTGTCTGTCACGGCGATATAGGTCGTGTAATTCGAAATATCCGTGCCCGCGCCGCCGAGGATCTCGCCGTAGAAGAACAGCTCGTGATCGGCGTATTCACTGACGCCGCTGATGACCGTCGGCCAGAAATCGCTCGCGCAGCCATCGTCCGTCGGCAGCTCGATATGCTTCGCCGCATCGAAACGGAAGCCGTCCACGCCGCAGTCCACGCAGTCGCAGAGGAAAGCGAGGACATAATCCTGAATGTCCTGGTTGCCGGTGTTGAGATCCGGCATTCCCATATGGCGCTGGGTCATGTTATAACGGCTTTCGTCGTTGATATAATTCGAATCGCTGTGGAAATATTCTTCATGCTGCAGCGCGGCATCGACGTTCGCGTTCAGGTGCGCGAACGTTCCGCCTTCCGTATCGTTTGCAAGATGATTGGCAACGACGTCGACGATGACCTTGATATCGTACTTTTCCGCCTCGGCACAGAGCTCGGTCAGCTCCTGCCTTGTTCCGAGCCAGGTTCCGCCGTCCGCAACGGAAAGGCCCAGCGGCTGATAGAGCTTCCACCACTGGCCGGTTGAATCGGTCCAGCCCGCGTTATAATCCTTCGGCTGCTGCACCGGTGAGGTCTGAACGGCGGTATAGCCCGCCGCCGCGATATCCGGCAGCGCTGCCTTGATGCTGTTGTACGACCAGTTGAAGCAGTGCAGGATCACAGCACCCCGCACGGTCTGCTGCGCATAGGTCTCGTATTCCTCCGTTTCCGCGGAAACGGGCGCGACGCCCGTGAAAGCCACGGAAGCGAGCAGGCATACTGTCAGCAAAAAAACGATGATTCTCTTCTTCATGCTTTCTCCTTCGGCTTCCCTTTTCAAAGCCCGTCTTACTTTTTGATGCTTGGTTTTCGGATCGCCTCCCGACGCACTGCCGGAACGTTCCAACTGTTATTATATCATATATATCACTTGATATCAATACAAAAAAGCCGGTTCAATATCGTAGGAAAGAACCGAAAAAGTATGAAAAAGCGGCTCCGAAGAGCCGCTTTCTCAATTTGATTTTTATCATCCCACGGGGAATTCGGTGATCAGCCCCATCGCATAGCGGAGGATCAGCACCGCGTCTTCAATGGATACTGTGCCGTTGCCGCTGACGTCGGCGGCCTCCATATCGAGCGCGTCATCCGCGATCAGGCCCATTGCGCGGCGCATCGTAAGCAGCGCATCCTGGATATCGACGCTGCCGTCGCCGTTGACGTCGCCCGGCAGAACGGGCGGCTCGGGCGGGATCTCCGCACAGGTGACTTCGACATAATCGAGGTTGAGCTGGAACATATCGGAGCAGTTATAATGGCGGATCGCCATCTGTACGGTCCGGCCGGCATATTCCGCGATATCGTATTCGAACTGATAATCCGCACCCCAGGTGTAATCATCCTCGCCGATCTGGATCCAGTCTTCTCCATCCGCCGTCTTCAGATAGACGCCGAAGATCTCATAGGGATAATCGGGATCCTGACCCTGCGCCCAGAAGGTGAACAGGCCGTTTTCCGGCACCTCGAATTCGGGCGTGATCGCCCAGTTATCGGGATAGAGCGAGCCGTAATCGTTCTCATAGGATTTGGACATCAGGAAGCCGGAGCCCTCGTGGAAGTTGTATTCATTATACCAGTCGAGCATCCATTCCCAGTTATATCCGTCGCCGTCCTGGTCGACGAAGGTCCAGCCCTGGTTTTCGGGATCGCTCTCGAAATTCCAGATCGGGCCGACCGGCTCCGGCGGAACGGGCGTCGGTTCGGTGACGTTCGGATCGACCTCATAGTCCCTCGAATAAATGTAGAAATAGCCGAAGACAGTGTTGCCGAAGGAGCCGACGGCAACGGACGAGCCGTTGATCAGCGCGGTCGCGTCATCGGAGATCACATAGCCTTCGTTCGGATAGATCCGGACGAGGAGGGTATAGGTCGCGAGCTCGTTATCGAAGTATTCATCCTCGTAAAGCTGGCCGTAATCCTCGTTCAGCTCGTCGGCATACTGCCACATGATCGTGTCGATATAGTAATTCGCGCCTTCGGGAACGGTGATATCGTAATTCGGGTGCTGGCCCCAGAGCGGGGATTCGAAGCCCTCGACATCGATCACTTCGATAACTTCTGGCACGAAGGGCTCGCCCTCAAGGATCTCGACGTTGTCGACCGCGAAATAGTCGCCCGCCGGGTTGGTGGAATGATCCTTCTTATACTGCCACTGCAGATTATGCTCGCCGACCTCGAGGCCGTATTCGAAGCTCTCCCAGACCTCGTCGTGAGCGCCGTATTTCATCACCATTTCGCCGTCGACGAAGAAGCGGCAGGTATCCCAGTCGGTCGCGTCATAGCCCTCGCCGCGGGCGATGAGATCGAAGCGGATCATCATGCCCTCCTGCTCGATCGTAACGTCCGCGCTGATCGTGGAAGTCGAGCTTTCAACGCCGGCGTTGCCGCTCTTTGCATAAAGGCGGTCATCAGATTCCTCGACCGTCCAGGGATAGGCGGCGTCGTTCGTGAAATGGATCGTTCCGCCCTCCGCATTGAGCGCGAGATCGAGGTCCTCATCGGCCGGGGGTTCCGGCGGAGGAGTCGGAGTAGGATCGGGCTCGGGCGGGACCGCTCCGCCGATCGCGACGTTGTCCACGGCGAAATAATCGCCCTGGCCGTTGACCGAGCTGTCCTTCGTGTAGGTCCACATCAGGGTATGCTCGCCGGGCTCGAGGTTCGCGGAGAAGCTCTGCCAGCCGGCGTCATACTCAGCGCCCTTGTCGAACTGGTTCGCGCCGTCGATCTTGAAGATGCAGTGATCGAAAACCGTGCCGTAATTGCTGCTTTCGCCGCAGGCCTGATAATCGAAGGAGATGCTTCCGCCCTCCTCGCCGATCACAACGGCGGCGGTCATCGTCGAAGTCGAAGACGCGGTGCCGGTGTTGCCGCATTTGCCGAAATTCGGGTGCGCGGGATCATCCGATTCCGCGGCGGTCCAGGCGTAAACGCCCTCGCTGACGAAGGTCAGTTCCCCGCCTTCGACATTCAGCGCGCTGTCCAGATCGGCGTCCTTCGTTTCCGAAAACGCCGCGGGGATCAGCATCGCCGCCAAAAGGACGGCGGTCAGTATGCATATCAGCTTTCTTTTCATGTTCTTCCCTCCCTGTGATTTCTGACAGATCTGTTATTTGCGTCAAGCTTTGCTTCAGCCGGATATATTATAGCATATCGTTCCGGATAATGGAAGTGGGATCGGCGGCAATCTTTTGCCGCGGCGGGCTTTCTCCCTGCATTATTTATGAAAGGCCCCATCTTGACGGGCGTATCGCAGGTATGTTATATTTTTAGATGGTAATTTGCCGGTTTCTGACTGAAAACGAGGTTTTTTCATGGATGTTTTCAATGTGATCTCCCTGCTCGGCGGGCTTGCGATGTTCCTTTACGGCATGCGCCTGATGGGAGATTCATTAAAAGAGAATTCATCAGGTGCTCTGAAAAAAGCGATGAGCAAGGTCACCAACAATCCGCTGAAGGCGTTTGTTCTCGGCCTGCTCGTGACCGCGCTTATCCAATCCTCGACCGCAACAATCGTCATAACGGCGGGTCTTGTCGGCGCGGGGATCCTGACGCTGCATCAATCCCTCGGCATCATCGTCGGCGCGAACGTCGGAACGACCGTCACAGGCCAGATCATCCGCCTTCTTGACGTGGATTCCTCCGGCTCGTCTATCCTCCGCTTCTTCCAGCCCTCCACCCTCGCTCCGATCGCGCTGATCATCGGCGTCGTGCTGATCATGAGCAAGTTCTTCAAGAACGCGCATTCGATCGGCAAGATCGCGATCGGCTTCGGCATACTGTTCTCCGGCCTTCTGAACATGACCGGCGCAGTCAACACGCTTGCCGAATCCGGCATGATCGACGGCCTGTTCTCCGGGCTCGGCAAGAGCCCCGTCCTCGGCTACGCGACCGGCGCCGGCGTTGCATTCGCGCTGCAAAGCTCCTCCGCAACGATCGGCATACTTCAGGCATTCTCTTCCTCGGGCATGCTTGCGTTCAAGTCCGTTTATTCCGTGATCGTCGGCGTTTACCTCGGCGACTGCGTCACGACAGCGATCGTCTGCTCCATCGGCGCGAAGACCGATGCACGGCGCGTCGGGATCATCAACATCATCTTCAATCTCTGCAAGACGATTCTTTCGCTCGTCGGCGTCATCATCGCGCATCAAACCGGGCTTCTCGATAGGCTTTGGGATGCGCCTGTCAATTCCGGCATCATCGCAAACACGAATACGGTTTTCAACCTCAGCTGCGCCGTCATCCTTCTTCCGTTCCTCGGTTTCTATGAAAAGCTCAGCCGCCGCATCGTTAAGGACAAGCCCGCGAAGGACGGCAAATACAAGAGCATTACGGACGCGCTGAACCCCGCCTTCTTCAGCACCCCCGCGCTGGCGCTGCAAAGCTGCTACAAAACGCTTCTGACGACCTTCTCGACCGCAAGATCCAATCTTGAAAAATCGTTTGATCTGCTGAAGAAATACGATCCCGCAGTGCATAAGCAGATCCTTGCCGAAGAGGAGGAGATCGACCGAATGACCGACAGGGTCAGCAACTACATGGTCGAGTTCCTGCCGCATCTGCAGATCGAGAGCCATGTTGCGATACTGAACCAATACTATAAGATCACTTCGGAATTCGAGCGCCTCGGCGACCACGCGGTGAATATCGCGGCGCACGCCGAATCCATGAAGAAAAGCGGCACCGCGTTTTCGGCGACCGCATTTTCGGAGCTTGCCGTTCTCGAAAGCGCGATCGGGCAGATCCTCGACGAGACCGAGCAGACCTTTGCCAAGCGCGATATCGACGCCGCGGCGCGGATCGAACCGCTCGTGCAGGTCGCAGGCGATCTTATCACGGTCCTTCGCCGCAACCACCTGAAGCGCATGAGCACCGGTGAATGCAATTCCTATGCCGACACGACCTTCACCGACCTCATGGTCGAATTCCACCGCATCGCGGACGTTTGCTCCAATGTCGGCGTCGCGACCGTCGTCCGCGTCCAGCCGGAGCTTGCGGATCATGAGCATCTCTATTTCGAGCGCCTGCATTCGGGCGGCGACGAAACCTTCAACACCGCCTATAACCGCGCACGGCAGCGGTATTTTGCCCTTTTGAACAACCGACCCGCGCCCGCAGGGAATGCTGCCGAGGCAGAGGCCGGGAGCGTGCCGCAGAAATGAGATTCGATCACACCAACAGAAAAGGCTTTTGGCTCGGTTTTATCGATTTTTTCACAGCCGGGCTGTTTTTCCTTTTCTATATGCCCTTCGGAGGGCTCCAGGACGAGCTCGATCGGGTGCTCGGCCGGAAAACTCAGCGGTACGGCGCCGCATACCTTCTCGGCATCCCGACGCTTTTCATTTATCCGCTTGTCTGGATGGCGCGGATCGCCGAGGAGCTGAAGGAAAAAGCGATCGTGCTCGGCATCGAAGGGCCGCATACCTCCTGGCGGCATATGTTTCTTTGGAACACGCTCGGCTGCCTCTGCTTCGGCCCGATGATCGCAACGAAACGTTTTTTCGATACGCTGAACAAAATCGAAACCGAACTGAACAAAAGACACTCCGCGTAAAACACAGCAAACACGGAGCCGGCTTCACCCTTCNNATACGCTGAACAAAATCGAAACCGAATTAAACAAGGCGCCGCAGCAGGGCGTTTCGGGCAGTGAAAAAGCAGGATAAAGCCTGCTTTTTTTGACATTTCACGTGAAATTTGATATAATAATATTAGGGCAGTTCGATTCCATTTAATTTTCAGCCATCCCTTCTTACAAGCTCATCGGTTCCTCTTTCGCCGCAGCTGCGGTCTGTTTGCTTTTCCGAAAAGTTACAATGGAGATCCTTATGAAAAACATTATTTCGATAAATGCGGTGACGCATATTTTTTCCTCGATCATGAGCTGGTTTTTCTGGCTCATCATATTGTTCTTTATCGCAATGGTCTTCGACTACGTGACCGGCTCACTCGCGGCGAGAAAGCGGGGCGAATGGAGCTCCACCCGTGCAAGAGAGGGGCTTTACCACAAGCTCGGCATCGCAGGGGCGCTGATCCTCGCGCTGCTCATCGACATCGTCGTCGGGCTTGCCGCAAACACGGTGATCCGCCTTCCCCTCCCCTTCCGCGGGCTGTTTTCGCCGCTCTGCGCGGTTTGGTACATCATCACGGAATTCGGCTCGATCACCGAAAACCTCGATAAGCTCGGCGCACGCATCCCGGTTTTTATGAAAAAGGGGCTTGCGGCGCTGCGAAACGCCGCGGAGCACGAGGGCAATAAGCTGTGTGCGGAAGAAAAGGCCGGACCGAATGGAGCCGAAAACAGCGAAAAGAACGATAAATAAAACAAAAAGCGCCGGCCTCCCGGCGCTTTCTTCATTTCCCGCGTTTGCAGCGGGTTGGAGCTCAGTTGCAGCCGCAGCCGG
>DBXK01000026.1:13226-13437 GCA_002309375.1 Christensenella sp. UBA1214 | reverse complement strand
ATGATGATCCACCACCAGTTGTTGTTCATACAGTTGTTGCACATAGCTTTACGCCTCCTTCAAATTCGGGCAGGAAGAGCGGCGCCCTCATTACCCGTCTGCTTCATAATACGCGGCGAGGCAAAAAACGGTGAAAGCGAAAAAGGTATTGCCAAAAGAGAAATGCTGTGCTATAATACGGGTAGCTTCGGGGCAGGGTGAAATTCCCTAC
>DBXK01000026.1:0-13200 GCA_002309375.1 Christensenella sp. UBA1214 | reverse complement strand
CGGTGCGATTCCGGTACCGACAGTGATTGCGGCGAAGGCCGCATAAGTCTGGATGGAAGAAGAACGCAATCGATAATTGTATTTTCTGCCCGGAGGTAAATTTGCCTGCGGGCATTTTTATCGAGGTAACAAAATGTTCATGGAAACCAAATCATTTGGTGAAACGCTTGCCGAAACCTTCGCGAAGGCGAAGGACAATCTCGGCTTCCTGCTCGTCTGTCTCGGCATCTTCGCCGGCATTTTCATCATCGCGCTTCTTTTCGAGAAATTCCTGATCAAGAACCGCAGAAAGCTCTCCGACACGCGCTCGATCACCTTCATCGCCCTGTTTTCCGCAATGGCGGCGGTGCTGATGCTGCTCGAGTTCCCGCTGCTCTTCGTTGCGCCGGGCTTCTATCAGCTCGATTTCAGCGAGGTGCCCGTCATGATCTGTACCTTCTACCTCGGGCCCGTCGCCGGCGTTGTGACGGAGCTCATCAAGATCGTTCTCAAGCTCTTCATCAAGGGCACTTCGACGGCGTTCGTCGGCGATTTCGCGAATTTCGTCGTCGGCTGCGCCTTCGTGCTTCCCGCTGGCGTCATCTACCATACCAAGCCTAATACAAAGCGCCTGATCGCCGGTCTTGCCGTCGGCACGGGCATTATGACCGTCTTCGGCAGCGCATTCAACGCGATCTATCTGATCCCGAAATTCGCGCAGCTCTTCGGCATGCCCATCGACGCGATCGTCGACGCCGGCCACAAGATCTTCTCCTCCGTCACGGACGTTCCCACCTTCGCGGCGTTCTGCGTCGCGCCGTTCAACCTCATCAAGGGCGCGGTGGTTTCGATCCTTGCGTTCCTGCTGTTCAAGGCTGTTTCTAGGTATTTGAAGCTTCCCGCCATGAAGACGAAAAAGCAGCAATAAGATTCGATATTTAATTATGCAGCAAAGAAAAGCGGAACCGCCCCAATGGGCGGTTCCGCTGCATTAAGCCTTAATTTTCAGGGCGATCACGGGATGATGCCCATCGCCTTGCGGAGGATCGTAATCGCGTCGGTGACGTTCACAACGCCGTTGCCGTCCACGTCGCCGCGGGCAATCTGTTCCGAAGTGAGGTTGATGATGCCCATCGCGTGGCGCAGCGCCATGACCGCGTCGGTAACGTTGACTGTGCCGTTGCCGTCCACGTCGCCGTTGCCGCTGCCGCCGCCGCTGCTGCTTATACGGACGTTGTCGATGACTGCAGTATCGTAGCCGCCGTCAAAGCTGCCGTCCTTATGATAGGTCCAGGTGAACTCATGCATACCGGCGGAAACTTGGCAGGAATAGGTCTGCCAGGTCTCGTCGCCTTCCTCATTGCCGGAGAAGGAGGCCTTCTGGACGCCGTCGATGTAGAAGGTCAGCTCGTCGTAGTTCGTCTCGGAGGTGACGACGTAATCGAAGCTGATCGTCGCGCCGGATGCGCCGATCATGCAGCTGGTGGAGGTGCTGCAGCTGCTGTTCGGGATACCCTGGTTGCTGGACCTTGCGAAGAGCCTGCCCTCATATTCGCCGAGCTCGAAGGGATAATCGCCGTCGTTGGAGAAGGAGAGATAATCGGGGTTCGAAGGATTCATACCGTCCGGGTTAAGCGCCTGATCAAGATCCGGGAAATTGCGGACGATCTCGACGTCATCGATGAATACGCGGTCCTCGCCGTAATCGATGCCCTCATCCTTCGCATAATCCCACTTGAAGCTGTAGGTGCCTGTTTCCGTCGCCGTGTATTCATAATACTGCCAGCCATTGGAATTGCCGCTTCTGCCGCCGAGGAAGGAATAGGAGCCCGAACCGGGGGTCTTGATATAGAAATGCAGATAGTCGCTGCCGTCCTCCGTATCGGTATAGTACATGAAGCGGAAAACGTCGCCGGCAATAAGCTGGAAGTCATCTGCGGTCAGGACCGCCGTGCTGTTATCCCAGTACTTGTTGACCGCGGTCGCAGCTGAATGGAAGTATTTGTTGCATTCGACGAAGCCCGGATTGCCGGAGGTGAAGTGGATCGTTCCGCCGGATACGTTCAGCAGATTATCCAGATTCTGCTGATAACTGCCGCTGTAGGAAATGCCGGAGACGGTGGCATAGTCATAGCCCTTCGAAACACTGTCGTCCTTGACGTATTTCCAGGTGAGCACGAATGTGCCGTTCGAGGGAGCGGTGAAGGTATAGCTCCTCCAACTCTCATCCTTCCAGCCGGACTGGCGGACCTGCTCTTCGCCGTCCACGCAGAACTGGAAGTAGTCGTAATTCGGCTCGCAGCTTACGAAATAGTCGAAGGATACCGTTTCATCGGCATTCATCGTGATGAGCAGCTCGAATACGGATTCGGAGTCGTCCAGGTAGCGGTTGTTGTTGCGGACACGCTTGTTCGTGCCGTTGCTGTTCATGACGGGAACAAAGCCTGCCGAATCCTGAGGAGTGATCAGGGGCTGCGTATTCGAATTGAGCGACGAGCTGCCCGCGAAGGTGTTCATATACGTGCGGCGGTCGCTGTAACCGCCCGGGCTCGTATCCAGCATGATATTGTCGATGCAGGCTACGTCGCTGCCGCTGTCGTTGGAGCTGTCCTTATGGTAGGTAAAACTTATCGTATGGTAGCCGGTCGCGGTGAAGGTGTAGCCGTAGGTATGCCAGGTGAAATCGTCCAGCTCGGTGAAGGATGCGACCTCGGTGCCGTCCACCTTGACGATCAGCTTGTCATAGAACATCTCGCCGGAGACCGCATAATCGAAACTGAGGATCCAGCCTGTACAAGCGTAGACGTATGCGTTGAAGGTCGAATCGCTGTTCGCAACACCGGCATTCGTGGAGCGGACGTACAGATCGTTGCTGCTGCTGTTCGAGTTCTGTTTTACCTCAAAGGGATAATCGCCCGATGTTGCGAAGCTGAAGCCGCCGCTGTTGCCGTGTGCGGACGCTGCCCGGATCAAATATTGGGCGTTATGCCTGCTGTACTTCACGTCCATGACGCGGACACAGTCCGAGCCGGTGTCGTTGCTGCCGTCCTTCTGATACTTCCAGGCAAAGGTGTGTGTGCCGGACGTCGTGCAGGTATAGGTATAGTCGACCCACGCCGGAGTCGAGCCGCTTCCGCCGCTGATGCCCGAGTAGGCGAACACCTGCGTGCCGTTGTCGGTGAAGATGAACTTATCGTAAGTGGCCTCGGTCTGATACCAGTACGAGAACGTGATCGTTTCGCCGACGGACATACTGAACGATTCGGATGTGATCACGGCGGTGCTGTTCGCGGTGCCGGCATTGTTGCTTTCGATGTATTTGAAGGTACCGTTGTCATGCCCGGTGAAGCCGGGGTTGCCGTTCGTGTATGTAATGTAGGTACTGGCGTGGTTGAGATAGTTTTCAAGAGCGGCGGCGCTCTCCTTCTTCGGGAGCTCCTCCGCAGTCTTTGCGGGCTCCGCATTCTGAGCAGGATCCTCCGCCGCGAACGCAGCGGCCGGAACGACCGTGAGCAGCATCAGAGCCGCAAGCACGATCGCCAGAAGCTTTGAGTGTTTCATATGTATCCCTCCTCTATTATTCTGCGGTATACATTCTGCGGATATGATATACCGTTTTTATGATACCATACTTTATTCGAAATTACAATATGAATTATAAACTTTTCGAAAAATGTCTCCTTTTCTCGGAATTCCGGTACCTTACCCGTTTTGCACGCGGAGGATGCATACGCGAAGGAAAACCATATATTTGAGGATATGCTTTATCCGCCATTGAAAACGGGGAAAAAAAGGTGTAAAATCAAATTTGTGAAAATGGCGGGCCGNNCCCGCCGCCGTGCCGCGATACTGCGGAAAGTTAAATTTAACGGAGGAAAAATCAATGAACCCGAAGTTTAAGAACGATATCGGCATTGCCGTGCCGGAGCTTATGATGCCCGCGAAGAGCGTCGACCTCACCAAATGGGCCTGCGTCGCGTGCGATCAGTACACCTCCCAGCCCGATTACTGGAACAAGTGCGAAGAGATCGTCGGCGACGCGCCGTCCACCCTCCGCCTCATGCTCCCCGAGATCTATCTCGAAAAGCCCGGCGAAGCGGAGCGCATTGCCGCCATCCGCAAGGCCATGGACGAATATGTTGCAAAGGGCATCCTCGAAAACAAGGGCGAGGGCTTTGTCTTCACCCGCCGCACCGTTGACGGCAAAACGAGGAACGGCCTCGTCGTTGCTCTCGACCTCGAAGCATACGACTATTCCAAGGGCTCCACGACCCTTATCCGCGCGACCGAAGGCACGATCGTCGAGCGCATTCCCCCGCGTCTCCGCATCCGCGACGGCGCACCGCTCGAGCTGCCCCACATCATCGTTCTGATCGACGACGACAAGAAGACCGTCATCGAGCCCCTTGCCGAGAACCTCGCGAAGGATGAGCAGCTCTATGATTTCGACCTCATGCAGGGCGGCGGCCATGCCGAAGGCTGGCTGATCAACGATGAAGCCCAGATCAAAGGCGTTATCGACGCGCTCTGCGGCCTTGTTGACCCGAATAAGTACGGCACCGAGATGCCTCCCCTCCTTTTCGCGATGGGCGACGGCAACCACAGCTTCGCGACCGCGAAGGCCAACTGGGAGAAGCTCAAGGCGAACCTCACCCCCGAGGAGAGGGAGAACCATCCCGCCCGCTATGCGCTGGTCGAGCTCGAGAACGTCCATGACGACGGCATCGTCTTCGAGCCCATCCACAGGGTCATCTTCAACATCTGCCCCGACTGCTTCATGGATGCGCTCAAGGAAGAGCTTATCAAGCAGAACGGCAGCGCGGAGATCCGCTATTTCGACTGCGAGCACTGCATGGCGAGGGCAAAGAAGGATCTGCCCGCCGGCGCACACGTCATCCCGTTCGTGACCGAAAAGGGTAAGGGCCTCGTGATCGTCGAAAAGCCCGCCGCGCAGCTTGAAGTCGGAACCCTCCAGAACGCGCTCGACGTCGTTCTCAAGAAGACCGAAGGCGCCGTGATCGACTACATTCACGGCGAGGACGTCGTCAACGACCTCGGCTCCAAGCCCGGCAACATGGGCTTCCTGCTCCCGCCGATGGCGAAGGGCGACCTGTTCAAGACCGTCGTATTCGACGGCGCACTGCCGAGGAAGACCTTCTCCATGGGCGAAGCGCACGAGAAGAGGTACTACCTCGAATGCCGCAGGATCGGCAAATAATGCTTTGATCAGAAGGAAAGGGAGGCGACGCTTCCCTTTCCTTTCATAATCCCCTTTGAACCGCGGGAAAGCCCGCAGCGAAGCTTATGTTGGAAACAACGTTCCATTCCCTGACCGCCGTGCTGATCGTAATGTTCATGGTCGGCGTCGGCTGGCTTTTCGGGAAGCTCGGCTATATCAGAAAAGAGCATAAGAGCCTGATGATCAAGCTGATCATCTGCGCCGGCATGCCCGCGCTTGTCGTCAACAACGTCTTCGGCAATCTCGATCTTTCCGCGCTCGACAGGCCGCTTTTGCTGTTCCTGCTGCCCGCGCTTTCGATGCTCATCACGCTCGGCCTCGGCATCCTGCTTGCATTGATCCTGAAGCCCGACAAAAAGCGCGTCGGCGGATTCATCACGATGTGCGCGTTCTCGAATTCGATCTTCGTCGGTCTTCCGATGAACACGGGCCTTTTCGGAGATAAAGCCGTGCCGTTCGTGATGTGTTTCTATATCGTCAACACAACGCTTTTCTGGACGATCGGGAATTTCCTGATCAGCCGCTCCGGCGAGAACGGAGAGCATAAAAAGGGCTTCTTCAAAAACCTGAAGAAGCTGATCTCCCCTCCCCTTGTCGCGCTGGCGATCTCGCTGCCGCTGCTTGCGCTCGGCGTCAAAATGCCCGAGCCCGTGGTCAAGCTCGCGGGATACATGGGCAACATCGTTACGCCGATAGCTCTGTTTTATATTGGTTATGCGCTGTATGAATACGGCCTGAAGAGCATGAAGCCCGGCAAGCATATGCTCGGCGTGATGTTCGTCCGCTTCATCTGCGCGCCGCTCGTGATGGCCGGCCTCTGCAAGCTCTTCGGTTTCGGCGGGATGCCCTCCGGCGTGCTCGTCGTTGAATCCGCAATGCCCGTCATGACTCAGGCGGTCGTCGTTGCCGCCGCGCACGACGCGGATGAGAGCTTCGTCGCCGGCGGTATGAGCCTCACGACGCTCGGCTGCTTCGTGCTCGTGCCGCTGTTGATGCTTCTGCTTCAGGCAATGGGCCTGATTTGAGCCCGCAAAAGGAGTTTATTTATGAAGATCGCGATTATCGGCTACAGCTGCTCCGGCAAATCGACGCTTGCAAAGCGCCTTTCAAAGGAATTCGATCTGCCGCTCCTTTACCTTGACACAGTACATTGGAAGCCCAACTGGAACGAGCGCGACGACGACGAAAGCTGCGAGGTCATCGGCGATTTCATGGACGAGCACGGAAGCTGGGTCATCGACGGAAATTACAAAAAACTGCTGCATGAAAGGCGGATGGATGAGGCCGATTATATCGTTTTCATGGATTTCTCCGCCCGCGTCTGCATGAAGCGCGCAAAGCAGCGCTTTAAGGAATACGAGGGCCGCACCCGCGAAAGCATCACCTTCGGCTGCGACGAAAGGCTCGACGCGGAATTCAAGCGCTGGATCAAAAAGGACGGCCGCGACAAATACAAAAAGGCCGCATACGAACGCATCGGCATAAAGTACAAGGATAAGTTCGTCCGCTGCAAAAACGACGCGGAAGTGAATGCATTCGTTGCTTCTCTTCATGAACGGCTGGAGCATTGATCCCGGCCCAAACGATCGGCATTTCGGCGCGGTTTGGCTTATTGACACAACAGCCGCGTCTGTTATATAATAAGCAAGGTATATTATAGCATTTGCTGCGGGGCCGGCTTCATTTCCGGCTTCAGAGTGTTGATCCACGGTTCTTATTGCGGTTCTCCGTCCGATCGGAGAGGCCGCTTGGAATAAAACAAAACCAGGAGGAAATAAAAGTGTTTTGCCCTAATTGCGGAACAAAATGCGACGGAATGGCGTTTTGCCCGAACTGCGGGACCAAGCTCGATGAAGAGCTCGATACCGGGTCCGTGCTGGACGAAACTGTCGCCCTGTCGAACGACAGCAGCATCGGATCCGGCTCAGTCGACACGGAGCAGGATTACGCTGCGCCTGTGCAGCCGAACGTCTGGGGGACGACCGCGCCTCAGTATGCAGCCCCTCAGTACGCACCTCCCCAGCCGCCTGTAAAACCGGCCGTCAACCCCAATCAGAATAGAGCCAGGATCACAGCGCGCAATGTCGCGACTTCGCCGCTGTTCCTGATCGCAACCATTGCTTTCACGATCTCCTCCCTGATCGGAGTCTACAGCACTTTTCAGACTTTCGGCCATGGAATGTATTATGGCAGCGATATTTCAAGCGTTTTAGGCTTATTGTCGAGTATCACCACTTTAGTGCTTTCTTTACTCATGGTGCTCGGCCTGTGGCTGATTTTCGGTAATGCATGCGCTCACCCCGACGGCAGGATGTCAACCGCCGGTCTCACGATCATAAAGGTCGCGCAGATCATTATCTTCGTTTTCTACTGCATCATCCTTCTCGCCGCATTTATCGGCCTTATTGCAGGTACGTCGTTCGGCACAAGCTATAGAGGTTATCATTCCTCAACCGTAGCATCGGCGATCATAACCGCATTCTTGCTGCTCGGCGCTGTCACGGCTTTGGTTATTATCTACTTCTGCGGCATTTTCAGGTCGCTCAGCACCGCAGCCAACACCATCCGGACCGACAGGCCGTCGAGACGTGTATCCGGATTCGTTGCTGTGATCTGCTTCATCGGTGCGCTGTTCGGCTTTATCTCCCTTGTTATCAGCCTTGTCAAGCCCAATCTGTTAAGTGAGCTTATCTACACTCTCGGCGAATCATCTGCGGCCGAAGTACTCTATGAAATGGGTATCGGCAGTATCGGTCAGATGAGTACTGTCGGTCTGATCAACTCCATCTGCGCCATTGTCGCAAACGTATGCTTCGGCGCGACCATTTTCCTCTACAAATCCAAGATGTCCGCGATCGGCGGCTGATGCCCAAGCTGAATCAATGAACAAAAGCACTTCGGGAAACCGAAGTGCTTTTTGTTTTCTTATTGCTTGATTCAGTTGATTGAAAAGCCTTTCCCGGCTGTGCCTCCGCGCCTTTTGCGGCAATCACGGCTGTCAGCTGTTCCAGCTGGGATGCCTGTCCAAAGTGCGGAATTCATAACCGCGGGCGATCAGATCCTCGATCATCCTCGGAAGGACGCGGACCGTTGCATTCTCGGTATCGTGGCAAAGGAAGATCACCTGGGGACTCTCGGTGTGCGCAAACCAGCCCATCGACTCGAGATAGGATTCATAGAGATAATCGTCGATCGGCAGGTTATGGGTGTTGCCCGCCGGCCATTTATCGTTATTGCCCGCGTTCCAGTCGAACCAACGGTAGCCTCCCTCGCGCAGCAGGCGGAAGATCGCCTCTCGTACGTTCCTTGCGGAACTGGTCGAGCTGCCGCCCGGAAAACGCACGCAGATCCTCGAGGGCAGCGTGCCGCAGGCGCGGCGGACGGCATCTTCCCAGCGATGGACCTCGTTCATGAAGGCCTGGGGCGAAGCGTAGCACTGACTGAAGTCATGGGTATATGTATGGCAGGCAACGAGGTGACCGCGGTTCATCGTTTCGGCAACGATCTCGGGATGGCGGTCCACGAAATAACCGACGGTGAAAAAGGTTGCCTTGACGCCGTAGCTGTCGAGAATATCGAGCACCTGGTAGGTGTTCTGGCAAGGGCCGTCATCGAAGGTCAGGTAGATGATCTTTTTCCCGCTGTCCGCCGGGTCGGTCGGGCACGGGGTCGCTGTCGGCCTCGGCGTCGGCTTCGCAGTCGGCGTCGGCGCGGGTGTGGGTACGGGCGTCGGCGTCGGTTCGGGCGTCGGTGTCGGCGCGGGAGTCGGGTCCGGCGTCGGCTCGGGCGTCGATTCGGGAGTCGGTTCGATCGTCGGTCCCGGCGTCGGCTCGTCGGGTCCGAAGGTCGGTGTGAGCATCGGCGTCTCGCTCGGGATCTGTGCCGTTTGAGTTCCGATCACGACGACATCTTCCGGCTCCGGAGTCAGTTCATCGGGCGTTACATAGACGGGGACGTTCGGTGCGCATGAGCAAAAAAACGCCGCCGCAAGCAGAAGCGGAAGGAAGCGTTTAAGGAATCTCACAAGCCGTCACCTCGATTGGTTTACTATACTAATAATTGTATCACTTAACTGCTTTCGTGTCAATCCCCCATAATTCGATTCCTGATTTATATTTTACCTTTTTTTCGCTTCTGAAGCGTCTTTTTTGCGGATTTGGTCTATAATTATGAATCAAGCCGGTGAGATGCCGTTTTCGTCGGATACGAGAAGGCTGATGCGCACCTCGTCCCCCGTCTCCGCATCCATATAAACAAGGTATTCGCTGCCGGAGAACCCGCCGCGGAATTCCCAGCAGAGTTTTTCCGTTCCGTTGTCGAGCGGGATCAATGCAAGCCTTGCCCCGCTGACCTCCAGATACGGCGAAAGCTCCGCCCGCGCCTCCTCCGCCGGGATGATCGTTTGCGGGAAGCTGCGCTCAGCATGGTTATAAAGCCAGTTCGCGATGTCCGCGCCGATCACTTCCCCGTTCGTTCGGTCGAGCCAAAGTCGGATCATGTCGCCGTAAACGAGGATCCCTTCCTCCGCGCCGGGCAGATCGGAATCAACGACGGCGGCATAGCTCAGCTGCACCGAGCCCGTACAATAGCGCGAATAAACCGGTTCCATGCGGCCGCAGCCCATATCTTCGAGCCAATGTCTTCCGGCTTCTGCGAGAGCCGCGCCATCCTCCTCCCCGGGAATGCCCTCCGCATCCCCAGAAGGAGACGTCATAAAATAAACGAGCGCACCGCCTTTTTCGGCGATCGCGATATCGACGCTCCGTCCGTCGGGCATTTTCCCCGTAAATGAATAGGCGGGCAGGCGGCCGGAGGAAAGGCCTGTGCTTTCAAGCTCCGCCGTGCCGAGGATGCCCATTGCGCGGCGCAGGGCCGTTTGCTCGCCGATCGGTTCGCCGCTCAGCTTCGGCAAACGGTTTTCGGTGCTGTCCGAGAACGGTCCGTCGTATTCGATCAGCGGATACTCCCGCTCGCTTCCGGCGTCGCTTTGATCGAAGAATTCCTCGTTCGTGATCGGAGAAGCCGGGAAATCGCCGCTGTTCAGCCTTTCGAGAAGATCCTCATAGACGCTCCCGCTGGATCCGTAGAGCGCAAGCAGCTGCGCGCGGTCGGAATCGGAGATCGGCTTTTCGGAAAGCACGGAGGCTGTGAGCTGCCGGCAGTAATCGCCGGTCTGCACGAGGAAGCGGTTCAGCGCGTAATTATCGGGGTGGGACTGCGGGATCCTTGCGAGCAGCGCGGAGATGCTCCCGCTCTCGCGCCAGATCTCGTCCAGCGTCATCGCGACGGTATGCGGCGCTTCCGAAACGAGCAGCTTCGAAAGGGAGCTGCGCATATCGAGCACCGATTCGGTGAGCTCCTGATAAGTCCTGCGGTACAGTCCTTCCCCGTTCGCGCGAAGATCCTCCGCTTTCTTTCGCTGCGCACAGCCCCAAACGACGGAAGCGATCAGCGCCGCAACGAGCAAGCCTGGAACGATATAGCAAAAGAGCATCCGCAGTCTTTTCGGGAAGGCGGCTTTCGCCTCGGCAGTACGGTTCGTTTTTTGTTTATTCATGATGGTTCACCTCAGCAAAACGCGTGATTCCCGATTTGCAGCAGCACGGGCCGCGAAAGCATCCAGCGGCTCGTCGCTGTTCTCGGGTTATAATAATAGAGNNCCGCCGGTCGGATCCCAGCCGTTCAGCGCATCGCGCGCGGCATTGATGCTCTCCTGGTCCGGCTGAAGGTTGATCTGGCCGTCGCTGACGGCGTCGAACGCGCCGCTCTGGTAGATCACACCGGCGATCGTGTTCGGGAACGAAGCGCTTTTCACACGGTTCAGCACGACCGCCGCGACTGCGACCTTGCCCCGATACGGCTCGCCCCGGGCTTCGCCGTGAACAAGGCGAGCGAGCAGATAAAGATTGTTGTTCGATGCGGAAGTCTGCCCGCCGCCGGACGAGCTGCCGCCTGAAAGATTCATCCCGAGCGCGGCCGCTGTTTTCGCGCCGACGACGCCGTCGGCGGTCAGCCCGACCTTCTTCTGGAAAGCCTTGACCGCTTTTTCGGTGCCCGCGCCGAAGATACCGTCCACTGCGCCGGTGTAATAGCCCCAGCGCTTCAGCTTCGTCTGGAGCGTTTTCACGGCTTCGCCCCTGCTGCCCCGCCGGAGAGTATCCGCCGAAGCGGCGGCGAGCGCAAGCGCGGCGACGGAAGCGATCAGAAGAAGCGCTGTCAGCTTGATGATTCGCTTTTTCATTTGTTGCCTCCGAAAATACTGCGGAAAAGGTTTGCAAACAGGCTCTCGAACCTGACCGGATAGGTCTTGGGCGCCTCTGTCGGCGCGGGATCGTTCACTATGCAGAGCGGCGGGAAGAGGATGCACCACCAGTTATGTCCACCGCCGTCGCCGAGGATTATCCGGAGCGCGCGGTAGTTCCCGGCCGGGTAGAGCTCCCCGCCGTATTCCCTGTCCGGAAAATCGAAATCGCCGAGCATGAGCTGGGCGTCATAGCCGCAGTTTTCGCTGCTGAGAACGGTTTGGACGACCGAATAAAGGCCTTCCCCGTCCTTCAGGATATCCTCCTCCGCCTGCTGTGCATTCTTCGTACCGATGAGCGTCTTCCTTTCGCGCTCGTATGAAAGCACGGCGTCGCGGACGAGCAGCTTCACGCGCTGATCCTCGTCGCTGTCGCTGTTCGCGATCACGTGGAGCCGGAGTACGGGACCTTCCGGAGGGCTTTCATGGTTCGTCACCTCCTGCGCCTCCGCTCCGGCGCTCCCCGCGGGAGCCAGCAGAAGAACGGGTATCAGCGCAGAAACTGCGAACACGGCCGTCAGAAGCGCCGCCGCCGCGATCACGGCGGTATGGAAACGGATCGGTTTTCTTTTCATTCTTCAATACCTTCTTTTTCGGATTCGGATAAGGTTATTGTTGACAAGCAGCGGGAAAATGATGCATACTTAACGAGGGGAGCGGCTGATGCCGGCGCTTCGGAAAGGAATGCCATCATGGAGAACAAACAAATCACGCTGCGCGCGTATGGGAAGATCAATCTGACGCTCGAGGTGCTCGGGGAAAGGCCGGACGGCTACCACGAGCTCCGCACCGTCATGCACCGCATCGGTATTTTCGACACGATCACGATCGAGGTATTCCCCTGCGAAAGCGAAAAAGCCGAGCGCATCGCCGTCCTCTGCACGGAAGCGCTGCCCTCTGCGAATACCGCGCGCCGCGCCGCGGAAGCCTACCTCGCCGCAAAGGGTCTTGACCTTGCGAAGGAAGGGATCGAGCTTTCGATCAGCATCGAAAAGGGTATCCCGACCGAAGCGGGCCTCGGCGGAGCGAGCGCCGACGCCGCGGCGGTCCTTCGCGGGATGGAACAGCTTTTCGGTGCGCTGCCGAAGACGCAGCTTTACGCGATCGGCAAAAGCATCGGCGCGGACGTGCCGTTCTGCCTGCACGGCGGCTGCGCGCTCTGCGAGGGCATCGGCGAAAGAATGACGGATCTCCCAACAGTAAAGCTGCACCTGCTCGTTGTGAAGGGCGAGCGCGGCGTTTCGACCGGAGCGCTGTTCCGCGCGCTGCCGAACGCCCCCGGAAAGAAAACTTCGGCCGTCGCCGCCGGGATGAAGGAAGCGCTCAAATCGGGCAAGGCAGGGCTGATCGCCGAAAGAATGATGAACGATCTCTCCCCCGCCGCCGAACAGCTCGTTCCGGATATCGCGAAATACAAGCGGAGGCTGCTCGCTCTCGGCGCGATCGGCGCGAGGATGAGCGGCAGCGGCTCGGCAGTCTACGGTATTTTCGAAAGCGCGGATGCGGCGATCCGGGCAATGGCAGGCTTCGGCAACGTCGCGTTCCGCCAGGTCACGGCAACGATCCGCGAATGACGAAAAAGCGGCGAATTTTTTCAAAAAACCGTTGCAATCGCGAAAGGGATATGCTAAAATAAACTCCGTTCTTGTTTATACGGGCCGGTGTGATGGAATTGGCAGAC
>DBXK01000022.1:1659-14735 GCA_002309375.1 Christensenella sp. UBA1214 | reverse complement strand
CCCACCATCTCCGCAAGCTGCGCCTCATTCGATCCCTGTGATATCAAAGCTGTCAAGCCACCTTTTTGCCGCCTCACTTACTCGCTTCAAGCAATCCTCGTCGAACGGTGAATGTAAGCCGGCGTTCCTGATCAGCTCGACGAAAGGACGGGTGCCGCCCTGGCAAACGAGTGCCATATAAAGATCCCATGCTTCCTTGGGATCGTTTTGCATGATCGCCCAGACTTCCAGTCCAACCACGCCTGTCAGCACATAGTCGATATACATGAAAGGTTCCTCGATGATATGCCCCTGCTGCTGCCAAAGCATACCCTCACCGTAGTATGGGATCTCGCCGTCGAATTTGATCCACGGCTCGTAGATAGCCTCAAGCCGGTTCCATTCTGCGCGGCGCTCTGCAAACGTCCACTCCGGATGCTCAAATACGGAATGCTCAAAATGATCGATCATCGTACCGTAGGTGATAAATGCTATGCTTTCTCCGATGAGGGAGTATGTATATTTCTGTGCGTCTTCACCGAAAAACCCTGCCGCGTTCTGTAGCGCAATCAGCTCCATGCACATGGAATGCAGCTCTGTAATGTCCTCGCTTGGCTGAACGTAATCCACCGGGACGCGCTTTCTGTTCATCCAGTAGGCGAAGGTATGCCCTGCCTCGTGCATGAAAGAACGCACGGAATCACCCGAGCCGTTCAGATCGACCATGATAAACGGCGATTCGGCAAGCGGCAGATACAGATCGACACCTCCGCCTGCGTGAAGGAACATCATCTCGTTTTTTGTCATGTGACGAAAGAATTCGCCTGCCTCCGGGGAAAGCGAATCAAAGAGCTTCTGCCCTTCACTTACCAGATAGTCATCATCCCCTGCGGGATGCGGATTGCCGCTTTTAAAAAAGAATTCGTTGTCCGAATAGGGCATGGGGTAGGTGCTGCCAATCCGCCTGGCTTGCTGACGCTTGATGGCGTCAGCAATGGGCACTACGTATTTCACCACCCGCTCACGAAACCTCGCCACGTCATCCTTTGTAAAGGTGCGTCTCAGCCTGCAGTATTCATAGTGGATGTATCCGTCGAAACCCATTTTCTTACCGATGCTCTCGCGCAGACGCACGAGCTCTCCGAAAACGTTGTCGAGGGATTCCGCAATCTCACGCCAGCCTGCGCCTTCGGATTTGTATGCGGCGAAACGACGTGCGCCGTTTTCGTCTTGCTCCAGCTCACCGATCTCATCGTAACCGACCGTTTTGCCCTCAAAGCAGAACTCCTCAACTTCGAACTCTTCGTATTTCTCGACCAGTTCTGCCTCCCGCTGCAGATCAGAAACGATCTCCGGAGACTTGGTTTTCCTGTCGAATTCGGCGTTCAGAAGCATCATATCGCCGTACTCGGCTGCAAATTCTGCCCGGAACGGAGAATCGAGCATCGCCTCTGCCCAGGCTTTGCTGTACCCCTCAAGTTCCGCATCGAAGCTACGCCAGAAAGCGCGCTCTTCCTTGTAAAACTCATCGTCCTCATCCATGTTGCGGCGTATGAACGACACAATGGACATCGTTTTGGTGATCTTTTGTTTTTCTTCCCACGCGAGAAAGATCAGGCGGGCTTCCTCATAATTGCCTGCGTTTTTCAATTGCCTGATCAGTTCGCCTAATTCGGCCTTCAACCTTTCGGGATCGGGGCGATGATATTGTATTTCTGAAAACTTCATTGTCATGCTCCTCCTGTTTCTGTATAAAGCTTTCATCAAATTCCGGTTAGTCTATTCCTTCGTCATCAATACTACTGTCTCCACATGGTTTGAATTCGCGAACATATCATAAGGCTGCACGCTTTCGATGCGGTACCCGGCGTCCGCAAAGATCCGGCAGTCGCGGGCGAGCGTGGCGGGATTGCAGGAGATATACGCGATGCGCGGGACGCCGCTTTTGATTATCGCTTCGATCGCGCGGGGCATGGCGCCCTTGCGGGGCGGATCGAGCAGGAGCTTATTGAATTTCCGCCCGGCCCCGACGAGCTTCGGCAGCACGTTTTCCGCGGCGCCGCAGATAAATTCCGCATTGTTTACGCCGTTCAGTTCGGCGTTGCGCTTCGCGTCGCGGATCGCCTCCGGGACGTATTCGACGCCGAGCACGGAGCGTGCGGAGCCCGCCATCATCAGCGAGATCGTGCCGATGCCGCAGTAAAGGTCGATCACGTCGTCGTTTTCGCAAAGCTCCAGCGCGTCGATCGCGGCGCGATAGAGGTTCGGCGTCTGTGCGCCGTTGACCTGCAGGAAGCTTTCCGCGCCGACCGAAAAGCAAAAACCGGCGAGCGTTTCCGTGACGGTGCTGCCGCCGAATATAACGCGGCTCCTTCGGCCGAGAGCGAGGCTCGTGCGCTCCGGATTTTCATTATGGATAATGCTTTTTATGCCCGGGACCGCTTTCATGAGGGCGGCGATAAGCTCCGCTTCGAAGCGAAGCTTCCCCTTCGTGACGACGACGGCCATCGTCTCGCCGGCGGAGGTCGTGCGGACCATCAGACGCCGGAGCTCTCCCCCGCCCGTTTTTTCGTCGAAGGCGCGGACGCCGTGCGCGTTTGCCCATTCGGTGACGGCGGAAAGCGCGGCGGCGGCTTCTTTTTTCGCGATCAGGCAGTCGGCGATCGGAACGACGGCGTGGCTCTTTTCCGAAAGGCAGCCCGAAACGACCTTCCCCGCGCTTTCGGCGAAGGAAAAAACGCTCTTGTTGCGGTAGCGGAGGCTTTCGGGCGAGGGCGCGCAGTTTTCGACATGAACCCCGGAAAAGCCGCCGATGCGCTCGAGAGCGTCCCTGACGCGCTGCGTTTTGAAGGCGAGCTGGGCTTCATAGGTCATGTGCATGAGGCTGCACCCGCCGCAGCTTTCGTAATACGGGCAGGGCGGCACGGCGCGGCTCGGCGAAGCCTCCAGCACCCTTTCGAGCCGGGCTTCGGCGAAGCGCTTTTCGGTTTTTTTGGCGACGGCAAGGACCTTTTCGCCCGGGAGCGCGCCCGGAACGAACACGGCGAGGCCGTCCGCACGGCCTATGCCCTGCCCCTCCGAACCGAAAGCGGTGATCGTGAGCTCTGTTTTTTCGCCGATCTCAAGCATTTTTCGTCAATTTTCGTTATTTTCCGCCGGCGCTTTTTTAAGGACCGTGCGAACGTGCTTATTCCCGAGAAGGTCGGAGAGCGCCGCGATCAGCTCCTTCGAAAGGTTGACCGAAAGCTCCTTCGGGGCCTTCAGCTTGCGGCCCGGGATGAGATCCACGAAATAGACCTCCCGATTTCCCGGGAAACGGCGCAGAGTTTCGACAACTCTCTCCTTCAGCACGGCGGTCTCCGGCGTGAAGTTCAAAACAAGGAGACGTTCCCCGCCGCGGATCAGCGGCGCAACGTCCTCGATCAAAATCGAATTCGCCCTGTCCTCGCGCATCGAAAGGCGGCCGGTGACGATCACCTTCCGGTCGTTGACGAGCAGGGACGAATACTTTTGGTAAACGCTCGGGAAGGCGACGATCTCCACGGAGCCCGCCATATCCTCGAGCATGCCGCTCGCCATGAGGCCGGTGCCGGTCTTGACTGGGCGGGTGCGGATCGCGCTGAAGATGCCGCCGACGCGCACATTCATATTGTCGCGGATCTCGCCGCTGCCGTCGGCTTCGGTGAGCTCGGCGCAGGTGAAGCGGAATTCCGCAAGCTCCTGCTCATATTCCATCAGCGGATGCCCGCTTGCGTAGATGCCGATCGCCTCGCGCTCCATCGTCAGGAGCTCGTCGAGCGGGAATTCGTCTTTGACGTCCCCCTCGGCGGTCAGCGAAACGGGCTGCATCAGCTCCGCGCCGAAATCGAAGAAGGAGAGCTGGCCGGATTCAAGGCGCTTTTTCTCGGCATTCGCGGCGGCGAGCTCCTGCTCGTAATGCGCCATCAGGAATTTTCTCGAAACGCCCATGCTGTCGAAGCAGCCGGCCTTGATAAGGCCCTCGAGAAGGCGCTTATTGAGGCCGTCCGAGCGGCGGACGAAATCCGAAAAATCGCGGAATTCCCCGCCCCTCCTGCGCTCCAGAAGCACGTCGTTGATCACGCCCTCGCCGACGTTGCGGATCGCGGCAAGGCCGAAGCGGATCGAGCCGCCGTCCACGGAGAAGCGCGCCTCGCTCCTGTTGATATCGGGCGGGAGGATCGCGATGCCGCGGCCGCGGCAGTAGTAGATGTATGAAGCGATCTTGTCCGCGTCGGTGAGGAAGCTGTTGATGAGCGCCGTCATGAATTCGACGGGATAGAGGCATTTCAGCAGCGCCGTGCGGTACGCGACGACCGCGTAGCAGGCGGCGTGGGCCTTGTTGAAGGCGTAGGAAGCGAAGTCCATCATCTCGTCGAAGATCTCCTCCGCCGCCTCCTTCGAAACGCCGCGTCGAAGCGCGCCGTCGACGGTCACAACGCCGTTTTCCTCGATGCCGTAAATGAAATTCTTGCGCTCCTGCGCCATCACGTCATGCTTTTTCTTGCTCATGGCGCGGCGCACGAGGTCGCTCCTTCCGAGGGAATACCCCGCAAGGTCGCGCACGATCTGCATGACCTGNNTGATAGACCATGCAGCCGTAGGTCGTGTCGAGGATCGGGCGCAGCAGCTCCGTTTCGTAATGGACGGAGGCGGCGTTCTGCTTGCCCTCGATATAGCGCGGGATCTGGTCCATCGGACCCGGGCGGAAGAGGGAGATGCCCGCGATGATATCCTCCAAACAGGAGGGCTTCATCTGCATCATGAACTGCGTCATGCCCGCGGATTCGAGCTGGAATACGCCGACCGTTTCGCCGGAGCTGATGAGGTCGTAGACGCGCTTGTCGTCGTAATTGCAGTTCGAGAAATCCGGCGGCGTTCCCCCGCCCTTCCGGATATAATCGAGGCAGTCGCGGATGACGGTCAGGGTCCTCAGGCCGAGGAAATCCATCTTCAGCATGCCGAGCTCCTCGAGCTCCGTCATCGTGAACTGGGTCGTGATCGATTCGTCGTTCCGCTGCAGCGGCACGAGCTCCATCGTCGGCAGGGACGAGATCACGACGCCCGCCGCGTGGGTGGAGGTATTGCGCGGAAGGCCCTCGACCTTCATCGAAAGATCCATCAGCTTTTTGATCGTTTCGTCGGTGTCGTAAAGGGTCTTGAGCTCCGGAACGGTCTCGAGCGCGGTTTTGAGGTTCATGTCCTTGACCTGCGGGATCAGCTTCGCGATGCGGTCCACGTCCTGATACGGGATGCGCAGCACCCTTCCGACGTCGCGCACGGCGCCCCTCGCGGCCATCGTGCCGAAGGTTACGATCTGGGCAACGTGGTCGCTGCCGTATTTCCGTTTGACGTATTCGATGACCTCCTGGCGGCGCTCATAGCAGAAATCGACGTCGAAATCCGGCATGCTGACGCGCTCCGGGTTCAAAAAGCGCTCGAAGAGGAGCTTATACTTGATCGGGTCGATGTCGGTGATGCCCATCGCATAGGCCGCGATGGACGCCGCGCCGCTGCCGCGGCCGGGGCCGACCTCGATGCCGTTCGATTTCGCGAAATGGATGAAATCCCAGACGATGAGGTAATAATCGACGAAGCCCATCTTCGTGATCACGCCGAGCTCGTATTCGAGCCTGTCCCATTCCTCCTTCGTCGGTTCGCCGTAGCGGCGGCGCATGCCTTCGGTGCAGAGTTTTCTTATATAGGTCACGTTGTCCATGCCGTCAGGCGCGGTGAAGCCCGGCAGGTGCCGCTTGCCGAATTCGATCGTCACATTGCATTTTTCGGCGACCTCTCGGGTATTCTCGACGGCATCCTCATAGCCGTACATCCGCTGACGCATCTCTTCCTCGGATTTGAGGTAGAATTCCTCCGTCTGCATCCGCATCCGGTTCTCTTCATCGACGAAGCGGCCCGTCTGCACGCACAGCAGCACGTCCTGCGCCTCCGCGTCGTCCTTCGTGACATAATGGATATCGTTGGTCGCAACGGTCTTGATGCCGAGCTCCTTCGCGAGCTTATCGAGGCGCGGCAGGATGACGAGCTGCTCCGGGATGCCGTGGTTCTGCAGCTCGATATAGAAATCATCGCCGAAAACGCCCTTGAGCCGGAGCGCGAGGGCCTTCGCATCCTGATAGCGGTTCATCAGAAGGTACTGCGGGATGTCGCCCGCAAGACACGCGGAAAGGCAGATCAGGCCCTCGTGATACTGCTCGAGAAGGCCGTAATCGATGCGCGGGCGGTAATAAAAGCCGTCCACGAACGCGATGCTGGACAGCTTGATGAGGTTCTTGTAACCGGTCTCGTTTTTGCAGAGCAGGATCAGGTGCGCGTTCTCGCGCATGCCGGTCTTGTCGGCGATCGATTTCGGCGCGACATAGGCCTCCATGCCGATGATCGGCTTGATCCCCGCCTTCGTGCACTTTTTATAAAATTCGATCACGCCGTACATATTGCCGTGATCGGTGATCGCAAGGGAATCCATATTGAGCTCCTTCGCGCGGTCGACGAGCTCGCTGATGCGCGCCGCGCCGTCGAGGAGGCTGTATTCGGTATGGACGTGAAGATGGGTGAAGCTCATTTTACACCTCGCTGCCCTCGTTCGGTTTTTTCGGCGCGATGACGCCGTTTCGGATATCCTCGGCGAGCTCCTGCAGTTTTTTCAGGCGGTAGTTGACCGCGGATCTTCCGAGGCCGAGCTCGTCCGCAAGCTCCGCAAGCGAAAGCTCGAAATTGTTCATCCGCTCCTCCGCAACGACGCGAAGGCCTTCGGGGAGGGCGTCATAGCCGAGCGTGTCGATGACGAGGCGGATATCCTCCGCCTGGCGCTGCGCGGTCTTCGCGACCTTTTCGGCGTTCGCCATGATGCAGTTGACGCTGCGGTTCGCCTCGTTTTTCGCCTGCTTGACGATGCGCTTGTTCGAGACCTCCATCATCGCGGCGGAGGCGCCGATATAGGCGAGCAGATCCTCGAGCTTTTCGCCGTCCTTGATATAGACGACCGTGCTGCCCCTGCGCCGCGTCAGCTTCGGCTCGATCCCGTGGGAAGCGAGGATCTCCGCGGCCTTTGCGGCGAGCGCGGCGTTCGACGTCACGAACTCCGCATGATAGGATTTCACGGGCATGGAGACCATCCCGCAGGCGAGGAACAGCCCGCGCATGAACATTTTCTGCTGGGTCTCCGTCTTCAGCGCGGCGGCTGGCACGGCGGCGGAAAACTGCTTTTCGCCGTTCTCATCGAGGCTCATGAGGCCCGTGTCGAGCATGAAGCGGTCGATGTCCCCGCCGTAGAGCATCAGCTCATGGTAATTGGCGTTCAGCCTGTCGTGCTGCACCTCGCTCAGGCGGCATTCGAGGCCGTAATGCTGCGAAGCGAGCTTCGCCGCGAGCTCGATCGCTTCACGGCTCTTGATGACGTAATGCACGCCCCAGCAGCGCTTTTCCGGCACGAGCTTCAGCGAGCCGATGCCGAGGGTAAAGGCGGAAAGCAGCGCGCGGGCGTCCGACACGCGCTTCACGCGGTGCTCTGCGAGCTCCTTTTTTATTGATGAAGAAAACGATTCTTCGATTTGTGCTTCTTTTTCGTCCATACAGCCGCAGATCCGTCAGTTATCGAAGCGCGAGGGCTGCCCCGCGTTCTTTTCATCGAAGCGCTCCTTGATATCGTCCGCCTCCGGAACAAGGTCGCGGTGCTCGAGGAAAACGCTGTAATCATCCTTCAGCCGGTCGTGCAGCGCCTCCGCCATCGCGACGGAGCGGTGCCGCCCGCCGGTGCAGCCGAAGGCGACCATCAGCCGCCGCTTGCCTTCCTTCATGAACGAAGGGATCACGAGGCGGAGCATGCTCTCGATCGCATCAAGCTGCCTGCGGACGGTCTTGTCCGAAAAAACGAAATCGCGGACCTCCCTGTCCCTGCCCGATTTATAGCGCAGCTCCGGAACGTAGAACGGATTCTCCGTATAGCGCATGTCGAAGATGAAATCCGCGTTGCCGGGAACGCCGCGCTTGTAGCCGAAGCTTGAAATGATGAGGCGCATCGGCACGTTTTCGCCCTTGAGAAGCAGCTCCTCGACCGTTGCCGAAAGCTCGCGCGGGCGCATATTTGTCGTATCCACGATGTATTTCGCCTGCTCCTTCAGCGGGGCGAGCATCTCGCGCTCCATGCGGATGCCGATGCTCACGTCGTCATGCATCGGGTGGATCCTTCTTGTTTCGCTGTAACGGTGCTGGAGCACGTTGTCGTCGCATTCGAGGAACATGATCTCGTGCTCATAAGGAAGATGCTGCAGCTCGAGATAGGTCTTCTGCGGATTGTAGCCGAAGCGCGATTCGCGGCTGTCGACAACGATCGCAACGCGGTCGATCGAATTCTCGCTGCTCAGGCACAGCTCGATGTATTCAACAAGCAGCTGGCAGGGGATATTATCGGCGCAGACGAAGCCCATGTCCTCAAGAACGTTGAGCACATTGGATTTTCCGGCTCCGGACATTCCCGTAACGATCAGAATGTACATTTGTTCCTCCTTATCCGCAAACGCTTTTTTCCTTTGAAAAAGCGGACTTTATCCGATGATTTTGACCTCCGGCTCGAGCAGCACGCCGAATTTTTCGTAAACGTCGGCGCGCACGAAGCAGATCAGCGCCGCAACGTCGCCGAAGCTCGCGCCGCCGCAGTTGACGATGAAGCCCGCATGCTTCGGGCTCACCATCGCGCCGCCGATGCGCTTACCCTTCAGCCCCGCCTGCTCGATCAGAGCGCCGGCGAAATACCCCTCCGGGCGCTTGAAGGCGCTGCCCGCGGAGGGATATTCAAGGGGCTGCTTTTCCCTTCTTCGGGCGGTATAATCGTCCATCCTCGCCTTCGCCCCGCCGTCGTCGGGGGAAAGCTCCATCTTTGCGCTCAAAACGACCGCTTCCGGGTATGCGAAGGCGGAATAGCGGTAGCCGAGGTCCCCCTCGCGCACCTCCCGCGTGATCACCTCGCCGTCGCGGATGAAGGTCACTTCCCGAAGGACCTGCGAAAGCTCGCCCTTATAGGCGCCCGCGTTCATCGCAACGCCTCCGCCGACCGTGCCGGGGATGCCGGAGGCCCATTCGAGGCCCATCAGGCCGTTCGCGACGCTCCCCTTCGAAACGACGCTCAGAAGCGCGCCGGCCTCCGCCGTGAGGAAATTCCCCTCGAAGCGGAAGGAGGACATATTGCCGCCGATTCGGATGAAAAGCGCCCGGACGCCCTTGTCCGAGATGAGCAGATTGCTGCCGTTGCCGATCACGTGGACGGGCAGGCGGCTCAGCTTCGCGGCATCGATGAGCGCGGAAACCTCCTCCGCCGAGGAGGGCTCCGCGAAATAGGCCATCGGTCCGCCAATGCGGAAGCTCGTATAATCCCGCGCCGGAACATCGGTGCGGACGTTGAGTGCTGTGAAAACTTTTGCGGTGGCTTCGTTGATCGTCATTGTGGGTGAACTCCCGACTGCATTCTTATTCATTATTATCATACCATGAAAGCCGCCGAATGTAAACCGCGAATCTTTCCCGATCGAAAAAGTGTTCAGTCCTCCTCCCGCCTGCCGCCGAAAGCGTTTTTGAAGGCCGCGCTCCCGCCCCGGCGGATCAGCGCATAGGCCTCCGAAAGGAAGCTCTGTTCGTATTCCGGCTCGATCGACGGATCCATCGGCATAAGGCCGAGCTCCGCAAGCTCCGCCTGCGCCTTTTCCGAGGTCAGCAGCGCGATCAGCTCCCGGCAATAGCCGAGCTTTTTTTCGCCCGCCGAAGCGGAAATGCCGATGAACTGCACGAGCTCTGTCCTTTCCTCAAACGGCAGCGCCGCGAAAAAGCGCACCTTGTTCGCGGAAACGAGGCGCGAAAGATCCCCGGCGGCGCGGACGTCCGCAATGCAGCAGTCCGCCCTCCCCCGCCGGAACGCGTCGAGGCTGTTTTTTTCCGCTTCTTCAAGCGTTTTTTCGCTCCCCGCCTCATCCGGCGTGAGCTTCGCCGGGTCGTAGATGAGCAATCGGCAGGAGGCTGCGTACGGCACGGCGAGCAGCGTTCCTTCCAGCATGCCCGGCGAGGTTTCGACGGGATAGCCCTCCCCCGCTTCGCGCAGCATCGAGGCGGGGATGAAGCCCGCCGGGAAGCTGATGATATCCGGCGTTTTCCCGTTCGCAAGGCGCTCCTCCGCCGCGGCTTCGTCGAGCACTTCGACTGCAATATACACTTCGGAATGCTTTTTTTCGAGCTTCGACGCGTATTTTTTCAATAAGCTGCCGAGGCTTCCGAGGTAGGGACGCACCCCCGCGACGTGCATCACGCTGATCACGCCGCGAAAAGCCTCATCCTCCGGCTTCAGCCAGTCGAGCCAGCTCCCGCGGTCCATCAGCTTTTCCGAATATTTCGGCAGAAAAACGAGCAGCAGCAGTACCGCCGCAAGCAGCAGCACGGCGATCAGTTTTTGGAATCCGTTCATATGGAAACGATATGCCCCCGCCCGCCGCCGTTATTCTTGTCAAAATAAAAATGCGCCTCGGGCGCATATCATCGCACGAAGCGCTGTATCATACCGCAGGTATATCATCGGTTCCCTCGGGAACCGATATCATTTTCGATAAACCTCTTTCCCTCCGAGGAAGGTCCCCACAACGCCGATCGAATGCAGTTTTTCCGGCGCCGTTTCGAACGGATTTTCCGAAAGGATCACGAAATCCGCCAGATACCCCGGCGCGATCCGGCCCTTGAAATCTTCCTCGAAGCTCGCCTTCGCGCCGTTGACGGTGAAGCTCAAAAGCGCTTCCTCAACGGTGAATGCCTGCTCCGGCAGGTACGGCCCCGTGCCGTCCATCGAGCGGCGCGTCACGGCGCATTCGATCCCCTTCATCACGTCCGGCAGCTCGACCGGGCAGTCCGAACCGTTGGAGACCGTCACGCCGCGGTCCGTCAGCGTTTTCCAGTTGTAGCTCGTTGCCGCAAGCTCCGGCTCCACCAGCTTTTCGACGATATGGTTGTCGTAATCGAGGAAGATCGACTGCGCGTAAACGTGCAGGCCGAGCCTTTCGATCCGCTCGAGCTGATCCGCGCGCGTGATCTGGCAGTGGACGATCCCATGGCGGTGATCCCGGCGCGGTTTTTTATTGAGCGCCTCCTCGATCGCGTCGAGCACGCGGTCAAGGCAGGCGTCGCCGATCGCGTGGATCGCGGTCTGCATCCCGTTTTCGTTTGCGGCCGCGACCAGATTTTTCATTTGCTCCGCCGAAAAAAGCGAAAAGCCGAAGTTTTCCGGATCATCGCGGTAGGGCTTTGAAAGGTGCGCGGTCCTCGAGCCGAGCGCGCCGTCGCCGAGCAGCTTCAGCGGCCCGATGCGGAACATTTCGCTCCCCCGCCCGGTGATGTTCCCTTCCGCGATAAAGGCGCGGAGCGCGTCCTCATCGGTGAAATTGCACTGCTCGCTGACGCGGACCGTCAGCTCCCCCGCTTCTGCGAGCTCGCGGTAGGCTTCGTTGAAAATTTCCGGCGGGATCTCCCGAAAAACGCAGTAATCGTCGGTCTGGCTCGAGGTTATGCCGTATTCGTTCAGCTTCCGGCAGGCGAGAAGAATCATCCGCTTCAGCCCGTCCTTATCCGGAAGGGGCATTTTATCGAGCAGCAGATCCATCGCGTTATCAAAGAGCCGCCCGTCCGGGACGCCGTTTTCGCGGCCGATGCTGCCCCCCGCGGGCGAGGGCGTATTTTCCCCGATCCCGGCGAGCTCGAGCGCCTTCGTATTCGCGGCGCAGCAATGCCCGCAGGCGCGGGTGATGACGATCGGGATCTCCGCCGAGACCGAATCGAGGTCGTGCCTTGACGGCATCCTGTTCACGTCCGCGAAATAATCCTGATTCCAGCCGCGCCCGGTGAGCCACTGCCCCTCCGCCGGCGGGTGCAGGCGAAGGTGCTCCCTCATGCAGCCGAGCACCTCGGCAAGGCTCCCCGTATGCTCCGCGAGCGGCGCCGCGGAAAGCGTCTGGCCGAAATTCACAAGGTGCATGTGCGAATCGTTGAACCCCGCGCAGACGAAGCGCCCGCCGAGGTCGGTCTTTCTATCCCCCTCCGCCGCCGTTTTCAGGATCTCTTCATCCGTCCCCGCCGCCGTAAAGCGCCCGCATTCGACGCGGAACGCCGAAACGAGCGGCAGCGTGCCGGTAAAAACTTTTCCGTTGTAGTAGATTTCGGCCATTGTTCCCCTCTTTTTTATCGGTTCCGGAGGCGTTAGCGGAGCCGCTTCAGCCGCGGTTGAAGAACCCGATCTCGGTGCCGCCGTCCTCGATCAGCACGGAGGCGGGCTGCTTTTTGGCCTTCAGAAGGATGAAGTAACCGCTGCAGTTGTTCACGATATGCGCAACGGCGGCGATGCCCGCCGTCCATTTGAAGCGCGCGGGGAGCAGCAGCAGGAGCAGCACGATGATCACCGTCCAGATGATGAACGGGATGCAGTTGACCGCCGTCAGCGCGCCCCTGTCCATGTATTCGCCCTTGTCGGACGTATAGACGTAGAGGCTGTTCAGCCCCATTTTCGCATTGCCCGCGCCGAGCGCCTTCAGCACGATCAGCCTGAAGACCTCGTTGAGCGCGAAATAGACGATACAGACGCCTGCGATGATCAGGATCGGCAGCACCGCGCCGCGGAAAATACCGCCGCTGTAATCGAAAACGTTCGTGATCCCGGCGATGAACAGGACGGCGATCGTGCCGAGGCAGGAAAAGGCGCCCGCAAACGTGTTGACGCCGAGCTTGAGCTTTTTGTCGTTCATGAAATCGAGCGAGCAGGTCTTTTCGTAACCTTCGGGAAGCGTCTTGTTGATCTTCATAATTATTCTCCTTTCCGCTAAAAAAAGATCCCCGTGCCAATACGGCACAGGGAACCTTTTCGGAAAATTATCTCTTGCTGAACTGAGGAGCACGACGGGCTGCTTTGAGGCCGTACTTTTTCCTCTCCTTCATGCGGGGGTCACGGGTCAGGAAGCCGGCCTTCTTGAGGGCCTGGCGGTATTCCTGCGCGTCCACATCGAGCAGAGCGCGGGAGATGCCGTGACGGATCGCACCCGCCT
>DBXK01000022.1:1293-1534 GCA_002309375.1 Christensenella sp. UBA1214 | reverse complement strand
TTGACGGTGATAGCGCCGGTGCCGGGAACGAGACGAACGCGGGCAACGGAGCTCTTACGCCTGCCGGTTCCGAGATACTGAGTGGTAGCTGCCATGGTTTTATTCTCCTTCCCTATTATTTAAGCACGAGAACTTCGGGCTTCTGGGCGTCATGCCTGTTCTTCTGCTCGTCGCCGCGGTAGACGCGGAGCTTGGTGAGCATCTGGCTGCCGAGAGGGCCCTTCGGCATCATGCGGCGGAT
>DBXK01000022.1:1048-1187 GCA_002309375.1 Christensenella sp. UBA1214 | reverse complement strand
ACGACCTTATCGGCGTTGATGATGATAACGTGATCACCGCAGTCCACATGGGGGGTGAAGATCGGTTTATGTTTTCCACGGAGAATCGCGGCGACCTGCGATGCGAGACGGCCGAGCACCATGCCCTCTGCATCAACGA
>DBXK01000022.1:0-973 GCA_002309375.1 Christensenella sp. UBA1214 | reverse complement strand
TGTTGAATTTCTTATTTTTTGCTAAGATTTCCGACAACGGACGGGGCTGGTGACCGCAATCCTCCACCATAAGCAAAGCACAAACGCTATTATATTAAAAGCGGGGCAAAATGTCAATAGCGAAAACGGATATTTGAGATTATATTTTCCTTTGCGCGTCCCCGTGCGCCCGAGGCTCCTCTTCCCCGGCGCGGGCCGCATTTTCGGGGCGGAAAAGGCCGCAAAAACCGCATTCCGCGATTGACGGGCGGAAGGCCCCCATTATATAATAGTAAGGTCAGAGTTCCGCCTCCTTCCGGCCGCCGTCGGGCGGCGGAGCGGGCGGAGAATATCAATCCAGGAGGAATTCAAATGAAGATCCGCAAACTCATTGCAGCCGTGCTCGCGCTCGTGCTCGTGTTTGCCGCCGTCCCGGTCGTTTCCCTTGCGGAAAACATCGGCCAGGCGGTCCGCGAAGAGCGGGCGATGCGCAGGCTCGACACCACCTGGGCCGTTCTCGAAGCGGCCGAAGCCGAAGCCATGGCGGGCGGCATGGACCGCGCCGAAGTCATCAAGACCGTCTACGAAGCGGCGCTCAATATCGAAGACGTCGACGCCGACGGTTTTTCCGATTTCACCAAAGACGGCTTCTATTTCACCGTTGACGGCATGTACTGCGCGTACAACTACCGCCTCCGCAACGAGCTCGACACGAACTGCGAGCCCGTGAGCGAGACCATGGTCGTCGTGAAGGGCAGCGGCGAGGCCGTCCGCAGCGGCGCCGAATCCCCGAACGTGCTGCTCATCGGGCCCTACTACGGCCAGGACAGCAGCTTCACCGACCAGTATAAGAACGAGGCGCAGTCCATCGCGAACGCGACCGGAGGCACCTACACCCTGCTCCAGAGCAGCGGCGCGACCGGCCCGGCCATCGCGCAGAATTTCCCCGACAAGGGCGTCGTCATCTTCGACAGCCACGGCACCCAGAGCGGCA
>DBXK01000049.1:3486-62560 GCA_002309375.1 Christensenella sp. UBA1214 | reverse complement strand
ACCGACTGAGCTAAGGAGGAATATTCTTTTCGTTCATCGGAACGAATGCTATTATACATCAGCCTTCGGCGAATTGCAAGCCCCTTTCCGAAAATCTCAAAGTATATTTTCGTTTTTTATTTTATGCGCAAATATTCCTTTTTATGCTGTTGTGGGAGGGCGCCGGATATGGTATAATGTTTTCATAAGTCAGCGGGAGGTGTTTCATTTGGTCAGGATCATTTACGGCAAGAAGGGTACCGGCAAATCGCGGCGGCTCATCGCTCTTGCGAACGAAGCGCATCAGCGGAAGGACGAAAACGCCGTGTTCATCGACAACGACGGCGACCGCATGTATATGCTCGACCGCGGGATCCGCTTCATCAACGCTTCGGACTACCGCATCGACGGGCCGAAGATGTTCACCGGCTTCCTCTCCGGCATCTCGGCGCAGGATTTCGATCTCCAGGCCGTTTATATCAACAGCTTCATGAAGATCGTCAAGCATCCCGTCGAGGGGCTCGAAGAGATGTTCGAATTCCTCAAGCGCTTCTCCTATGAGCAGCACGTCGACCTTTTCATCAGCATCGGCGGCGAAGGCGAGCTCCCCGCTTATCTCGCGCCGCTCGTACTCGAATAAAGAAGACCGTTCCGAATAAAAGCGCCCCGCATCGGTTTTGCGGAGCGCTTTTGTTTTTCCGTTTGCTGTCAGCGCCGCGGCCTCTGCCCGACGCGCCTGCGCTTATCCGGATTGATCCAGAGGGCGCAGATCGTGAGGATCGAGCTCACGAGCGCAAGGAGCGCAAGGATCGCGATGCACCATTTCGAGATCTCGCTCGACATGAATTCCATCGCCGTGTTCACGCGGTCGATGATGAACCAGATTATGATCATCACGGAGAACATGGCCGTGAGATGCGCCGTGACGACGCGGAATACCCGCACTTTATTTGTAAAATCGAAAAATCTGTTTCTCATTCCGTTTATTCCCCCCGATCACGGTTCGCCTATATAGAGGATGTCGCAGTTCTTCCTTCCGCCGCCGCAGGGCCTTGAAAACAGCTCGCCGCGGAACGCCATCATCGCCGTCATACCTCCGTCGAGATTATATGCTTCGGTGCAGCCGAGATCATACATGAGTTTGGAAAGATCCTGCATCAAAAGGCCGTAGGAATAGCCCTCCTGCCTGCCGTCCACAACGACGAAGCAGTAGTGCCCCGGCTCATAATAACCGATCGCGGCGCGCGGGTTCCAGGTTTCGACGCTCGTGTTGAACTCAGTCTTCGGCTGACCGTTGTCGAGCAGCTTCGGGCCGAAGCTCCATGCGTGCAGCGGAGCCTTGGAATAGATATAGTTGAGATCGACCTGGCCCTTATAATAGGTCTCCATCGTGCCGTCCATGTAGAGCACGCAGACGTCCTGATCCTTATGGAGCTTCTCCCGGTAGACGACGCCGTTGCGGATCGCAAGGCCGCTGCCGTGGTGGAGGAAATAATCCCCGGAGAGCGCGACGATCGCGTTGTTGTCGTTGGCCATCTTGACGACGGTTTCCTTGTTGCTTTCGTTCTCGGCGATCGCGCAGCGGAAGCTCGCGATGTTTTGGATGTAGATATCGGCAACGAAATAATGCACCGGATATCTGTGAACGGTCATTTCGTGCTCGCTGACCTCGATGCAGACGTCCGCGCTGCGGTAGCCGTTTTCATCCCAGATCACTTCGCCGTCGGTGAATTTTTCGGCGTATTTATAGCCGAGAAGGCCCGTCGGGCGCGGCGTCGGCGTCGGCGCGGGGGTCTCCTCGGGGAGCTCGCCGGGCGTCGTTCCGGGCTGCGGGGGAACAGTAGTGTTCGGCGCCGCTGTCGGGGTCGGGATCGACGGCGCCGTCGTCGGGATCTCGAAAACGCGCTGGACGGTGAGCTCCTGCGGCCTTGCATGGTGGAACCACGCGATCGACAGGAGCAGCGCGGCGAAGACAACAAGGTCAATAAACACGGTTATAATGATTTTAACTGCATTGCGCATCGGTCCTCATCACGCTCCGGTCTCATTCTTTTTCTTTTCGATAAAGACAAATTTACGCTGGAAAACAAAGCTCAGCGGGTAGATTATGCACTGCGCGAGGATCTGGGCCAGCGCGAGCGGGATGCCCGCCGCCGTCATCACCCTCAGCAGCGCATAGTTCAGCACGAGCAATGCGATAACGGTGATATAATAGCGGATAACGCTTCCCTTCCCGCCGCTCTTGAAGACGACGCGGTGGTTCAGGATATAGTTCACGAACGAGCTGACCGCCCTTGCGATGATGATCGCGGGGAGCTTCGGTTCGAGGATCATGCCGAAGAGCCGTATCCCCTCCCCGCCCGTCAGGTACGCAAACAGCGCGGTCAGTCCGAGCAGAAGGATATAATCGATCAGGAAGCAGAGGATGCTCGAGCCGATGAAGCTGAAGATCGTTTTATAGATGCGGAACGAATCCCGAAGCGGGTGGAAATGGGAGGAGCTGTTCTCGTCGATATAAACGGTTTCGATCTCCACCTCGCGGATCTTTATCTGCTGCTTCGTGCAGTAGAGCAGCTGGTTGATCTCGTATTCATAGCGGTCGCCGCCGATCGCGAGCATCTCGTCGATCCGCTTCACTGCGAAGGCCCGAAGGCCGGTCTGGGTATCGTGCACGCGCACGCCCGTCGTGAGCGCGAAAACGAAGCGCGTTATGCCGTTGCCGAGCCTGCTGCGGAGGGGGATCCTGCCCGTGAACCGCCTTCCGCCGATCACGAGCGAAGAAGGATCGCGGCCGAATTCCTCCGCGACCCTGAGTATATCCTCCGGGAGATGCTGTCCGTCCGCATCGACGGTAACGATCCCCTCGTCCGGCGCGTACAGACCGCTGTTTTTGATGTATTCAAAGGCGGTCTTCATCGCACGGCCCTTGCCGCGGTTGACTTCGTGATGGATGACGGACGCATACTGTTCGAGCTCATCGAACAGCGCGCGGCAGCTTTCGCCGCTTCCGTCATCGACGATCACGATCGGGTAATCCGTCTTCTCCCGCAGCTCGAGAACGAGCTTTTTGAGTTTTTCGTCCGGCTCATACGCCGGAATGACAACGATCATGTTCCTTCATTGCTTTCTTTTTAATACCGATTGATTATTATATCACAGCCTGCCGCAAAGTCAACCCCGGGGCAGCGGCCGTGCCGTTTTCATCTGCCTTTTTCCGCTTTCCTTTTTTAATATAACGGATCGGGAGCGGCTTCGGTTGACTCGTTTTTGCGCTTCACAGCGAAGCGCGGCATGCCGGAGGGCGTTTCGGGCCCGCCCAAAAAGCGCGAATGCGTCGGGAAAAGGCCGCCTTCTTTAAAATATATCGGCTTTTGCCCCGTCATTACGGAAAAATACCCCTGTTTTTGCGAAAAAGCATCTTGTTAATCCGTTAAAAAAATGGTAAAATAATTAAGATGTGTTCTTATGCGGTTTTGCCCGCAGGGAAATAGAATTGGCGCGGGTGCTTTGCGCGCATCGGCGCCGGAAAGGGAAAATATGAAATCAAGGTGTGACAAGCTTTTGAAGAAGCTTGCCGAGAATAATATCGACGCAGCGGTCATCACCTCCGCCGTCAACCGCAGGTACTTCTCCGGCTTCACAGGCTCCAACGGCGTCGTGATCGTCGCAGAAGCGGGCCGCGTGCTGCTCACCGATTTCCGCTACACGATCCAGGCCGGCATCCAGTGCGCCGGCATCTGCGAGGTGCATCAGGTCAACCGCAGCATCTCCCCCAAGGACGTTGAAAAGTTCCTCAACGAATTCGGCGCAAAGCGCGTCGCCTTCGAGGATGCGGCAATGACCGTGACCGAGTACAGCGGCTACAGCAAGCTCCCGTTCGAGTTCGTTCCTTCTTCGGACGTCATCTCGGGCTGCAGGGTCGTTAAGGACGCGAACGAGATCGCCCTCATGCAGAAGGCGCAGAACTGCGCGGACGCGGGCTTTGCCGATCTTCTCAAAATGGTCAAGCCCGGCATGAGCGAGATCGAGCTGCGCAATGAGCTCGACTACCTGCTCCGCAAACACGGCGCGGATGAGAATTCCTTCGATACGATCGTCGGCTCCGGCCCGAACGGTGCGCTCTGCCACGCCTATCCCGGCCCGAGGAAGCTTCAAAAGGGCGACCTCGTCGTGATCGATTTCGGCGCGCGCGTCGGCGGCTACTGCTCCGACATGACCCGCACCATCGCGATCGGCGAGCCCTGCGATGAGCTCAGGAAGATCTACAACATCGTTCTCGAAGCCCAGCTCAAGGCCCTCGGCATCCTTCGCCCGAACATGGTCGCTTCGGAGCTCGACGCCTGTGCAAGGGATTATATCACCGAAAAGGGCTACGGCCAGTGCTTCGGCCACGGTCTCGGCCATGGCTTCGGCCTCGAGATCCACGAGAATCCCTACGCGAATTCCATCTCGACCGAGCTGCTCGTTCCCGGCTCCACGATCACCGTTGAGCCCGGCATCTACGTCGAAGGCCTCGGCGGCGTCCGCATCGAGGACTGCTGCGTGCTGACGGAGGACGGCTTCATCGATCTCTGCCATTCCCCGAAGGAACTCATCGTTATCGAATAAGAAAATTTTTACCACGGAGGTATCACAATGATTTTAGCAGGCGATTTCAGAAAGGGCATCACCGTCGAGATCGACGGCCAGGTTTGGAGCATTGCCGATTTCCAGCACGTTAAGCCCGGCAAGGGCGCGGCTTTCGTCCGCACGAGGCTGAAGAACGTCATGACCGGCGCCGTCCTCGAAAGGACCTTCTCCCCCACCGACAAATATCCCACCGCCCATATCGAGACCCGTGAGATGCAGTATCTCTACAGCGACGGAGATCTGTATTACTTCATGGACAACGAGACCTATGAGCAGCTGGCTCTCAACCACGACCAGGTCGAGGACGCGATCGACTTCATCGTCGAGAATTCGAACGTCACGATCCGCTTCTTCAAGGGCAATGCCTTCTCCGTTGCGGCGCCGAACTTCGTTGAGCTGACCGTTACCGAGACCGAGCCCGGCTTCGCAGGCGATACCGCGACCGGCGCATCGAAGCCCGCGACCGTTGAGACCGGCTACACCCTCAACGTTCCCCTCTTCGTGAACGAGGGCGACCGCATCCGCATCGACACCCGCACCGGCGAATACATGGCCCGCTGCTGATTTCGGAGGCATAATATGATCAAGGAAAAAGCTGCATACATCCGCGGCCTTGCGGAAGGCATGAACATCTCCGCCGACAACGGCAATACCGAGAAGCTGCTCCTCGCGATCATCGACTGCCTCGATGAGATGGCCGCGACCGTCGACGAGAACAGCGAAGCCATCGACGCGATCGACGACGACCTCAACGACATCTACGAAGCGATGGACGTCTATGACGAGATCCTTTTCGACGAAGATGAAGAGGACGAAGAGGACGAAGATCCCTGCTGCTGCGACGAGTGCGAGGACGACTGCGATGAGTGCGAGTGCGACTGCGACTGCGAAGAATGCAATCCGAACGTCGTCTGCGCCAACTGCGGCGAGGAGATCCCGCTCGACGAGCTTCTGAACTGCCCCCGCTGCCACAAGCCCGTCTTCGGCGAGGATGAAGAGATCGAGATCAAGGACTGAGCTCCCGATCCGATAAACCGACTTTCGCAGCAGGGTCCGCGCAACGGCCGGATCCTGCTGTTTTCAGCTTGACTTTGGAAAGAACGAACCGCAAAAAAGCCAAAGGGAGCGCCTTTCTTTCGCCGATGAGCCCCCGGCCGGAGGCGGCGCTCCGCCTTCTCGGGAAAACCGGCACGCTTGCCGATATCGGCTGCGACCACGGCAAATTCGGCGCCGCCGCGCTCGAACGCGGGCTCGCCGATAAGGTCATCGCCGGCGATATCAGCGCCCCTTCGCTCCGAAAAGCCGGGCGCCTTGCCGAAAAGGAAGGGCTCTCGGCGCGGATGGAGCTTCGCCTTTGCAGCGGGTTTTCCGCCTTTGAGCCGGGCGAAGCGGACGCGGCCGTGCTGCTCGGCATGGGCGGCGAGCTGATCGTTTCGATCCTCGAAGCCTCTCCGGCCGTCGTGCGGAGCCTTGAGAGGATCGTGATGCAGCCGATGCGCGGCGAGGCGGAGCTTCGGCGGTACCTTTACTTAAACGGCTTCGCCGTATTGGATGAGGCCGTCACCTTCGACAACGGGCGGTATTATCAGCTCATCGCGGCGAAATATTGCCCCGGGGAGGCCGCTCCCCTGCCCGATTACTGGCCGAAGGATTATTATCAGTTCGGGCCGAAGGCTTTTTCGAAGCGGGAGGAGAATTTCCTTCCCCTGCTCGAAAGATATCGGGCGATCATGGAAAAAAAGCTTGCCGCCGCGCGAAAAAACGGCAGGGATGATCCCCCGCCGGCGCTCGTTTTCGAGGAAAGCTGCACGGCTGAGCTGATCCGGCTTTATCACGGGCGGGAGGGATCGCCTTCCGCCGAGGAGGAATAATGGAGCTTCAGGCATTTATCGAAATAATGAACGCCCTCGCCCCAAAGGAAAGCGCGCTTTCCTTCGACAACTGCGGGCTTTTGATCGGCACGGAAAAGAAGGAGATCAAAAAGGTCCTCGCCGCGCTCGACTGCACCCCCGCCGTTGCGGATGAGGCTGCGGAGATCGGCGCCGACCTCGTTTTGACCCATCATCCGCTTATGTTCAGCGCGGTGAAGCAGATCCTTCCGGACTGCCCCGCGACCGCGGCCGTGTATAAGCTGATCCGAAACGGCATCGGCCTTTTCGCAGCGCATACGAACCTCGACGCGGCGGAGGGCGGCGTCAATACCGCGCTCTGCGATCTGCTCGGGATCCGCAATGCGGTTGCCGTGCCGCCGGAGAACATCATGCGCATCGGCGAGCTCGAAAAGGAAACCACGCTTTTCGAATTCGCGAAGCTCGTTGAGGAAAAGCTCGATACGACCGCGCTGATCGCGGGCGCCGACCGACCTGTCAGAAGGGTCGCCGTGATGGGCGGCTCCGGCGGAGGCGACTGCGCGCTTGCCGCGGAATACGGCGCGGACGTCTACCTGACCGGCGAATGCAAGCATTCCCAGGCGCTCGAAGCGGGCGTGATGGGCCTTGCGGTGATCGCCGCCGGGCATTTCGAGACCGAAAACCCCGTGCTGCGGCCGCTTGTTGAGTATTTACAAGCCAACACCGATGGTGTAGAATACATACTGTCCCGCAAAAATGCGCCGGTCTTCCGAGCGCTGCGGGAGCTTTGACCGATTTTTATTCAGGAGGAATTGACATGAGCCAATTGGATAGCCTGTGGGAATATCAGCAGACCGAGCTCGAGCTTGCGAAGCTGAAGAAGGATATGAAATCCTCTGCCGCCTACCAGAAGCGCGGGAAGCTGCATAAGCTCCTCGTCGAGCAGCAGGAGCTCATCAACGGCTATGAAGCCGAGATCCGCGAGCACACCGAGCAGATCGCTTCGATGGAAACGCAGCTCAACACGCTTCTGCATGATTACGACCTTGAAAATTCGGAGCTCGAGATCATGCAGAACGACGAGGAGAGCACCGCCGAGGAGCTGACCGAGGCGCGCAAATCCATCGAGAAGCTGGTCGGGCGCATCAACGGCCTCAACAGGGAGCTTTCGAAGCTCATCGCCTGGTGCGACGAGATCTCCGACTCCGTCACGAAGACCTATGCGAAGGCCGCCCGCGCAAAGCGCGATTACGACGCCGTACGCACCGTCTGCGATGCGGAGAAGGACAGCTTCATGCCGAAGATTGACGCGCTGACGAAGGAACTTGAAGAAAAGGAGAAGACGATCCCGCCGGAGCTTTTCGAGCGCTACCGCAGCCTCAAAAAGAATTATCTGACCCCGGTCGCAAGGGTCGTCAACGATCAATGCGGAGGCTGCTACATGATGCTTTCCTCCGTCCAGCTCAAAAAGGTCGCCGCCGGGAACCAGGTCATCCAGTGCGAGAACTGCGGGCGGCTGCTGTTCATGAAATGAAGCTTGAAAACCGAATAAGGATCGAGTAAGCCAAGTGACCGCGCTTCGTGCGAGGAAAGTCCGAGCTCCACAGGACAGGGTGCCGGGTAACACCCGGTGAAGGCGACTTCAAGGAAAGTGCAACAGAAATAAACCGCCGCTTTGCGGTAAGGATGGAAAGGCGGGGTAAGAGCCCACCGATGCTTCGGCGACGAAGCATGCCCTGTAAACCCCACCCGGAGCAAGATTGAAATGGGAGCATTCAATGGCTGTCCGTCACGCTCCCCGTAATCGCTGGAACGTGCAGGTAACTGTACGTCAAGATAGATGGTCACATAAACAGAACTCGGCTTACGGCTTGCTCGATTTTTTATAAAAAACAAGTCTGCGCTTATCAAGGCGCAGGCTTTTTTTCGTTTTTTCGCGTCTTTTTTCGCGCCGCGCCGTCCGCATATCGCCCGGAAAGCGCACATATACCGTAACAGAATCAGGCGCAGGCCCAATAAACGGAGGATGGAATGGAATACAGGCGCAGAAAACGTTCGGGAAACAGGAGCAGGGCTTTGGCGCTGCGGAGCGGGACGGGCTGTTCCGCATACGGCGGCCATTCGCGGCGGCAAAGGGAGGGCAGCAGCCTTTTCGGAACGCTCGCCGTGCTGCTGCTTCTCGCCGCGCTCGTTTATATCCTGATCGCGACGCCGGTCGGGAAGCTGATCATCAAAAAGCTTTTCCCCGAAAGTGGGCCGGAGCAGGCTTTGCCCTCCCCCACCTTCGCGCCGCTGCTGCCGGAGAATACGCCGAGCGCTCCGCCTTCCGATGAAAGAGCGGAGACCATCCGGGCGGAGCTGCCGGGGCTCGATCTTTATGCTCTGCAGCTCGGCGTTTACGAGACCGCCTCCAATGCGAAGGGGCTGATCACCTCGCTGAAATCGCTCGGCGCCGCCGGTTACGCCCTCGCAACGCCGGAGGGAGTGCGCATCCTCGCTTCCTGCTATACGACCGAGGCCGCCGCTTCGAGCGTCCGCGGCAGGCTCGTTTCGCAGGGCTATGACTGCGTCATCTTCCCGATCCGCACCGAAGGCATCGCGCTCACCGTCACCGCGCCGGAGAATAAGCTCGCGGCGATCCGCACCGCGGCGGAGCTTTCGAGCGGGCTCATCGACGACCTCAACGAGGAGGTCATCCGCTTCGATACGGAGGAAAGGAGCATCGAATACGGCAAAGCGATCGCGGGCGAGCTGATCGAGAATATCCGCTCCGTTCGCGCGATGCTCTCCGGCGCCAATGAAACGAGCGGCGCAGTCAGCCGCATCGACGAATACCTTATGCAGATCGAAGCGCTCGCCTCCGCGCTGATCTCCTCCGAAACGGAGAACCGCGTCGAATTCAGCGGACAGCTGAAAGCGCTCCAACTCGGTTCGATCGAGCGCTATGCACTGCTGCTCGGCTCGCTTCAAAGCCTTGCCGGATGAGCCTCACGCCCGGCAGACGCATATTTTCCGGACGATGCTTCAGATCGATATCGATCGCCGCGCGCGCGATGAATTCACCGAGCGAAGGCGGAAACTCCCCGCTCGCGCCCGGGAAGAGCGCGCGCAGCTCCGCATTCGCCGGCATCGTCCATGCGGTATTCAGCGAATAGCACATGCAGCGGCGCACACAGTCCGGCGAAACGCCGCAGCCGTCCGCGACAGCGCCGATGAAGTTCACATTGCGGCAGTACAGGCTCATCGGATCCTCCCGAAGGAGGGCGAGCGCATAAGCAAGGTAGCCGAAGCCGTTCTGCTGCGGGAAGAAGCCGAGATGGGCAAGATAGATCTTCGATTCAGTCAGGCCTTTCATATGTGTTTCCTTCTTTTTTCTTCGTTTTACACGGCGCTCCGGCAGGATCTGCGCCGAAGCGGGATTTCACAATAGGTCCGTAAGCCTTGGCGGTCAAGCTGCGCTCACGATATATTTTCGCACATGCGCTTGACAAATTTGATTTTCTTCGCCCGCTGGCCGTTTTCCGGCCGCTTTTCGGGCCGCATATTCCTCGGTTTTCAGCAGATACTAACCCCGGCAAACAATTTTCTCTCAGCGGAGGTTTATTTTATGAAAGCAACAGGAATCGTTCGCAGGATCGATGAGCTCGGGCGCGTCGTGATCCCGAAGGAGATCCGCCGGACGCTGCGCATTCGCGAGGGCGACGCTCTCGAGATCTATACCGACAGGGAGGGCGGCGTGATATTGAAAAAATATTCCCTCGTCGGCGAGCTAGGCGATTTTGCGAAGGAATACGCCGAATCGCTGCAGCGGACCGTCGGGCATATCGCCGTGATCTGCGACAAGGACGCCGTCGTCGCCTGCGCGAGCCCGATGAAGAAGGACTGCGCCGCCGCTTCGCCTCTCGCGCCGGAAAGACCGATCGGCGATGAGCTCGAGGCCGCGATCTCCGGCAGGAAGGCCGTCACCCGAACCGCGGGAGCGGCGCTGATCCCCCTCACGAGGGCGGACGACGGGAAGCAGGGCTTCACAGCGCAGCTCATCGTTCCGATCATCGCTTCGGGCGACCCGATCGGGGCGGTGATCCTGCTCTCAAGGGAGCCGAACGCCGCGTTTTCCGCCGCGGATATGAAGGTCGCGGAGACCGCCGCCGCATTCCTCGGCAGGCAGCTTGAAAATTGAGCCGGTTTTCCCCCGTTCCAATGCCGCCGTTCCCCTTCGGGACGGCGGATTTTTATCCGCCGCGCGGGACGGCGATCTCCGCAAAAAACTCCGCGAGCGTCCATTCCGGAAGGCGCATGACCCTGTTCAGCACAACGATCCCGCTTTCCCGGAACGGCGGCTCGTTCCGCCCGTTGCCGAAAAGCAGGATAAAGGTCCGCTCCGCGCCGCCGCAGCCCGCGCGGAAGCAGGCGAGATCCTCCCCCGGCGCTTCGGCGAGAAAGATCCCGATCCGCCTGCCGAGGCGAAGGGCGGCGGATCTTCCGGCTTCGGCAAGGTTTTCAAAGAGCCCGACGGCGCCGCAGCCCGGCCTGAACGGCGCGGCGAGGGCGAAAAGCCCGGCGTCCGCAAAGGAAAGCGCCGCTTCCTCCTCCTCCGGCGTCATGCCTTCGCGCAGGGCGAGGACAGCCTTTGCGCCGTTTTTTTCAAGGATCTCCGCTGATTTTCGGGGATCCCCGTCCTCCAGTATCAGCATCGCTCCCCCGCCCGGGGAACCGAGCTCCGCCGGGAGGATGAAGCCGAGGCCGCGCTTTTTGAAGGCCGCGATATCGCTTTCGAGCAGCGCGAGCCCCCCGCGGGTATCGAGGTTTCTGTAAGAAACGGCGTAAACGATCCCTTTCTCCGCCCCAGCGGAAGCGGGCACGGCCCGGGGCGAGCCGTCCGCGCCGAGGATCCCGACCGCCGCAGAGATTGCGAGCAGCGCGGCGGCGAAGGTCAGGAAGCTCCGCTTCAGCCTTGCGAGCGGCCAGGCGGTTTTGTTTTTTCGTTCCAAGGCGGGCGTCCCCTTGCATTTTTTTATTTTTACTTTATAATGGAGAAAGCGGATTTATGCCGAAAGGAGCGTACTTATTATGAGATGCAGCTGCACGAACTGCGGCGTTTACATGGTTCAGTCCGAGGATTCCCACCTCGGCTGCGTCTGCCCGGAATGCGGCAGCCGCTGCACCGCCTGCCTCGGCACGAACAGCGTCATGAGCCGCGAAGCGATCGAATCGATGAAAAACGATCCCCTCCTTGCGAAAATGATGCTGGAGCGGATCATGGAACCTGAAACCCGGGACGAATAAAAAACGGCCGAAAGGCCGTTTATTATTTCAATATGCCGCAGGCAATTCATGCGCAAAGCGCAAATCATCTGTTTCCGGGCGAAGATCATTCGGATCCGTCCCGCCGCCAAATGTTCTCCGAGTTTATTGTTGTGGCGTGAATGGCATACAGCTCGTCGTCGCAAGCTCCATATCTCTCGCTTCCGCGCGGAGCGCGAAATCTCGCTCATTCCGCTGCTTCTCCTCTCCGCAAAAGACCACGCTCGGCTCGCCTGCTCAGTTGCAAGCGCCTTCGCGACGGCTCGCTGTCGCTACCACTCTTTTGCGGGTTTTTCTGCGATGCCGGCGCCTGGCGCGGCGCCGCGCGCTGAGAAGCAAGCGGGCTCGCTTCGCTCGCAGGATCACGCCCGCCGGATCACGCTCCGTACGGATTGTTCTTGATCATTTCGATCGCTTTGCGGCGCATCGATTCGGGCTCGAGGATCTCCACTTCATTGAGGTACTGCATCGTCCAATACAGCACGCCCTGCGGCGCGGCGCGGAGCTTCGCAATGAAGCAGCCGTCCGTCGAGGTCTCGATCTTCACGCCCGTGCCGAATTCGTCGACGACGGCGCCGATCGCGGAATTCCGGCAGCGCAGGACGATATCGACCGGGCTCCCCGAAAAGGCGTAGACCGTTTTGCGGGCGGTGCCGAGGTCGATCTTCGCGGGGGAGACCTCGAGCGGCCTGTCGGTGACCCGGATATCCTTCATCAGGTCGATGCGGTAGAAGCTCAGCTCCTCCTTGCCCTCCTTCAGGCAAAGGAGGTAATATTTCTTGTTGTCGCAGACCATGCTGTAGGGGCTGACGGCGTATTTTTCCTTGCGGCGGGCGTGCAGGCGCTTGTCGAGGCCGTACTGCATATAGGTGAATTCGACCATTTTGCGCTCCGCGATCGCCGTTTCGAGCACGTCGATATTGAAGAAGACCGAACGGTTCGGCGTTTTTTTATCCGGCTCGGAGGCGAAAAGATGGCGGTAAAGCTTTTTCTGATGGATGCTGCAGGTGGACTGGAGCTTTTCGATCAGATCGGCGGTCTGCTTCTGCGGGATCGAGTTGAGCGAATACACGGCGTCCATCATCAGCCGCACCTCCGAGGGCTCGAACAGGCGCGTGCGCAGATAATACCCGCGGCGGTTCTCCTCATAATCCGAAACATCGTAGCCGAGCTTTTTGAGCGTTTCAATCGAGCTGTAAACGGTGCGCCTGTCGATCTTCATCGAATAATCGGCCTCGTATCTCGCCATGATGTCGCGCATTGTGAGCACGTGCTCATCATCGGAGTACTGCGCGAGTATCCTGTAAAGGCAGAGCGTGTTCGCTTTGTCCGTCAGTTTTTCATTCAGCATTGTATTTCCCCCGAAATGCTTGAAATTATTTATCAGTGAACGTCAAAAAAGCGTCTCTTAGATATTTGACTTTGATGAGATTGATGCCCTCGGCCCCGCGCAGCTTCGCGGAAGCGGGCACGACGGCGTTTTGATAGCCGAGCCGCGCGCACTCCTGAACGCGGTTATAGAGCCTGTCCACCGAGCGGATCTCGCCGGTGAGGCTCAATTCGCCGATCACGACCGTGCTCTCCGGCAGAGGCCTGTCGAAAACGGAGCCCGCGACTGCCATCGCGATCGCAAGATCGGCGCCGCGGTCGTCGATGCGGATGCCGCCGACGGCGTTGGTGTAGACGTCCTTATCGCCGATGCGGAGCCCGCCGCGGCGTTCGAGGACCGCGATCAGCAGCATCAGCCGGTTCGTATCCATCCCCGCGGCAACGCGCCTCGGGTTCGAAAAGGCGGTCGGGTTGAGAAGGGACTGCACCTCGACGAGGATCGGACGGTTGCCCTCCATGATGCAGGTCACGGCGCAACCGGTGTCGTTGCCGCCCGTCACGAAAAGCCCGGCGGTGTTTTCGACCTCCGCAAGGCCCTCCTGCCGCATCTCGAAGATGCCGATCTCGTTCGTGGAGCCGAAGCGGTTCTTCACCGCGCGGAGAAGGCGCAGGGAGTCATGGCGGTCGCCCTCGAAATAGAGCACGGTATCGACCATATGCTCGAGCATCCTCGGGCCGGCGATCGCGCCCTCCTTGGTGACGTGGCCGACGATGAACACGGCGCAGTTATTGCTTTTCGCGATTCTTGTGAGGGAGGTCGTAGCCTCGCGGATCTGGGTCACGCTGCCGGTGGCGTTGCTGAGTTCCGGGCTGATCATCGTTTGGATCGAATCGATCACGAGGAATTTCGGCTTGAGCCTTTCGACCTCCGCTTCGATCGCGTCGATCGAGGTCTCCGTCATGATCAGCAGCTCCCCGCTCACGCCGCAGCGGGAGGCGCGCAGCTTGAGCTGGGCCTTCGATTCCTCGCCGGAAACATAGAGCACCGCGCCGTTTTTCAAAAGATTGCTCGCGGCCTGGATGAGCAGCGTGCTCTTGCCGATGCCCGGGTCACCGCCGACGAGGATGGTCGAGCCCGCAACGACGCCGCCGCCGAGCACGCGGTCGAATTCGGAAATGCCCGTTGAAATGCGGATGCTGTCCGTCTCCGTCACGGAGGCGAGATTCACGGCGCGCGAACCGCCGCCGAGCGTTCTTCCGCTTCCGCCGCTTTTCGAGGGGGCTGGCGCCGAGACTTCCTCGAGAGTATTCCAACTGCCGCAGCTCGGGCAGCAGCCCAGCCATTTCACGGTCTCGTAACCGCATTCTCCGCAGACAAATTTTGTTTTTTCTTTCATTTTACAAGCTTATCGGGATATGGCGCCCCAAAGAAAGGCATCAAAGGGGAGGGATCGCGTATTTGATGATATCCCGCTCCCTCGAAGTGACGTCCATCCACATCACGGTGCCGCCGGAAACGCCGAGGAAGAGCGCTTCCTCCCTTTCCGGAGTGATGCGGTAGCTTTGGCCGGTTTCGAAAACATAGATGAATACGGCGCCGTCGAGGCCGTAGGCGATGAATTTATCGCTGATGCCGAATTCCGTCACGCCCCTTGCGATGAGCACCGGGTCGCTCGCTGTGTCCGCCGCATAAAGCGCGGCGTCCGGCGAATGCGGCGCATCGAGCCAGGCATAGTATTTGCCGTTATATGCGGGATCGTGAACATAGGTGCCGGGATCGAACTCCCCCATCGCGCCCGTTTCGGCGTTGATGGACTTGATCACCGAGCTGTCCCCCGACCCCGGCGCGGCCCAGAGCACGAGATCGCCGTAAAAATACGGCATGCTCGTTCCGTAATCGGAGCGGTCGAAGAACTGGATCACGGCGGTCTCCATTGAATTGAGATCGCAGACGAAGATCTTGTCGCGGTCGCTGCCGGTGCGCTCGATCCAGGTTATGCGGTCGCCCGAAAGACGGATCCTCGGCTGGCCGATATAGACCTGCTTCACGATCACGGGCTCCGCATCCGGCTTCGTGCGGTCAACGGCGCAGATAAAGCCGCCGCCGACGCTGTAATGCGCGTCGAAATAGACGAGCCATTTTTCATTGAATACCGGGAAGAAGAGATGATCGTTCATCGCTTCGACGGAGAGCTCGCGCACGCTCTTCGAGCCGACGCTGTATTCGGCGAGCTTAAAGAGCTTCACCGTGCGGTCGAACTGCTTGCCGACGGAGCAGATGATCGAGCCGTTGAAGCAGTACGGATCCGCGAGGTAGGGATAATTCATCTCCGCCGGGAAGACGAGCTCGATCTCCTCGATCTCGCCGTTGAAGGGATCGGCCGGCTCCGGCTCGGGCGTCAGGGTCGGCTCCGGCTCGGGCGTCGGAGAAGTGACCATTTCGAAATGCATCATCGAAGCGATCCTGCCGAAAATGCCGTCGGGCGGCAGGGGCGTGTCGATCTTGAAGGCGACCTCGAGAACGAACATCACGACGAGCGCGAGCACCGCCGCAAGGATCAGGAACCCCAGCACCGCGAAGAAACGCTTGAAGAAGGAGCCGCCTTTTTTGCCGCCGAACCTCGAACGCCTGTATTTATTCGGAAATCGCCTTTTGTTGTATTGCTTTTTCATGGCATCATTATAACACATGTTCAAAAAAATGTCATCAACATTTTGAATTTTTTTATATTTAATGCAAAAATACGCCCTTATTCCCTTTTTGCGGCCGATTAAAAAGCTGCTTTTCCGAAAAAACTATTGAAAGCGGCTTCTGCCGGGAAGGAGGGCGATCGCTGTTTCGGCCTTGAAAACGAACTCGAAAAAAATCTTGCGGCTGCTCGGTTTTCTGCTTGCGCTCGCGGTTTTTGCCTTCAATTTCACTTCCGGCATGCGCGCCGCGCGGGAGCTTCCCCCCGCCCTCTTCATCGGCGGAAGCACAGCCGCGGCGGGGCCGGTTTTCCCGCTTTCCGGCGCGGACGGTTCCCTCGCCGTTTCCGTTTCGGGCGATGAGACCCTTGCCGGGCGCAGACTGCGCCTTCTGCTCTTCGGCTTCATCGAGCTCAGGAGCATCCCCGTGCATGTTTCGGAGCGGGCGGAGCTCATCCCGGGCGGAAGGGCCGTCGGCATCAGCATCCGCACCGACGGCGTGCTCATCGTCGGCTTCGGCGAGGTTCTCGACGCTTCGGGCAAAAAATGCTGTCCCGCAAAGGATTCTTCGCTCCGCGCCGGTGATATCGTCACCGCCGTGAACGGCATCCCGGTCTTCACGTCGGAGGAGCTGCAGCGCGCGCTGAACGAAGCCCCCGGCAGGGCGCGGCTGACCGTTCAGCGGGACGGGAAGCAGATCTCCGTGAGCGCTGTGCCCGTGATCGGCAGGGACGGCGGCGCGAAGCTCGGCTGTTGGGTGCGGGACAGCACCGTCGGCATCGGCACGCTCTCCTTCATCGGCGCTAAAGGCGGCGAAACGGCGGCGCTCGGGCATTCGGTCGCGGACGCGGACACGGGCTGCATCCTCCCCGTCCGCAGCGGCGAACTGCGGCTTGCGGCGATCCTCGGCGTCACGAAGGGCCGAAGCGGCGTTCCCGGAGAGCTTCGCGGGACGGTCCCGACCGATGCTCCGCTTGTCGGGAGCATCGTAACGAACAGCGAGCTCGGCGTTTTCGGCCTGCTCGATGCGGAAAACGGAGCGCGCTCCTTGGGCGAACTGCCGGAGGCGCTGCCCCTCGCCTTCCCGACGGAGGTGCACGAGGGCGAAGCGGAGCTCCTTTCGGAGATCGACGGCGAGGGCATGAAAAGCTGGTCCTGCCGGATCGTCCGCGCCGCGAAGCAGGACCGGCCCGACCAGAAGGGCCTTGTGATCGAGATCACCGACAGCCGCCTTCTCGAAAGAACGGGCGGCATCGTGCAGGGCATGAGCGGCAGCCCGATCATCCAGGACGGCCGCCTCGCCGGGGTCGTGACCCACGTTTTCGTCAACGACCCGACGCGCGGCTACGGCATCTACGCCTACTGGATGTATGAAGAATGTAAAAAAGCCTCCTGAGAAGGAGGCTTTTTTATTGTATAATGCGGCGTTTTCGCCGTTTTATCTCTGTTTTTTGAATTTCTCCGCTTCGTCGATCAGCTCGCCTGCGTAGGCGACTGCGGTTTCGGCGGAGCTGCCGGCGCCCATGATGCGGGCGAGCTCCCTGCGGCGCTCATCGTCCGAAAGGCGGCGGAGGCTCGTTTGGGTGCGGCCGCCTTCCTCATGCTTTTCAACGAGGAGGTGGCAGTCCGCAAAGGCCGCGATCTGCGGCAGATGGGTCACGGAAAGCACCTGCTTTTCCACGGAAACGAGGGAAAGCCTTTCGCCGACCTTGATCGCGGTGCGGCCGCTGATGCCGGTATCGACCTCGTCGAAGATCAGCGTCGGCGTTCCGTCGGAGCCCGCGCAGACGGTCTTGATCGCGAGCATGATGCGCGAAAGTTCGCCGCCGGAGGCGACCTTCGAAAGGGGTTTGAGCGGTTCGCCGGCGTTCGCCGAAAGGAGGAATTCGACCTCGTCGAGGCCGTTCCGCCGGGGCTCATCCCCCGCTTTTGCGAACGATACGCCGAACTCGGCCTTTTCCATGCCGAGCTCCCGGAGCTCCCGATCCACGCCGCGCTTCAATCTTTCGGCGGCCTCATGGCGGAGCGCGGTCAGTTTTTCCGCGCAGGCCTTATATTTTTTCTCAAGGGAAGCCTTTTCCGAGGTCAGCTTTGCGCGAAGCTCGCCCGCGCCGGTGAGCTCGTCGAGCTCCGCCTCCGCCTTGTCGCGGAAGGCAAGCACCGCTTCGACGGAGCCGCCGTATTTGCGCTTCAGCGAGGTGATGCGGTCAAGGCGATGCTCGAGCTCGTTGAGGCGCTCCGGCGAATATTCGAAGCCGTAGGCAAGCTCGCGGAGCTGATACGAAGCGTCCTCAAGCTCGTAAAACGCGCTGTCGAGGCGGGAATAGAGCTCATTGTACTGCTCCGAAAGGTCGGAGATATCGGAAAGCTCCGAAGCGGCCTTTCTGAGCTTTTCAAGCGCGCCGCCGTCGCCGGAAAGCAGTTCGCCGCTCATTGAAAGGGCGCTGCTGATCTTTTCGGCGTTTGAAAGGATGCGGAGCTCCTCCTCGATGGTTTCCTCCTCGCCCGCTGTGAGCGCGGCCTTGTTTATCTCCTTTATCTGGTAGGAAAGGATATCGATCCTCCGCTCGCGCTCCTCCGCCGAAACGAAGCCGGAATTGAGCCGGTTCACGACGGCGCGGTAGTCCTCGTGAAGCTTGTTCGCCTCCGCGCGGACCGGCGCGATGCGCGTTTCGTCGAAGGCGTCGAGGATGCCGATATGCTTTTTCGGGTCGAGCAGGCTCTGGTGCTCGTGCTGGCCGTGGACGTCGACGAGGCTGTCCGTCAGCTCGCGCAGGGCCGCAAGGGTCACGATCTCGCCGTTGACGCGGCAGAGGCTCTTCCCCGCCGCAGTGATCTCGCGCACGATGATGAGCTCGTCCCCATTCGGCTCGACGCTCATTTTTTCAAGCTGTGCATTGATCTTTTCCGCTTCCGCTCCGAGCTCGAAGAAGGCCTCGACCCGCGCCTTCTGCTGCCCCGCGGAGATCAGCTCGCGGCTGCCGCGGTCGCCGAGGGCGAGGTTCACGCTGTCGATGATGATGGACTTGCCCGCGCCGGTCTCGCCGGTCAGCACGTTCAGCCCGGGATGGAGCTCGATGTCCAGGCGGTCGATCAGGGCGATATTGTTGATGATCAGTCTTGCAAGCATTGTTTCGGCGTCTGACGGGGCTCAGACAAGCTTTTCCCGGATCAGGCGGAAGATATTCCTTTCGCCAATGCGGATGAATTTTGCGGTTTTTTCGGATTTTTGAACGGTGATCGAGGTGTTTGCGGGGATCGGCATCAGCTGCACGCCGTCGGAATGGAGCACGCACGCGCTCAGCGCCGTCACGCGGATCTTTGAATCGAAGGAGGCGACGACGGGCCTTGCCGTCAGCGAATGCGGGCAGATCGGCGTGACGAGGATCACGTCGAGATTCGGGGCGACGACGGGGCCGCCCGCGGAGATCGAATAGCCGGTGGAGCCGGTCGAGGAGGAAATCACGACGCCGTCGCCGTGGATCACGCCCATGCTGCAGCCGTCGACGCTGACCTCGACATGGGAAACGGAGGAAAAGCCCTTCTTCGCGACCATGAAATCGTTGAGGCAGTGGCATTCGCCGACGCCTTCGATCGCTGTTTTGAGCATCGACGCTTCCTCGATGCGGTAATCCCCTGCAAGGAAGCTTTCGAGCGCCGCCTTTAAGCCGTCGATATCGGTCTCGCTGAAGAAGCCGATCTTGCCGAGGTTGACGCCGAGGATCGGCACATCGAGGGTGAAATTGCTGTTGGCGGCGATCGAAACGTTCCCGAGGATCGTGCCGTCCCCGCCGATCGTGACGATGCACCTCGGCGGCGTTTCCGAGGCGGTATGGTAAAGAATGATCGGGTTCAGGAATGATTTCGACGAAAGGCCGAGCTCCGCAACGATGCTTTCGGCGCGCTTCAGGACTTCCTTATATCCCGGTTTCGAAAAATTCACATAGATGAAGATGCTTTCGTTCATTTTGTCCTCCAACGCCTCAGCCGAGGCATTCATGCGCGGCGTTCACGATCTCCTCCGCCGCGGTTTTTATCCCTTCCTCATCAAGCGCTTCGGCGCTTTCCCCGGAAAGAAGATAAAGCAGGAATTCGATATTGCCCTTCGGGCCAGTGATCGGCGAAAAATCCATCCCGAGCAGGGAAAAACCGATGCTCTTTGCGAAGAGCGCGGCCTCCGAAAGGACCTCGAGATGGGTCTTTTTCTCCCGGACGACGCCGTTTTTGCCGACCTTATTGCGCCCCGCCTCGAATTGGGGCTTCACGAGCACGACTGCCCTTCCGCCCGGGGCGAGGACCTCGAGCATGCGGGGCAGGATCAGGCGGATCGAGATGAACGACACATCGCACGAGGCGAAGGACGGCGCCTCATCGAACCACGCGGGCTCCATCAGGCGGGCGTTGTGCCGCTCCATGCACCGAACGCGCGGATCGCTGCGGAGCTTCCAATCGAGCTGACCGTAGCCGACGTCCACGGCGAAGACCTTCCTCGCGCCGTTCTGGAGCATGCAGTCGGTGAAGCCGCCGGTCGATGCGCCGACGTCCAGGCAGGTCATCCCGCGAAGATCGATTTCCCAGCGCTCCACGGCTTTTTTGAGCTTCAGTCCGCCGCGACTGACGAAGGGGATCGGGTCCTCCTTCAAAGTGAGCTCCTGCCCTTCGCGCACGGGGTCGCCGGGTTTCATCACGCGGACGCCGTCAAGGAGCACCACGCCCTCCATGATCAGGGCTTTGGCGCGCTCGCGGCTTTGGGCGAGGCCGAGTTCAACAAGTTTTTGATCGACTCTTTCGGACATTTTAACGCATATGTTTGAGCACGACCTGGCGGATCTTCTCCTCGCTCAGGCCGCAGAGATCGTCCTGCTCCGCGGGCGAGGCGGCGCAGATGGGTTCGTTCGGAACGCCGAGGGTGAGCACGCGGAGCTTCCCTTCGGCGCAGGCGAGGCGGGCAAGCTGGGCGCCGAAACCGGAGTCGCGGCTGCCGTCCTCAACGGTTATTATGCACTTTGCGCCGTCGAGCATCCGAAGCTCGCGCACGCCGAGCGGGCAGAGCTTCCTTGCGTTCACGAGGCCGACGGGCAGGCCCTCGACCGCCCTTTCTGCGACCTCCAGCAGCCGGCCGGAGGCGACGACGGTGCAGGGCTTGATATTCTTCACAAGCTCCCATTCATCGAGCGGAACGACTGTATTGAGCTTCCTTTCGGGCAGAAGGCCGCGGCTGTACCTGACGGCGCAGGGGCCATCGAGCTTCATCGCAAGCGCGAGCATTGCGCGAAGCTCCTCCTGCGAGGAGGGCGAAAGCAGCGTGAAGCCGTTCGGCAGGGTCGAAAAATACGCGATATCGTAAACGCCCTGGTGGGTCTCGCCGTCCGCTCCGACGAGGCCGGCGCGGTCGACGCCGAAAACGACGTGCAGGTTCTGCAGGCAAACATCGTGCAGGAGCTGATCATAGCCGCGCTGCAAAAAGGTCGAATACACGGCAAAAACGGGCTTCAGCCCGGCTTCGGCCATGCCCGCCGCCATCGTGACGGCGTGCTGCTCGGCGATGCCGACATCGAAGAACCGCTCCGGGAAACGCTTTGCAAAGGCGGAAAGGCCGGTACCGGCCGGCATTGCGGCGGTGATGGCGACGATCTTTTCATCCTTTTCCGCAAGGCGGCAGAGCTCATCCGCGAAGATCTTCGAATTGTTGAGGCCGGAAGCGCTCTCCCCCGTCGCCTCGTCGAATTTGCCGATGCCGTGGAAGCGCTCCGGATCCTTTTCGGCCGGCGCATAGCCCTTGCCCTTCTTCGTCATGACGTGGATCAGCATGGGCTTGTCGGTCACGTTCGTCTTCGCGTGCTCGAGGATCTTCACGAGCTCCTCGATATTATGCCCGTCGAACGGCCCGGCGTAGGTATACCCGAGCTCCTCGAAAAGCACGTTCGGAAGAACGAAATATTTCACTCTGTTTTTGAATCTTTCAATGCCGCGGCTCATCTTTTTGCCGACGAGCGGGATCTTTTTGAGGTTGCCGGAGAAGCGGCGCTTGAACTTTTTATAGCCCTTGCTCGTGCGGAGCTTCGATAGATGGGCGCTCATGCCGCCGACGTTGCCGGAGATGCTCATCTTGTTGTCGTTCAAGATCACGATGAACGGCAGCTCCTTTTCGCCCGCGTCATCGAGCGCTTCATAGGCAAGGCCGCCCGTGAGCGCGCCGTCGCCGACGACGGCAACGACGCGGTCCTTCGTGTTGCCCTCGAGCCGCATCGCCCGCAGGATGCCGAGCGCGGCGGAGGCGGCTGTGCTCGAATGGCCGACGTTGAAGGCGTCATATTCGCTCTCCGCCGTCTTCGGGAAGCCGGAGATGCCGTCCTTTTTGCGGAGCGTTTCGAATTCCTTCGCGCGGCCGGTCAGGAGCTTATGCGGATAGCACTGATGCCCTACGTCGAAAACGAGCCTGTCCTTTTTGAAATCGAAGCAGAGGTGCAGCGCGATCGTGAGCTCGACGATGCCGAGGTTCGAGGAAAGATGCCCGCCGTTTTTCGAAACGACGGAGACCATATAGCGCCGCATCTCGTCTGCAAGGGCGTACAGTTCATCCTTCGAGAGGGATTTGAGATCCTCCGGGGAGTTTATTCGGTTGAGGAGCTTCAGCTCATCGTATGAAACCATTTCAGTTTTTTCTGTCCTTGATATAATCGATCATTCCGCGCAGATAATCCGCGTTTTCGGGGAAATTCGAAGCAAGCAGCGCGTCCGCCTCGACGGCGATCTGCTCCGCCGTTTCCTTCGCTTCGTCGAGCCCGTAGAGGCTCACGAAGGTCAGTTTATTGCTCTTCTCGTCCTTGCCGAGGGTCTTGCCCATCAAAAGCGCGTCGCCCTCCGCATCGAGGATATCGTCGGTGATCTGGAAAAGCAGGCCGAGCTTGTCCGCATACCTTTCGAGGGCGGAGAGCTGCACCCCGGAAGCGCCGGCGATATAGGCTCCGGCGAGGATCGCGGCGGTCAGCATATCCGCTGTTTTGCGGCGGTGGATGCGGAAGAGCATCGCTTCATCCATCGTTTTTTCCGCTTCGGCGATGAGGTCGAGGGACTGCCCCGCGACCATGCCCGAGGCGCCGGCGCGTTTGGCGATCTCCAGCATCGCGCGGTAATAGTCCTTGTTATTATAGCGGAGCCCGTTTTCGAGCATCCGTTCGAAAGCGCAGGTGAGCAGCGCGTCGCCCGCGAAAACGGCCTGGCCTTCGCCGAAGACCTTGTGGTTCGAGGGCTTGCCGCGGCGCATATCGTCGTTGTCGACGCAGGGAAGATCGTCGTGGATCAGCGAATAGGTATGAATCATCTCAAGGCCGCAGGCAAGGCTGAGCGCCTGCTCTCTCTTTTCCTTTTCGCTTTCGCCGCCGAGCATATCGAAAACGCCGAGCACGAGGCAGGGACGGAGGCGCTTGCCGCCGGCTTCGAGGCTGTAGCGCATCGCATTCCGAAGAAGCTCCGGAACATCCGGGAACTCCGCCGCTCTGAGGAGGGCGGCGGTCACTTCGGCGAGATAGATCTTGTTGACCTCTTTAACATCCATGGCCGTCACTCGTTTCCGGGCTTTGCGGAGCGGCGCACTGCCTTTTCGATCCTGCCCTCGTAATCCTCGAGCAGCTTTCGGCAGTAATCGGAGAGCGCGACGCCCTTTTCATAGAGCGCGATCATTTCATCGAGCATCGCAGTGCCCGAATTCAGCTTCCCGACGATCTCCTCGAGCTGCGCGGCGGCGGCTTCGAAGCTCGGCTTTTCGCCGTTTTCGCCGTCTTTATCGGTCGGGACTGTGTTTTTTTCGGTTTCGGTCATATCATTCCTCCGCGTTTTGCGTTTCGGTATTCTCTTTTGTTTCGATGCGCTCGGCTTTGGCGGCGATGCTGCCGTCCGCGAGCGAAATATTGAGCCTCTGCCCCTCATTGACGCCTGCGGCGCTCATGACGGGGCGGTTTTCTTCATCGGTGACGATCGCATATCCGCGGCGCAGCACGGAAAGCGGATCGAGGGCCCCGAGGCGCTCCGTGAGGGCTCCGAGGCGGGCATGGCCCGCGGCCATCGCGGCGTCCATGGAGGTCTTCAGCGCGTCGGCGGCCCTGTTCAGACTCGCCCGCTTCTTGTCGATCAGCACGGCGGGCTTTGCGAGCGCGGCGCTCGAAGAGAGCAGCTCGATATGCTTTTTTGCCGAATCCACGGCGTTTCCGACGATATCGTCAAGGCGCTCGCGCTTTGCGTCGATATCGTAAAGGAGGTCGGCGAGCACGGGCACGGCGAGCTCCGCCGCGGCGGAAGGGGTCGGCGCGCGCAGGTCGCTGACGAAATCGGCGATCGTGAAATCCACCTCGTGGCCGACGGCGCTGATGACGGGGATCTCGCTTGCGTAGATCGCCCGCGCGACGCCCTCGTCGTTGAAGCAGGAAAGGTCCTCATAGCTGCCGCCGCCGCGCCCGACGATCAAAACGCCCGGCTTCTTCGTTTCGTTCAGCAGGCGGATCGCGTCGATGATCGTTTCCGGCGCCGATGCGCCTTGGACCTGGGCCGGGGCGAAGAGGATATTCATCGAGGGGAAGCGCCGCCTTATGACCGTCACGATATCGTGCAGCGCGGCGCCTGTTTCGCTCGTGACGACGCCGACGCAGGCGGGCAGGAACGGGATGCTGCGCTTTCTTGCGAAAAGGCCCTCCGCTTCAAGCTTTTTTTGAAGCTCCAGGAACTGCTGATAGAGGTCTCCCTCGCCCTCCTGACGCATGGTATTGGCGTAAAACTGGTACTGCCCGTCCTTCGCATAGATCGTCACGCTGCCGGAGAGCACGACCTTCATGCCGTCCTGCGGGGAAAAGCGGAGCGAAACGGCGCTCGAGCGGAACATCACGCAGCGGATGAGCGCGCTTTCGTCCTTCAGGGAAAAATACAGGTGGCCGGAGGAATGCCGTTTGAAGCCGGTCAGCTCGCCGCGCACGCGCACGGAGCGCAGGCGCACGTCGTTTTCTAGCAGGCTTTTGGCATAGTTATTGAGTTGAGCGACGGTGAGCGCCGCATCAGTCGAGGCCATTCAGTTTCTCCGCGGCGGTCAGAGTATTTTCAAGTAGGATCTTTCTTGTTACGGGGCCGACGCCGCCGGGAACGGGCGAGATCCAGCCCGCGAATTCTTCGGCGGAATCGAATTCGACGTCGCCGACGGTCTTTCCGTCGACGCGGTTGATGCCGGCGTCCACAACGATCGCGCCGGGCTTGACCATATCGCCCTTGATGAGGCCGGGCACGCCGACTGCGGCGACGAGGATATCGGCGCTGCGGGTGTGCGCCGCGAGATCCGCCGTGCGGGAATGGCAGATCGTGACCGTCGCGTGCTCCGCAAGAAGGAGCATTGCGGCGGGCTTGCCGACGACGATGCTGCGGCCGACGACGACCGCGTTTTTGCCGCGGATCGGCTCGCCGGTGCTCTTTATGAGCTTCATGACGGAGCTCGGCGTGCAGGGCGCGAAGCCCTCCCGGCCGGTATAGAGCGCGCCGGCGTTCGCGACGGTCAGCCCGTCGACGTCCTTCTTCGGGGAAAGATGCGCAAGCACCTCGTCCTGCTTCATGTGCTTCGGAAGCGGCATCTGCAGAAGGATGCCGTGCACGGCTTCGTCCGCATTCAGCTTTTCGAGAAGGGCGATCAGCTCCGCCTGCTCCGCCTCCGCGGGGAGGGTGTGGGTGAAGCTCGTAAGGCCGATCTCCGCGCAGTCCTTCAAGCGGCTGTTCACATACTGGTGCGAAGCCGGATCGTCGCCGACGATCACAACGTCGAGCCTCGGCTCAACGCCGGCTTCCTTCAATTTTTCAACGCGGGCGATGCATTCTTCCTTCATCGCGGCCGCGATCGCTTTTCCGTCGATCAGCTTTGCCATTTTCTTATCCTTCCCGCCGTTCATTCGGCGCAAACATTTTCGTTTTTCCTTTATTTTTCGGGCGTCTTACTGCCCTTTCTCCGTTTTATTGTATTCGTCCATCGCGAGCAGCGCCGCTCCGACGGCATTGTCGCTCGAAAGGGCGGGCGCCGCGAAATGCAGCCTTGCGCCGCTCCCCTGCATGCGCTTCTTCAGCATCGAACGCAGCAGAGCGCTCGAAGCAACGCCGCCGGCGAGGAGGAAATCCGCGCCGTCCGGGCGTTCTGCTGTGTTCATTGCGTTGATCATCGTTTTCGCGAGCGTCCTCGCGATGAGGTCATAGACCGAGTACGCGACGGCGGAAGGCTCCGCGCCGCTGTCTATCGCCTTCGCGGCCTTCGTTTCCGCGCCGGAAAAGGAGAATTCGAGCCCCCTCACGCTCGAAGGGAGCAGGACTCCGCGCTCGTTCGCTCCGGAGGCGAGCGCTTCCATCGCTTTGCCCGCGGGGAAGCCGAGGCCGAGCTTCACACCGAGCCTGTCCACGAGCTGACCGGCGTTGATGTCGCTCGAGCCGCCGAGCTTTTCGATATTCAGTTTGCCGTCCACATGAAGCAGCTCGCTCGTTCCGCCGGAGAGGTGGAAGGCGAAAAATTCCTTCCCGATCAAACTTTCGTTCCCGAAAAGCGCCGCGCGGATATGCCCCTGCTGATGGGTGAAGCCATAGACCGGGCAGCGGAGCGCCGCGGCAACGGAGGAGGCGACGAGCTTCCCGACGAGAAAAACGGGCATATAGCTGCCCTCCCGCCCGCTCGGGCATACGCTGACGCCGACGGCCGCGATATCCTCCGCTTCGACGGAGGAAAGCAGCTCCGGCACGATGGATTGAAGGTTCCTCGTATGCAAAAAGACGGCATCGCTCTGGCGGAGGCCGCGCTCCCCGCTTTCGACGGAGAGGAGCTGCCTCTTATCCGAAACGATTCCGTTGACGCAAACACAAGCTGCGGAAGAAGTATAGCAGCTTGTATCGATCCCGAGGAATTTTCGCTTTTTTTCCATTGGTCTGCCGGTGATTTTCGATCAGCTGCCCGTCCGGATCACTTTCCCGAGCACGCCGTTGATGAAGCGCGGCGAGCGCTCGTCGCAATAGACCTTCGCGAGCTCCACGGCCTCGTTCGCGGCGACGGCCGGCGGGACTTCCTTCGCGAAGCGGATCTCGTAAACGGCGATGCGGAGGATCGAAAGATCGACCTTCGGCATGCGTTCAACGCTCCAGCCGACCGCGGCGGAGCTGATGATCTCATCGATCGCCCCGATATTCTGCTGGACTCCGTTCACGATATCCTCCGCGAAAGCGATATCCGCCTCGGAGGGCTCGTCCTCGATGCCGGACTGCTCGAGCACCTGATGATAGGTATCGTCGCAGCCGAAAAGTTTTTCGTAGGTCAGCTTCATCGCGACCTCACGGGCAATTTTTCTGCTCATAGTAATCCTTCACCCTGTCCGGATCGGACCGGGGCTTGTTTTGATCCCGGGGTTCCCGTTCCCGGCGGGGACCCGGCTTTATTTCCTGCTGAACAGGCTTTTGAAGAAATCGGCGATCACTCTGTTCGCGCCGCCGAAGCCGTGCTTATCGATCAGCGAGCCGTAGAAGAACCCGACGCCCGTCAAAAGAAGGATCAGCAGCGTTCTGAAGAAGCCGATCGAAAGCATCAGCACGGCGGCGATGAGGCCGATCAAGGTTATGAAAACCTTGCATTTATTCCGCGCCATAAACGCTTTTATTTCCTGGTACTTCATTATTTGACCCTCTTTTCGACCGGAGCCTGCTCTCCGTTCTGCTCAATGGTCTTGACGATCGAAACGGAAACATTCTTGACGGGGATGCCGGTCGCCTGCTCGACTTCATGCTTGACCTCGCGCTGGATATCGGAGCAGAGCTGAGCATAGTCGCCGCCCGAAAGAACGGTCAGACGGATGTCGATCGTGACGCCGTCCGCAACCGGAGTGACATTGCAGGCCGCCTGGCGGATTTGCCTGTTGCGGCGGAGCAGGCGCTGGACCATCGTCGAGATCGCTTCGCTGCTGATAAAGGTCGAGCCGTCGGTATTCTGCGCAAGGAGGTTCATCTCGCCCCTCGAGGTCGCTTTGCCGAAGCTCGCCGTTTTGATGATCAGATAGGCGACGCACGCAAACAGCAGCAGGAAGCCGATGCCGATCAGGATCCTGAGCACCACGGGGCCGTTTTCGAGATAGTTGATGAAGCCCGAAAGGTTGATGATCCCCCAGCAGGCCGCGGTGAGCAGCAGGATGACCGCTCCGAAAATGATAAGCGCGAATACGAGCGCTGCTTTGATCTGTTTATCGTTTTTCATGATTCGTATATCCTCCCGCTGCAGCCAGGCCTCCGGGCAGCTTTTCTCCGATAATCAGAAGCCGGTCATGCCGGGTACGGCAGGCCGGCTCCCGATTGGTTTAGATTACTTGACTCTCGGTACTTCTTCGTTCTTTTTCTTGTCGTTCTTTTCGACTTCGAAAGTTACCGACTGAACGAAGACATTGACTTCCACGACGCGAAGGCCGGTCATCAGCTCGATCGCCTTCTTGACTTCCTGCTGAACGGTCGCGCTGACTTCCTGGATCTTGCAGCCGTACTTCACGTTGATGCTCATGTCGACTGCGGCTTCTTCGTTGCCGACTTCGACGCGAACGCCCTTGGTGAGGCTCTTCTTGCCGCCGAGGATGCTGGTGATGCTGTCCGCAAAACCGCCGCCGAGGCCGGTTACGCCCTCAACTTCGGACGCTGCGAGATTGGCGATCGTCGCCACTACATCGGGAGCAAAAACGACCTTGCCGTTTTCGGTTACCTGAACATCGGTCATGACCTGGTTTTCGTTATCCATAGTTGGACACCTCCTTATATTAAGTCGGCTTAATTATACCAAACTTCTTTCGAGATGTAAACAATTTGCGCGGATAATTCACCCATTTTGCGAAGATTTTCCTAAATCATTCCGATTTTGACAAATTGCTGCCGTTTTTCGGAGCCCGTCGGCCGGCGCCGCCGCCGTTTTTCACGCGGCGCCCTTGCTGAGGGAGATCCGCACGGCGCTCGCCGGGGCGCCGGTCTCGCTGATCACGACGTCGAGGATCCTTGCGACCTCCTCATCCGAAAGGCTCTCGCCGTCCACGACGACGGTGATCGTGCCGCTGCGGAAGGTCACCGCCGCATCGGCAAAGCCCTTCGCGCGGATGCGGCTCTCGATCGAAAATTCCTGCTCCATATTCGAAACGAGCTCCATGAGCCTCGCCTGAGCGCTCTGCAGCGTTTCGGCGTCGGTCGTTTCATCATCGAGGATCATGCGCAGATAATCGATCTCCTGCGAGCGGACGAGATTCCTTTCATCCCGGAACGACTCGAAATAGCCCGCATAAGCCTTCGCGCCGGTCTGTTGAGCGGCGTCCTCCCCCGCGGGAAGCGCGCCGTCCTGCCGTTCGCCCGAATTCGCGTCCTCCTCCGCGATCTCCTCCTCGCGGTTCAGTTTGATGTTCAGTATGATCGCCCCGGCAAGGAGCAGGAGCAGCAGCGAAAGGGCGATGATCCCCTTCTTCGTCATTCTGAATCCTTTGAGCTTCATTTTTTCTTCCTCCTCGTTTTTTCGTTTTCGGATCTGCGTTTTCCGCATTAAAGCATATTCCGCTCCCTATCCTGCCATTACAAACACCTCCACGCGGCTTTCGTCGACGCCGAGAACGGTGCTGACCGCCGCGATGATGTTCATGCGCACGGAGAAATTCCCCGCGCCCTCCGCCGCGACGATCACGCCGCGCACCTGCGGGAGCTTCTCCTTCAGCACGATCGGGCTTTCACCGCCGCCGGAGCTGACCGTTGCGGGCTTCGATTCCTCCGTGGAGCCGCCCTGCTCCGTCCGGCTCCTGCTGTCGGTCGCGATGATCTGCTCCTCCGTGCTGTCGAATTCGAGCATGACCTTCGCCCTGCCCACCCCGGCCATCGAGGAGAGCATCGCCTCGAGCCGCCTTTCGAGGGAGGCGGCCCTTTCTTCGGCGTCCGGGGCGGCTTCGCGCTTCGGCTCCTCCTCCTGTTTCGCGCAGGAGCGGAAAACGCCGGAGGTCAGGAAAAGGGCGAGCGCCGCAATTATCAGCGCACCGCTCAGGCAGGCGCGGAGCAGTTTGTTTTTTCCGAGGATCTCCGAAAGATCCGTGATTATCGATTTCGGTTTCACTGCGTTTTTCCTCAATTCGGGATGCGGAACAGCACCGCCGCCGCAAGAGCGAGGCGGATTAGCCTTCTTGCGCCGCCCGCTGCTCCGGCTTCGCCCTTCGGCAGGAGTGCGTCGGAAACGGTCAGCATCAGCCCCGCCGCGATCAGGCGGATCAGCAGCGCGCGGAGCGCTCCGAGAAGATCCGGCATCGGTGCATGCTCCTTTCTTCAGGTTCCGGCCAGCGTTCCGCCGGCCATCAGCATCATCACGACCGTGACGGTGAACATCGCGGCGACGGCAGCGGCGCAGGCGAACATCAGCGAGAGCGTGTCCGCAAGGCCGTCCAGCATTTTCGGGATCCGCTCATCGGCAAAGGGCTCCGAGAAGGCCGCCGTGACGCGGAAGGCGAGCATCCCCGCGAGCAGCGTCAGCGAGGGGCGGATCAATATCCCCGCAAGGATCAGCAGCGCCGCCGTGCCCGCGCCGTTTTTGAGCAGCAGCGCCGCCGAGCGCACCGCGTCGACAGCCCCCGTGACCATCCCTCCGACGGCCGGGATCAGCTTATCCGCGGCGTATCTCGCCGAGCGCAGCGTCACTCCGTCCGCGCCCGCGGCGGCGATCCCTCCCGCGGCGGCGGAGGCGGTATACATCACGCTCACGAGCCCGAGCAGCCATTTCACGGCCTTATGGAGCAGCTTGATCCAGCGCTCGAGCTTCAGGCTCTCCGTGAGGCCGTTCAGCACGACGAGCACGCCGGAAGCGAGCAGCATCGGCATGGCCGCTGTGCGGATCATCGAAGCCGCGCCGCCCGCCGTGAAGGCAAGATCCGGCGTCAGCAGCTTCGCGCTTTCTGCGCAGCCCATCGAAGCGAGCAGCGCCCCGAGGGCCGGGGCAGCCGCTTCCGCGAACAGGGAGACATCGCCGATCATGGCCGCCGCGCTGCCGGCAAGTGATGAAAACGCCGCCGTGAGGGACATTATCGCCGCACCGCAGATCAAAAGCAGCACGAGCTTCTTCATTCCGGAATCCTCGAACGCGATCCCGCAAAGGCCCGTCAGCAGCGCCGCGATGAAAACGCCGGCGGTCCTTCCGAGCGCGGCGCCGAAGCTTTCGCCGAAAAGCCCCGAAAGGATGCTTCCGGTTGTCCGCAGCCGCCCGCCCGGATCCTCCGCAAGGCCGAGGGCCAGCTCGCCCGCCGTTGAAAATTCCCCGGCCTGCGGCGAAAGCTCCCGCAGGCGGTCATAATATTCCTGCCAGGATGAAAGGTCGGTTTCGCCGCTCAGCCGTTCAAGCTCCGTTTTGACGTCCCCGCCGTCCTCCGCAGAAGCGGCGGGAGCGGCGGCGAAAAGGAGCAGCGCAAGCGCCGCGAGAGCGAGCCTTCCAAGGCGCCGTTTGATCGGGATCCTCAAGTTTTTTCTCCGGTTTCGGTCAGCATTTATCTGCGCTCAGATGTATTTTTCCGCGAAGGCGATCAGTGCTTCGCCGATCCGCATCACGAGCGGCAGGGCGAGGCCGAGCAGCATCAGCCGCCCGACAAGGTCGCAGCCCGCGGCGAGCGAGCTTTCGCCGAGATCCGTGCAGAGGGACGAGGTCAGCTTCGCAAGGTACGCGATGCCGATCGCCTTGATGCAGATCAGCACCGTTTCCCCCGGGATCTCCCCCATCGCCGCGATCGTGCGTATGCTCTCCGCGGCGCCCGAGGCATAGGCGAGCGCCGAGAGCAGGATCAGCGCGAGGGATGCGACGGCGATATTCTTCCCGGCGCTGCTGTCGAAGGAGCGGACGGTGAAGCTCGCGATCGCGGAGGCCGAGGCAAGGCCGATCAGCGTGAAAAGGTCCATACCGCGTCAATAGAGGTTGAAGACGCTCTTCACATTGCCGAAAAGCGAGGCAATCAGGCCGATCACCATCGTCAGCACGACGATCAGCCCCGCGAGCGCGGTCAGCATCGCGATGTCGTCACGCCCGGTCTGCTTCAGAAGCTGGCAGGCGACGGCCACAAGGATGCCGATCCCGGCGATCCTGAAGACGATATCTATCCCCATCCGGTTCCCCTTTCCGCACCCGGCGAGCCGGGATGCGATTCGCTTTTCAGATTATCAGAAGCGCCGCCGCGACGCCTAAAAGGATCGAGAGCGTGCCGGTGAGCTTCCGCTTGTTCGGGTATTCCCGCGCCTTCGTCCGGACGGCTTCGCCGAGGCTTTCGAGCGTGATCTCAAGGCGGGCGAGCTCCGTTTCCGCGTCCCCGCCGCCGAAGCTTTTCGCGAACGAGAGCGCCGCCGCCCCGATCGCGGGATCGAGCGCGAGCTCTCCGCCGCATTCCTCCCACGCTTCACCGAAGCCGGCGCCCGCTTCCATCGCCTGCCCGAGCTTTTTCCAGAAGGCCGTGAGCTTCCCGGTTTCGGAAAGCTTTTCGGCGATCGAGGCCGCCGTCCGTTTTTCATAGCGGAGGCTCGAAGCGACGGCGCCGAGGTCCGAGAGCAGCATCTCCGCCGCCCGCAGGCGAACGCGGAAGCCCTCCGCCCGAACCGCGCCGAACGCCGCGCAGAGAAGAAAAACGCCGGCGGCGCAGACGAGGCGGATCATGTGGATGCCTCCGTTATTCCTTTTCCGGCGGGCATTTCCGCTTCCCGGAGGACAAAACGGCCGCCGATCCTTCGAAGGAGCAGGATGCGGACCTTCAGCCCGTTTTCGATCGGCTCCGCGAGCCAGCGCTTGCTTTGGAGCTCCGCCGAGCTTGCGGCATGGATGCTCGCGAAGACCGCCGCGCCGTATTTCGCGGCCTCCGCAACGGCGAGCATATCCTCTTCCCCGCCGATCTCATCCGTCACGATCACCTCCGGCGACATGCTCCGCAGCAGCATCGGCATGCTCACCGTTTTCGGCGCTCCGGCCATGATATCCGTCCGCTCGCCGACGTCCAGCGTCGGGATCCCGGAAACGCTCCCGGCAAGCTCGTTCCTTTCATCGGCGATGGCGACCCGAAGCGGCCTTGCTGTGCCGATGCCGTTCGAAAAACAGCGCGCGCAGTCCCTGAGGAAGGTCGTCTTCCCCGCGCCGGGCGGAGCGGCGATGATCGAAGTCACGGGAAGGCGGCCGAAGCCGAGATCCTCCGTCAGAAGCGGCATCAGCGGCTCGGCACAGCCCTTGACCTCCCTCGGGAGCCGGATATTGAAGCAGGAGACCGTCGTCAGCCGAGCGAGCCTTCCGTTTTCGAAAAGGGGCTCCCCCGCGACGCCGACGCGGACGCCGCCCGGAAGGCTCACGAAGCCGCGGATCAGCTCCCGTTCCTTCGCATAGACGGAATGCGCGCAGACCGCTTCGAGCAGCTTCTGCGCCTCCTCACGGGAAAAGACACAGCTCCTCAGGAGGATCTCCCCGCGCGAGGTGACGATCTGCACCGGCCGCCCGACGCGGAAACGCAGCTCTTCCGCGCAGCCGCAGGAAGCGACTGCCTCCCCGATCGCGTTTGCGAACCTTTTCGGGATCACCCGATCCAAAGCGGCGATGCACGCCTCAGGCACGGCAGCCGCGAGCTTCACATTCTCCGTCCTGCGCAGTTCCAATAAAAAAAGCCCTCCCCTGCGGGAGAGTTTTTGCCCCAAGCTTTTCGCCCTTCGCTTTTCGCCCTTCGCTTTTCTCCCGCTTCCAAATGATATGTACAAGTTCCCTGCAATATCACGCGGGGAGGGCCTGCGAAGGAAAGCGTATCGGCGCGAATGACGCTGAACGGGCGCTAAGCGCGGCGGGAAGCCGGTTTTCGGTTGAAGCGGCGCAGCTCGATCGCGAAGACCGCGAAAAGGACGCCGGTGAGCTGCACATCGAGCTCCGCGCCGGTCAGCTCCATTGCGCCATAGCCCGAGAGCGCCCCGAACGCCCAGCGCAGGAGCGCGGCGAAGAGCGGGATCAGCGCCGCCGCGAAAAGGGAATCGGGAGGCGAGCGCAGGATGGGCAGCAGCGGCAGCACCGCGAGCGAGGCGGCAAGCACGGCGGCGTCGCCCCTGAGAAAAGCGCCAGCGGCGAAGGCCGGGAGCGCGGCGGCAGCGGCAAGCGCGGCGGCGGGAAGGATGCGGCGCCTGTCGATCCGCGCGGCGGCAAAGCCGGCTGCGGCGGCAAGGAACAGACAGCCGGCGTTCAGCTCGGCCTCGGGCGTCAGCTCGATCTGCGCCATGCGCAGCACGGGCGCGAGGATCAGCACGGCAAGGATCGGGAATTTCCCGACGCCGAGCTTTTCCTGCGTTTCGGGCATAAGGCCGAATAAAAGGGCGATGATCAGCATCACCGCGGACATCGTTCCGAGCGGCATAATAAACCTCCGTTCCGATCATAGATGCTGCTATTTTGGACGGAACGGAGGGATTTCAAACGTTTTTATGGATTTTTCAGTTATTGAGCTTCAAAAAGCCGATCATCGCGCCGGTCTGAGTGCGGTCGCGGCGGTAGGAATAGAAAAGATCCGCGCGCTCGAAGGTGCAAAGGCCCATCGAGGAAAGGTTTTCGGGCAGAAGGCCGGCGTCGAGGAGCTGGATCAGCAGCGCCGCCTCGATATCGGCATAGGCCTTGCCGGGCCTGCCGGGCTTTGCGATGCCGGAATAATCGAATTCACGGGCGAATTCTTCGCCGATCTCCTCCCCGACCTCGAAGCAGTCGAAGCAGATCCTCGGCCCGATCGCGCCGATGAGCTTTTCGGGGCGGCTGCCGTATTCCGAAACGAGCTTCTCGGCAAGGCGCCCCGCGACGCGCTTCAGCGTGCCCTTCCAGCCCGCGTGGGCGAGGCCGACAGCGCCGCGCTCCGGGTCGTAAAGATAGACGCAGCTGCAGTCCGCATGGAGCGTCACGAGCGTCACGGCGGGATCGTCGGTCACGATGCCGTCGCAGAAGGGCAGCGGCTCGCGGATAAGGCCCCTTCCGAGGAAGCTTTTGTCGACGCGCTCGACGTTCGCGCCGTGCTCATGGTTGACGAGCACAAAGGAGCCGTGATCGAGGCCGAAGGCTTCCGCAAAGATCCGGTAATTGCGGTAAACATTCGCCTTGTTATCATCCCGCGTGAGGCTCATATTGAGCGAATCATAGGGCGCGGGACTGACGCCGCCGACGCGCGTCGAAAAGCCGTGGCGGATCGCGCCGATCGCGCCGAGCCTGTCGTCAACTGCGAGGCGGAGGCCGCCGCTCTCCCTTATCGAGCAGCCCGTATGGATCAGCGGGCGGATGGAATCAAAGCTTTGCATCTTCCGTTTTGCCTGCGCGGTGCTTTTCGCCCTCGGCCTTCTTTTCCGTTTCGCCGAGGAGGGATTTGAGCTCCTGCATGAAGGTGTTGATNNGCGGTAGACGGAGGCGAAGCGGACATATGCGACCTCGTCGAGATCGCGCAGATGCTTCATCACGCATTCGCCGATATCGATCGAAGTGACCTCCTGCTCGAGGGTGTTGGTGATCTCCCGCGAGACCTCGTCGACGAGCTTGTTCTGCTCGAGCGAGGAAACGGGGCGCTTTTCGCAGGCCTTCCGGACGCCCGCGAGGATCTTGCTGCTGTCGAAGGCCTCCCGCGAGCCGTCGCGCTTGACGACGAGGATCGGGATCTCCTCGATCTTTTCATAGGTCGTGAACCTGCGGCCGCAGTTCGCGCATTCCCTGCGGCGGCGGATCGCCGTGCCGTCCTCTGTCGGGCGCGAGTCCACGACGCGGCTTTCAGTACAAGAGCAATACCTGCATTTCATAGAGCACCTCCGGCGGGCCCGGAGGAAGCCGGGCCGTCAATTACGGTCATTATATCATAAAACCGGAGCGCCCGCCATACCGAATTTTCCCGTTTTCGCCGTTTTTTCCCGCTTACTCACTGCGCTTGATGCCGCTGATGTCGACGAGGATCACGTCCCCGCCGATCTTTTGGATGCTGCAGAACGGGATCACGAGCTCCTCCCGATTCCGGATGAGGCCGAACAGCCTCGGCGGGCCGGGAACTACGATCGAGCAGATCTGCCCGGTGCAGTCGTCGAGCTCAAGATCCGAGATCCGCCCGAGGCAGGAGCCGTCGCAGATATTGACGATCTCCTTTTCCCGCAGATCATGATAAGTCGTGTTCGCCATGGAAAAAGCCTTCTTCCCCTTTTTTTCACAGGATACGCCCCATTCCCCGAAAAAATGCATAAAAAAACCGGGCGGGCTGCCCCGTCCGGTCCTGTTTCGGAAAAAGTCGATCAGAATTCCATGCTGCCGGTCGTTCTCGGGAAGGGAACGACGTCGCGGATGTTGGCAACGCCGGTGAGGTACATGAGGATCCTCTCGAAGCCGAGGCCGAAGCCCGCATGCTTCACGCCGCCGTATTTGCGAAGGTCGAGATACCATTCATAGTAGCTCATGTCCATATGCAGATCCTCGATCTTCTTTCTGAGCACGTCGTACCTTTCCTCGCGCTGGCTGCCGCCGATGATCTCGCCGACGCCGGGAACGAGCAGGTCCGCCGCCGCGACGGTCTTGCCGTCGTCGTTGAGGCGCATATAGAAGCTCTTGATCTCCGCGGGGTAGTCGGTCAGGAACACGGGCGAATTATAGATCTTCTCGCAGATATAGCGCTCATGCTCGGTCTGAAGATCGCAGCCCCAGAAGACCGGGTACTGGAATTCCTGGCCGGAGGCGAGCAGCAGCTCGACGGCCTTGGTATAGCTGCAGCGGACGAAATCGGCGTTCATAACGTGGGTCAGCCTTTCGATGAGGCCGGTGTCCATGAACTGGTTGAAGAACGCCATCTCGTCGGGGCAGCGCTCGAGCACGGTCTTGATGATGTATTTGATCATCGCCTCGGCGGTGTCCATATAGCCGTTGAGGTCGCAGAACGCCATCTCGGGCTCGATCTGCCAGAACTCCGCCGCGTGGCGGGCGGTGTTGCTGTTTTCGGCGCGGAAGGTCGGGCCGAAGGTATAGATATCGCGGAACGCAAGGGCGAAGGCTTCGCCGTGGAGCTGGCCGCTGACGGTGAGGTTGCAGGTCTTGCCGAAGAAATCCTTCGTGAAATCGACCTTGCCGTCCTCGCCCTTCGGGGGATTATCCATATCGAGGGTCGTGACGCGGAACATCTCGCCGGCGCCTTCGCAGTCGCTGCCGGTGAAGATGGGCGTGTGGACATAGACGAAGCCGCGCTCATCGAAGAAGCGGTGGATCGCCTGCGCAACGACGCTGCGGACGCGGAAGACGGCCTGGAAGGTATTGGTGCGCGGGCGCAGATGCTGGATCGTGCGGAGATATTCGAGCGAATGGCGCTTCTTCTGGAGCGGGTAATCGTTCGGACATACGCCGTCGACGGTGATCTCATTCGCCTTGATCTCGAAGGGCTGCTTCGCATCGGGAGTCAGCTCGACCTCGCCCCGGACGGTGATTGCCGCGCCGGTATCGAGGAGGCGCTTCACTTCGTCCGCGATCGCGTCGGTCTCGTAAACGACCTGGACGGAGCGGAAAGCGGAGCCGTCGCCGAGCTCGATGAAGCCGACTGTCTTGGACTGCCTCGCAGTCTTGATCCAGCCGGAGACCTCGATGGGGCCGACGTATTTTTCCGGTTCTTTGTTGAGTTCGAATAGCCTTATCATATTGCACCTCGCGTACAAAACTATTTTTGAATTTTAGCATAATTATATGCAATATTCAAGTATGGGAGCAATATATTTGTTTCCTGTCGAAAAATGCGGGCAAGCTCCCGGGATAACGGAAAACGGCCCCGGAAAACCGGAGCCGCAAAGCTGTTTTCATTCGGGCGCGTGATCACTTGAAGACGCGGTCCCAGGCCTTTTCATACATCTCGATCTTGTCGCCGAGGTCGCGGAAGATCTCGCAGCGGGCCTTCTCCTCGTCGGTGAGGTTATAAGCGGGGTTGCCGGTGAAGAATTCGTCGATCAGCTCGGCAACCTCGGTATTGGGGCTGGAATAACCGATGAACTCGGTGTTCTTCGCCGCATTCTCGGGATCGAGCAGGAAGTTGATGAACTGCTCCGCGATATCCTTTTTCTTGGAGTTCACGGGAATGACGATGTTGTCGAAATAGATGTTGCTGCCTTCCTCGGGAACGAAGAAGCTGAGGTCCGCGTTGCCGCCGTCCTCGGTATTCATGCTCCAAACGGCGTCGCCGGAATAAACGAGCGCGATCGCGCCATCCTCGTTGACCATGTTGTCCTTCACATCGTCGGTCAGCCATGCCTGAACGATATTCTTGTTCTTCAGCTCGATCAGAGCGTCGGCCGCCTCGTTGATCTCGGCCTCGTTGTCGGTATTGATATCGTAACCGCACTTGATGAGGGCCGCCGCCATCGAATCGCGGATGCTGTTATACATATAGATCTGGCCGGCATACTTCTCGTTCCAGAGCAGATCCCAGGAGCCGAGGTCGGCCTCGTCGACCAGCTTGGTGTTATACATGATCCCGAGGATGCCCCAGGTATAGGGCACGGAATACTTGTTGCCGGGATCGAAGACCTCGCACTTTTCGAGCAGGTCCTTGTCGATATACTTGATGTTCGGGATATTGTTGTAATCGATCTCGGCAAGGCGGCCCTTGGCGATCAGGCGCTCGACGGCGTAGTCGGACGGGATGCACATATCGTAGGGGCAGTCGTCCTGATCGAGCTGGATCAGCATTTCCTCATTGCTGGTGACGTTGGTCTCCTTGACGGTGTAGCCGGTCTGCTGCTTGAATGCATCGATCAGCTCGGGATCGAGATAGTCGCCCCAGTTCAGAAGGTTGACGGTATTGGCGTTGTTGCAGGCCGCAAGCAGCGGAAGGATCGCGAAGGCCATCACTGCTGCGAGAACGATTGCGATTGTTTTTTTCATTTTGTTTTCCTCCTATCGGTTTCCGGCGATCCGCACGGTTTTTATTGAGCTTATGTTGATTTTTATGCCGGCGCGGCCCATCAGGACTTGCGCATGACTTTTTTGTTCTGTTCCGCCGCTTCCTTCTCCTGCTTCATGCTGCGCAGATTGATGAACAGCAGCAGCGCCGCGACGACAAGGAACATGAGGGCCGAAAGAGCGCAGAACTTGGTGTTGACGCCGCCCTTCGCGGTCTTGGAGAAGATCAGCATCGAAAGGTTCTTCGTTGCGCCGCCGGTGAAGAGGCTGACGGCGAAATCGTCGATACTGAGCGTGAATGCAAGGATCAGGCCGGAAACGATGCCGGGCATGATATCCGGTATCACGACCTTGATCAGCGCCTGCAGCGGGCTGCAGCCGAGGTCCATCGCCGCTTCATAGAGCATGTCGCTGGACTGGCGGAGCTTCGGCAGCACGGAGAAGATCACGTACGGGATGTTGAAGGTCGTGTGCGCGATAATGAGGCGCAGATAGCCGAGATCGGAGCTGAGGCCGATGAACGCGAACAGAAGCATCATCGAGATACCGGTCACAAGATCCGGATTGACCATCGGCAGCTGGGTGAAGGATTCGACGATCGTTCTCGAACGCTTTTTCATCGAGTGCATGCCGATCGCCGTCGCCGTGCCGATGATCGTTGCGAGGATGCTGGAGATCACCGCGACAGTCAGGGTCACGATCAGCGCGTCGCGCACGTCCCTGTCCTTGAAAAGGTTGACGTATGCGTTGAAGGAGAAGCCGCGCCACTGCGTTGCGCTCCTCGAATCGGTGAAGGACATGCCGATCATGATCGCGATCGGCAGATACATGAACAGCACCACCAGGCCGAGATACGCCGATTTAAGAACATTTCCGAGCTTTTTCACCAGAGCGTACCCCCTTCCGTGCCGTTATTCTTTTCGACCTTGTTCATGATGATCATCGAGATGATGACCAGGATGATCAGAACGATCGCAAGCGTTGAACCGACGCCGATGACGCCGGGGCTTCCCGAAAGGAATTTTTCTTCGATCTTTTGGCCGAGGAGGACGACTTCGCCGCCGCCGAGCATCGTTGAAATGGCGAAGGTCGACATCGCCGGAACGAAGACCATCGTGACGCCGGAGATGATGCCGGGGATCGACTGCGGCAGCACGACCCGCAGGAAGGTCTGAACGCCGTTCGCGCCGAGATCGCGCGCGGCCTCGATATGGGATTTATCGAGCTTCATAAGGGTCGTGTAGATCGGAAGGATCATGAACGGCAGGAAGTCGTAGATCGTTGCGATCAGCACCGCGCCGGGGGTATAGAGCTGGCCCCATTTTGCGAGTATGATCTTCCACGCGAGGGTGCGGAGCAGCATATTCATCCACATCGGAAGGATGAACAGCAGCGAAACGAGCGCCGCCGTGCGTTTTTTCATATTCGAAAGGATGTAGGAGACCGGATAGCCGATCAGAAGGCAGATCGCGGTCGTTGCAAGAGCGATCCAGAGGGAGTTCCAGAATGCGCCGAGATAGGTCGTGTCGGCGAAGACCTGCTTCACGAATTCAAAGGTGAAGTGCCCGTCCCGGAACAGAGCATAATAGAGCACGAACAGCATCGGCGCTATTATGAATATCGGCATCCATACGAAGACGTACGGATATGAAAGACGAACTCTTTTCATCAGTCAGCCTCCGTTCCGTCCTTCCCGTTATTCTGCTCCGCACCGCCGTTCCCGGGGATGGGCGCATCGCTGCGGTCGGAAAGCACGAGATCCTCCGGCGCAACGAGGATGCCGACCTCCTCGCCGTCCTCCATGAAATCTTCGGTATGGGCGATCCAATCGTTCTCCTCGCAGGAAACGGTGATCTGGTAATGGGTGCCGAGGAACATGCATTCCTTGACGGAGCCGGTGAGCTTCGCATCCTGCGGGGCGACGATCTTCACCTTTTCGGGCGCGATCTCCACGAGCGCGATCTCTTTGTTTTCGTATTTGTCGAGGCCGTTCGCTTCGAAGCCGACGTTGTCGATATAGATCATGCCTTCGCCGGGCCAGACCTCCGCATCGAACAGGTTCGTATTGCGGGTCTTTTTCATGATATGGATCGCGTCCGGCGGGATGGAAATGCCGACGGTATCGCCGACGGCGGCGTAATCGGTCGAATGCACGACCCATTCATAGCCGCCGCAGTCGACGTCGATCTCGTAATGCACGCCCATGAAGACGACCGAAACGACCTTGCCGGAGATCCTCGCCTGCTCTGGCGGAACGATATCGATATCCTCCGGGCGGATCACGACGTCGACCTCGACGTTCCTGCCGAAGCCCGCGTCCACGCAGGGGAAGGTCATGCCCTTCATGCGGACCTTGTAATCCTCGAGCATGACGCCCGGGACGATGTTGCTCTCGCCGATGAAATCCGCAACGAACGCATTCTTCGGCTCGTTGTAGATGTCGGTCGGGGTGCCGATCTGCTGGATCACGCCGTCCTTCATGACGACGATCGTGTCGCTCATCGTCAGCGCCTCTTCCTGATCGTGCGTGACGAAGACGAAGGTGATGCCGAGCTGGCGCTGCATGCGCTTGAGCTCGACCTGCATCTCCTTGCGGAGCTTGAGATCCAGCGCGCCGAGGGGCTCGTCGAGGAGCAGGACCTCGGGCTCGTTGCAGAGCGCTCTTGCGATCGCGACGCGCTGCTGCTGGCCGCCGGAAAGCTGGTCGATCCAGCGCTTTTCATAGCCCTCGAGATTGACGAGCTTCAGCATCTCGGTGACTTTTTCCTTGATGACGTCCTTCTTGACCTTCTTGAGCTTGAGGCCGAAGGCGACGTTGTCATATACGTTGAGGTGCGGGAACAGTGCGTATTTCTGGAAGACGGTATTGACGCGCCTCTTATACGGCGGGACGGAGACGAGGTCCCGGCCGTCCATCAGGATCTGGCCGGAGCTCGGCATGATGAAGCCCGCGATCAGGCGCAGGAGCGTCGTTTTGCCGCAGCCGGAGGGCCCGAGCAGGGTCAGAAACTCGCCGTCGCGGATATAGAGGTTGATATTGTCGAGAGCAACGTCTCCGTTGTAGTCCTTTGAAACATTTTTGAGCTCGATCAAGCGTTTCTTTTCCATTCCTGTTCTCCTTTATCTATGTCAGAATGACGGCGGGGTCGAGACCCAGATGACCTTCGCTTCGCGCTTGGCGGGATTCATAAGGTAATGGGTCTCCGTCGGCTTGAAGCAGAAGCTGCAGCCCTTGTGGAGCTTCAGCCTTCTTTCGCCGATGACGAGCACGATGCTGCCCGAAAGCACATAGCCGAACTCCTCCCCCTCGTGCGGATCGTCCTCGAGCGTGCTGCCGCCGGGGCGGATCGTCACGAGGATCGGCTCGAGCGCGTTCTTCTGCGCGTTCGGCACGAGCCAGAGGATCGAGGAGCCGAGCTCATCGTCGGTCTTTTCGAACATATCGTCCGGCGTGAAGCCGACCTTCTCGTTCGCTTCGCCGGCGGCGAAGAACGAGGCGAGATCCGTGCCGAGCGCTTCGAGGATGTCGGCAAGGGTCGCGATGGAGGGCGAAGTGAGGTTCCTTTCAAGCTGCGAAATAAAGCCCTTTGAAAGCTCCGTCCTTGCGCCGAGCTCCTCCTGAGTGAGGCCGAGTTTCAGGCGCAGGCCTTTGATTTTTGCTCCGATATCGATCATTCGATCCTCTCCTTTGAGGCCCGGCGGCAACTGGATCGTTCCGCGCGGGTCGGGAAAAACTGGTTTAGCTCCGCTGAACGCCGCGTTTAGGCGGCGCGCGCTGTCCCGGTTTCGAAGCACTAAACCGGAAGTTTAGCCTTGCTTTCGCCCGAGGTTGCGAACGCTAAACATTCGGTTTAACACCACTAAACTTTACCGTATTAAATCACCATTGTCGCTCTTTGTCAATAGCTTGGGGATAATATAACTTTTTCGCGCGTTTTCTGCCGCGCCGACGCGCTTTTTGCGGCAAAAAAAGAAGCGGCTATTCGGCCGCTCTTTTCGGTTTATTCGGTTCATTCTTCCCCGCCGGTCTCTTCCGCGCGGGCGACGATCTCTATCATGATCGGGTTAAAATCGGCGCGTTTTCTGAATTTCGGCTCGAAAAGGCGGATCGCAAGGAGGGCGAGCGCCGCGGCGCCGATGCCGAAAACGGCGGTCCAGATATTTCCGATGAAGCTGCCGGCGACAGCGCCCGCGAGCAGGGCGAGGAGCGGGATGCCGTAAAGGATCAGGCTCGCCTTCATGACGCTGCCGGAGTGGAGCTCGACGGAGACCCGGTCCCCGACCTTCGCGCCGAGGGTGTTCATTAGCTCGGTCTTCGCCTGATCGGAGCCGAAGGAAACGCAGGCGTGGCAGTCGCCGCAGGCCTTGCTGCGTTTGAAAGCGATCGTCGCCCGATCGCCGTTCAGCTCGATGACGGTGCCGACCGTCCTCAGTTCTCCGTCCATAGTGACCTCCGTTCAAAAAAGCGGCCGCCCCCGTGAAGGGAGCGGCAAAAATCCGTTATTCCGTGAAGAAATCGACGATCTCGTCGAGCATGACCATTGTCTCGATTCCGTCGGCCATGTTCTTGACCTTCGCCGAGCCGTCGCGGAGCTCATCCTCGCCGATGACGACGGTGTATTCCGCTTCGAGCTTGTTGGCGTATTTGAACTGGGCCTTCATGCTGCGGTCCATATGGTCGAATTCGGCGCTGACGCCGTTCTCGCGAAGCTGCTGAACAAGGCTGAACGCGCGGAGCTTCGGCTCGTCGCCGACAGCGGCGAAGCAGACCTTGATGCGTGGCGGATCGGGGAAGATCGCCTTCGTATTCTCCATCACAAGCAGCAGCCTTTCGAGGCCGAGGCCGAAGCCGACCGCGGGAAGGGGCTGGCCGCCGAGCTCCTCGACGAGGTTATTGTACCTTCCGCCGCCGCAGACTGTGCCCTGCGCGCCGACGTTGTTCGAAACGATCTCGAAAACGGTGCGGGTGTAATAATCGAGGCCGCGGACGATGTCCGTATCGACTTCGTACTTCACTCCGCAGGCGTCGAGGCAGCGCTTCAATCCTTCGAAATGCGCGCGGCAGTCGTCGCAGAGGAAATCGATCGTGCGGGGAGCGCCTTTGCAGATCTCCTTGCAGTGCTCCTCCTTGCAGTCGATGATGCGCATCGGATTGCGCTCGAAGCGGCCCTGGCAGGTCCTGCACATCGAATCGATATGGCCTTTGAGATAATCATAGAGGGCTTTATTGTATTCCTTGCGGCATTTTTCGCAGCCGATGCTGTTGATCTTGAGCTCGAGATCCTCGAGACCGAGCTCCTTGAGAAGATTGAGCGCAAGGAGCATGAGCTCCGCGTCGGTCTCGTACGAGGCGGCGCCGAAGATCTCCACGCCGAACTGGTGGTGCTCGCGGAGGCGCCCCGCCTGGGGCTTTTCATAGCGGAAGACCGGGGCGTTGAGATAGAACATCTTCTGCGGCATCGTCTCGTTGAAGAGCCTGTTTTCGAGGAAGGCGCGGACGACGCCCGCCGTTCCCTCCGGCTTCAGAGTGATGGAGCGGTCGCCCTTGTCCTTGAAGGTATACATCTCCTTCTGCACGATATCCGTCGTGTCGCCGACGCCGCGCAGGAAGAGCTCGGTATGCTCGATCACCGGGGTACGGATCTCGCTGATGCCGTAAAGCCGGCAGAGCTCGCGGATCTTGCCTTCGACATACTGCCATTTATAGCTGTCCTGCGGGAGTACGTCCTTCGTTCCTTTGGGTGCCTGGATCTGCATTTCTTATTCCTCCGTTATCTTGACTCCGTAGATCTCCTGCGGAATTTCATCGCTGATGCGCACGCTGCCGTCCTTCAGCACGAGCTCGACCGTCATCGGGGCGATGCTCTGCGCGGCAGCACGGCGGAGCCGCGAATGGACTTCCGGCTCCTGCGCGTAATTATAACTTGAACGCTTCGTTTTGTCAAAGCAAATATAAAGGCTTTCGCTGTCCGCCCAATGCGCCGCCGAAAGCTGCAGCTGCATCGCGAGCATGATGTCCGAAGCGGTGATCGACGCCATGAATTTGCGGTAGACCGCCTCGGCCTGCGGCGTCGGCGCCGGAACTTCGAAGGTATCGGGCACGACGGGCGGCACGGGCTCCGGCTTCTTTTCGGGCTTTTCTTCCGCGCTTTGCTCCGTTTTCTCCCCTTCCGCCGGCTTTTCCGGCGCCGGAGCGGGGGCGGCGACGGCAAATTCGCCGTCCGCGAGCTTCCGTTCAAGCTCCTCGATGCGGTCGATCAGCGCAGTGACCTCCGTTTGCTCGCCGGGGTGGCAGAGCTGCATCAGCGTGCTTTCGAGCAGCACGCGGGGGCGCATGACCCATTTGAGAGAGGGCTGCAGCTTCATGAGCTCGCCGAGCGTGCGCTCGAGCCGGGCTCTTCCCGCCGTCTTCGCCTGATCGAGATAACGCTGCATCGTGTCGTCCGTGCAGTCGAGGATATCGGCGCAGCTGCCCATGACCTTCGCAAACAGGAGCGAGCGGAAATGGTTCGTGAGGTCCTGGATGAAAACGCCGAGATCGCGGCCGCCGGAAACGACTTTTTCGACGCTGCGCATGACCTGCGCGGCGTCCGAGCGGATGATCGCATCCGCAAAATCGAAGATGAAATCCGGATCGACGCTGCCGAGCACGGTCAGCACGTCCTCCTTCGTGATATGATTTCCGCTGAAGGAGAGGCACTGATCGGCGATGGAGAGGCAGTCGCGCATGCCGCCGTCCGCGGCGCGGGCGATGCTCATCAGGCCGTCCTCGTCGATCTGCGCGCCGACGTCCGCAAGGATGCGGCGGGTCGTGTTCGCAAGATCCGAAACCGAGAGGCGATGGAAATCGAAGCGCTGGCAGCGGGAGATGATCGTTGCGGGGAGCTGCTGCGGCTCCGTCGTCGCAAGGATGAAAACGAGGTGCGCCGGGGGCTCCTCGAGCGTTTTCAGGAGGGCGTTTTCGGCGCTGTTCGAGAGCATGTGCGCTTCGTCGATGATATAGACCTTCGTTTTAAGGTGGATCGGCGCGAATTCGGCCTTGTCGAGCAAGGCGCGCATCTCGTCCACGCGGGAGTTGGAGGCGGCGTCCATCTCGACGATGTCGATGCTTTCGGCGATATTGATGCGGCAGGCTTCGCATTCGCCGCAGGGCTCGCCGTCCTTCGGGTTCAGGCAGTTGACGGCGCGGGCGAAGATCCTCGCCGTGCTGGTCTTGCCCGTTCCGCGCGTGCCGCTGAAAAGATAGGCGTGCGCGAACCTTCCGGTGCGGATCTGGTTGCGGAGCACTTCGGTGATATGCTCCTGTCCCACGACCTCCGAAAAGCGGGCCGGACGGTATTTACGATAGAGTGCGTTATATGCCATGGCGCCTCCCTGCGGTGATGTTCAAGCGTTTTTTGCTTATTCCTTCGGTAAAATATGTATCCTGTTCAGCGTTTCGAGCTCGTCGAGCCATATCCTGCTCGCCGCGTCGCTCGGCATGCGCCAGTCCCCGCGCGGGGAGAGGCAGACGGAGCCGACCTTCGGGCCGTCGGGCAGGCAGTTGCGCTTGAACTGCTGGGTGAAGAAGCGGCGGTAGAAATTCTTCAGCCATTTGAGGATCACTTCCTCGCCGAATTCGCTGCCGCGGAACGCTTCCTTCGCGATCCTGTAAAGCTTCGCCGGCGGATAGCCCCAGCGGAGCACATAGTAGAGGAAGAAATCGTGCAGCTCGTAGGGCCCGACGAGATCCTCCGTGATCTGGGCGATGTTGCCCGCCTCGTCCGGGGGCAGGAGCTCCGGCGAGATCGGCGTATCGAGGATATCGTAAAGCACCTTCTTCACTTCCTCGCCGCCGATATGGTCGGCATAATAGCGCACGACGTATTTGAGCAGCGTCTTCGGAACGCCGCAGTTGACGCCGTACATGCTCATGTGGTCGCCGTTATAGGTCGCCCAGCCGAGCGCGAGCTCCGAAAGGTCGCCTGTGCCGATGACCATGCCGTTTTCCTTATTCGCAAGGTTCATCAGAACGAGGGTACGGACGCGCGCCTGCACGTTTTCATAGGTCACGCTGTGGTCGCTCTCATCGTGGCCGATATCTTTGAAATTCGAGCGGACGGTTTCGGTGATGTCGACCGTGTCGCAGCGGACGCCGAGCGCTTCGCAGAGGCGGAGGGCGTTGCTCTTCGTCCTCGCGGTGGTGCCGAAGCAGGGCATCGTGACGGCGTGGATGAACGAGCGGTCGAGGCCGAGGCGGTCGACGGCCTCCGCGCAGACGAGCAGCGCAAGGCTCGAATCGAGGCCGCCGGAAATGCCGATCTGGCAGGAGGAAGCGTGCACCTGCTCGATGCGGCGCTTGAGGCCCATCGCCTGGATCGTCAGAATATCCCTTGCGCGGGCGGTCATTTCGTGCCCGTCCTTCGGGACGAAGGGGTTGCGGTCGAAGTGCCTGGTGAGCTTCGTTTCCGGAAGGACGCTGTTTTCGGGCGCCCAGGCGGGATAGCCGCCGTAGCCGTCCTCGTATTCATCGCGGCGCGGAACGTAGCCGCAGCTGATGCACCAGACGCGCTTGTCGTCGAAGCTCGAGGGGAAGCTGTTGACCCTGCGGCGCTCGTAAAGAAGGCGCCCGAGGTCGATCTCGGTTATAAGAAGCTCGCCGCCGTTTTCAAAGGGCTTGTTTTCGGCGAGGAGCGTGCCGTTTTCATAGATAAAATCATGGCCGGAGAAGACGAGGTCGGAGGTCGATTCGCCCTCGCCCGCGCTGACATAGAGGTATGCGGAGGTCGTCTTCGCGGACTGGACGGCGACGAGGTTCCGGCGGTAATCCGCTTTGCCGATGATCTCGTTGCCGGCGGAGCAGTTGACGATCAGAAGCGCGCCGTTCTTCGCAAGAGTATTCGAGGGCGGGTCCATGACCCAGAGATCCTCGCAGATCTCGACGCCGAAGACGAGGTTCGGGACGTCCTCCACCTCCAGCACGCCGCCCGCGGGCAGCAGCCAGCCGAGCTCGCCGAGATAGACGCTGTCCTTTTCCCGGGTATAGGGCGTGAACTGCCGCGCCTCGTAAAATTCGCCGTAATTCGGAAGATGCCGCTTCGCGAAGAAGTTGATCGGGTCGTCCGTCGGCGGGATGACAGCGGCGCAGTTGAGAAGCTTCCCGCCGCAGCGCAGCGGAGCGCCGACGACGGCGATCGTATGCAGGCCGCGGATGCTGTCGCGGATGCGCAGGATCTCCTTTTCGACGGTGTCGAGCAGCATTTCGTGCTCGAAAAGGTCGCCCATAGTGTAGCCCGTGATCGCGAGCTCCGGGAAGGCGATCAGCGTCACGCCCTCTTCGTCGGCCTTTTTGACCGCGTCGATGATGACGTCCGCATTGTATTTCGGGTCGCCGAGGCGGACCTTCGGCGAGCAGGCGGCAACTTTGATGAATCCGTGCTTCATGATCTTTTCACCTTTCGGATGTTTCGGCGCATTTGTTTTCCCAAAACAAAACACCATTATAATTATAACACATCGAAACGGATTTGTAACGCAAAAAAACAAGATAATTTGCGCCGGGGTTGAAATTGCCGAAAAATACGCTATAATATTGCGGGAAACGAAGAAAAAACGCTTTCAAAAGGAGAAGGATATGATCAAAACCGGTTTAAAGGGAAGAAAGAGCGTGACCGTTACGGATGAAAACACCGCCGCGAAGCTGAGGAGCGGCATGCTGCCCGTTTTCGCGACGCCGGCGCTCACGGCGCTGATGGAGAATACCTGCGCGGACAGCGTGCAGGCGGAGCTCGATGAAGGCTGCGGAACGGTCGGGATCTCGATCAGCTGCAAGCACCTTTCCCCCTCCCCCGTCGGCTCGGTGATAACCTGCGAAAGCGAGCTCATCGAGGTCGACCGCCGCCGCCTCGTTTTCAGCGTCACGGCGGAGGATGATTTCGGCCCGATCGGCGAGGGGATCCACGAAAGGTTCATCATCGACAACCGGAAATTCATGGAAAAGGTCGAAGCGAAGGAAGCGATGCTCCGCGAAAAGCGGGGCGAATGAACCCCGGAAACGGATAAAGAAGAACAAAAAACTCCGTCCCGCATTCCGCGGAGCGGAGTTTTCTTTTCGGGGATATCGCCCGGCTCAGCTGATCTCCGGGCGGCGGGAACTGCTTTCAAATGCTCAGTTCATCATGTTGCTGCCGCCGTTCATGTTCCTTTCGGCGAACTCGATCATGCGCTTGACCATCTCTCCGCCGATACGGCCCGCGTCGCGCGCGGTGATGTCGCCGTTATAGCCCTGGCTGAGGCTGATGCTCATGGAATTGGCGACCTCGGTCTTCATATTGGAAAGCCTCTGCTTCATCTCTCTCGAATTGGAGCTGCCGCCGGTCTGATTCTGATTCTGGTTATACATCGCTTTTTTCTCCTTTCATAATATTCTCATCACGAAGATTTTCGGCGCGGTCACTTCTGCATGTGATCCTCCGCATAGCGGATCATGCGCTTCACCATCTGGCCGCCGATACGGCCTGCGTCGCGGGCGCTGATGTCGCCGTTGTAGCCGTCCTTCAGGTTGATGTTCATGGAATTCGCGACCTCGGTCTTGAACTGATCGAGGCTCTGACGCGCTTCGGGAACCGTGAGCCTGTTGCTTGAAGTCATTTCTGTTCACCTCCGTTTCCTGGCGCCCGCGCCGGTTTTGCCCGGCGCGGACTATTTTCTCACGGAGAACAAAAGGAGCGCTCCGTTCGCAAACGGCAGATCCTTCTTCCGAACCTCCGTTTGTTCACCGTGCGCTCTTAATTTGTCCTGATTTGTCGAATGTATGAAAGGTATTTTTTTGAAAACAAAAAATCGGGAATGTGTTTCCCGATTCACGTAGGATCAAATTGACCGATCAGTTCCGCGGGTCAATGATCTTCGTCGGTATTCCCATATCCGCAAGGCCGCGGCAGATCACGCTCGCCGCGTCGCTGAATATAAGATCTCCCGGCATTCGCTTCAATGCGCGGATGAGCTCCTCTTCTTTCGGCAGAACGGCTGTATCGTAAAATGCTCCGTAATCCCGGTTGCCCGGCTGATTTGCGATAAACGCCGCGGTCTCGGCAATATTCAAGGTTTTGAGATCGCCGAGGCAAAGCGTTTCGACGCCGGTGTTTCCAAGATACAGCCGGCGGTCCTGATGGACGCAGAGATAGAGTTCATTCTGCGGAGCTTCGAACAGGTCCCGCAGTTTCAAACCGTTTTCGAGCTGACCGATGACGGCGCTGACCGAGCCGTTTACCGCCCTTTCAAAGAGCTCATCCGCGTCCTGCTGCCAACCTTTAAGCCTCGGTCGGAGCGCGGAAAGCGTATCCATTGAAGCGCGGAAGGGTTCGAACGCCGGCATATTCGCGTGCGGAGTGTAATTGGGTATCGCAAAATAAATGCAATCCGGCTTCAGAGCCGCCAGTGCCGCGTCGATCTCCGCCGCATCCTCCGCAAAAAAACGGTTCAGCATCAGTGAAACTCCGATCTCCGCGCCGTAGGAACGCATTAATTCGGCGGCCGCGAGTGACGCCGCGTACGCGCCTTTCCTGCGGACGATGAAGTCGTGATGCTCCGCATTTCCGTGGAGCGTGATCCCGAATTCGGTCATGCCGCAGCCAAGGTACGCCTTCATCACTTCCGCCCTGTCCTTCCGGTTCAGAAGCGCGATGCCGGTCGTCATGCCGTGATGGAAGTTTACTATATGCTTCGTCGATGAAGCAGTACGAATGATCTTTATGATATCCGGATGATTCATCGGCTCGTTATCGAGCGTCATGCTCGCATTATACGGCAGCGCCGCGGTGAGCTCATCCAGCTTTTCGATGCATAAGAGCGCATCCTCCGGCGGCATATTCCTGCCGGGACCGCCGTTCACGTAGCAATGCCTGCAGCGGGTGTTGCATCCTGAGATCAGCAGATCGAAATTGACTTCCATATGCTTTTCCTTTTTGAAAAATCAGTTGATCACTACGCTTTCGAGCGTGCGCTCGTATTTGCGCATCGCCTTTTCGCGCAGCAGCCGGCAGTCGTCGTTCGGGCCGCCCAGTATCTCCACGGCGCAGTCCCGGGCCTTCTTCAGCGTTTCGATATCCGCCGCGAGCGCCGCCGCCGCGAATTCGCTGACGCCGTGCTGGCGCATCCCGATCAGCTCGCCAGGGCCGCGCGTTTCAAGGTCCTTTTCGGCGATCGCGAAGCCGTCGCTCGTCGTGGTCATGAAGCGCAGCCTTTCGAGCGCGGTCTTTGACGAGGAGCCGGTCAGAAGGAAGCAGTAACTCGCCTTCTGCCCGCGACCGACCCTTCCGCGGAGCTGATGAAGCTGGGCAAGGCCGAAGCGCTCCGCCGATTCGATGACCATGATGCAGGCGTTCGGAACGTCGACGCCGACCTCGATCACCGTCGTCGAAACGAGCAGGTCGGTTTCGCCCCGGCGGAAGGAATCCATCAGCGCGTCCTTCTCCGCCGCCTTCAGCCTTCCGTGGATCAGGCCGATGCGCAGGCCGAGATTTTCCTTTAATTCCGCGTAAAGCGCCTCCGCGGACTGCACGCCGGCAAGCTCCTCGTTTTCGTCGATCATCGGGCAGACGACGTACGCCTGCACGCCCTCCGCGCGGATCAGCTTTTCGATATAGCGATACATATCGATGCGCTTGTTTTCCGGAACGAGCTTCGTCAGGGCAGGCTTCCTTCCGGGCGGCATGCCCTTGACGAGCGAAACGTCGAGATCGCCGTAGAGGATCAGCGAAAGCGTCCTCGGGATCGGCGTCGCGCTCATGATGAGCGTATCCGGCGCTTCGCCCTTTTTGCCGATCGCCGCGCGCTGGCGCACGCCGAAGCGGTGCTGCTCATCGGTGATGACGAGGCCGAGCCGCGCGAACTCAACGCCGCTTTCGATCAGCGCGTGGGTGCCGGTGACGGCGATGAACCGCCCGTCCGCGATGCCGGCGAGGGTCTCCCGCCGCTCCTTCGCGCTCATGTGGCCGGTCAGCTTCGCCGCCCGTTCGCCGAAAAAGCGCTTGAGCTGCTCGAAATGCTGCTCCGCAAGGATCTCCGTCGGCGCCATGAGCACGGATTGATAACCGTTTTTCGCCGCGACGTTCATCGCGTACAGCGCAAGGACCGTTTTGCCGGAGCCGACGTCGCCCTGGATGAGGCGGCTCATCGGCTGCGGGGAGGCCATATCGAGCGCGATCTCGCTCATCACGCTGTACTGCGCCTCCGTCGGCTCGAACGGCAGTTTTTCGAGAAATTCGGCAAGCACGCCGGAGGTATCGAAGCTGATTCCGCTTTCCCCCCGCCTTGTTCCGCGAAGTGTCTCGAGCACGAGGGTCAGCACGGCGGCGTCCTCGAAGGCAAGGCGCTCCTGCGCGGCGGCAAGGGAAGCCGTGTCCTTCGGGAAATGCACGGTCTCTATCGCCTCGCGAAGGCCGATAAGGCCGTATTTTTCGCGATAATGCGGGGGCATGGTCTCTTCTATCCCGTCCGCGCAGGCGGAAAGCGCCGATTTGACGGTCTTTCTCAGAACGCTTTGGGAAAGGCCCTTGACGAGCGGATAAACGGGCACGACGCCGGGGAGGTTTTTGACAAACGACGCGCGAAGCAGGCGCGCCCCGCTGCGGCGGTCCATCGTGCCGACGATATAGCCGCCGGGCTCCTTCGGGATGCTTTTGAGCATATAGGGCTGATTGAACCAGCTTGCGACCATATTGCCCGTTTCGTCGCCGACGGAAACGGAAACGACGGTCATGCCGGTCTTCGCGCGGAAGATGCTCGGCTTGCCTATAAAGCCGATCTTCACGGCCGCCGCTTCGCCGTCGCCGATATCGGCGATCTTCCTCGGCGCGGAATAATCGAGATAGGCGCGGGGCATGAAGCCGAGGACGTCCTCCAACGAAAAAAGGCCCAGACGGGCAAGCTGTTCAGCTCTCCCCGGGCCAATGCCTTTGATTGAAGTCAAGCCTTCGGTCGGATCCAATTTATTCCACCGCGACGTAGTAATAATAGAGGGGCTGGCCGCCGTACTGCGCGGCGAACTCCGCTTCCGGATATTTCTCCGCAAGCTTTTCGCAAAGCGCTTCGGCGTCCTCTTTCGGAGTGTCGCTGCCGTAATAGAGGGTCACGATGCCGTCGTCGCCGCGCTCGGCGAAGATGCCGTCGACAAGGCTTTCGGTGGTCTCCGCGACGCTGTGCCCGACGACGGAGATCTTGCCTTCGACGATGCCGATGATATCGTTCACGGCGATGGTCTTGCCCTCGAAGGAGGTATCGCGCACGGCGAAGGTGACGGAGCCGGAAACGACGTTCGAAAGCGCTTCGGTCATGCTTTCCTTATTGGATTCGACGTCGCCCTCCGGATTGAAGCCGATCATCGCGCTCACGCCCTGGACGATCGTTTTGCTCGGGAGCACGATGACGTTGCGCTCGCTGATCTCCGCGGCCTGCTGCGCCGCCATGATGATATTCGGGTTATTGGGAAGCACGAAGACGTTCCTCGCGTTCGCTTTTTTGATCGCCTGGGAGATAACGTCGATGCTCGGGTTCATGGTCTGGCCGCCGGTGATGATCGAATCGACGCCGAGGCTCTTCAAAATTTCGTCGATACCGTCGCCCGCGCTGACCGCAACGACGGCGATCTCCTTTTCGCTGGCCTTGAGCTGCTCCGCGATGGCGCGGTTCTGCTCGCGCATGTTCTCGATCTTGACCTTGTCGATCTCGCCGAGGCTGAGAGCATACTGCAGCACCTTGCCGGGGGCGTTGGAATGGACGTGGACCTTGATCATGCCGTCGTCGTGCACGACAACGACGGAATCACCGAGCTTGAGGAGCTTGTCGCGGAATTTTTCAACGTCCGCCGCCGTTACGGAAGCGGGCATCCTCGTTACGAAGAATTCGGTGCAGTAGCCGAACTTGATCTCGTTCACATCCTCGAGGCCGATATCCTGCGGCGCGGCTTCAACGGCCTTTTCCTTTTCGAGGAAACCGAGGATATCCTCGCCGGGCTCCTCGCCGTCGAGGGCGAGCTTGAAGCCGCGGTAGATCGTCAGAAGGCCCATGCCGCCGGAATCGAGAACGCCGGCTTCCTTCAGAACGGGAAGCAGATCGGGCGTTTTTTTGAGGGCGGCCTCGCCGCTTTCGAGCATGACGTCGATCACGGAATAGGCGTCCGCACCCCTTGAAACGGCGCGGGCGACGCTCTCGCTCATCATGCGGGCAACGGTCAGCATCGTGCCTTCCTTCGGCTTCATGACGGCCTTATACGCCGCCTCCGTGCCGCCCGAAAGCGCGGCGGAAAGCAGCTCGCCGGTGATATTGTCCTTCGTGCCCTTCAGCGCGCGGGAGAAGCCGCGGAAGATCTGGGAAAGGATGACGCCGGAATTGCCCCTTGCGCCCTTGAGAGCGCCGGTGGCAAGCGCGGAAGCGAGCTCGTCGATCGCATCGGACTTCACCGAATTGATCTCCATAACGGCGCGCTGCATGGTCATGGACATATTGGTTCCGGTATCGCCGTCCGGCACCGGGAAAACATTCATCGAGTCTACGGTCGCTTTGTTCTTTTCAAGGCATGCCGCGCCCATAAGGAGCATGCTGCGGAACATCGACCCGTCAATCGTACGCTTGAGCAAAGCTAAATCCTCCAAACATCAGGGCTCAGACCTGGATACCTTCAACATAGAAGTTGACCTTGCAGACCTTGATCCCCGTCATTTCCTCCACGCGGTAGCGGACGTTGCTGACGGCATTCTCCGCAACTGCGGGGAAGGAGATCCCGTATTGAAGGATCACGTAAAGATCGATATTCACTCGGTTATCGTCAAGGGTCTCCACCTTCACGCCGCGGCGGATGTTCTCCCCGCCGATCAGCTGGCGCAGGGAATCCCCGGCGGATTTGCTGTTCATCCCGACGATACCGTAGTTTTCACAAGCTGCATAGCCGGCGATGCTCGCGATGACGTCTTCATCGAGAGTGATCGTGCCGATTTCCGTTTTGATCGTTGCAGTCATAATGGCACCTCCGATTGAGTTTCAATCATTTCTGATTTTCAAGCTTATTTTATAGCATCCGCTGCGATTTGGCAAGAGTTCTGCGCAATCATTCACCGAAATGCCATATTTTTATTGATTATATTGGATATTTCGGGGCGCTTTTGCCCCTTTCCCGCCCTTTTCGGCGTCAATTATTACCGGCCGCCCGATTTCAGACGACCTCGATCGTTCCGCCCTCTTCCTCCTCCGGCTCCGCGGCGGGCATCGGCGGCAGCTCCTCGAGGGAATGGAGCCCGAATTTCCTGAGGAAGGCGTCCGTCGTTCCGAAGAGCATCGGCCTCCCGACGCAGTCCTTCCGCCCGAGCTCGCGGATCAGGCCCTGCTTCAGAAGCTGGGTCACGGAATATTCGCAGCGCACGCCGCGCACCGCCTCGATATCCGCCCGCGTGACGGGCTGACGGTAGGCGATCACGGAGAGGGTCTCCATCACCGAATCGCTGAGGCTCTTTTCCTCCGGCGGCGAGAGCAGGCTCACGACCTTTTCATAATAAACGGGGTTCGTCACGAGCTGGACCGTCGTTTCGGTCACATAGGGCAGCACGCCCCTTCCGGCGATGCGCATCTCCGTTTCCATTTCGGCAACGAGCGCGCGCACCTTCTGCTCCGGAAGGTCGAAAACGCGCACGAGCTCCGCAAAGCCGATCGGCTCGCCCGAAACGAAGAGCAGGCTTTCGACGGCGCCGAAGAACGCGGCTTTATCGAAGGCTTTCCCTTCTTCGGTATTCATGATCTCATTCGTCTCTTCCATTTTATCAGTCCTGTTCGTCCATATAGCTCCGGTCGTCGTCGTTTTTGATCAGCTTCAGCTGAACGATGTCGATCTCGCCGCAGTAGCGCTTCTGGCGGGCGGTGATCTCCCCCGCCGCGATCATCTCGAGCAGGGACATGAAGGTCACGATGATCTCCATCCTCGAAGCGCCTTCCGTGAGAGTCGAAAAGGCGACCCTGCCGCCGAGGGAAAGCAGCGTTTCGCGGATCTTTTTCGTCTGCCTGCGAACGGTGAATTCATCCTTTTTGACGGAATGGACCTTCTCGCGCTTATCGGGCTCCTCCGCGCGGCTGAGCGCCTTCAGCATCGCTTCGAAAAGGCGGTCGACCGTCGTATCCCGAAGGATGATCTCCTTCGGCGGCAGCGGGAATTCCTCCGGCTGCTTGGTCCGCATCTCGCCGGCCTTCCCGGCAAGGGCGCGCATCGCGGCGGAGGCCTCCTTGAAGGCCTTGTATTCGCGAAGCTGGCGGATCAGCTGCTCCGCGGGATCCTCCTCCTCTTCCTCCTCATCCTTCGGTTCGGGCGGGAAGAGGGAGCGAGATTTTGCATAGACGAGCGTTGCGGCGACGGTCAAAAACTCGCTTGCGCGGTCCGCATCGAGCTCGTCGAGCTGCTTCATGTATTCGAGGAATTCCGAAGTGATCTCCGAAACGAAGATATCCCGGATATCGAGCTCCGATTTTTCAACAAGATGGAGCAGCAGGTCGAGCGGACCCTCGAATTGTTTGATATGTACGCGGTAATCCATTTATTTCAGGCGTAGCGGACGCCGAAGAGCATGCAGGCGAAGCGAAGCAGACCCTGGGCGATGAATTCCGCCGCCGTCCAGACCGGCGAAAAGCCGACGCGGCCGAGCAGCATTATCCCGATCAGGATATACATGCCGTACTTGCGGATGAAGAGGAAGGGCTTCGGGCCGAGTGGCTTGATCAGCAGCACTTCGGCAACATGGAAGCCGTCCAGCGGATAGATCGGGATCAGGTTGAAAACGAGCAGGCAGAGGTTGATCAGCACGAAATAGTCGAGAACGAGGGCCAGCTTGCCGCCCGCAGTGCTGAGGAGGAATTCCACGTCGGCAAAGCGATAGACTGCGGCGATCACCAGCGCGAACACGAAGGCGATGATCAGGTTCATCGTAACGCCCGCGAGGGAAACGACGATCTCACCCAGGCGGTATTTTTTGAAGCGGTTCGGATTCACCGGAACGGGCTTCGCCCAGCCGAAGCCGAAGATGAACATCATAAGGAAGCCGATCGGATCGATATGCGCAAGGGGGTTGATCGTCAGCCTGCCGAGGTTCTTCGCGGTCGGGTCGCCCATCTTATACGCGGCGAAGGCATGCGCCCATTCATGGAAGCTGAGCCCCACGACGATCGCGGGGAGGGTGAAGAGCCTCCCGATTATGAAATCCAGAATACCGTTCAAGCCGCATCCTCCTTCGTAATGCCGCGGGCCGCTTTCGCGGACGCGCGGCCTGTTCCACACAAATTTCCAGTTTTATTATACCATAAAATCCTCCGTTCCGCAATGCCGGAGGCCATATATGCGCGCGTTCATGCTAAGAGCGCAGAAAATGCCGCAGGATATAGGAAAAACAATCGCCGAACCCGGCTGAAGGCGCGGCCTCCGCGGCGATGAGCGGCACTTCGGCAAGAAGTTCGCCCGAGGAGGAGAAGACCTGCAGCATCCCGAGGACGTCGCCTTCAAGGATCGGCGCTTCGGCGTATTCCGGCAGCACGACCTCCGTTCGGCAGCGCTCCCCCGCTCCCGGAAGAAGCAGCCCGAGCTCCTCCGCCGCCGCTGCCGGGACCTCCGTTTTCAGCGAGCCCTTCACCGGCACGCTGCCGAAGCGCTCGCCCTCAGTGCAGACGCGGAAGGCCTTATGCGCCGAAAAGCCGCTGTCGAGGAGCGATGAAGCGAGCGAGAACCGCTCCGAGCTGTTCCGGGCGCCGAGGATGACGGCGAGCATGGCCGTTTCCCCGCGCCTTGCCGCGAAAACGCCGCAGTAGCCCGCCTCCTTCGACGAGCCGGTGGCGACGCCGATGCAGCCCGGGTACTGCCGCACGAGCTTGTTCGGGTTCACGAGCTCCGTGTCCCCCGCCCCGCTGTGATGTATCATCTCATAATATTTTGTGCCGAACTGCGAAAAAGTATCGCTCGCGGTCAGCGCCTCGCCGAGAGAAGCGAGCTCCTTCGCCGTGAAGAATTGATCCTGCCCGCAGATATCGGAATAAACGCAGTCGATCCCGAGCTCCGCCATGCGCGCGTTGATGCGCCCGGCCGCAGCTCCTTCGCTGCCGCAGACCGCGCAGGCGAGGGCGTGGATCGCGTCCCCGGCGTTGATCATCACGGCGGCGAGCAGCAGGCTCCCGGCGTCGATCCGCTCCCCCTCGCGCAGGAAGGCCGTCGTTCCGCCGATCCCCGCAGAGGCGCCGCCGACGGTCACGGAAGCGTCCTTCCCGATCTCCCCGGCGTCGAAGGCCTCCGAGATCACAAGGAGCGCGGGGAGGCGCGAAAGCCCGGCGGCGGGCAGTTTTTTATCGGCATTCTTTTCGAAGAGCACCGTTTTCGTATTGAGTTCAATGAGCAGCGCCGCCGCTTTTTTCAGGATATTAAACAAAAGAATCACCCCTTCCGGAATACAGCATATTCCCGGAAAGGGTGATTTTATTCGGCTTTTTTTGCGTTTTGCGGCGCTCAGACGAGCTTTTTGAGGAACGAAGCGCCGACGGGGAATTCCTCGCCCGTCAGGTATTCGCAGACCGTGGAGCCGATATCCGCGAAGGTCGGGAGCGTTCCGAGGGGAACGGGCTTCACGAATTTGCCGAAGACGAGCAGCGGGATGTATTCGCGGGAATGGTCGGTGCTNNNNCAGCCGTGGTCGGCGGTGATGATCAGAAGATCCTCGTCGGACATCGCGTCGATGATCTCCGGCAGCTTTTTATCGAAGTATTCGAGGCAGGAGGCGTAGCCCTCGACGTCGTTCCTATGGCCGTAGAGCATATCGGTATCGACGAGGTTCGTGAAGATGAAATCGCCCTTGCCTTCCTTCAGGAAGCGGATCGTCGCCTCGATGCCGTCCGGATTGTTCTTCGTGTGGTCGACGGTGGTGAGGCCCTTATGCGCGAAGATATCCTCGATCTTGCCGATGCCGACGACGTCATAGCCCTTGCCGGAAAGCCTGTCGAGCACGGTCTCCGCGATCGGCTCGAGCGCGAAATCGCGGCGGTTCTCCGTCCTCGTATAGTGCCCGTTCGAGCCGATGAACGGGCGGGCGATCACGCGGCCGACGAGGTTGTCGCCAACGAGCATTTCCCTTGCCGTTTCGCACATTTTATAGAGCTTGTCGAGCGGGATCACGTCCTCGTGCGCGGCGATCTGGAAAACGCTGTCGGCGGAGGTGTAAACGATCGGCTTGCCGGTTTTGACGTGCTCGTCGCCGAGCTCGTTGATGATGACCGTGCCGGAGGCGACGCAGTTGCCGAGGGTCGCGCGGTGGATCTTCATCTCGAATTCGTTCATGACGCTGCGGGGGAAGCCGTCCGGATAGGTGCGGAA
>DBXK01000049.1:0-3467 GCA_002309375.1 Christensenella sp. UBA1214 | reverse complement strand
AGGCCCGCCATTTCCCAGTGCCCGCTCGTTGTGTCCTTCGCCTTCGTGCGCTCGGCGCTGCGGCCGTATGCGGCGCGGGGCTTTTCAACGCGCGGCAGGCGGGAATTTTCGATATTGCCGAGGCCGAGGGAAAGAAGATTCGGGATATCCATCGGCCTTTCCGCCTGGATATTGCCGAGGGTATGGGAGCCCTCGTCCCCGAAATCGGCGGCGTCCGGCAGCTCGCCGATGCCGACGCTGTCAAGTACGATGATTATTGCTCTTTTTTTCATATTGTCCTCCTGTTCGGATAAACCGCGTTTTTCATTGAAGCGCGGGCAAAACTTATCTCGGGATCATTATACCACCGCCCGCCGCTCCCGTAAAACGGAAAATGCGGCGGGAGGGATCATATATTGTTTCAGAAGCTTTCGAGCACATCCGCAGTCAGCTTTTCCGCAAGGCGTACGGCAAGGCGGACGGTGTTTTCGAAATCGGGATACGAGGCGATGCAGTTCGGCGAATGGATGTACCGGACCGGCACTCCCGCGACGATCACCGGCACGCCGCCCGAGGAGAGGTTGATCACGGCGCCGTTGTTGCCGCCGCCCTCTCTGACCGCGCACTGGACGGGGATCCCCGCCGCTTTCGCCTCCGCGATTGCGAAGCGCATGAAGCGCGGGCTGCAGATCACCGATTTATCCATGTAGCGGAGCATCGGGCCGCCGCCGACCCGCGTTTGCGAAAGCCGGCGCTCTGCGAAGGTATCGTCCGCCGGCGCGCCTTCGAAGCAGATCGCGATATCGGGCTTCACGCGCTCAACGGCAACTTTGACTCCCCTTTCGCCGACCTCCTCCTGCGATGAAAAGACGCCGACGACGTCGAACGGGAGTTCCTTCCCCCGCAGCCTCCGCAGCGTTTCGATCAGCGCCGCGCAGCCGATGCGGCAGTCGAAGGCCTTGCCGAAAAGAAGGCCGTGCGCTGCATCCGATTCGAACTTCGTCGCCGGAAGCGCCGGTTCGCCGGGCGCCGCCTTGAAAACGTTCTCGGCTTCCTCCGCGTTCTTTGCGCCGATATCGATCGAAAGATCGGTGATCTCGAAGCTTGTGTTCTTCCTTTCCGCCTCGCTCATGAAATGCACGGGCTTTGCCGCGATCACGCCGGGCAGGAGCTTTCCCTCGGCATTGCGCACGAGCACCTTCGCGCCGGGGAGCGAGGGCTTGTTCCAGCCGCCGAGCGGCAGAAACGCGAGCGTGCCGTTCTCCCGGACGGCGCGGATCATCATGCCGACCTCGTCGCTGTGCGCGTCGAGCATCAGCACGGGCCTGCCGCCGCGGTTCTCCTTGCGGTAAACGAATACATTGCGGAGCTTGTCCTCGGATACGGTCCCGAGCTCCTCAGTCCACCGCCTGATCACCTTCACGGCTTCATCCTCGAAGCCCGAGGGACCGAAGGCGTCCGAGAGCTCGCGGATCAGTTTTTCGCAGTTTGCGTCCATGGTTTTTCCTTTCAGAATGAACTTTGTTCCGTCAGTTTCGAAAGCAGTGCGAGAAACTCGTTTTCCGCTTCCGCAAAGGGTTTTTCGGAAAGATCCGGCTTCGAGCTGAGCCCGGCCGGGACGCGTTCCTCCTCGCCGGGAAGCAGTTCTTTGAGCTCGTTTTCGAGAAGCTCGTCGTCGATCCGCTTCCAAAGGCGCGTTTCTTCTTCCGAAAGGTCCGAAAGGCCGAAGCGCGCGAAAACGGCGTCCATGATCCGGCATTCTATCCGCGCGTAATCCGGAAGATGCTCCTTGATCGGGCGGATGATATCGGCGATATAGGCCTCGCTCCCGTCGTGCAGAAGACAGGCGAGCGCGACCCGGTTGGAAAGCCCCCTCGCAAGGGCTTCGCGCGCGCAGTTGACGGAATGCTGCGCCACGGAATAGAACCGGCGAAGATGCCCGCAGCCGCGGCAGATGAGGCTCAGCGCGTGGGCGATATCCCTTTCGCCGATATCGGCGGGAGTGATCAGCATCGGGTCGAATTTCTTCCCGGTGAAGGTGTTCATATTGCTCATAGATAATCGAAAACGTGCAGGTTCAGCTTTTCGGAAAGATGCTCCATCGCCTTCACCGCGGCGATGCTGTTGCCGTAGGGATCGAGCGAGGGCCCGTAGAGGCCGATGCCCATCGGCCCGCGCGCCGCGCAGACCATTCCCCCGCCGACGCCGCTCTTTCCGGGAACGCCGACCTTTACGCCGAACTGGCCGGAAAAATCGTACATGCCGCAGGTGAACATCAGGCTCTTGATCGTCCGAACATGATCCGGCTCGATCCAGTTGCGCCCCGTGAACGGGTTCACGCCGCCGTTGGAGATCACGAGGCCGAGCGCCGCGAGCGAACGCGCGTTGACGGAAAGCGAGCAGAGCTTGAAATACAGATCCACGGTCTTTTCCGGGTCCGCCATCAGAACGCCCTTGCTCTTCAGAAGATACACGATCGCCCTGTTGCGGTCGCCGGTATCGTGCTCGCTATTATAGACGGCTTCGTCCAGTACGATATTCGGATCCATGCAGAGTTCGCGCGCGAAGCCCATCAGATCGTCGAAGCCGAATTCGTCCGCGAGGAGGCTGACCGTCTGGATCGCGCCGGCGTTGATCATCGGGTTGAAGGGCAGATTGCTGCGAAGGTCGAGCTTCAGGATCGAATTGAAGCTGTCGCCCGAGGGCTCCATCATGACATGGGAAAAGGTCTCGTCGAAGCCGCGGTATTTGAGCGCGACCGCAAGGATTATGACCTTCGCGACGGACTGGATCGAGAAGCGCGTGCTGACGTCACCGAATGAGATGCTTTCGCCGTTCCCGTCCAGCATATAGATGCCGAACGCGCCGGGATCCGCCTTCGCGAGCTCCGGGATATAGTCAGCGACCCTGCCTTCCGGCGCAGCTTCGAGACCGAGCCGGTAGGCTTCCGCAAATACGTTCCGAAGCTCGTCCTTAGTGGGCTTCGAAGCTCTGTTTTCAAGAAAGGTATCGTTCATTTCGTCAGTTATCCGCCCTGTTGTAGCCGTTCTTCATATGGAGGCTCGCGTCGTGGAGCACCTTCGTGAGGGTCTTCGTCGTTTCCTCCTTCGCCATCTTCGCAAGCTCGTCGTTCGCTTTTTCGGCGAGCTTCATATCGCCCGTTTCCGCGATCTTTTTGTCGTATTCGCGGATCAGCGTGCGGCCGCGGACGGCGACGGCGTTCTGGTAGCGCTCGATCAGCTGGATCGAGGTATTGTAGTTATGGTCGGCGAGCGCTCCGATGAGGCGGCTGCCCCAATAGAAATTCTCGGTGGAAGTGTCCAGGGTGACGTCGCTCAGGTAGCGCGGCATCCGGGATACGTTGGTATAGACCGGCAGCATGGTGCTGAAGGTCGTGGATCCGAAACAGATCCATTCGATCCCGCGGATGGGTTCCGGAACGTTGCCGCGGATCTGGCAGATCGAGGTCACGCCGGTGCGGTTGATGC
>DBXK01000042.1:26601-77517 GCA_002309375.1 Christensenella sp. UBA1214 | reverse complement strand
ATGGGCAAGACCGCCGGCAACGCCGTCTGGCTCGATCCGAACAAGACCACGCCCTTCGAATTCTATCAGTACTGGCGCAATGTCGGCGATGCGGACGTCATGAAATGCATCCGCATGCTGACCTTCATCCCGCTCGAAACGATCGAGGAGATGGACAAATGGCCCGATGAGCGCATCAACGAGAAGAAGGAGATCCTCGCATACGAGCTCACGAAGCTCGTCCACGGCGAGGAGGAGGCCGAAAAGGCAAAGACCGCTTCCCACGCGCTGTTCATGGGCGGCGGCGACGACAGCAACATGCCCACCGAGGAGATCGATCCCGCGATGCTGACGGACGGCGCGATCGGCATCATCGACCTGCTCGTTGCGGCGGGCCTTGCTTCGAGCAAGGGCGAAGCGCGGCGCCTGATCCAGCAGGGCGGCGTCACGCTCGACGGCGAAAAGGTCGAGGGCTTCGACAGGGCCGTCACGAAGGCCGAGCTCGAAGCTTCCGTGAAGCTCCGCAAGGGCAAGAAGGTCTATAAAAAAATCGTTCTCAAAAAGTAAATGAGCAAAAGCGCCGCCTTCGGGCGGCGCTTGCTTTAAAGGAGGCAGTATGCCGCTTATAATAGTTCGAAACGATATCACGAAAATGAACGTGGACGCGATCGTGAACGCGGCCAACTCTTCGCTGCTCGGCGGCGGAGGAGTGGACGGCGCGATCCACCGCGCGGCGGGTCCGGGGCTCCTTGAAGAATGCCGCACCCTCGGCGGCTGCAGAACGGGCGAAGCGAAGCTCACCCGCGGCTACGATCTTCCCGCGAAATATGTGATCCATACCGTCGGCCCGATCTGGCGCGGGGGCGGCTTCGGCGAGGAAGAAAAGCTGATCTCCTGCTATAAGAATTCCCTCGCCATCGCGAAGGAAAAGGGCTGCGAGACCGTCGCCTTCCCGCTGATCTCCGCCGGCGTTTACGGCTATCCGAAGGCCGAGGCGCTGCGCATTGCGGAGGAGACTGCCGCAAAGTTCCTCGAAGAAAACGATATAACGGTCTATCTCGTCATTTTCGATAAGGCGAGCTTCGATATCGGCCTCGGGCGATTCAGCGAGATCTGCGAATACATCGACGACCGCTATGCCGACGAGCGCGCGGAGAGCAGCATTTCTCAGCGCCGCAGGTACGAGGCGGATTATGCGGCGCAGGCGCAGTGCGACGCTGTCAACGCGGCAAGGCCGGCCGCAATGCCCGTTCCGAAGCCTGAAAAGAAGCGGAAGAAGTCGATCTTCAGCCGCAAAGAGAAGGCCGAACAGCTTATGGCCGAGCCGATCCTTATGGAAGAAGCCCGGGATGAAGCGTTCGGTGGAGCGATGCCCGAGTCCATGGCCGGCGCGGAGTTCCCGGATATCCGCAAAACGCTCGACGATCTGCTCGACGAAAGCTTCACGGAGATGCTTCTGCGCAAGATCGACGAAAAGGGCATGACCGACGCGGAATGCTATAAAAAGGCCAATATCGACCGCAAGCTTTTTTCGAAGATCCGCTCGGACAGGCTGTATAAACCGAGCAAGCCGACCGTCCTCGCCTTCGCGATCGCGCTTGAACTGAGCCTTGCGGAAACGCGGAATATGCTGATGAAGGCGGGCTTCGCGCTTTCGCACGCGAGCAAAGCCGATATCATCGTGGAATACTTCATCGAGCGCCGCAACTACAATATTTTTGAGATCAACGAAGCGCTTTTCGCCTTCGATCAGGCGCTGCTCGGCGCTTGAACAGCAAAGGGGGATAAGGAAAAATGGAAGAGATCAGATTTGAGGATTATTCACGGTATAATGAGGAAGAGATACTGCGGCTGTATTCCGCGGTCGGCTGGATCGCGTACACGGAGGATCCCGAATCGCTCCGCCGAGGCTATGAAAATTCGCTTTTCACCCTCGCAGCCTATGCCGGCGAGGAGCTTATCGGCATCATCCGCACCGTCGGCGACGGCGCGACGATCGTCTATATCCAGGATATCCTCGTTCATCCGGATCATCAGGGCCGGGGCGTCGGCTCAGCGCTGATCGCGGAGATACTGGAGCGATTCCGGTCCGTCCGCCAGATCGTGCTTTTGACGGACGATACCGAAAAGACCGTTTCGTTCTATCGAAAAATCGGTCTGAAACCGGCCGGGGATTACGGCTGCAGAGCGTTCATGAAGTAAAAAGCAAATTAAAAAGCCGGGAGGAGCGATCCTGCCGGCTTTTCTAGTCTGATTTTATTCTTCGGGAAAGGGAAGGATGTTGAGCTGAACGATATAGCAGACGTTCACTCCGTCGGTGAAGAAAACGTTGTAAAGACCTTTGCCGAGATCCTCATGCACATAGAAATCGACCATATAGCCGTTATCATCCGTGTCGGGGATCGCCTCGCCCGCATAGATGGAGTAGGAAAGCCCTTCGGATGCCGCGTCAAGCTGCGCCGCGGTCATCTTCGAATAATCTGCGTTCGGATCGTTGGGAAGAACGAAGATCATGGTTGGGCTGTTGTTTTCGATGTCGCCGTAGACTGCGATCCATTCACTGAGATAGTATTCGCTGTAAAGCCCGGAAGTCTTGTAGCCGCTCTGCGCGAGCTCGTCGATCCCGGGGTAATCGTGGTGGCCGCTGCCGGTGGTGAAGATCAGACCGTTGATCTTCAGCTTGCCGGTGTCCTTTGCGGGCTGAAGCACGCCGAGCTTGCTGCCGTCGAGAACGAAAACACTCGATTCGGTGTTCCCGGATCCGTTATTACCGGAAGGATCTCCGTTTTCGGAATTGTTGCTGCCGGAATTGCTGTTGCCGGAGTTGCTGCCGCTGCTGTCAGGCTTCTTGCCGCAGGCTGTGATCGCAAGGAGCATCAGCACCGCAAGCAGTATCGCTGTGATTTTCTTCATTTCATTCCTCCGTTTTGGCTCTTGGCCGATTTGATCGGTGATATTACACCGAAAGCAGTATATCATATCAAACGGCATATTGCAACACGTCAGAAGCCTGAAAAAGAGGTTCTCGGCTTTTCAAAAAACTTTTTCAAATGTCGCCTGCGAAGCGACCATGCCCGTTTCATCCTCAACTATAATGAGCACATAAACCGAGGACGGGAAAAAACGGGACCCGCCCGAACAAAAAAAGAAAACGGAGGACACTAAAATGAAAAAGAACATGACCGAGATCGTATTCATCCTTGACCGCAGCGGCTCCATGAGCGGGCTCGAAGCGGACACCATCGGCGGCTTCAACTCGATGCTCGAAAAGCAGAGGAAGCAGGAGGGTGACGCCCTCGTTTCAACGGTCCTTTTCGACAGCACTTGCGAGGTGCTCCATGACCGCGTAGATATCAAAAAGATCGAGAAGCTGACCGAGAAGGACTATTACGTCCGCGGCTGCACTGCCCTTCTCGACGCCGTCGGCGGAGCGATCCACCACATTGCGAACGTGCATAAATACATCCGCGAGGAGGACGTTCCGGAGCACACGATGTTCATTATCACCACGGACGGCATGGAGAACGCGAGCCGCGAGTATTCCTCCGATCAGGTCAAGAAGCTGATCGAGGATAAAAAGAAGGAGGGCTGGGAGTTCCTCTTCCTCGGCGCGAATATCGACGCCGTCGAGACCGCGAAGCATTTCGGCATCGACCGCGACCATGCGGTGAAGTTCAAGAACGACAGCCGCGGCATCGCCGTCAACTACGAAGCCGTCAGCGACGCCGTCTGCTGCATGAGAGCGGGGGGCAAGCTCTCCGGCGCATGGAAGAAGAGCATCGAAGAGGACTTCGAGCAGCGCGAAGGCAGCTCCGAGCCGTCCGAGCCGGAGAAAAAGCGCGGCCTTTTCGGAAGGATCAAGCACTGATGCAAACGAAAAAGGAGGGGGAAGCCCCTCCTTTTTGCAGTTCAGGCGGCCTTAACGGGAGAAAAGGTGGAATAAACGCGCCGAATGTGGTATACTGAGCCAGAAAGAACAACGATCGCAGCGGGGACGCTTTATGGAAAAATATTTCAATGTGAACAGGGACGGATGCAGCATCTGCTGCAAGCTCTACTCGGACGGCGCGAAAAAGACCGAAAAGGTCGTGCTCTGCGGCCACGGCTTCGCCGGCCACAGGGACAACAAGGCGGCGGAGAAGTTCGCCGGGAAGCTGCTTGCGAAGAACAAAGGCGTGGCCGTCATAACCTTCGATTGGCCCTGCCACGGCAGCGACGTGCGCAAATCGCTCCGCCTTGAGGACTGCGCGCATTATTTCGAGATCATGGTCGGCTATATCGAGGAAACGTATTCGGATCCGGAGCTTTACGGCTATGCGACGAGCTTCGGCGGGTACCTCTTCCTGAAATCGATATCGGAGAACGGCGATCCTTTCAAAAAGCTTGCGCTGCGCTGTCCGGCGGTCAATATGTACGATGTGCTCACGAAGAACATCATGACCGGGGACGATCTTCTGAAGCTCGAAAAGGGCAAGCCGGTGCTCGTCGGGTTCGACAGCAAGATAAAGATCGACAAGCCCTTTATCGAAAGCCTGAAGGCGGAGGATATCTCCGGAAGGGATTTCTTCGATTATGCGGAGGATATCCTGATCCTGCACGGCACGGAGGACGAGATCGTTCCCTTCGATGCGGTCGAGCGCTTCGCCGATAACAGCCTGATCGAATTCGTGCCGGTCGAAGGCGCGGACCACCGCTTCCTCGATCCGCTGAAGATGGAGCAGGCAATAAAAAGGATCACGGCATTCTTCGGAATGAAGTGATCCGGTAAAACGGAATAAGCAAGAAAAAAGCGGCTCGGGCGGATGCGCCTAAAGCCGCTTTTCATAACAGATCTCGCTTGTTCCGAGGATGAGCTTTTCAATGCTGCCGAAGGAAAACCCGAGCGCCTCGTAGAAGGCTCTCGCGCGGTGATTATCGCGGAAGACCCAGAGCATCGCCTCCGTGAAGCCCGCTGCCCGCATATCCGCAAGCACGCGCTCCGTCATCAGTCTCCCGCAGCCCCTGCGCCAGCCGGAGGGCAGGCTGTGAATGCAGATCAGCTCCGCTTTCCCTTCGAAGTCCGCATCCCTTGCCGCATCCCACCAGGCGATGCAGTGCGGCTTCCCGCCGGCGGTCAGGATATAGCCGTTCCCTTTGTTTTCTTCGATAAGGCCGCGGTACATGGCTTCCGCGCGGGCGGGATCGGTACATTTTTCCAAAGTCGCTTCGTCCAGAATGCCGGCAAAAGCGGCCTTCCAGCTTTCGGTCTGGATATATGCGAGCGTTTTTTCGTCCCCGGGCACGACCCGGCGGATATCGATCAGCATATCATTCGTTCCCGTTTCCGTTGTAGCCTATGCAAAGCATCGTGATATCATCGGATTGATCGAAGCCGGCGACATGCCCGTCAATGGCTTCCCGGACGCCCGAGATAACTTCATCGGGCGTTTTTTCGCAGGCCGAGGCGAGGCAGGCGGAGAGCCTTTCCTCACCGAAGAGCTCATGCGCGCTGTTTTCGGCCTCGGTCACGCCATCGGTATAGAGGAACAGCCGGTCGCCCTTTTTGAGCTCCAGCGTCTGCTCGCGGTATTTGACGCCGTCCATGCCGCCGAGCACGAAGCCGCCGCGGAGCTTGATAAAGGAAGGTTTCTCTTCGGAGATCAGAACGGGCGGGTTATGCCCGGCGCAGACGAAGGTGAGCTTGCCGGTCGGGATATCGAGCACGCCGATCCAAGCCGTGACGAACATATCCGCCGTATTGTTGCTGCAAAGGCTCGCGTTTGCGGTCATCACGGCTTCGGAGAGGGTCGGGTAATCGCGCACGCAGTTCTGGATCGTGGTCTTGGAGGTGGCCATGAACAGCGCGGCGGGAATGCCCTTTCCGGAAACATCCGCAATAACGAAGGCGAAACGATCCTTATCGACGAAGAACAGGTCGTAGAAATCTCCGCCGACCTCCTTCGCAGGGTCCATCGAAGCCGCGATGCCGAGCTCCTTCCTGCCGGGATAGGAATCGGTGATGGGCGGAAGCAGCGAGCGCTGGATCTGGTTGGCGACCTCGAGCTCCGTCTTCAGCCTCGAGCGTTCGAGCGCGATGTCGCGCTGCCGCTCGATATAGCCGATCATCGTGATCATCAGCGCGAAGCCGACGGCGTTGACGAATATGAAGGGGAGGGCGATCGCTTTCACGATCCCGAGCGCGGCGCTGAAGGGCTTGACGATGATGAGAACGAGCGAAAGATGGAAGATCTCCATCGCAATGCCGATCAGCAGCGCCAGCCAGGGCTTTTTGACCCATTTGTGGAATTTGGAGGAGAGGAAGCCGCACATCAGGCCGATGCAGACGGTCGCGGTGATGCAGGCATATGTGACGAGCTGCGCCGTCATCGATTCGGTCGAGCCGACGAAGAACCGGTGAACGCCGGCGATCACGCCCGCGATAAGGCCTCCGAGCGGTCCGCCGGTGAAGCCGGCGAGCATCGGACCGATATCGCGCACGGAGATGATAGCGCCGTTCAGCTCAAGGCCGGACATCGTGCCGTAGATGCCGAAAATGCCGCCGAGAATACCGGCGATGACGGCAACTTTCCAGCGCTTCTTTACGCCGTGAAATTTCGTCATGAGATCACTGCCGCCGAGGAACGAGGCAATGACGAGGATCACGGCAAGAGTGCCGATCATATTGGTAAAAAATTGTGTCAGATCGGTTGTCGGCGCGGCGGCGACTTCGTTAGCGGGCATTGGAGACCTCCAAAGGTTACAGATAATAAAATAATATCATTTTTATGCGTCCGGGTCAATACCGGGATACGCCGTCTTATTCTTCGGAGCGAAAAGAAAGGCTCGGTTCGAAGACAGCATCCGCCCCGCCTGGGACAAACACGAATAATTGACATTTTTCAATTGAAGAGTTATACTGTCTTATAATATACTCGAAACGCATTTGCAAAACCGTTTTTGCGGATCGTCTTTCTGAGGAGGACCTCCCCTTGCTGTCGATGCATTTATTTTTGTTTTGTCCGGACGGAATGGTTCGAACGCTTTACCTGCCCAAAAACTTAGACGGACGATATAAATTCGAAACGATCCCCGGCAGGGAGGACCTGCCTTTTTATGCGGAGCCGGACTGCGGCCGCTGGGTCCTTTACTGCGGCAGTGAAGCGGAATTCTGCGATATGGACGGCACGATCGGAGGGCTGCGCTCTGTCGGTCATGCGATGCCGCTTGAAGACCGCGCGTTTAAATATCTGAAATACCGCGGAGCGGTCTATTCCGCTTATGCCGAGCTCGATAACGAGGGCGATAACGTGCTCGTGCCGTACCGCTTCGATCCGGATTGGACTGATTTCACGATCGGCCGTAATCCGGATAATCTGATCGTATATACCCAGCGGAACGTCAGCCGCCGGCACGCGGTCATTTCCTGCAGCGGCGGCAAATGGGAGATCATTGACCAAAACAGCACAAACGGCGTTTATGTCAACGGCATGCGCGTGAGCCGCAGGACACTCGAGCTCGGTGATATGATCTTTATCATGGGCCTCAGCATCGTTGTCGGAACGAATTATTTCGCGATCAACAACGCGAACGGACGCGTAACGATCAACAGTCCACATATCAGCATGATCATTCCGCCCGATCGGGCCGGAATGGATTTTGCGCGTCCCGAAGCTGCCGCTGCGGAGGAACGCGCCTTCGACAGGCCTCCGCGGAAACTCATCAAAGTCGAAGCCAAGCCGATCGAGATCGAGATGCCGCCGATGAAGATGGGCGCGAACCGCCTGCCGCTGCTTCTGCGCCTCGGATCTCCGCTGGCGATGGGCGGATCGGCGCTGCTGAGCGGAAACATCCTTTCCGCACTGACGGGAATGTTCCTGCCGGCAATGTCGCAGGGCATGTCCGACAAGGACCGCAAGGATTATGAAGCGCGCCGCGTCGAGCGCTACGGAGCGTATCTCAGGGAAAAACAAAAGGAGATCGAAACGGAGCGCATCAGCGAGATCACGCTTCTCAATAAGGCGCATCCGGGCGTGAACGAAGCGCTCGCTTTCGCCGGGCAGAAGGACCGCCTCTGGGAGCGCCGCAAGATCGACGAGGACTTCCTCTCCATCAGGATCGGCACGGGCGAACTGCCCCTTATCGCGGAACGCGTTTATGAAAAGAAAAAGCTCGATCTTGAAGACGACGAGCTTGCGGATCGTATGTATGAGCTGGCATGCAGGCCGGTCAATCTGCCGAAAGCGCCGGTGCTGCTTTCATTCATCGGCGACCGCACCGTCGGCGTTAAGGGAAGCCGCGGACCGATCCGCAGCTTCGTTCGAAACATCATCCTTCAGCTCGCCCTGACTCACAGTTATGATGAGCTCAAGATCTGCGTTCTCGCGGACGGCGATTCCGCGGCGGAGCTCGATTTTGTACGCTATCTGCGCCATAATTGGGATGACGATATGAACGTCCGCTTCTTTGCGGCCGAGCGCGAGGATACCCAGCCGATCGCGGATTATTTCAAAAAGCACGAGGAAGATTATTTCAGCGGCACAGCCTCTTCAAAGAGCCGGATCCCAAAGAACGCGCCGGTATTCCTTATCTTTGCCCTCAACAAAACGCTCTTCGAGAGTCTCGAATTCCTTAAAAACGTATTGGATGAGCCGGAATACTGCGGGATCTCCCTCCTTACGGCGTTCGACGGGCTCCCCAAGGAGTGCACGAAGATAATCGAAGCCGGATCGGACACAAATCTCCGGCTCATCGACCTGCGGCATCCGGAAAACCCGGAGATCGCCTTCCGCCTTGATGATTACGACCCGGCTTTCGCTGAGACCGGGATCAAAGAGCTTTACGGCACAAAACTGAAATCGAGGCTCGAGCTTTCGGCGCTGCCGTCGATGCTGACCTTCCTCGAGATGTACCGAGTGGGCAGGGTGGAGCACCTCAATCCCCTCGCGCGCTGGAAGGAAAACAACCCGATCACATCCCTTGCGGCGCCGGTCGGCGTCGGAACGGACGGCAGTCTGTTCATGCTCGACCTGCATGAGAAGCGCCAGGGTCCCCACGGCCTGATCGCGGGCATGACCGGCTCAGGCAAATCCGAATTCATTATCACATACATCCTCTCCATGGCCGTCAACTACAGCCCGGAGGAGGTCGCGTTCATCCTGATCGATTATAAGGGCGGCGGGCTGACCGACGCCTTCGAGGACAGGGCCCGCGGGATCCACCTGCCCCATGTCGTCGGAACGATCACAAACCTCGACGGCGCGGCGATCCGCCGCTCGCTGATGTCGATCAACAGCGAGCTCAGGCGCCGCCAGTCGGTATTCAAACAGGCGAAGAGCCAAACGAACGCCGGCACGATGGATATCTACGATTACCAGAAGCTTTACCGCGCCGGAAAGGTCGCGGAACCGATGCCGCATCTGTTCATAATCTCCGATGAGTTCGCGGAGCTCAAAAAGCAGGAGCCGGAATTCATGGATGAGCTGATCAGCACGGCGCGCATCGGCCGAAGCCTCGGCGTCCATCTTATCCTCGCGACGCAGAAGCCTGGCGGCGTTGTCAACGACCAGATCTGGAGCAATACGAGATTCCGCGTCTGTTTGAAGGTGCAGGACCGCGGCGACAGCATGGAGATGCTGAAGCGCCCCGAAGCGGCGGAGCTGAAGCAGACCGGCCGTTTCTATCTCCAGGTCGGATATAACGAATATTTCGCGATCGGCCAGTCCGCCTGGTGCGGCGCGGGCTATATCCCGCAGGATGGGGTCGCGAAGGAGGACGATACTTCCGTCGAATTCATAGATACCGCCGGCAGAACGGTCCTCAGCGCAAAATCGAAGGCCGAAAAGCCGAAGCCGGAATGCAAGCAGATCGTTTCGATCGTCCGCTATCTTTCCGATCTCGCCGTGCGCGAGAATATCGCCGTGCGCAGGCTTTGGATGGATCCTCTGCCCGAAATGCTTGCTTATGAGTCGATCCCCGAGGAGCGGAGCGAAGGCGTCACCGCCGTGATCGGCATGGCAGACGATCCGGAATTCCAGGCGCAGTACCCCCTGCGGCTCGATATGCAGTCCTTCCGCCATATGCTGCTCGTAGGCGGCAGCGGCAGCGGCAAGAGCACGCTCCTTCGAACGCTGCTCTATTCGCTCGCGCTGAACTATTCCCCGGAGGACGTCAATTTCTATATCCTCGATCTCTCCGCCGGCGCACTCGGCGCGCTCAAGGCGCTTCCGCACTGCGGAGCATATCTGACGGAGGAAAACGAGGCGGATCTCGACCGCCTGCTGAAGCTGATCCGCGATATGATCGCCGAAAGGAAAAAGCTCTTCGCGCAGGCCGAGGTGTTCGGCTTCGAAGCATACAGAAAAAAAGCGAAGCTTCCGCTCATTGTTTTCGCCGCCGACAGCTGGATGAACATCGCCGTCTTTCGAAAGGCGCAGGAGCTCGGTTTCTCGATCGCCGACTATATGCGCGATGCGGCAAACTGCGGCATCCGCTTCATCCTTTCGGTCAACCATATCAACGAGATTGGTTCGAGGGCGAAGCAGGAGATGGATTACAGGATCATGCTTCAGCCGAAGGATAAATTCGATTATAACGACGTGCTGAACGTCCGCGGCTCGATGCTGCCGGCGATGCTGAGCGGCAGGGGAGTCTGCGTGATCGACGGCCGTCCGCTGGAATTTCAAACGGCCGTGATCAGCGGCGCCGGCGACAGCGCGCAGAATCTCGCCGTCCGGGAGCTCGCGGAAAAGCTCGCGGAAAGATACCCGGAAACCTCCGTGCGCAGGCTGCCGATGCTTGCTGCGGGGGCAGAATACGGCGAGCTGCTCGCCTCTGCGGAAGGAGCGAGGATCCCGCTCGGCTTCTCGCTGGATACGATGCAGCCCGTTGCGATGCCGCTGCAGCAGCTCTATACGGCGTCGCTTTATTTCGGCAATCCCCTCGGCATAAGGCCGGTGCTCTCGAACCTCCTGCTCGCATTCCGGCGCGAAGAGGCGGACGTTGTGATCATGCGCCGCAGCGCGGACACCGTTTTCGATCTTGCGGCGGAGAAAAAGCTTGCGGAAATGTTCCCGGAGCATTACGCCCTGCTTGACTGCACGGCGGAAGGCGCGGCGATACTCGACGATCGGATCATCGCCAACATCACCGAAACAAAACTCAAGCACCGCAATGATTTCTGCGCGATGAACGGCATCCCGGCGACCGACGCGGGAAGAACAAAAAAAGCCGCGCGCTATATCCGGGAGCATTCCAAGCCGCTGTTCATACTCTTTGAGAGCTTTTCGGATTTCCTCGGCGTTGCGCTGAAGCCGGAGCAGAAGGAGGAATTCTCGGCCCTGTTTGAAAAGATCAAGGGCTATAATGTCTATTTCTTCGGCTGTTTCTATCCGGAGGATGAAAACCGCGCTTCAAAGCCGCTTTTCAGAAGCTTCTCGAAGGAGGATTTCGCCCTTCTGTTCGGCGGAAGGTACTCGGCCGCCTGGTGCACCCAGCTGCCTTCGGAATTCCGCCGCATGGATAAGCCGGAGCCGCGCTATGACAGATTCGTTATGAAATACCGCAGCGAATGCCACAGGCTGCTGATGCCCTGCGGCGAGCTTGCGGCGACCGCCGGCGATCCCGATGACGCCGACATCATTTAAGGAGGAAACGCCAATGGAAAAGGTCTTGGTCGGGATCCACGTCCCATCTGTGAAATCGAACTGCGACGCCTTTGTGCCGCTCGATGTTCCCGTTTCCGAACTGACAGAGATCATCGCGGACGGCTTCAGGGAGCTCACGAACGGTAAGTACGAAGTTTCCGGCCTTGAGATGCTTTCTCTGAAGGAACCGGCGCTGCTCCTCGACCCGAAGCATACCCTGCGCGAATACGGCGTCAAAGATGGGATGCAGCTTTATCTGATCTGAGGAGGCACGGCATGAATCCCACACAGATCAAACACTATAACGAGAGCATCCGATACTGCGAAAAACTGCTTTCCATGCTCGAAATCGAAAAGGAGACCGCCGCAGAATGCTTGGGCGGGGAACCGCGGAAAGCTTATGAAAAAGCGACGGATGAAGCGATTGCCAAGGTCAGAAAGATCCGCGATACATTGCGCGATCTTCAGACTATGCAGCAATCGGTGTGATTTCCGGTTAAAAAGGCCAGGTGCCGGGAAGGGAAAGGTCAAGATATGGAAGATGTAACAATTGCGATAACCGACGAAGTTTCAGCAAGGGCATGGCTCGAAAAGGTGATGCTGATCAACGATGAATATTTCGACGCCGTGAGCGACGCCGCCGAAACGCTCCAGGAAGCGAAGGAATCCGGCGAAGGCGCGATCGTCGATGAATTCTATCTCCTCGGCACGGAGCTGCTGAACTCATCGAAAAAGGTCTATGAAGCGATCAACGAGATCTCCTCGATCGTGAACACCGTCATCGACAGGGTCGGCATGTTCAACGAGAATGTCACCGGCGCGATCAACGCCGTCAAAAAACTCATCGGCTGAGCGGAAGGGGGAGAGGCAATGGCACTCGGAAGCTTGAAACTCAACGTCAGCAAACAGGATTTCCAGGAGATGATCGATGAGATCCAGCTCAGAATGGACAACCTCAGCGACGTGATCGGAAAATACCGCGATATCAAGACCAACCTCGACCAGTTCGTCGAACCGGAGGACGACAGCTATGAGGAATGGGTCAGGCGTATCGACGAGCATATCAACGCCGCGGGAAAAGCAAAGGCGGCGCTTTATGAATCGAGAAAAACGCTTCAGCTTGCGATCGATTCGATGGATGAATTCGGCAGCGAAGTGAAGCAGGAGATCTCTTCTGCGACGGAAACAACGAAAAGCACCGTGGAGGCGGCGATCAGGATCGAAGCTCTGCTGTGATCAAATAAGGCTGTGGATAATTCATTTTATTTCGATACAAGATCGCTTCTTGAGCATGCTTCGCGGCTCTGCGAGAGCCAGCGGACGGCGCAGCGCCTGCATGAAGCGCTGAAGCTCACTAAAAACAGCGGAGATCCGTCGCTGACGTCCGGCTATGACGCTGCGCTCGATTCCGCGGAAAAACTGCGCATGTATTTCGAAAAAATGGCCGAAGCTTTCGAAAACGCCGCTGAGGACGCCGCAAAGCTCGTTAGTGAGCTCGGCGTTTCGATCGGCGACAGCAGCGGTCAGCTCCGGGGGCTGAACGACCGCATGCAGGTCTGAAAAACGAGGAAAACAGCCCTCGCAACGGAAGCTCCTTTCGGGAACGGAGCGGAAGCTCCCGACGGATCCCGCTAAAGATCCCGCCCGGCGATACCGAATGATCCGGGCGAAAACCGAAAACGCAGCTCGGTTGAACCGAAAATCCGATAAAGGGGAAAACAACGATGAAACGAATCTGTATTCTGCTCTGCATATGCATGCTGCTGCCTCTTTTGAGCTGCGCCAAAGGAACGCCGGAGGAGACCGGAAAGGAAGGCGACGCCGGCGAAAACACGACGGCTGTTCCGACGGAGGAAACCGGGATGCAGACTCCGCCACCCGTAAACACAACGCCGCTTCCCTTTGAAAACCATCCGACGACGCTGATGATCTATCTTATCGGGTCGGATCTCGAAGCTAAGACCGGCGCGGGCACGAGCGACCTTGAAGAGATCGCCGCAAGCGGCGTCGATCTTTCAAGGAACAATATCCTGATCTATGCCGGCGGCAGCCCGCACTGGCACAGCGAACCGGCCACCGAAAAAGCCAATAGCATACTTCATCTGACGGCGGAGGGCTATCAGGCAGAAGCGACCATTGCTTCGTGCTCTATGGGCGAAGCGGACTGCCTTGCGGAGTTCGTGAATTACGCCGCCGAGCACTATCCGGCGGAGCATTACGCGATGATCCTCTGGGATCACGGCAACGGCCCGGTCATCGGCTACGGCAAGGACATGCTCTTCAATAACGATTCTCTGACGCTCTCCGAGATGCGCGAGGCGATGGACCGGACGCCGTTCGCCGGCGAACTTCGCCTGGACTGGGTCGGCTTCGACGCCTGTTTGATGGCTTCGGCGGAGCTCGCCTGCGTTTGGGCAAATTACGCCGATTATCTCGTTGCCTCGCAGGAGATCGAGCCTTCGTTCGGCTGGGCGTATGGCTTTCTCGGCGAGCTCGGCGTCACGGACACTGAGTCGCTGCTTTCGCACCTCGCTTCGGAGTATATGAACGCCTGCCTCGCTTACTACGAGAAGCGCGGCTACGAGGGCCGCGAAACGACCATCGCCGTAATGGATCTTTCGAAGACGGAGGAACTGCATAACGCTGTAAACGCACTGTTTGCAGCCGCTGCAAAGGACGTTTCGGAGGATTATAACGAACTTGCCGCGCGCCGCGTCGGAACGAGGGCTCTCGGCCGCGCGAGCACTGGCTCGGAATACGATCTTGTTGACCTCAAGGATATGGCTGAGCAGCTGCAGACGCAGTATCCCGCCGAAACGGCGGCGCTGCTCGGCGTGATCGAGAGCATGGTCATCAACAACACGACGAACGCGGAAGGGCTCTGCGGACTTTCGCTCTATTATCCCTTCTTCAACAAGCCTTATTATCAAAGCGGCTGGGCGGAGACTTATGAGCAGCTCGGAGTCTTTGCGGATTATCTGACCTATCTGAAGGGGTATGAGGAATCCTGGCTCAATAACGACATGCTTGCGGAATTCTCCGAGAGCGTTATCCCGACGCAGGTCACGAGCGAGCAGTTCACCCTTCAGCTGACGCCGGAGCAGGACGCGCATTTCGCATCCGCGCGCTACTATATCCTCCAGCAGGAGGGCGTGGAAGCCTATACCAAGATCTTCTCGAGCGATGAGGTCACGAACGAAGACGGCGTGCTCACCGCGCATTTCGACGGAAACATCATATACGGAATGTCCGATTACGGGAATTTTTTCATCCCCGTCACGATCCAGCATGACAGCGTCGGAGCGAAAACGCATTATTCGGCGCCGGTCGTGCTTAATAACGACGTTGAATATCCGTTCGGAGCCGAACCCGACAATTATCAGCGCAAAGTCGCCTTCCACCGCTTCCATCTTGTGCTCGACCGCGCTGCGGGAACGGTCGATATCTCCGCTCTGCTGCCGGAAGAAGAGGATGCGGGCAGCATCCTCACGGGCGGCAAGACCGATGACGCGGATCTTTCGAAGTGGACAAGCTACTGGTTCAACGATGAGCGCCACCGCACCCTGACAAGATATGAAAACGGCGTTATCAAGCCCGTTGACGATTGGTACGCAAGCGTGAGCTATACCGCCGTTTCGTTCCCGATCTCCGACGGAGTGGAGTTCATCTATGCACCGCTCGCATACGGCAATTATGTTCTGATCTTCGAGATCCAGGATACGCAGGGCAGCCGCTACTGCTCCGAGCCGCTGCCGGTCGAGCTCGGCAAGGAACCGGATTTCCCGGAAAGGAAGATCCCGCTTCCCGAGCCGATGACCGTCCGCTGGCCGGAGAACACCGACGAGCTCACCATCTACGATAAGGACGGGATCCGTCTCATCGCAGAGATCACGGACGATTCCTGGAACGACGGCAAAAAGATCGATCTGCGCATCGAGAACGGGACGGACCGAAATGTTTACTTTTTCGGAACAGATCTGACCTGCAACGGCAATATTTACTGCGATGACGGTTATGCGGGACAACTTTACGGCTTGCTGGATCATCGTTTGGACGCATGGGGAATGGATCCGGCCGTCGGCAGCATCAACTTCGGCAGCGCAGGCGAGACCGGCCAGCTTTCCGATCTGCGTTCGATATCATTCTATTTCACGCTCCAGGATTGTGATACACTCGAAAGATTTGTTCACGAGCAGCGCTTGACGATCGAGTTCGCCCGCCCGGGCATTTTCTCCCCGGCGGTCTCGGATATGGTCGCTTCAAAGTCCATTACGGCCCCGATTGCCGGAGCATTTGCCGCTTCCCAGGTATTGTATGAGGACGGGGATCTGCGCGTCAGCCTGCAGTGCCTCGGAAAGAACACCGCAAGTGAGTATTACGATGACGATCTGAGGGGCACACTTTGCTTCGAAAACCTGTCGAACCATATGCTGCATCTGGATCTGGACGGCATAGTGCTGAACAACGTGTTCCTTTCCGCCGGTATGAAGCAGGTCGACCTGCCCGCAGGATGCACGGGCTGGCGGAGCTTCTTCGTTAAAGAAGATGACCTCGAAATAGCCGGGATCACTTCGATCGCTTCGGTCAAACTTTGCCTGCTTGCGGGCGAGGGGATGATGACCACCTGGATGGGTTACGGCGAAACGCTCTGGCTGCCGGTCGAACTTTCGCAGCATGCTTCTTCGCCTTCCGTATTCCCGGCGGGTGAGATCACGCTCTATTCCGAAAACGGCGTCAGGCTCGCTATGTGGTCCGCTTCCCAGGGTGATGCTTTCGATCCCGATTGGGGCAGCGGGCGCTGGTACCTGACGCTTGAAAACAACAGCGATAAAGACATCTCGCTGGAGATGACCGATAAATATCTGGACAGCACACCGATCCCTGATGACAGCACGGCGCTGTATCTGATCGATTCCGATACCAAGCTCGCCCCCGGACAGTGCCGCGTGATCGAGATAAATCTCGGCGGCGAAGTAACCTGGACTCCGGATACCGCCCGCTTCCGCCTCAGAGTGTTGAACTTTACCTCTTCAGCAGAGCTCTGGCTTTCGACTGAGCCCATCGTTCTGCACACGCGCTGAGCTGATTCCGGCGCATGGCGCAAAAATCGTTTATCAGCCGCTGCTTGGCGGCAAAAGATAATAAAACAGAGAAGAAAAGGAGAAATGAAAATGAAACGAACCCTAACCTTGTTCCTCTGCCTGATGCTCTTGGTACTGCCGCTCGCCGGATGCTTCGGCAGCGGCGGAGACCAGACTTCGCAGAATGACGGCGGAGCCGGCGGCTGGGCAAAGACCGATTCGCCGAATCCGGCCGAGCAGACCAGAGTACCGCAGAGCGATCAAACTGCCGCGCCTATACCGCAGGGCGGAGATTTCAGCGGACGCAGCGACATCGCCTATGTTCTGATCTTTAATCCGGACATTTACGACGAAAGTATGGATTGGAACAAAAAACTGACGACCGGCAGCATCGGCAGCCAGATCGATATAAGCATGAACCGCGCGGATGAGCTGGATCCCGTTGAAAGTCCGTTCAAGCCGATTTCACAGATGAGCTCCGCGGAACTTTTCGCGCAATTCGGCGATGAGATCGACCTCGACCGTGCCGGCGGCGTTCAGCCGATCTATTCGGTAGGGGACAGGCATGATTTCTATGCAGGCTATGAATACAGGGATCTTTACACCTTTAACTGCGTCTATGCCGGTGAGCACTGCTACATTTGGTCGGTGAACGGCTCGATTTCGAGCTCTCAGGCCAATAAAGTCGGAAATGAATTCGACAGCAGAATCTACGATGCGGATGTAACGGCATTCGGCACGCCGCGTTATGCGGACGAGGGCGGCAAGATCCATCTGCTGTATTATCCCATGTCAGGAGGAACTCTCGGCTTCTTCTCCCCTTCTGAGATATTCGCGACAGGAGAGTATTTTACTGCGGAAGAAGCAGCACAGTACGGTATAAATCTGGATTATGCGATCATTAACCTGAATTCAGAAATTCTTGGGATTCCGGAGTACGAAAATCTGATCTATGCAACGACCGCTCATGAGTTCCAGCATCTGATCAATTCCAGCGATATGTTCTACACGTTGAATCCCGTTAGGATCGGTTACACCGACACATGGCTCAATGAAGCCATGTCGGGCTATATCGAGGAAAAACTGTATCCCGGTGTTAAGGAAGCCGAAGGACATTACGATTCGTTCATCCGTTCGCAGCGTATCCGTCACGGCCAGTCGCTGTTCAACTTCGGTACGGATACTAACAGCTTCAACTTTGATATCGGCGTATACGGCTCCGTTTTCCTCTTCTCACAGTATCTTGAAAACATTGCCGGCAGCGACGTGTTCCACAGGATCCACGATTATTGGCGCACAAGCTATTCCTATTCGCTCTGCGATGCTGAAGCGCTCTATAATGCCGTTCCCTCCTCGGTGGTCTCCAGGATCGACGCGGAATATGTTTATCCGAGCAATGTTTCCTTCGACAGCCCGGAAAAGGAATGGATGAGCAAGCTGGCGCTGGATTTCTATATGTCTCTGCTCAGTTTCGATGCGAACGACCCGGCCGCCTATGCGAAGGTGCAGGCACAGACCCTGCTTTATGACGAGATCAACCCCGCCGATATCGAAGGCGGCGGACGCGTGATCGCGGCGACAAAGGACGGCACTTTCGAGATCCCGAATGACGCAGATTACGGTCTGCTCTACATCGGCCTCGACGCCAATTTCAGGCCTATAACGGGGATAATCTATAAATGATCTCCGTTTCGGTTTAATAAACGTGAATGCTCCGGCCTGCCGCTCGTCGGCGGACCGGAGTTTTTCATACGCTTCCGGAAAAACTCCGCCATACAAACGCGCACATAAAGAAATCGGAAAAAAAGAATGAAAAAAACAGCGGCCTTTCGTTGCAATCCGCCGCGATGTTTGGTAAAATAAATATATATGCATTCGAGTAAGGAAAGTACTGAGGCCGCCCCGCACCGCCGGGAAGAGAGCCATACGAACGGTGCGGTCACACAAGCTTTACTTAACGCATTATTCTGCGTGAAACCGAAGACCGAACGACGCACTGGAGGCGCTTATGAAAGAAAACAACTCAGCGATCATGCTTACCGGCAGGATCGATTCGAATAACGCACAGGCGGCGGAGGAAAGCATCCGCGCCGCACTGCGGGGAAAGGACTGCGCGGAGCTCGTGCTCGATGCGGCAGCGCTCGACTATATCTCGAGCGCGGGGCTGCGCGTGCTGCTGCGTCTTCGCAAGGATCATCCGGAGCTCGTTATCCGGAACGTAAAACCGGAGGTTTATGAGGTCCTCGAAATGACGGGCTTCACGGAGATGATGACGGTCGAAAAAGCATATAAAACGGTTTCGATCGAGGGCTGCGAGCAGATCGGCCGCGGTGCGAACGGAGCGGTCTACCGTATAGATAACGATAATGTCGTCAAGATCTACAACGATCCCGACGCGCTCGATGACATCAAGCTCGAACGCGAAAAGGCGAAGCTCGCGCTCGTTCTCGGCCTTCCGACGGCGATCTCCTATGATGTTGTCAAGGTCGGCGAAAGCTACGGCTCCGTATTCGAGCTGCTGAACGCCCGCTCGTTTTCGAATATTCTCGCAGAGGAGCCGGCAAAGTTCGATTGGTGCGTGAAAGAGTATTCGGATCTTCTCAAAAAGATCCATTCCGTCATCGTTCCGGAAGGCAAACTGCCGCCGATCAAAGAAAAAGTCCTTTTCTGGGCGAAGCAGGCTGCGGCGCTTCTTCCGGAAGCCGAAGGCGGGAAGCTCATCGGGCTCATCGAAGCCGTGCCGGAGGATCCGCATATGATCCACGGGGATTATCATACGAAGAACATCATGCTGCAGAATGACGAAGTTCTGCTCATTGACATGGATACCCTCTCCGTCGGCGATCCGATCTTTGAGCTCGGCCAGATCTATAATTCCTTTATCGGCTTCCATGAAGTGCGCCGCGAGGGGATCAAGTCCTTCCAGGGCTTCGATTTCGAAACCGGCAAACGCTTCTTCGGGGAGTCGCTCAAGGCTTATCTCGGCACGGAATGCGAAGCGAAGCTGCGCGAAGTGACGGATAAGGCGAGGATCGTCGGCTATTGCCGCCTGCTGAGCCGCCTCATCCGCCACGATATGCTGGATACGGATACCGGGCGCGCCGAAGCGGAGCTTTGGATCCGGGAGCTGACAGAGCTGGTCCGCACGGCCGATACGCTGACCTTTTCAAAGAATGAGCTGACCGTCGAAGCGGCGGCGGAAAACCTTCCGGAGGTGCTGCGCTTCATCGAAGAACGCATCGCCGCAGCCGAGCCTTCCGCGAAGACGGAGATGCAGCTTTCCGTCGCGGCGGAGGAGATCTTCATCAATATCGCCGATTATGCTTACAAACCGGGCAGGGGGAAGGCGACGCTGCGCGTCGAAACAGGCGAAGACGGGACTGCAATGCTGACATTTATCGACTGCGGAACGCCCTACGACCCGCTGAAGCGGCCGGATCCGGATAATTCGCTTCCGCTCAGCGAACGGGAGCCCGGAGGGCTCGGAGTCTTTATGACGAAGAAGCTGACCGATGGCGCGGATTATGAATACAGGGACGGGAAAAACATTCTCAGAATAATGAAAAAACTCTGATCGAGGTGCGGCAACGATTCGGTTCGATACCCTTGACAAAAAACCAAAGCTTTATAATCTTGCTTTCCTGACGGCTGCCTTCGTCGTGCTTGTCGGCGTGATGGCGTTCATTGACGCCCGAAAACTCTCCGTGCCGATCTGCGTTGCCGTGATCGTTTATCTCATCCTTGCGGAAGCGGCGCTTATCAATGCGTTCGTGAACCAGCTCCGCTACAACCCTTATTCATATAATACGATCTATTATATCGGCTTCGCCCTGTTCGTTCTTTCGCTGATCACAACGGCCGTGATCCTGCTTGTGACGATGATCCGGCAGTCGGAGTTATACGGCGCCGACCAGCTCCTTCATTTGTTCCTGAACTCGGCGAAACTGTATATGCTCATTTCCGCCCCGTTCATACTCGTATTCTCGCTTGCGCTTTTCATCTCGAACATCTCGCTCCTGCGGCATGAGCGGAAACGCTTCGTGAACCTGCTCGGCATCCTGCTCTCCGTTCTTCTCCTCGCCGGGGAAGCGCTCCTGTTCTTCTATGACCGCTATGCGTCCGGCAGTCAGACGGAGGTCATGATCCACGATCTTTTCGGAAACCTCTTTGCGGCGCTCTACCTGTATTTCGAATGCATGCTGATCGGCGCGATCATCGCGAACATCATCGTCGTCCGCTACAAACCCGACCGGGACAAGGATTATCTGATCATCCTCGGCTGCGGCCTCAGAAAGGACGGCACGCCGACGCCCCTGCTTGCGGGAAGGGTCGAAAGAGCGCTCGCATTTGCCGAAAAGCAGAAGGCCGAAACAGGCAAAGAGCCTGTATTCATCACCTCCGGCGGACAGGGGCCGGGGGAAGCGAATTCGGAAAGCCTCGCGATGAAGCGCTATCTGATCGACCGCGGAGTCCCGGAGGAACGGATAATCGAAGAGGATGCTTCGCGCGATACCTTCGAGAACATGAAGTTCTCCAAAGCGAAGATCGAAGAGCTCGGAGCGAAGGGGAAGATCGCCTATGCGACAACGAATTTCCATGTTTTCAGGAGCGGACTCTTTGCCCGCCGCGTGAAGATGCGCGCCGTCGGAATCGGTGCGAAAACGAAATGGTATTTCTGGCCGAACGCTTCCGTCCGCGAATTCGTCGGACTCTTGACGGCGCATCGCCTGAAACAGGCGATCGTGCTCGGCAGCATGATCACCGTTTACGTGGTATTGACTTTCATCGTTTACCGCTGAGAAACGGCAAAGCGCCGGATCCCGCTTGTTCGGATCGGGCGGCCGGTTTTATTCCGAGCTCGAATACAATTGAAATTTCCGTATCTGCTGCCGTATCGGCAGTAAAACCGCATGCATGACCTTCCTGCACTCGCTGTAACGCTTGCAAGCTGTATTGCCTAAGATCATAATCAGGAGAAACGAATGAAGAAGCTCATTTCCGCCGCTGCGACCAAAACCGGCCGCCGCCGCAACAATCAGGACAACTTCATGCTCGGGGGCAAACGCGCCGCTCTCGATCACGACGCCTTCACTTACCGTGCGGACGGCGTCGAAGGTGAACGGTCAAACGGCGCATGAAAAGGATGAAATCTCTTTCTTAAGCAGCTCGCCGCGATCCCTTATCCGCCCTTCGGGCCTCTCTGAACAAAAACAAAGCAATGGCACCTCTTTTGAGGTGCCATTGCTTCGGAGCGGGAAACGGGGCCCTAATCCGCCTCAGCCTTGGCAAGGCGGCGCTCTGCAAAATAAGCTGTTCCCGCGTGTTTTTTCCCGTTTGGAAATTATTTTCGGAATGCCTTGCATTAACGGCCGCATAGTGGTATAATTCCGTCGCTGTGCGGCCGGGAGGCCTTCATTCATCGTGAGACTATCGTGAAAAGGCGCCGGCTGCGCGGTAAAAAAATACCGTAAAAGAATAACGAAGAATAAGAAAATGTTGAATAGATTCAAGACAGTAAGAATGATTGCGATCATGCTGCTCGTGATGGCAGCCGCAGTATCGGCCGTCGCCTGCTCGGCGAAACCCGGCTCCAATGAAACAGTGTCCGCCGAGCCCGCAGACGAAACAGCGTCCGCAGAGCCCGCAGACGAAACGGCGTCCGCCGAACCCGCCGACGAAACCACGCCCGAAGCGGCCGCGGCCGCAGCCTATCGCGAGATCATCGCGAAGGCGGATACTTATGAGTACGGCGCAGGCGAGGACGAAAATATCGTTGGGTACAAATATGCCCTCGTGACGATGCAGAACGGCGACATTGTGCCGACGCTGCTCGTTGCGCAGCAGACGGAATTCGGCGTCGATTATGTCCGCGTGTTCCGCTATGACCCGCAGACCGGCGCTGTGTGCGAACCGCAGCTTCCGGAGGGAAGCGACCCGATCATGCAGGGCGCGGCCGGAAGGGGAGGCTTCCGCGGCGAGCTTTCCGTGCTTGAGGACGGAAGCGGCCTTTGCATTTTTGTTTTCTACAGCGGCACGGGCGACGGAACGATGAGCAGGATCGCGGCGGACGGCGATTCGCTGATCATCACGGATCTGTGGTCCGGGAATGCAGAAGAGACTGCACCCTTCGCAGTTCAACTGATCGAAAACTGGCATGATGTTTCCGATGGATCGGGCCTTGCGGAATAAGTCCCGCTCAGCTGATCCCATAAAAACGGCAAGGCGGCCAACCATGATATACAGCAAGCTCCTCGAAGCCAAGGATGATGAATACAGGGAACTCCAAATAAAGATCGTTCCCAACATCGCTCCGGAAACCGTTATCGGCGTTCGCACGCCGCAGCTGCGAAAGATCGCCAAAGAGGTTTTCGAAAGCGGGGAAAGGGATGCGTTCCTGAACGATCTGCCGCATAAATACTACGAAGAGAATCTGATCCATTTCTTCGTGCTTGCGATGATCGGCGATTTCGATCAATGCGTCCGGGCCGTGGAAGCGTTTCTGCCCTATGTCGACTGTTGGCCTGTATCGGATCAGGCGACCCCGAAATCATTCAGAAAGAACCATCAAAAACTGCTGCCTTACATCGAAAAATGGATCGGATCGGAGCATGTTTACACAGCAAGATTCGGCCTGCGCATGCTGATGAACGAATTCCTCGGCGATGATTTCAAGGAAGAATATCTGGAACTCGCCGCTTCCCCAAAGGGCGGGGATTATTACCTGAAAATGATGATCGCCTGGTTCTTTGCAACGGCGCTTGCAAAAAGATACGATGAAACGATCGCGTATTTCGAAAACCGCAGGCTGGATGAATGGGTGCACAGGAAGGCCATTCAAAAGGCGGTCGAGAGCTATCGCGTTACGGATGAGCACAAGGAATATCTGAAAAAGCTCAGATAGATCCGACCGGGCGCTGCTTCGGAACGCTTCCCCAAAGCGGAGGGACCTTTATGAAATGAAAAATGAGAAGAACGATTTCGATCATATTGATGGTTTTGATCATCTGCCTTGCGGGCTGTGCGAAAAAGCCCGATGAGCCCGCTCCGGCGACTGCGGATCCGGAAAACGTGATATCCGCGCCGACTGAGACCGGCATGCCTGAGGATCCGACGCCGGAGCCGACAGCTGAGCCGACTCCCGAGCCGACGGCCGAACCCACGGCCGCGCCTGATCCCATCCAGGCGCAGGCGTCCGCGCTTGCGGCACAGCACGGGCTGACGGAAGAGGATCTTCGCGGCGAATACGGGCTCTTTATCGAATTTTCCGAAGCGATCGAAGGTAACCCCGAGCTCGGGGAATACGATGAACTCGTCTATCTGATCTTTCCGGTGATCGCCGACCACACCGATTATATCGATACGGACTATCTTTTCGGCAAGCTCGGGCAGCTCAGGATCTGCGAAAGCGAGCTTGATCCCGGCCATGCGGGAGAATTCTGGCTCAGCACGAATACGATCTTCCTGAATCCGGACCGCGGCGAAAGCGACGACAGCCAGCTGCCTTCGATCGTGTTCCACGAGCTGATGCACTTCATCGATTTCACTGTGAACGACGAAGAGACAATGCTGTATCTTCTGGACGGAAAGCTGCTTGCCGCGGAAGAATTCCTCGGCCTGCCGCTCGACGACCAGATCCGGGCAATGATCGTTTACGATGCGGAGCCCATACTGGAGGGCTGCGCGGAGATCTATACCGCGAAATATTTCGCGGGAGCGGCGCGTTCGTATTTCGACACCTGCGCGTTCATCACCGGGCTCGAGCATATCTACGGCACGGAGAAGCTCGATGAGCTCTTTTTCAGCAAAAATTCCGCTGCGCTTTTCGCGCAGCTCTTCCTTGAAGCCGGCTATACGGAGGATGAATACTACAACGCCGCGGCTTCGCTGAACTGGCTCGTAAACCCGGCGGGCTATCATCCCGCCGACTACAAGCGGCCCGAGGATATCCTGATCGATCTTTATGAATATAAGCTCGGAAGCGGCTGGCAGACGGATGAGGAGTTCCTTTACGTTCTGAAAGCGCTGAACGGCATCGCCTGGTCGGGCTATGAGGAATCGGAGCACGCCGATTTCCTCGCCGGGATCGAGTTCGATACATGGAAAAAGTATGAGGACTTCATCGCAAAGGTCCTGGCCGATCTTCCCGTTGATCCCGATCTCCGGTATCTGCCTCCCACTCCCGTGATCCAAAACGGACGCTTCACGCTCGCCGCTTTCGCCGAATGGACGGATCCGGATACCGGGGAGCTGATCCACGGAACGGTCGCCGTTGAATACGATTTCGCGGCGGAGAAGCCGCTCGGCTATGAGCTCGCAGACATGGACGTAATGCTGAACAAATACTTCGGCTGAATCGATCGGCAGGAATTCCGGAGGATCGGGGGCAGGTTTAAAAAATGCTTCACTTATTCGGAAAAAAGAACAAAACAGCGCCCGGGAGCGCTTATGACCCGGGGAAAGAAAAGCCCATTATCCGCGCTTCGATCTGCAGCGGAGAAAAAACCGCGGGCTTTAAGGACAAAACGACAGGCGCATTCCGCGAGGTCATGCTGATCCGCAATCAGCGGGATCTGGATCGGTTCATGAAGGAATACGGATTGGATCGGATCGATACGGAATATTGAAAAACTGAACGGAACATTATCGGGAGGAAAAAATGGATAATATTGTTGAAGCATTAATCGAGATCCCGCTTCATTCGAAAAACAAGTATGAAGTGGACGAAAAAACGGGGAAGATCAAACTCGACCGGGTCTTATATGCCTCCATGATCTATCCCACCGAGTATGGGATCATCGAAAAAACGCTGGCGCCGGACGGCGACCCGCTCGATATCCTCGTAATCTGCGACAACCCGACCTTCCCGGGCTGCTATGTTCCGGCGAGGGTGCTTGGCTATCTTGAAATGACGGACGGCGGCAAGGGCGATTATAAGCTGATCTCCGTCGTGGACTGCGATCCGAGGTATGCCGATTATCACGATCTTGACGAGCTGCCCCATTTTATTCTGAAGGAGATACGCAACTTTTTCGATAATTACAAGGTGCTCCAGAAGGTCGAGGTCACGACCGGCGAATACCGCGGAAAAGAGGAGGCTCTGAAGATCATCGAGGAATGCAGAGCCAGGTATAACGAGGCGAACGAATAAACCGCCCGGGGAGGAAAAACGGATTGGATACCGCGATCAGGCAGATATTTCGGCTGTTTTTCGATGAGGAGCCGACGGAAGCGCAGACGCTCACAACGAGCCGCGGCGACGATGATTTCCGGGCGGCGTTCATCATTGAAACGGATGAGGGGAACAAATACGTCCTGAAGCTCGCCGACAACGATTTTACTTTTCCGGAAAGGATCGCCGTTTGGAAGCGAACGGTCGAAGAATACCGGCGGCTCGGGTATTTCTGCCCGATCATCCATACGGATAAAAGCGGCGGCTTCCCAATCGTTGAGTTTTCAGGGCACAAATGCGCGGCATACGTCGAGGACTTTGCGCCGTTCCGCCCCGCGGAAGACAGATTTTCCGATGACAGCAGCCGGAATAACGAGCTGCAAGAGAACTGTAAACGGGATATCTGGCGGATGACGGCAAAGGTCGCGGCGCAGTACTTCGATTATACGGAGTATCCGTCGGCTTACTGCCTTTTCGAAACGTTCTGCCCGAGCGATAAAACGGACGAGGTGCTCGATAACGCGCTGGAGTGGAAGGCATATGCGGACACGCTGCCGGAGGAGTTCAAAGAGCAGACGGAGCGGATCTGGCGGCTGTGGATCGACAACAGAGCCGCGCTCGAGCCGATCTACAAACAGCTCCCGACCTCCGTATTCCAGGCGGATCTCAACCCTTCGAATATCCTCCTCGATGAAGACGGCAATTTCGTCGGGGTGTATGATTTCAACCTCTGCGGCAGGGACGTTTTTCTCAACTACCTGATGCGGGAAAACTATGACGGCTTCGAGCGGGAGATCGGGCTGATCCGCGCCGCGCTGAAGACCGCCTGTGAATACTATCGGTTTTCGGAGCTCGAGAAGGATACCGCGCTGATGCTTTACCGCTGCCTGAAGCCGCTGTGGTTCAGCAGGGTCGAAGAGCTGAAGGAGTGCGGAAACGATCCGAAAGCGATAAAGGCGCTTCTCGACGAGATCGAATACTACCTGACAGCCCCGATAGATTTCCGGGGATACATGGAATAAAAGCACTTGACGGCGGCTTTCCGGCATTCCCGGCAGCCTCCGCGGCAATATAAAGGGAAACTGTTTATGGACTCAAAGGCACTTCAAAAGCCGAAGGCGCAGACCGGCGATCAGCCGGAATGCGCAGGACGGGCGCCCGGTGAGCGCGCGGAGAGGCGCGCGGTCGTTCTTCGGGATATGATCGAAAGCGATATCGGGGATTACGTCCGCTGGTTCACGGAGGAGACCGAGTGGATGAATTGGGACGCGCCATGGGAGAATGAGGAAACTTCCGAAGAGGAGGAGCGGCGAAGCTGGAGCGAATATTATGCTTCGGTCCGGGAGCTCCCTCCTGACGCCGTCCGATGGAAATTCGAGATCGAGCTGGACGGGCGGCATATCGGCTGGGTCTGCCGGTATTTCGACCTGGACTATATGGAGAACCAGGACAGGATCCCCGCCGTCGGCATCGATATTCCGGAACCGGGTCTTCGCGGGCAAGGCGCCGGGACAGAAGCGCTGCGGCAGTTCATCGATTACCTTCGCGCTCACGGCTTCTCCCGCGTTTATACCCAGACCTGGTCCGGCAATAAGGCCATGCTGTGCACAGCGGAAAAGCTCGGCTTCAAAGTCGTCTGCCGGAGGATCGGGCTCCGAACCGTGCGCGGGGAAAAGTTTGACGCGCTGACGCTTGAGCTCGAGCCATAACAAAACGAACGAACAAGCCCGGGGAACGGATCCCCGGGCTTTTGCTTTTTTTCGATCGTGCCGCACTCTTTCCGCCGCAGTTCCATTCTTTTTCCGACTGCCCGCTTTGTCAATAAAAAAGACGCATTGACGGAAAGGCCCGGCTTTGGCGGAAGGGCGGGCGCAGATTTCTTAGCGTCCGAACCCGAGATACTCAAAAAACACCGGTATCCGCTTCTCCCAGGCCGCTTCGTTATGCTCGGCATCGGGCACGATCCGTGCGGCAGCGAAGGCTCCGCGTAGCGAGAGCAGCTTTGCTGTGTTGAACATTGACCGGTAGGCTTCGGTGTGCTTGCCGACCTCCGCACTGCCGAGATCCATATAGACCATGGTGGGGGAGGCGAGCCTGCTTTCGCGGATCATATCATTCAGTCCCTTCGGGCTAACCCAAAGGCTCGGTGAAAGCGCGGCCGCGCGGGAAAAGAAGGAGTTGTACTGCACGGCGGCGTAAAGCGACATCAGCCCGCCCATCGAACTGCCGGCGATCATGGTGTGCTCCCTGTCGGGGAGAGTGCGGTACTGCCTGTCGATCATCGGCTTCAGCTCGCCGGTGATCCAGTCCATCGTGATCTTCCCGAGGCCTTCGATCTTTCCGATGCCGGTCCCCGTGAAATCAAATGGCGAGTATTCATTCAGCCGGCGGTTCCCCTCGGGATTGCATTCGATCCCGACGACGATCAGCGGCAGGCCAGTTTTTTCAAGATATTGCTTCATGCCCCAGCTCCGGCCGTAGGTCGCGTGGCTGTCATAGAAAACGTTGTGCCCGTCGAACATATAGAGCACGGGATAGCTTTCGCCGCTCCGATCGTACCCGCGGGGGAGGTATACGTACAGCCTCCTCGGTTTTTCGGTCGGAAGAAGCGGGATGTTCAGCTTCGTGACTTTGATCATGTGCGTTTGTCCTTTCGCTTTGATGCGTCTATTCTATCACGCAAAGCCGTTCTGTTCAATAAAACATTTATTTGCGTTTCTCTTCCCGCCCGTTCTTGTTTTTGTCGCCCGATTATGGTAAAATTTCGAGTGTAAAAGACGTGCCCGGGCACGATAAAACGGAGGGACACATGAAAAAAACGATCCATATCTTCGCCGCCGCATTGCTTATCGCGGCAATGCTTTTTTCTTCCGCGGCGTCGGCGCTGCGCCTGCCTGCGGGAGCAGAAGCGGAGCAGACCCCGATCGAGCGGCCTGAGCCCGCCGATCCGCATGAAAAGGTCAACATCATCGTCAAGCTGACCGACGCCCCGGTTTGGGCAAGGCTTTCGCCGGATGACGCGCGCGGGAAAGCGGAAAGTGCCGAGCTCCGCGCAAAGCAGGCGGCGGTCATCGCTTCGATCAACGCCGGCATTGCGAGATCCGCCCCGATCGAGCCGCTTTATCAGTACACCCTGCTCTTCAACGGCTTCGGGTTCCGCGGCGAGGCTGGCATGATCGACGCGATCAGGGAGCTGCCCGGCGTTGCGGACTGCCGCATCAGCCCCGTTTTCACCCTGCCAGAAAAGGTAGGCGGCGAAGGCGAGGCGGAAAGGCTCACTTCCTCGGTCGGCTATATCAACGCGGACGATATGTGGGCGCTCGGCTATACCGGCCGCGGTATGACGATCGCAGTGATCGACACGGGCATACTCACCACGCATCCCGATTTTGCGGCGCCTCCCCCGGATCCGCATTTCGACGCCGCCGTTCTCGACGCCGTGCTTGCGGAGAACGAACTCTGCGCCGAACAGCGCTTCAGCGGAACGCTCACCGGGGAAGACCTTTACTGCAGCAGCAAAATTCCTTATACCTTCAACTATTTTGCGGGCAATACCGATGTTTCGCATGCCTATGCGCAGAACGATCACGGAACCCACGTGAGCTCCATCGCCGCGGGTAACAGCGCCAATTCGAAAGGCGTTGCGTACGATGCGCAGATCCTTTCGATGCAGATCTTCAACGGCCCCGAAGCGGACTGGCTCGACGTCGTCGCGGCGCTCGAGGACTGCGCCTATCTCGGCGCGGACGCCGTGAATATGAGCCTCGGAGCGGACTGCGGCTTCACCGGGGACGAGGATCTCGAGGTCGTGTTCGAGCTGCTTTCGGCGCACGGCATCAACGTCGCGGCGGCCTCCGGCAACGCCGGCACAGCGGGCAGCGGTAATATCTTCAACGGCACGACGCCGACCTTCAATTACGATAACGGCGTGACCTCCACCCCGGGCTGCATGGCCGGCGCGCTTTCCGTTGCGGCAAGCTACAAGAATGCGGATCTCATGCCGACGAGCTATTCGAGCTGGGGCCCGACTTCCGATCTGAAGATCAAGCCGGAGATCATGGCGCCGGGCGACAGCATCAACGCGGCGGTCGATCCCGATTATTCCGGCGGCTATTATGACATCAAGAGCGGCACGAGCATGGCCACTCCGCATATCGCGGGAGGCATGGCGCTGCTCAAGCAATACGTGAACGAGAATTTCCCGGAGCTCTCCAACGCGGAAAAGATGAGCATGATCAACACCCTGCTCATGTGCACCGCCGTCCCGGGCGCGAACAACGGCATCCTCTACAGCCCGCGTCAGCAGGGCGCGGGTCAGGCGGATCTCACCGCCGCGGCAGCAGCGAGGGCGTATATCGAAGTTCCGGATCAGACGCTGCCGAAGATCGAGCTCGGCGATGACGACGAAAGGACAGGCGTCTACTCTTTCAGCTTCGACGTTGTGAATTTCGGCGACAGCGCTTTGACCTATACGGTCGATACAAGAGTGCTCACGGAGGAGATCAACGCCTGGCTGATCGGCCTGCAGCTCGTGAACATCATGAACCATTCCTCGCAGGATATCACCGCGAGCTGCACCGTGACCGCGCCTTCGACGGTGACCGTTCCGGCGAACGGCAGGACGACAGTTAACGTGACGGTCAACATCGCGGGCTATATCCCGACGCTCGAGGAGACCTGCCCGCTCGGCATGTATATCGAGGGCTATGTCCGGCTTTACGGCGAAACGAACCTCTCCGTTCCGTTCCTCGGCTTCTATGGCGATTGGGAATACGGCGCGATGTTCGACCGAAAGAATTATTACGACCAGTATCTCGGGATCACTCACGATTATCCGAACGAATGGGGCACGAACCGCGCCGTCGCCTATGCGGGCGAAAATACGGTGCTCTTCGGCATGAATCCCTTCGCTTCAACGTCGGATTTCCTGCTCGACCGCTCATCCCTGAGCCCGAACGGCGACGGCATGATGGACGCGATCGGCTTCGTGCATACCTACCTGCTCCGGAACTGCGAGACCTTCCGCTATGAAGTGGTCGACGCGGAGACCGGCGAACAGTATTTCGTTCAGGAGCTGCATCTTCTGCCGAAGGCCGTGCGGAATACCTTCGTCTCGTTCTATCAGCCCGTCGGCGCCGAATCATGGACCGCGATCGAGCATTGGGGCGGCGCGGAGCTTCCGAACGGGACGCACTGCATCCTCCGCATGACAGGGTACCTGCAGGGCTGGGACAGCTTCGATCCCGCCGCGAACGAGAACGCGGTCTGGGAGGTCCCGATAACGATCGATACCGAAGCGCCGCAGGTCGTTTCCGCGCAGCTCAGCGGCACGGATCTCGATATTGCCGTTTCGGATAATCACTACACGGCCTATGTCGGCGTTTATTCGGACGCCGCCTGCACCGCGCTGATCGCGGAGCGCGCGATCGAGGAGCCGGAGCGCGGCATGACCACGGAGCTCGGCATCGCCGTTGGGAACCGCGAGCGCGTATTTGTCAAGGTCGGCGACTACGCCGGGAACACCGTGATCGTCGAAGTCGCCGCAGACGAGCCGGATTTCCTGCCCGGCGACTGCGATCTTAACGGCACGGTCAATATCACCGACGCCGTCCTTGCGCTCCGCCATGCGATGGGGCTCATCACCCTCACGGGCAATGCGTTCCTTGCCGGCGACGTGGACGGAAACGGCAGCGTTGCGATCACCGACGCGGTTTCGATCATGCGCTATGCAATGGGGCTGATAAGCGGGTTTTAAAGAAATGGCTTCAAGCAAAGAATTCCTTAATTTTGTGATGGATCAGCTTTCGCCGCTCGACGGCGTTTCATGCCGGGCGATGATGGGCGAATACGTCCTTTACTGCCGCGGGAAGGTGGTGGGCGGCATATACGACGACCGCCTGCTTCTGAAGCCGACGCCCGGCGCGCTCAAACTGCTTGCGGAGATTTCGCGCACTGCCGAAATGCAGATCCCCTATGAAGGCGCGAAGGAAATGCTCGCCGCCGACGTGGACGACCGGGAGCTCACCTGCCGCCTGATCGAGGCGATCGCCGCCGACCTGCCGGAAAGGAAACGGTCTCGCTGATATGCGCATCCGCACCGTTGATGATGAAATAAGGCTGATCCCGTACTACCGCAACGACGAGGCTTCGCTGCCGTGGTATTCGGATCCGGACGTCTGTCGGCAGGTCGACAATATCGACTATGTTTACGACATCGAAACGCTGCACAGGATGTACGATTTCCTGAGCACGCACGGCGAGTGTTACTATATCGAGTATCGCGGCGTTCTCATCGGGGACGTTTCGCTCCGGAATAATGCGGAGATCGCGATCGTCGTTTCGAAGGAATACCAGAACAGGCATATCGGAAGGAAATGCGTTGAGGAAATGCTTGCCCTTGCCCGCGAAAAGGGGATGGACGCGGTGAAGGCGGAGATCTATTCCTTCAACGAACAGAGCAGGCGGATGTTTCTTGCGGTCGGTTTCGTTCCGAGAGGCGGGGAATGGTATGAATACAGGCTGAGCGGCCGGAAAACGGAGGAGAATCCCAATGAAAAAATGGTATGACGAGGAATATGAATTCACGGTCGAGGTCGTCGGGTTCCTGCGCGGAAACCGCACGGAGAACTACTGCCGCAACGGCGAGGAGATCGGCGACCGCTATTCCTGCACCTACGGCTGCCCGGTGAACGGGGCGGGGCAGGGCATCTGCTCGAAAACGATGATGATGCTCTACCCGATCATGGAGGCCGTCCGCAGCGGCGGCGACCTTTCAAACGTCGGCGGCGACAGCAGATACACAAAGACGATCGTCTGCCCGGACGGCTGCGTGATCTTCAAGCTGACGGCCGTGCCGCTCGGCAACGAAAATTTCTATAAGGGCAATTTCTGGAAGGCTCCGGAAGAAGATTGACGGTGGCAGTATGGTGATCCTCATTACGGGCGCTTCCCATACCGGGAAAACGCTCCTTGCGCAGCGCCTGCTCGAAAAACTGAAATTCCCGTATCTTTCGATCGACCATCTGAAAATGGGCCTGATCCGCAGCGGCAATACCGCTCTCACACCAGAGGATGACGAAAAGCTGACGGATTACCTTTGGCCGATCGTGCGGGAGATCATCAAAACCGCGATCGAGAACGAACAGGATCTGATCGTCGAGGGCTGCTACGTTCCCTTCTCCTGGCGGGCGGAGCTTGACGGCCGGTATCAAAAGGATATCCGCTTCATCTGCCTTGCGATGACGGAGGATTATATCGACGCGCATTTCGGCGAGATCGAAAAGCACGGATCGGATATTGAAAAAAGGCTTTTCGACGACTGCACGAAGGAAGAGCTCAAGGCGGAAAACCGAAGGTACGCGGAAGGCTTCACCGAAGCCGGCGAAAGAGTCGCGCTGATCGAAAACGATTATCAAAGCGTGACGGCGAAAATCACGGAGATGCTCGAAAAAGAGGCGAAAACAATGAAAACGACCGATGAAAACCTGACTCCCGGGAAGCATTTTCCGGAAAACATGACGGCGCCCGACCGAGGGGAGATCCTTGCGGCGCTTGCGGGCTTCGGCATCGCAGGCGGGGATGAGATCCGCCTTATCGACACATCGCACGGCGCCGACGATATCCGCCTCAATTACATTATCGACAAAAAGTGGGTGCTCCGCTTCTGCAACGCGCCGGAAATGACTGAAAAGCGCATGAACGAGCTGAACCGCCTGATCGGAAGGTACAAGGATTTCGGCCTCCGCTGCCCGGCCTTTATCCCCGATAAGGACGGCGCATTTTTCCGCGGGTGGCATGAGCTCGTCTGCTACCTTGCGGAATACGTCGATCTGCCGCTCGGCGACGAGCTTTCCCCGGAGGAGCAGGATGCCCTCTGGCCGGAGGTGCTCGAAAGCGTCGCGCGGTTCGCGGAAAGGTATAAGAACGTCGATCTGATCGACACGATGGGCATGTACAGCCTTTTCGACCTCGCGCCTTATGATATCGCGGTCGGGAAGGATGAAAAACAGCAGAACTTCGAGCGCCTGACGGAAAAGCTTCGGGAAATGGGGGAGACGGCGCTCGCCGAACGCCTTGAAAAGAAGCATTCCGAGGTGCGCGAAAAGCTGCGCGCCGTCTATCGGGAGCTCCCGCGCTGCGTATTTCAGGCGGATGAAAACCTCAGCAACGTGCTTATCGACGAGAATAAGCACATGGCCGGCCTGATCGATTTCAACAACGCCGGAACGGAGGTCATCGTCAACCAGTTCGCAAACCTCGGCGGCGGCTTCGATGAAGATACTTTGGAGCCGATCGGCGCCGGAACGAGGCTCGAAAACTACCTGAAAGGCGAAAAGAAGCTCCGTGCGCGGATGCTCGGTATCTATCACGCGACCGAGCTCGAAGAGCGGGCGATGGAGTGGTATGGCTGGATCGCGGCGGCCGCCGGCTGGCCGCAGGTCTGCTTCTTTATCGCGGGGCTGGAAAGCGAAAAGCTGCGCGGCGAGATCCTCGATCTGCTTGCGCTGATCGCGGAGCTGCCCTGTGATTGACAACAATATATTTCGATGCATATCGAAACAGATATTGACATCCTTCGGCCTCTGTGCTATATTTATTTCGATGGCTGTCAAAATAAATTGAAAGCAAGGTGAAACCGATGGAAAGATTCATCAATGAACTCAGGGCCGAAAATGCCGCACTGAACAAAAAAGCGGCGCAGCTGCGCGCGGAAAGTAAGGGCGATGAAGCCGTTTTCTGCACCGTGAGGGCCAATGTTTACGATATCTGCGCAACGGTCTGCGGCGTGCAGGCAAAGCGCGGGAATATCGATGGCTTCGCCGCGATGCTGACCCGCTTCGAAGGCGAATGGGGCGCGGCGCTTGAGGCGGCGAAAAAGCAGAACGATGCAAAGAAGATCTGCGTTGAGGAAACGAAGCTCGAAGCGCTGGCGGACGTCCGCGCCCGTTTCAGGGCGGCGAGGGCTGAATGATGGAAAGAGAAACCGCGATCCGGATCTTCAAATGCCTTTCCGATGCGTCGAGGCTGAATATCCTTTCCGTGCTCCAAAGCGGCGAAGCTTACGGCGAGCTGCTTGCGGAAAAGCTCGGCCTCAGTGCCTCCACGCTCTCCTTCCATATGAAAAAGCTCGAGGAAGCGGGGCTTGTGACCTCCCGCAAGGATCAGTACTATACCGTTTACGCGCTCGACCAGGCGCTCACGAAGCTCCGCCTTTCGGAGCTTATCGGCGGCGAAAACCCGCAGGAGGATGAGACGCAAAAGCGGGAGGAAGCTTACCGCAAAAAGGTGCTCGACGCTTTCTTCGACGGGGAAAAGCTTCGGCAGATCCCCGTTCAGCGCAAGAAAAAGCTGATCGTGCTTCAAAAGATCGCCGAGAATTTCACTCCCGGCAAGGTTTACGAAGAGGCAGTGCTCAGCGGGATGATCGAGCAGATCCATCCCGATTACTGCACGATCCGCCGGGACATGATCTCCGAGGGGATCCTGACCCGCGAAAACGGCAGGTATACGAGGGTGAAGTAAACCCGGGAATTCAACGAACGCAGCAGGGAGGCAAATATGATCCGTCTTGAAGACGTCACACCGGATAACTGGCGCAGCGGCCTCGCCGTCGGCGAGGATCAGCGCAGGTTCGTCGCGGAAAGCGCGGGCATCCTCGCCCGGGCGTATGCTTACCGGAACGAGCGCAGCCGCGCGTTAATCATTTATAATGACGAAACGCCTGTCGGGATGGCGCTTTATTATGACATCCCGGATTGGGAATGCTATAATTTTTCCCAGTTCTTTATCGACCGGCGCTATCAGGGCAGGGGCTTCGGCCTCGACGCCGCGAAGCAAATCGTCGATCTGATGCGCGCTGACGGCAGATACGATAAAATCGTGCTCTGCTATGTCGAAGGCGACGATGCGGCGAAGAAACTCTATGAAAAGCTCGGCTTCCGCCATACCGGCGATGATGAAGACGGCGAGATCGTGATGGAGCTGATCCTCCGCTGAGCGCAGCACATACCCGAGAACCGAATGAACACCGCTCCCGACGGGGCGGTTTTTCATATGCGGAGATTGAAATATTCTCAATAGTATGATAGACTTGAACCGAAAAAAAGACCGAATGAGGTGAACTTATGGAACCGGAAAAGAAGAAAGTGCTTTTGATCAACGGGAGCCCGCGCGCGCATGGCTGCACAGCGGCGGCGCTTGAAGAGATGATGAAGGTTTTTGCGCAGGAGGGCGTCGGAACCGAGCTCGTCAATATCGGCGGCGCGGATATCCGCGGCTGCATCGCCTGCGGGAAATGCGGCAAGCTCGGCAAATGCGTTTTCGACGATCTCGTCAATGAAACCGCGCCGAAATTCGAAACGGCGGACGGGCTCGTGATCGGCAGCCCCGTCTATTACGGCTCCCCGAACGGGACGCTCATTTCATTCCTCGACCGCCTGTTTTACAGCACGCGCTTCCCGAAGCATTTCAAGGTCGGCGCGGCGGTCGTTTCCTGCAGAAGGGGCGGCAACACGGCGAGCTTCGACGTGCTTAATAAATATTTCACGATCAGCAGCATGCCCGTCGCCTCCTCGACCTACTGGAACCAGGTGCACGGCTTCACGGCGGACGATGTGAAGAAGGATCTCGAGGGTCTGCAGACGATGCGCAACCTTGCCCGCAATATGGCGTTCATGATCCGCGCAATCGCGGACGCAAAGGAAAAATACGGTCTGCCGGAGCTCGAACGCGGCGCGTTCACAAGCTTCCCGGATGGGAAATGAGGCAAAGATGAGATTTGACGAAGCAAAAAAACTCTTGTCGGACGGGGGCATGACCTTCGGGGAAAAGGAGTTCGCGACCCAGCGGGAATACTGGGAGCATTGCTCGTCATTCTGGCATTCGGAATATGCTTCGCCTTCGCCGGATTCGAAAAGGAAGGTCCTTGCGATAGCGTGCCGGAACGGGGCAAAGGATATCGAGCTTGAATTCTCGCTCAAAAACGGGGAATTCGAATTCGAAGATCTCCTTTTCGGCTCCTTCGCCTTCGAGATCACGGAGAGTCTCCCGGAGGAGGACGAGGCGAAAGAGATCCTTCTGGAGCATCTTGAGGAGCTGACGGAGAACAGGCTCACAGTACTGACACTTAATGCCGTCGGGCAGGGCGTTTTGATGAACGCGAGCCGCCTGGATCTTTCTCCCGCGGCCCGCAACAGGCTGATCGAAGCATTTAAGGCCGCGAACAGCCCGGAAGGGAAGATGCGTGAAAGGCAGTACGTCGCAGAGATCTACGACCGCGATTCCTTTCTTTCGATCCCGTTCAGCGATCCGGAGATGGCAATGGAAGCGGCGGAACTTTTTCTGGATTAAGGAGCAAAAATGGGTTCGTTACTTGAATCGACTTTGAACACAAGGCTTTTGCCGGCGGGCGGCGGGCGGTTCGTCCGCAGCGACTGCCCTCTGCATCTCACGGACGGGGAAGTCGCTTTCCTGCGCGAAACCGGTGTCACGACGGTCGTCGACCTCCGCAGCCCGGAGGAATGCGCCGCGGCGCCCTGCAGGCTCGAAGGGGAGGAAGGCTTCTTCTATCATCACCTGCCCGTGACCGGCGGTGAAAGGATACCGAAAAACGCGGAGGAGCTGACGGCGATTTATCTCGGAATGCTCGACGGGCGGATGGATGAGATCGTCGATACGATCCTGAACGCACCGGGCAGGGCGCTGTTCTTCTGCGGCTCAGGCAAGGACCGCACCGGCGTCGTTTCGGCGGTGCTTTTGAGAAGACTCGGATGCGATGACGCTGCGATCATCGGCGATTATCTGGAGACCAAAGCGAATTTGACAGAACTCATAAACGCATATCTCGAAAAGCACCCGGAGGTCGATCCCGCATTGCTGATCCCGGATGTGGAGAATATCAAAAAAGTGCTTGCGGCGCTTGAATAAACGGAGAAAAAACATGAAGCTCAAGGAAGGTACGGGCTGGAAGGCCTGCTATAACGAAGAAAAAGGCGTTTACGGAGCGGAGATCATTTTCCGCGGATCTTGGGATCTTTACGAGATCTCCGCGGAGGTCTTTGCGCGCCTTTCGCCGAAGATGGACGGCAGCGAGGCGGAAAGGCTGATCGGGACCGGGCGGCGGCTCTATTCGCACACCAACGACGAATGCGGCCCGGCGTATAACATCGTTTTCGACGAGGATTACGCCGTTTACTGCCAATGGCTCAAAAAGGCCGAACCGGTCGGCAGGACCTGGAGCACGGAGATGACCGACGCCGCGGTGGAGCTTTTCGAATCCGAAAAGGCGAACCGCCCGCAGCGCAGGAAAAAGCGCGAACAACGGGAAAAAACGAAATAACAAGGGGGAGAATATGATCAAAACCATCGGCATAGTCAGCCTTTCGAGAGGGCTCGTCGGCGAAGACTTCGTTTCGCACGAGGTCGGGATCGGCCTCAACAGACTTTCGGAATACGGAATAAAAGTGAAATTCATGCCGAATGCGCGCAAGGGCATCGCGCATCTTGAAGCGCATCCGGAGGAGCGGGCGGCGGACCTTCTCGAAGCGTTCCGCGACCCGGAGATCGACCTCATCATGACCGCCATCGGCGGGGATGACACCTACCNNGGGACGACACCTATCGCCTGCTGCCGTATCTTTTCGATCATAACGAGCTTGCGGAGGCGGCGAAGGTCTCGAAAAAGCGCTTCCTCGGCTTTTCGGACACGACGATCAACCATTTCATGCTCCATAAGATCGGCATGCGCTCGTTTTACGGCCAGGCGTTCATTCCGGATATCTGCGAGCTCGGGCCGGAGATGCTGCCCTATACGCGGAAATATTTCGAGGAGCTGATCGAAACGGGAACGATCCGGGAGATCGCGCCATCCGAAGTCTGGTACAATACGCGCGAGGATTTTTCGCCCTCGCAGGTCGGTAAGGCGCTGCCGCCGCTGCCGGACGGGGGCTTCGAGCTCCTGCAGGGCAGGCCGGTCTTTTCCGGGAAGATCCTCGGCGGCTGCATCGAATCGATGCTCGATATGCTCTCTCCGGGAAAGTACGCCGATATGCCCGTCCTTTGCGGAAAATACGAACTTTTCCCGAAAGCGGAGGACTGGAAGGGAAGGATCCTTCTGCTCGAATCGAGCGAGGAGCTGATGCCGCCCGAAGAATACAAAAAAGCGCTTGAAGCCTTGAAACGGGCCGGCGTCTTCGGCGCGGTCAGCGGCGTTCTTGTCGGCAAGCCGATGGACAGAGTCCATGAAGCCGAGTACAAAGCGCTTTTGAAGGAGGTCATCGCCGATCCCGAACTGCCGGTCGTCTGCAATATCAATATCGGCCATGCTTTGCCGCGGTGCATCATCCCCTTCGGCGTTCCCGCCGTCGTCGACGCGGAAAAGCAGCTCATTCGCTTTATGAATGAAGAGCAGGAAAAGCTGACCGTCTATTCAAGCCCGCTCTGCCCGGACTGCCGCGAGTGCAAGGCGAATTTCGACGCCCACGGCATCGAATACGAGCTGATCGACATCGGCGAAAGCATGAAGAACCTCAAGGCGTTTCTGAAGCTGCGCGATTCCTCGCCCGTCTTCGATCCCTGCAGGGAAGCGGGCAGCGTCGGCATCCCGGCGATCGTGCGGGAGGATGGCGGCGTCACCCTCGATTGGGAGAGCATCCTCTCGGAGCGCGGCCTTCCCGTCGTTTACCGGGAGGAGAGAGAAAAACAATTCTGCAGCATCGACGGCAAGGGCTGCTGACGCCGGCCGGAAAAACACCCGAAACACAGACAGAAGGAGAAAAACGAAATGAAGATACTTGTTTTCAACGGAAGCCCGAAGCGGGAAAAGAGCGACGTCATGCACATCACCCGCGCATTCCTCGAGGGCATGAAGGAGGCGGGGGAACAGCAGATCGAGATCATCAACGCAATCGACAAGCATATCGAATACTGCACCGGCTGCTTTGCCTGCATGCACAACGGCGGCAACTGCATCCATGATGACGATATGCGCGCGATCCTCGGGAAAATGCTCGAAAGCGACCTGCTGCTCTTCAGCTTCCCGCTCTATTGCTACGGCATGCCCTCGCCTCTGAAGGCGATCATCGACCGCGTGCTGCCGCTTTCGTCGATGGCGATGACGAAGGTCGGCGACCGCTACGAGCACGTCGGTCAGGCGGATTTCGGGCACCTTCGCTACCTGATGATCTGCGGCTGCGGCTTCCCGAACAGCAGGCATAATTTCGAGCCGGCCGTCGCGCAGTTCAAGCTGCTGTTCCCGGAGAATCACACGATCATCACCGTTCCCGAAAGCCCGATGTTCAGCGCAGCGGAGGCCGCGCCGGTCACGGAGCCGAGGCTCGGGCTCGTCAAAGAGGCGGGGAAACAGTACGCAAAGACGGGGGAGATCGCGGAGGAACTGCTTTCAGTGATCTGCTCGCCCATGATCCCGGAGGAGACCTACGCCGCGATCGTCAACAGCGGAGTTTGATGCAAAATGGACGAGCTCTCTGAAAAAATCGAAGAATTGCTTGAAAAACCGTATTGGGTGATCGATGTGCTGCCCGAACAGGTCCCTCCGGGCTCGGGCGGGCAGTATTTTGCGATCGAGGAATATTGGCTCACCGAGCCGCGCGCATCGGCGCTTCGGCAAAAGCAGCTCGATCTGATCCTGAAGCTGAACTGCTACCGGGATATCATTGCCGACGGCCTCGGCAAAAACCCGGCGCCTTCCGTGCTTTCGGAGCTGATCGGAAAACAACGGCTGAATATCCTGACCGACGGTGCGCTGATCGTTACGGACCCGGATTTCACGCACATCACGGTTTTCGACTCCGATGAAGCCTTGCTGCGGCTGATCCGCCCAATCGCCGCTTCGGAAGGCCTTTTCCTCTGGCAGCCCCGGCAGGGAGGATAACGGCATCAGTTCAAATGCCGGCCGAAATTCACGGCTTGAGGCGGAGTGCCGGCGGTGAAGGTATCGGAGCGGGCTCTGAAGAAGGAATAAAGACGAAAAACGACAATAAAACGTGAGAACGTTTTACATTTTTTGTTGCTTTTTGGAAGGAAAAATGTTATACTCAAATTTGTGAATATATTGAGAAGCACAGGACGACGGAGTTCAAGAGCGTATGATTTGGTATATTTGCTTTTTTGTGTCGCTGGCCCTGCTCGGATTGGCTGTGTATATCGGAGTTCAAAGGCATTACGGCGAGCTGCGCGTCGGAGCGATCCTGCTGGTATTGTTCCTTTCGGCCTGCATCGCGTATCTGCCCGTTTTTGCGGAGCTTCATGATGCGGCGGCGCTTGTTTTCGCAACGCTGATCAATACTCTGCGAATTATTTCGCTCGATGCATTCCATCTTGATTATTATGCGAACATAACTCAGAATATTGCGGGCGGGAGCGGCTTTTTCTGCGAATGCTATCTTCTTCTGCTCGGCTGCCTGCATACAATTCTGCCGATCATGTCCGCTTTGGCGGCATACACGATACTCCTGCGCTGCTTTGCAAGCTTTCAGACCTTCCGGATCAACCTCCGGAAAAGGCCGCTCTATGTGCTCTCCGGTTGGAGCGAGCAGACCTTCTTGCTTGCAAAAAGCATCCGCGCAGCTGAAAAACACAGCGATATCATTTTTGCGAACTGCAGCGAAAAGCCGAAAAACTATCCGAATACGCAGGCATTGCGCTGCGTATTCAACGGAGACAAGATCTCCGAGCTGCGGCTGCGGTACCGCAAAAACAAGGATATCTATTATTTCTGCATTTCACCGGACGAAGATAAAAACCTCAACGATGCGCTGCACCTGATAAAGAGCAGAGGCAGCAAGGAAAAAAGCCTGCAGGCGCACACGCACATCATGGTCCGCAGCAGCATGCCGGACTGCGATACGATGATCGATGCGACCTTGAAAGGCTCGATCGATATCCGCATCATCGATGACAGTGAGGAAGCCGCCTACCAGCTGCTTCAGAACTATCCGCTGTTCCGCGGGGCAAAAGACGGAGAAATCAATCTTCTGCTTGTCGGTTTCGGTGAAGTGAACCAGAACGTGCTGCGCACGGCCGTATGGTGCGGCCAGCTGAGCGGCTATAAACTGCATATCCGCGTTTGCGGGCGCGGCATCGAGGATGCTTACAAGCATTTCCTTGTGCGGTATCCGGCACTTGCTCCCGACGGGCGCTATGATATCCGCTTCTTCTCCTGCGCAGATGCGGAACAGCTGCAGCAGATCCTTGCGGAAAACAGCAGCGGCGCGACCTATGTCGTGCTGGACTGCGGCGGCGACAGGGAAAACCTCGAACAGGCGCTGCAGCTGAGGCAGCAGATGTATCTCAAGAGCGAAGACTTCATGCATGCTCCGCCGATCTATGTCTATACTCAAGCCTCGGATAAGATGGAAATGATCCGGGACCTGCGCACTTCCGACAGCAAGGACGGGCGCCGCGTGCATTACGGGCTGATCCCATTCGGAAACAACGAATCGGTTTACAGCTATAAAGCGCTGGTCAAATCCCCCCTTGAAGCCCTTGCGAGGAATGTCCATCTTGTTTATTCCGATATCTTCTCCGACGGCAATTTAGATGTTCCGGCCGCACTTGAGCAATACAACCTTTCCGAGGTCAAGAAGCGCTCCAACCGCGCGAATGCAATGCATATCCGCTATAAGCTCGGTCTGCTCGGCCTCGACTATACCGAAGCGCCGGATGCGGAGGATGTTGAGCTCAGCGAATATCTGACGAAGGAAAAACTTGCGAAACTGAGCTTTTCCGAGCATGATCGCTGGATGGCCTTCCTCGAAACCGAGGGTTGGCGCGAAGCTACGATCCCGCAGGTCACGGCTTATCAGGCAGCGGGGCTTGCACCGGGGCGGCACGAAAGCGCAATATTGAAAATGCATCCGTTCATCTGCGATTATTATGAGCTTCCCGCGCGTTCCGAAGCGCTCCATCAGAAGGATTCGACGATTTATGATGAGCTGCTGATCTCGCGGATACCTGAGATACTGCACGATCGCTGGGGCGTTTCCGGCCGTGTCTATCATATCATAAAGTCTGAACAATCGTTAGGAGGTAACACATAATGGCAACCAAGACCACTGAACAGAATGAACAGTATCAGGAGATCCATACAAAGTTCGAAGCTTATACCGGTAAGGAACCCTATCTGTTCGTCAGCTATTCTCACAGGGACACGGCACAGATCTATCCGATCCTGGATCGTCTGAGCGACTGCAAGTACCGCATCTGGTATGATGAATCCTGCGAAAACGGCAACGATTTCCGCGATGAGCTGCGCCAGAGGATCGAAAAAGCGGAAGCGGTGATCCTGTTCGTTTCGAAGGCTTCAATGAGCTCTCCGTTCTGCGGCATGGAGATCATTGTCGCAAGGGAGAACAACAAGCGCCTGTACCCGGTATTCCTTGACGATGTCGAGGTGCCGCCCGCATTTGCCATCCTCCTCGCGAATACTCATCACAGCACAGCTGAAAACATGGACCGCCTGATTAAGACCCTGCGGCGCGATCTCCCGGCCGTTGCGATGGATCGACTGACGACAGTCGGCACAGAGCTCAAACGCTGCGAGGACAACGGCACGGATATCACAGTGGATGAAGGCATCCGCACGATCTGCGATGAGGCATTCAAAAACAGAAAAGCGCTGCAGCATATCTATCTTCCCCATTCACTGGAAACGATCGGCACAGAGAGCTTCCGCGGATGCAACAATGTCGAGGAAATGGACATCCCCGAAAATACGATCCGCGTCGGTGAGAGCGCATTCCGCGACTGCGTAAGCATGAAGTCGCTGATCGTCCGCAACAGCTGCATCAAGATCGGCGAGCGCGCTTTCGAGAACTGCGCAATGCTTTCCGATATTACCCTTCCCGACGGCCTTACCGAGCTTTACGGCGGCGTTTTCAACAGCTGCAAGAGCCTGAAGCATATCCGCCTTCCGAAGAACCTGACGATCCTCGGTGAGAGCGCGTTCTCCGACTGCGTCCTTCTTGAGGCGATGGATATCCCCGAGACCGTTACGAAGATCGACGACCTTGTTTTCAACGGCTGCATCAACATGACGGAAGTCAACCTCAAGGAAGGCCTGAAGAAGATCGGCAAGAGCGCATTCAAAAACTGCCGCAGCCTGACGAAAGTGGAACTCCCCGCTTCCGTGACGAGCATCAGCGATGCGCCGTTCCGCGGCTGCGAGGCGATGAAATCGATCCGCGTTGCGCCGCGCAACAAGTATTATAAATCCGAACCGAACAAACGCGAAGGCAATGACCACGTGCTGTTCAACAAAAACAAGTCCATTATCATAGCTTACCCGGCCAGCAGCCGTGAAGTGCAGTATGATATTCCGGACAGCGTCATGGAGATCAGCGACTGGTCCTTCTGCGAATGCAAGAAGCTGAACCGAATCACGATCCCGGACAGCGTTCACACCATCGGTGAAGGTGCGTTCTGCAACTGCATCCTGCTCGATGAAGTCGAGATCCCCGACAGCGTTGAAAAGATCGACGACTGCGCTTTCCGCGGCTGCGCAAGCCTCGAGAAGCTGATCGTTCCCGCTTCGGTCAAGGAGCTCGGCTGGGGTCTGTTCGACGGCTGCGAAGATAAGGTCACGGTCTACTGCGAACAGAATTCTCCCATCTGGGACTACTGCTGCCGCAACGGCATTCGCCACGCAAGACTTGAGGAGAGGGAAAACAATTAATGGAAGAGCGGACAAAGCCGACATTCGGAGCGATACTGATTGGCTTTATTAAAAAGAATGCCGTGATGGTGATCGCTCTGATAGCAGCGATCGTCACTGCCTGCATCGTTGGGATTGACGAAAAATACGTCGACTACTTCGACTACAAGACGCTGACCTGTTTGTTCTGCGTGTTGGCGGTTGTCTGCGCTCTGAAAAACATCAATTTCTTTTATATCCTGGCCAGGAAGGTCGTGCAGATGTTCAAAAATGCACGCACAAGCATTCTCGCGCTGGTTTACATCACGTTCATCGGTTCAATGCTGATCGCGAACGACATGGCGCTGCTGACCTTCCTTCCGCTGGGTTTCTTTGTGCTGACAACTACACACAAAGAAAAATACATGGCCTTTACGTTCATCATGCAGAACATTGCGGCCAATCTCGGCGGCATGCTGACGCCGTTCGGCAACCCGCAGAATCTGTTCCTCTATACAAAATTCGAGATCCCGAATCTTGAGTTCATGAGCATCATGGCGCCGCCGTTCCTGCTTTCGGTAACGCTGATCACGCTCTGCTGCCTCGTTTTCGTGAAGCGCGAACCTCTGCATCTGGATGACGAACCGATCAGACTGCCCGTTTGGCGGACGGTCGTTTATCTGCTGCTGTTCGCCCTCGCGATCGTGATCGTTTTCCGCGGGATCCCTTATTGGATCGGCCTGATCGTGATCCCGATAGCCCTGCTGATCCTCGACCGCAAAGCGCTGCTCATGGTGGACTATCCGCTCCTGCTGACCTTTGTATTCTTCTTCATATTCTCCAACAATATGTCGCGCATCGAAGTGATCCGGAATTTCCTTTCCGGCCTGATGCAGCGCAATACCCTCGTTTACAGCACGCTTTCGTGCCAGTGCATTTCGAATGTGCCCTCCGCGATACTGCTTTCGCAGTTCACGAACAATTATCCGGATCTGCTCGTCGGCGTGAATATCGGCGGCGTCGGCACTTTGATCGCTTCGCTCGCGAGCTTGATAACATTCCGAGAATATGTGAAGAACAATCCGGGAAAAACCGGATCGTACATTGCGAAGTTCTCGCTGTTCAACTTCTCGTTCCTTATCATTCTGGTCGTGTTTATGTCCTTCTGGACGCGCATGTGAAGTCCATTATGAAAAGAACAATCGGAACAAAAACCCGGGAAAGCCGATGCTTCCCGGGTCGCTTTTTTATTGCTTTTCGCGCACGGTAAAAAGAATGTTTTGTCTTTTATTGAATAACCGATCCGATTGTGATAAACTTAGTAGCGAGTGAAGCAAATCCGCAGCGAGACTGCGCGCCGGGTGAGGCGCGGGATCGCCGGAAAGAGGGACCGTTGATGCGAAAAAAAGAAACAGCGGAGATCAGGCAGGAAAACAGAAAACTGCAGATCCCGACCGAGCTGCCGGCCGGGACGGTCATGACGCCGCCCGAAGGCCTCAGTTCCGCGGAAGCGGCGAAGCGCGAGGCGGAAGGGAAGTCCAACCGCCAGACGGCGGATAAGGGCAAGAGCATCCCGAGGATCGTTGCGGACAACCTCTTCACCCTGTTCAATCTTCTCAATTTCGCGCTCGCCGCCTGCCTTGCCCTCGTCGGCTCCTGGCGCAATATGCTCTTCCTCGGAGTCGTTTTTTCGAATACGCTGATCGGGACCATCCAGGAGCTCCGTGCCCGTGCGATGCTCAATAAACTGCGCCTGCTCGACGTCCGGCCCGTGCGCGTCATCCGTGACGGAGATGAGACCAAATGCCCGCCGGACAAGCTCGTGCTCGGCGATCTCGCGATCTTCACAAGCGGGGATCAGCTTCCCGCGGATGCCGTGATCACGGGCGGTTCCTGCGCGGCTGATGAATCGCTTCTGACCGGCGAAAGCGAACCGATCTCCCGCAAAAAGGGCGATCTGCTGATGTCCGGAAGCTTCCTGACGGAAGGCAAAGTGACAGCGCAGCTGATCGCCGTCGGCGACAACAGCTATGCCGCGAGGCTAACGCGCGAAGCGAAAAAAGTCAGCTCCCCGAAATCGGAGCTCATGACCGAGCTCAACAAGCTCGTTTCGCTTGTGAGCAAGCTGCTCGTGCCGATCGGCCTGATCCTCTTCATCGAACAGCTGTTCCTGCTCAAGGCGCCGATCCGCGAAGCCGTGCCGAAGGCGGTCGCGGCCATGATCGGCATGATCCCGGAGGGCCTGATCCTTCTTACATCCGTCGCGCTGATGGCGGGCGTTATCAAGCTCGGCCGCCGCAAAACGCTCGTTCAGGAGCTGTTCGGCATTGAAACGCTCGCAAGGGTCGACGTCCTCTGCACAGACAAGACCGGCACTCTGACGACGGGCGAGATGGCCTTTGAAAAATTCATACCGCTCGAAGCGGATGAGGAGGAGCTGCGCCTGAAAACGGAGCGGTTCATGTCCGCATTCGAAGCCGGGACCGGCACCCTCCGCGCCCTCGGCGCATTTATGAACAAGAGCGAGGATCGGGCGACGGCGGTGATGCCGTTCTCATCCGCACGCAAAAAATCAGCCGCTTCCTTTGCAAACGGAAAGACGATCATACTCGGTGCGCCGACCTTCGTAACGGATCAAAAGCTCCCGCAGGTCGCCGAGGTAACGGAAGCGGGGTATCGCGTGCTGCTCCTTGCGGAAGCGGACGGCGTGATCAGCGGTGATGAGCTCCCGCCGGTCAGGCGTCTTCTCGGCCTGATCCTTCTCAGCGAGACCCTGCGGCCCTCGGCCAAGGATACGATCGGTTGGTTCGGCCGCGAAGGCGTTTCCGTACGCATCATGAGCGGCGACGATCCGAGGACCGTTGCGTCCGCGGCGCGTGCGCTCGAACTCGAAGGCTGCGACAAGCTCGTCGACTGCGCCGAACTCAACGATGAAGAGCTCCGCGCCGCCGCAAAGGATAAAATAATTTTCGGCAGGCTGACGCCGGAAAGGAAACGCCTGCTCGTTGAAGCGCTGAAGGCGGAAGGGCACCATGTCGCGATGACCGGCGACGGCGTCAACGACATCCCCTCGCTGAAGGCCTCGGATTGCTCAATTGCGATGGCCGGCGGCGCAGAAGCGACCGAGCACTCCGCTCAGCTCGTGCTTTTGAACAATGATTTCAACTCCCTTCCCGCCGTTGTTGCGGAAGGCCGCCGCGTCATCGGCAACATCACGAGGACGGCGTCGCTGTTTTTACAGAAAACGCTGTATAGCTTCGGCCTCAGCGTGCTGAATATCCTGATCGCGCTGTTCCTGCCGCTGCGCTATCCGTTCGAGCCGATCCATCTGACGCTCGTGAGCTCGCTGACGGTCGGCATCCCGTCGTTCTTCCTCGCCCTCGAACCGAGCAGCGAGCGGGCGAAAGGGAATTTCCTGCAGAGGATCATTCTGAAGGCTGTGCCCGGTGCGCTCGGCGTGATCTGCTGCGCGCTTGCGGCGATGATCGCAAACTACTGCGGCGTTCCCGACGGGATCGCTTCGACGATGGCGGTGATCTCGGCGGGCGTGATCGGCCTCGGCAATCTGATACTGACCTGCCGGCCGTTCTCGAAGCTTCGCATCGCGGTCTGCGCGCTGATGTGCGCCGCTTTCGCCGGCGCCGTGCTGCTCTTCCCGGGGATTTTCGCGCTTGATATCGGCGCGATGACGCCGCGTCATTTCCTCATGCTCGGCGTGATGGTCGCCGTCGGCCTTGCGGTGCTGATCTTCGGAACGCTCGCAGTGCGTCCGCTGATCAAAAAGGCGGAGGAAGGGGAGCTGCCCCGGCTGGATCTTAAAAAACTGAAGCTCAACAACGCTTCCGAAATCATGAAAGGCAGGCACGGAAAATAATGGAATACCGAAAAACGGTCGTTTTGAAGGACGGCAGGGAGTGCCTGCTGCGGAACGCGGGTGAGGAGGACGCCAAAGCCGTTTACGACCTCTTTATGGATGTCCACGCTCAAACGGATTATCTTCTTACCTATCCGGAGGAGCACAGCTTCACCGTCGAATCCGAAGCGCTGTTCCTGAAGAAAAAGACGGAGAGCGAAAACGAGATCGAGATCGCCGCAGAGGTCGGCGGTCGGATCGTTGCCACGGCGGGGATCGACCGGATCAGCCCGAAGGAAAAAACGAAGCACCGCGCCGAATTCGGCATCAGCGTCGACAAAGCCTACTGGGGCCTCGGCATCGGAAAAGCGATGACGGAAGCCTGCATCGAATGCGCGAAGGCGGCGGGCTATCTTCAGCTCGAGTTGGACGCCGTCGCGGAAAACGAAAGGGCGATCGCCCTTTATAAAAGCGCGGGTTTCGTTGAATTCGGCCGCAATCCACGGGGCTTCCGCTCGCGCCTGACGGGCTGGCAGGAGCTTGTGCTGATGCGCCTGGAGCTCGACGGCGGAACGGAGGAGAGGCTTTGAACTACCGAGTCATCGACAGAGAAAAATATTACCGCAAAGGCGTTTACCGCCATTTCACGGAGGACTGCAAATGCTCCGTTTCGATGACGGCGAGGCTCGACGTGACGGAGCTCGTCCTCTTTTCAAAGCGCACCAAAACGAAATTCTATCTGAACTTTCTTTATATCCTCTCCAAAGCGCTGAACTCGCGTGACGACTATAAAATGGGTTATGTCTGGGAGACGGACGAGCTGATCGTCTGGGATCGGATCGATCCGACGCAGTACGTTTTCCATGAGGATACCGAGACCTGCACTCCGGTTTATTCGGTCTATTGCGAAGATTATGACGAATTCTATCGGGCGGCGCTTGCCAATATGGAGAAAGCGAAGCTCGAGCGCGAATACCGCCTCGACGACGCGAACCACCCGAACCGCTTCGACGCTTCATACATCCCCTGGCTTTCATACGATTCGATGAATATCGAGCTGCCGGACGGCTACCTCTATTTCGCGCCGATCGTCAACTGGGGGAAATACCGCGAAGAAAACGGCCGCCTGATGATGCCCGTGACGGTCCGGCTGAACCATGCCGTTGCGGACGGCTTCCTCACTGCGAACGTGTTCCGCCTGCTTGAAGCGGAGCTCAAACGCCTCTGCGAATGATCAAAAGCGCTTTTTGCCCGTTCCGGATCGCCGGAGCGGGTTTTTCTTTTGAATTTACGGAAAATCGAGCTTGACGGCGCCAAGGAACAGCAAGTATAATAAAAAAGTTAACAAACCGCGCCTGAAAACGGCACAATCACCCCGGAAAGAGGTATTTTTTTATGAGATCACTTAAAAAAGCAATCGCTCTGCTGCTCGCGTTCATCCTTACGGCAGGCGCATTCGCCGGCGTTCTTGCCGAAAGCCGGGCGGACCTGACGAAGGACGGGCCGGAAGCTGCCGGGCCAGTTGACTCGGATTTCGACGGCATCCCCGATGAATACGACGCCGAGCCGAACAGCAATACCTTCACCGGAAAGATGAAGAGCGGCCACGACGGCACGACGACCGTCAGCTTCACGATGGATTTCCGCAATTTCTTCGGCGACAACACGGTCTATCATCCGGAACTTGCGTCGGTCTCCGTAATCGGCAGCGCGCTCGCATATTACGTTGAGAATTACGGCGACGCGTATTTCGTTTACGATACCGCGCAGACCTATCCGGGCGGCACCGCTTCGAAGGTGGACGGCCTCGAGTTCCTGACCGTGCTCGGCTTCGAGGATCCGGTCGATTATACTCTCGATCATTACGGCGACGACGATATTTCGGAGATCGTGATCGGCCACCGCACCGTGACCTTTGAAGACGAAACGAAGGTCATCGTCGCGATCTTCGTGCGCGGCACGGATGCCGTTTCGGAAGAGGAATGGAGCTCCAACTTCAACGTCGGCGATCTCGTCCGCTTCTTCGATGAATACGATTCCGTGGCGGGAAAATCCCCGCGCCAGAGCAACGCCGACTGGACCCGCAAGACGAACCATCGCGGCTTCGACGTTTGCGCAACGCGTTTCCTCAACTATCTCAAAACCTATTACCTCGATGAATACGTTGTGCCGGAGCTTGAGGCCAATGAAGGCGCAAAGCTGACCTACTGGCTGACCGGCCATTCCCGCGGCGCAGCGGTCGCGAACCTGATGGCATCCTACCTGATCGATGAAGGTGAGGAGGTCTATGCATACACCTTCGCCGCGCCGTATAACACGGCGAACACCGAAGCTTCCGCCGAAAAATACGACTGCATCTTCAATCTCATCAATGCGAACGACTTCGTTCCGATGCTGCCGATGNNGATGCCCGAATGGGGCTTCACCCGCTTCGGAAGGACCGCGGAGGTCGACGCTTCCCAGTATGCTTCGCTGATCAAGACCGCGACGGGCGAGGAATACAGCGGAAAGTACCTGACCGCGAGCGATATGAGCACTCTGCTCAATAAGTTCATCTGCATCAC
>DBXK01000042.1:22872-26547 GCA_002309375.1 Christensenella sp. UBA1214 | reverse complement strand
TACCACTGCGGCCATACCCATGAGGGCGAGACCGTTGGCAATTACCAGTCGACGACCTTCCGCGAAAAGGGCGGCATCTTCGGCATCGGAGGCATTTCCCAGAGCGACTGGAACGGTTACGCAACAAGGCTGAAGAAATACAGCTATTATAATGACGGCATCTGCGAAACGCCGGCATACTGCATGCAGGTCCTTGTCGAGCTGATGGTCGCCGTCGCGAACGGCCAGCCCCTCGGCGGCGGCTGGACCTTCATCACCAGCCACAAGCTTGCCGATAAGTTCGATTTCGATAAGCAGAGCCTCATTTCCTACGCGACGAAGCTGACCGAGCCCCATTTCATGGACACCTATTCCGTCATCCAGGCGCAGATCAACGCCGAGGGCGATCCCGGCGCGCGCTTCCATACCCACAGCTACTATACCGCCGAGAACGCGGACGGCGGCCGCCCGATCCACACCCATACCTATACCTACGTTCCCTATGAAGGCCATGAGCCGACCTGCACCGAAGCCGGCCTCGGCTATCGCTACTGCCTCTGCAGCGAGGTGAACGAGGATTACTACGACGATTACCAGAAAAACGTCGTGATCCCCGCACTCGGCCACGCATGGGGCGAAGCGGCCTATACCTGGTCGGATGATCACGGCGAGTGCACGGCGCAGCATGTCTGCACGCGCGAGGCGGATCATATTGAGAGCGAGACCGTTCAGAGCGTATACGCGGTCGTGACGGAGCCTTCCTACGAAGCGCCCGGTCTTGCCCGCTATACCGCGACATTTGAAAACGAAGCGTTTGCGGTCCAGATCTTCGAAGTCGAGCTCCCGCAGCTCGAGTCCGAGACCTTCACCGTCACCTTTGTCGATTGGGACGGCGAAGTACTGAGCGTTCAGACCGTCGTTTCCGGCGGCGCGGCGACCGCTCCCGAAGCTCCCGAACGCGAGGGCTGGATCTTCACCGGCTGGGACGTCGATTTCTCGAACGTCACAAGCGATCTCACCGTCACCGCGCTTTATGAAGAAACCGGCCCCGCCGTTACCCTCCGCGGCGACGTCAACTGCGACGGCGCTGTCGATGCGACGGACGCGTTGCTTGCGCTGCGCAAGTCCATGAACCTTGCCGAGATCACGCCGCAGGGCTTCGTCAACGGTGATATGAACGGCGACGGGACATTGAACGCGACCGACGCGGTGCTGATCATGCGCGAAGTGATCGCGGTATCATAACCGCGAAAGCCCGCCGAAAGCCGAAAGAAGCGTTGACGCGGAAATAAAAAGGGTGTATACTGAACGCAGTGTAACGGGAGAACCGATTCCGCAGCGCTGCAAATCATCGAAAGAAACGAGAGGTCCGATCATGAGCAAGAAACTTAAAGCAGGAACCTTTTCAGAAGAAGTCATTCAGGAACCGATCCTTTGGCGCGACAAGAAGCGCTGGCTGTTCTTCGGCCTTCCGCTGACGTTCACGAGCTATGAGCTCACGGAATCGCGGCTTCGGATCATCTCCGGGTTCTTCAAAAAGACGGAGGACGATATCCGCCTTTACCGCGTTACGGACGTTACATTACTGCAGACCCTCAGCGAAAGGATGGCGAAGCTCGGCTCGCTCTGCGTGATGTCCTCCGATGCCTCGCTTGGGGAAGCGCATCTGATCCATATCAAGAATGCGCGCAAGGTCAAGGATCTGATCATGCAGAAGGTCGAGGAAGCCCGCCGCAAGACCGGCGTGTTCACTTCCGAGGTCGTGGGCAGCGGCGCTGTCCGCCCTGGTCCGCTTCCGCCCAATGCGAATATCCACAACGCTCCCGTTGAGGATGAAGGCAATATCCACAGCTGATCCCGTATAATGATCAAAAGCCCCGATGCGTTTTCCGCACGGGGCTTGTTTTTTGCCTTTGGGGCTTGAATACCGGGTTTATCTCATCGATTTTGTCTTAAAGACGATGTTGTCGGCATCCTTGTAGATCGCGTATGCGGGGACCGTGCAGCGCACGCAGGAAACGGGATAGACCGTGCTCGCGCGGCCGACGATCACGCCGGGGTTCAGGACCGTGTTGCAGCCGATCTCGGCCTGGTCTCCGATCATCGCGCCGAATTTCTTCAGCCCTGTCTCGAAAACGGCTTCGCCGACCTTGACGGTCACGAGGCTCCTGTCGCTTTTGACGTTGCTCGTGATGCTGCCGGCGCCCATATGCGCCCTGTAACCGAGGATCGAATCGCCGACGTAATTGTAATGCGGGGTCTGGACATTATCGAAGAGGATGACGTTCTTGAGCTCGACGGAGTTGCCGACGACGCAGTTCTGGCCGACAAGCGCGTTGCCGCGGATGAAGGCGCAGTGCCGCACCTCCGTGCCGTGGTCGATGATGCAGGGGCCGGTGATCCATGCGGTGGGCCAGACCTTCGCATCCTTCGCGATCCAGACGTCCTCCGCAGGGTGATCGAACTCCTCCTCGGGGAGGGCGGCGCCGATCTTGCGGATCATGTCGCCGATCGAGGGAAGGGCCTCCCAGGGGCGCTTCAGCCCTTCGAAAAGCGCCGCGGCGCGGGTATGCTCGAGGCTGAAAAGATTCTTGATCTCGATATCCATTTCAAGCAGTTCCTGTTTCGTATACATGGTTTTTCTCCTTTTCGGAAAGCGGGCTGTTAAAGCGCAAGGCCTTCCTGCTTTATCGCAGTGATGATATGATCGACCGCTTTGCGGCATTCTTCATCGCTCGGGGCTTCCGCCATGACGCGGACGACCGGCTCCGTGCCGCTCTTGCGGAGCAGGATGCGGCCGTTCCCGGCGAGCATCTCCTCGGCTTCCTTTGCGGCTTCGAGCACGGCTTCATTCGCGAGCACGGCGTTCTTGTCGCCGACGCGGATGTTCTTGAGGAGCTGGGGATAGATCTTCACCGGCGCCGCGAGCACGGAGAGGGGCTGCTTCTGCGCGAGCATCGCCTGCATCAGCTTGATCGCGGTCAGAAGGCCGTCGCCGGTTGCCGCGTATTTGCTGAAGATGATGTGGCCGCTCTGCTCGCCGCCGAGCAGATGCCCGTTCCTGCGCATGCATTCATAGACGTATTTATCACCGACGTCGGTCTTTTCGTAGTTGATCCCGATGCGGTCGAAGGCCTTGTAGAGGCCGAAATTGCTCATGACGGTCGTGACGACGGTGTTGTTCGCGAGCTTGTCGCGGTCCTTCATGTATTTGCCGTAGATATAGAGGATCAGGTCGCCGTCGATGATGCGGCCTTCTTCGTCCACGGCGATGCAGCGGTCGGCGTCGCCGTCGAATGCGAAGCCGATGTCGAGGCGGTTGTCAAGCACCAGCTTGCGCAGGTTCTCGATATGGGTGGAGCCGACGCCGTCGTTGATGTTGAGACCGTTCGGGGTGTTGCCCGTCACGGTGACTTCCGCGCCGAGGGTCTCGAAGATGTTCTTCGCCATCATCCAGGTGCTGCCGTTCGCGCAGTCGAGGCCGACGCGCACGCCCTTATAGGAATGGGTCGCAAGGCTGATCAGATAGCCGATATAGCGGTTGCNNTGCGGACCAGTCGATGGCCCTGCCGATCGCGTCGCCGGTCGCGAAGGCGATCTCCGGACCGTAACCGTCGAGGTATTTTTCGACCTCGTCGATGACGTACTGCTCCATCTTTTCGCCGTTGGTGTTCAAAAGCTTGATGCCGTTGTCGT
>DBXK01000042.1:15800-22844 GCA_002309375.1 Christensenella sp. UBA1214 | reverse complement strand
GCGCTGATCATGATGCCGCAGTCGAAATCATCCATGCGGGTGATATAGCTGACGCTCGGAGTGGTCGTGACGTGCATGAGGTAAACGTCAGCGCCGCTCGCCGTGAGGCCGGCGGTCAGGGCGCACTCGAACATATAGCCGCTCCTTCGCGTATCCTTGCCGATCACGACGCTCGGGCGATGCTCCCTGCCGTAATAGTAGCCGAGGAAACGGCCGATCTTATAGGCGTGTTCAACGTTCAGTTTGACGTTCGCGTCCCCGCGAAAACCGTCCGTGCCGAAATACTTGGACATAAAGGTTCCTCCGTTGGGTTATTGGATCGCCGGCGGCAAAGGCCGGCGCATGAATGTTCAGATCAAATACTTTTTGCGCTCCGCTTCGGGAACGAGACCGCCTCCGGTCGCCCAGAGGATATGCACGGCGTTTTCCGGCGCGCCTTCTTTGAGATGGGCGATGTATGCCGCAGCGGACGCCGCCGCCGAAGGCTCGATGAACCGCCCTTCGGTGTTGTAAACGAGCCGGACCATCGGCGCGAGCTTTTCGTCGGAAACGGTGAATTCGCCGTCCATAAGGTGCTCCATCGCGCGGTAAACAAGGCGGGACGCGGCGCCGACTGCAAGGCCGTCCGCATCGGTCTTTCCGTCAAGGCCGAGGTTTTCGATATGGATGCATTTGCCGCAGGCGAAGGCCGCAAGCATGCAGGGCGCCTTCACGGGCTCGACGAAATAGCAGCGCACGCTGTCGCCGTAAAGGAGCTTCAGCCCGAAGGTGACGCCGCCGGGAGCGCCGCCGACCCCGCAGGGCAGGTAGACGCAGAGCGGATGTGCGGGGTTTATTTCAATATGCCGGTCCGCAAGCTGCTTTTTGAGGCGCAGCGCGGCGACGGAATAGCCGAGGAAAAGATCCGCGGAGTTCTCGTCGTCGATGAAATAGCTGTTCGGATCCTTCGCGGAGAGCTCTCGCCCTTCCTTCACGGCTTCGGAATAATCGGAATCGTATTCGATGACCTCAACGCCCTTTTCGCGCAGCAGATCCTTTTTCCACTGCTTCGCATCCGCGCTCATGTGAACGACGGTGCGGAAGCCGATCGCCGCTCCGGAAATGCCGATGCTGAGGCCGAGGTTGCCGGTCGAACCGACCTGGATCGTGTATTTTTTGAAGAAATCGCGGCAGTCCGCAAGCTTCGAATAATCGTCGGAGGGCGTGATCAGCCCGTTTTGAAGGGCAAGCGTTTCCGCGCGCTTCAGAACCTCGTAAATGCCGCCGCGCGCCTTCACGGAGCCGGCGACGGGGAGCTCGGAATCGAGCTTGATAAAGAGCCTTTCTTTCCTGCCCGTTGCCGCGGCGACGGCGGAAGCGAACCGGTCTGCGGAAAGGAGCCCCGATTCGATGATCCCGTGCTTTTCCGCCGTTTCGGGGAAGAGCTTTTCGATCAGCGGAGCGAAGCGAAGGAGCCTTGCTTCGGCGTCCGCAACGTCGCGGAAGCCGAACTGGAGCTGCGGCAGCGCCCGATCGGCGGGGAGCAGGGCGGTATTCTTGAAAAACTGCTCCTTTTCCGCCCTGAGATCGGGCATGCAGGCCCTTGCCGGGGGCTGATCCGCTTTCTTTTCGGCCTTTGTTTTCTTCGGCGGTTTATAATTGAATTCCGTCTGCGCTTCTTCGATCCGGCCGCGAATGATCAGCTCGCAGGCTTCGGCCGCCTCATTGACGGCCTTTTCGATCAGCTTTGCGTCCTCCTCGGAGGGAACGCCGAGCACATGGTCGACGAGGCCGTGCGCAGGCTTGCCGATGCCGATGCGGATGCGCGGGAAATCCTCGAAGCCGAGCTGCTCGACGATGGAGCGCATGCCGTTATGCGTTCCGGATGAGCCGTTCGCGCGGATGCGCAGCGCGCCGCAGGGAAGGTCGATATCATCGTAGATGATGACCAGCCTGTCATGCTCCGGCTTGAACCAGTTCAGAAGATCCACAACGGCAAAGCCGGAGTTGTTCATATAGGTCTCGGGCTTCGCGATGATGATCTTTTCGGCGCCGATGCGGCTTTCGCCGTAAACGGAGCGGAAGCCTTTTCTGCCGATCGAAAGCCCGAGCTTTTTCGCAAGCGCGTCCGCCGCCATATAACCGACGTTATGGCGGGTCTTTTCGTATTCTCTGCCCGGATTGCCGAGCCCGACGATAATAAACATCAAATCAAAATCCTGCGCTTCAGGCAACGCCGATCGCGACGCGGAGGATCAGCAGAGCATCGGTGACGTCGACAGCGCCGCTGCCGTCCATGTCTCCGTAAAGCTCAACGCCTTCGGAAATGAAGATGCCCATGGAATAGCGGAGCACCATAAGCGCGTCGCCGATGGTGATATCATGATCCATATCGACGTCGCCCGGTGCGAAGTAGTTCGGGTCGATGATATAGATCGCAATGACGGTCGTGTTCTCCGTCACGTTCTGGTAATTGCCTTCCCAGCCGGAGAAAAGGTAGCCCGGATGCTCGGGGGGCGCTGGGGGAACGGTGCTTCCGCCGTGGGCGACGGCAACATTCGCGATGACCTCGTTCGTCAGTCCGTCGATGAAGGTGATCATGCAGTATTCACCGGGATGCCCGAGCTGGTTTTCGACCATGCTCTCGAGCTGTGCATAGCTTTCAAGGCAGCCGGCGTAATGCTCGATCACGGTGCCGTTCGAATCGACGAGGAAGGTCTGCGGGATCATCGCATATTCGCTCACGAGGGCCGAAAGCACGCTGTCGAGGCGAAGAACGTTATAGGTGAAGCCGGAATCGAGCATCAGCTCGACGCAGGCTTCCGGGGTGCTCGTCGCATCCTCGAAAAGAAGGCCGTAAACAGCGACCTCATCCGGAGCATAGCTGTCGCAGAGGGTCTGCATATAGCTCATTTCTTCGATGCATTCGGGGCTCCAGGTCGCGAAATAATGCAGAACTGTGAGCTGGCGGGAGCCGAGCACACTGCCGTTCACGGCGTTCCCGAAAACATCATGCGTCGAAAAGGACGCGATGTTCGTTCCGACGACGGCGGCTTCATCAAACCCGCGCACGGAAGGCCGGGCGTTCTCGGCCGCGATCGACGCGGGAAAAACCAGTGCAAGCGCAAGAACAAGAATTAGGGAAAGGATCCGGACCGCGGGTGAGGCGGAGCCGCTGCGGGTTTCGCTTGATCGCTTCATGATTTGATCGGTCTCCTTTCAATGATCGTGATTTCGGGAAGCGGCCCGGGATGAACCGCGCCGATCCCCGGAAATGTCCATGCTTCCGGCTTTCACCGGAAACGCTCAGTGCTTTTTCTTTTTGCTGACGACGACGGTGGTGACTGCAGCAGCGGCTGCGAGCGCCAGCGCGGCGACAACGCAGATCAGAACGGTCTTCTTCGTGCCGTCGTTGTTTCCCGCATTTTCCTCATTGCCTTCGGAGGCCTTGGAAGGATCCGCCGAGGAGTCGGCTTCATCTGCCGGCGCCTGAGTCGGGGCGGCAGTCCCCGCCTGCTGTTCGCCTGCGGGATCGGTGCCTTCGGGCGTATTCACAGGAGCGGGAGTGGTGATCGGTTCCCTGGTCGCGGGGTTCGAGGAGGGGTTGACCGACGGAAGGGGAGAGGTCTCAATGGGTTCCGGCGTCGTCTGAGCGTCCGGGTCGTTGGGGTCGCGGGTCGGGTAACTCGGCGATTCGGAGGTATTGCTGCCGACGCCGCTGCCGCCCTCGTTATAACCGTTGTCGGGTTCTGAACCGTTCGCAAGGGTGATCACGGAATTCTCGGTCGTGAAGGCGACATCGCTGCTCGTCATGGAACCGAGCGGCAGATAGATCAGCTCGGTGACGATCATGATGACCTGCTGATTGACCGTCACGCCGTCCTTGACGTGGAAATGGAGTATCAGCATGTCGCCCTCGCCGGTCGCGGGCTCGATGGGGCACATGATGCCGATCTTGACCATACCGGAATTCGAAAGGGTGGAAGCATCGACGGTAACGAAGTTGCCGGCGGCGGTGATGGCGGTCATGTAGTCGCCGTATTCGCAGCGCTCGAGCACCATGCAGGTGGGATCGTATTCAACGGAAAGATTCATTCCGTGCGCCTGATAGTCGCCGGAAACATGGAGGGTCACGGTGAACGATTCGCCGGGGGTGACGTTATCGGCGTCGCTGAGGGTGAAATGCGCCGTGCCGGTGTCCGCGGCTGCCGCTGCGGGCAGAACGAAGGCGGCGGAAAGGATCAGGACTGCGAGCGCAGTCAGAATCGAGATCAGTTTCTTCATATCAAAATCTCCTGATTTTTATTGCGGTTTATCGGATCATTGCCCGCATGCGTCCGAAAAAGCGAAGCGCGAACATCGATCCAGTTTGTATTATAACACAATATGCGCTCCGTTTCAATCCGCATGTCGGAAGTTGAAAAACTTTACAGCAGCGCGCTTCGGAGGTATAATCGGAGAGTGAAGAAAACGGCGGAAAACGCCGGAAGAGGGTGCGGAAATGGATCTTTTGAAGCTGATCGATGCGGATATCCTTGAAAAAACAGTAAAACTGCGGCATGAACTCCATTCGATGGCGGAGCTTTCCGGCTGCGAAGCGAACACGAAGCGCCGCCTTATCGCGTTCATCTCCGAGAACACAGCGCTGGAGATAATTGACAGAGGAAGCTGGTTCTATGCCGCTTACCGAGCGGGGAAAACGGAAAACGCATCCGGCGGGAAGAAACGCATCGCTTTCCGTGCGGATATGGATGCCCTTCCGATCGACGAGGGCACGGCGCTTGCGTATTCCTCCGCCTGCCGCGGCGTTTCGCATAAATGCGGGCACGACGGCCATATGGCGACCCTCTGCGCCTTTGCGCTGATTGCCGATCGTTACGGCTGCGAAAACGATCTTTTCTTCCTTTTCCAGCCCGCGGAGGAGACGGGGAAGGGCGCCGAGGAGTGCGAAGGGCTGATCGCCGATGAGCGCATCGGCGAGATCTTCGGCTATCACAATATGCCCGGTTTCCCGCTCGGCTCCGTCGCCGTGCACACCGGCTGCGCCGCCTGCGCCTCGACCGGCCTTGTTTTGAAGTTCGAAGGAAAGAATTCCCACGCCTCCCAGCCGGAGAACGGCAAAAACCCGGCTTTCTCGATCGCAAAGCTGATCGGTCTGATCCCGCAGCTCGTGCGGGAAGCGGCGGGGGATGAAGCTCTGCGCGATATCGCGCCCGGCGCTGTGATGAGCGCGGACGGGATCGTGATGTGCACCGTCGTCGGTGCTTCCGCCGGAAGCCGCGGGGACGGAACCGGAGCGGCCTTCGGCACCTCCGCGGGCTTCGGAAGGCTCTCGCTGACGATCCGCGCGGAGAATGAAAAACGCATGGATACGCTTGAAAAACTGCTGAAAGAAAGCGCGGAGGCTTTTGCCCGCGAGGATGGGCTTTCCCTCGCCTCCGAGCGCGTGGAACCCTTCCCGGAAACGCGCAACTCCGCCGCTTCCGCCGAAAAGGTCCGGCGGGCCGCCGCGTCGCTCGGCCTTGCGCCCGCAAGGTGGGACGAGCCCTTCCGCAGCTCGGAGGATTTCGGCAGGTACACGAAGCTCACCGAAGGCGCTCTCTTCTATATCGGCTGCGGCGGGGAGCATGCGCCGCTGCATACGGCCGGCTATGATTTTTCGGATGAGCTGATCGCCGTCGGCGCCGCGCTTTTCTCGGAGCTGGCAGGCGTCCGCAGGGGCTTTTCGGAAGCGCCGGGGATCGGCTGAGGAAACAAATGAAAAAACATTGCAAAAACGGTAATTTAAGCCTTTCACAGCCGCCACGGGCGACATGAACTCAGAGCAAAACAGTATGATTTAACTGCATTTTTGAAGCGCCCCCGAGGCGCTTTTTCGTTTAAATATACTATGGCATTCTCCGCTTTGAAGGTAGATATTGCGGAAATTTTGTGTTATAATCTGCGTATGGTGGGAGAAGTGCGCCCAAAAGCGCCTTTTTCCGCCGATAAAGTCAATTATTCTACAATCCCGCTTATGCGGAACAAGGAGGATCAGCATGGCTAAAACAACAACGACCATCCCCTTCAAGGGCACCCCTGAACAGGAAGCCCAGCTCAAGGCAGTCATTGCCCAGTGGAAGGGTAAGGAAGGTGCTACGATGCCCGTTCTTCAGGCCGCCCAGAACATCTACGGCTATCTGCCCATTGAGGTGCAGACCATGGTCGCGGAAGGTCTCGGCCGTTCGCTCGAAGAGATCTACGGCGTATCCACCTTCTATTCAATGTTCAATCTTGAACCCCGCGGCGAGCATCTCGTTCGCGTATGTCTCGGCACCGCCTGCTATGTCAAGGGCGCCCAGAAGGTTCTCGATGAGCTGTCCAGGGTTCTCGCAGTTGAGCCCGGTCACACCACTCCCGACGGAAAGTTCACCCTTGAACCGACCCGCTGCCTCGGCTGCTGCGGTCTCGCTCCCGTCATCATGATCGACGACGACGTTCACGGCCGTATGACCCCCAACATCGTTCGCGACATCCTCGCAAAGTATTGATAACCGCTCATTTCGGAGGTACAAAATGGAAATCAGCCAGGTTGCCGGAATACTCGAAGCAGAGGTGCTGACCTGCAGCGATTTTCTCGACGGAGAGGTCTGCACGGCGTGCGGAAGCGATATGATGAGCGACGTGCTCGCGTTCGTGAAGCATCAGGGCATCCTTCTCACAGGTCTCATGAATCCGCAGGTCATCCGCACGGCGATGATGATGGACATGAACTGCATCGTATTCGTCCGCGGCAAGATGCCGTCGGAGGAAATGCAGCTGTTTGCGGAAAACAGCGGCATCGTCATGATGACGACAAAGTATTCGATGTTCGAATCCTGCGGCAGGCTCTATGAAGCCGGGCTTGGAAGGTGATCGAATGGCAGCGAACGAAGAACTGAATTTCCATTTCGATGTTGACGGAAACGACTTCACTTCCGCAGGCGAAGCTTCCGTGAAGGTCAAGAAGCTCATGCGTCAGCTCGGCTTCTCCCCGGAGCTCACCAGGCGCGTCGCGATCGCGATGTACGAGGGCGAGATCAACAT
>DBXK01000042.1:9260-15795 GCA_002309375.1 Christensenella sp. UBA1214 | reverse complement strand
CACCGCCGATATGTACGTCGGCGAGGACATGGTCCGCATCGTGCTCGCGGATACCGGCCCCGGCATCAAGGACGTTCAGGCCGCGATGCAGGAAGGCTATTCGACCGCGCCGGACAACATCCGCGCGCTCGGATTCGGCGCCGGCATGGGTCTTCCGAACATGAAAAACTACTCCGATGAAATGATCATCGATTCGGTCGTCGGTCAGGGCACCACGATCGAGCTTAAATTCAAAGTCAGCTGACAAGCTGAAATCAACAGGAAGGAGGCTGCGGCTTCATGGCTGAATACACACATTCGGTATTTCTCGAAAGGGAGAAATGCAAGGGCTGCACCGCCTGCCTCAAACGCTGTCCGACCGAAGCGATCCGCATCCGCGACGCTCACGCCGTGATCAACCCGATGCACTGCATCGACTGCGGCGAATGCATCCGCGTCTGCGAGCAGAAGGCCAAGCGCGCCGTCTACGACAAGCTTGAGGATCTCGACAGGAGCAAATATCTGATCGCCCTCCCCGCGCCGTCCCTCTTCGGCCAGTTCACGAAGCTGACCGACGCGGATTACGTAATCCAAGGCCTCCTCGACATCGGCTTCGACGACGTCTACGAGGTCGCCAAGGGCGCGGAGATCGTGACGGAGTATACGCGGAGGTATCTGAACCGCAAGGATATCCCCATCCCGGTCATCAGCTCCGCCTGTCCCGTCGTCGTCCGCCTCATCAAGCTGCGCTTCCCGACCCTCATCAAGCACCTGATCCCGATCATCGCTCCGATGGAGATCGCCGGCAAATATGCGCGGCGCGAAGCGCTGAAGAAGCATCCGGAGCTCAAGCCGGAGGATATCAGGACCGTCTTCATCTCGCCCTGCCCCGCAAAAGTCAGCTGGGCGAAGAGCACGATGGAGGATCAGGAGGTCTATGTCGACAACGTCGTTTCGATGAGCGAGGTGTATTTCAAGCTCATCGGTGCGATGAAGCGCGGCATGGCGCCCCGGGCTTCCTCCCAGACCGGCATGATCGGCCTCAGCTGGCCCTCATCCGGCGGTGAAGCCTCCGCCCTTTTCAATGAAGGCTATCTCGCGGCGGACGGGATCGAAAACGTCATCCAGGTCCTCGACAAGATCGAGACCGGCCAGCTCGGCGACGTCACCTTTGTCGAGCTGAACGCCTGCCCCGGCGGCTGCGTCGGCGGCGCGATGACGGTCGAGAATCCCTACATCGCCCGCGTCAGGCTCCAGAGCCTGCGGAGGTACCTGCCCGTTTCGATGAACAGGATCCCGCATACGAGCGGCGAAGAGCCGGACACCTTCGTTCCGGACGAGCTGATCGACGCAAGACCCTTTGCCTACACGCCGCCGACAGTCACGATGAGCCGCATGGAATCGATCCGCAGGATGATGGAGATCGAGAATATCTACGAGACCCTGCCCCAGATCGACTGCGGTTCCTGCGGAGCCCCGACCTGCCGCTGCTTTGCGGAGGACGTCGTCCGCGGCGAAGCGACGATCGACGACTGCGTCGTGCTGATGCGTGAAAAGCTCAAAGCCCTGCTCTCGAAGCAGAACGGCGCAAACTGACAGCGAAGACGGCATACTTTCCCGCATAAAGCGGGACCGACCATATAGGAGGTCTCTATGGCGATCACCGTAGACCAACTCAAAGAAAAACTCGGCCTCACTCAGTATCATCTGGAGGACGGCGAAAGGGAAGTGACCGGCGGTTATGCCGGCGACCTGCTCAGCTGGGTCATGGGCAGAGCCACGAGCGGAGACGCGTGGGTAACGATCATGAGCAACATCAACGTTATCGCCGTCGCTCAGCTCACGGACGTGGCCTGCGTCATCCTTGCGGAAGGCGTTGTTCCGGGCGACGATCTGATCGCCGCCGCGGAGATGAGGGGCATCAACCTCTTCTCCTCGCCGGAGCCGACCTTCGCGCTGTGCGGGAAGATCTTCGGAGAGCTCTGATCTATGGAACCGTTCAGCTACGACCTTCACGTTCATTCCTGTTTGTCCCCCTGCGGGGACGACGACATGACCCCGTGCAATATCGCGGGCATGGCGTTTCTGAACGGACTGAAGATCGTTGCGCTGACCGACCATAATTCCTGCAAAAACTGCCCTGCCTTTTTTGAAGCCTGTGCGGAATACGGCATCGTCCCTATCGCGGGGATGGAGCTGACCACCGCGGAAGAGATCCACATGGTCTGCCTCTTCGAGCAGCTCGAAACGGCCCTCCGTTTCGATTCGGAGCTCCAGCAGTACCGCATGCCGATCAAAAACCGCGTGGATATCTTCGGCAGCCAGCCCATCATTGGCCCCGAAGATACTGTTACGGGTGAGGATCCCTGGTTCCTTCCCGCAGCGACGACGCTTCCTATTGAAGAAGCCGCGGCGCTCGTGAGGAGCTTCGGCGGCCTTTGCTACCCGGCGCATATCGACCGGGAATCCAACGGCCTTCTGGCCATCCTCGGAACCTTCCCCGAAAAGCCGGTCTTCGGCCTCGCGGAGCTCCGGGAAAGGAAGAACACCGCTCTTGCCGAAGGGCGAAAGCTGGTCGTTTCCTCCGATGCGCACAGATTATGGGAGCTGAACCAGGCGGAAAACTTTCTCCACCTCGACGCTTCGAAGGATGATGACGCGGAAACGGTCCGCGCGGCGTTCTTCAAAGCCCTCCGCGCCGCGGAAGGCGAATGGAAGAGTTGAGGCACGACGGGCAAAGGAGCCGGCAATGAAAGAGCTTTCCCTCAATATTCTCGATATCGCCCAGAATTCCATCACCGCCGAGGCGGATCTTGTGGAGATCACTCTGGACGAGACCGATACAACGCTTAAACTGTCCATCAAGGACAACGGATACGGCATGAGCCCGGAATTCCTGGCCTCCGTCGCCGATCCGTTCTCAACAACGCGAACGACACGCAAGGTCGGCATGGGCATCCCGCTTTTGAAGCTCGCTGCCGAACAGACCGGCGGCGGGATCACGCTCCGCTCGACGCAGCGCAGCGCCGATCCGGAAAACTGCGGAACCGAGATCACGGCATTCTTCCATAAGGATCACCTCGATTTCACTCCGCTCGGAGACATCGTCTCGACGATCTGCACGCTTCTGCAGGGTTTTCCGGATGTGGACTATCTTTTCACTCACCGCATCAGCTCGGGCGAAACGCCCGAAGAGGCGGGGGAGGGCGCCGAAGGAGCAGAGCACGTGATCGGCATCGATACGCGCGAAATGCGCGTGATCCTCGGCGACGACGTGCCGCTGAACGATCCGATGGTCCTGCTCTGGGTCCGCGACTCGCTCGAAGAGCAGTACGCCGAAGCGGGAAGCAAGCCTTCCGCGTGAACGTTCCGTAAATTACCGAACTTAATAAATTAAAATAACTAAACCGAAAGGAAAAAAGCCGTATGAAATCATTGGAAGAACTCGCAAAGATCCGCGAGAGGATGCAGAACAAGGTCGTCCTCCGCGAGGGTCAGGCAAACATCCGCGTTGCCGTCGGTATGGCGACCTGCGGTATCGCCGCGGGCGCAAGGCCGGTCCTCAACGCGCTCGTTGAGGAAGTTGCAAAGCGCAACCTCAACGACAAAGTCACCGTCACCCAGACCGGCTGCATCGGCATGTGCCGCTTCGAGCCCATCGTCGAAGTTTTCGAGGGCGACAAGGAGCGCGTGACCTACATCAAGGTAACCCCCGAGAAGGCAAGAGAGATCGTTGAAAAGCATCTTATCGGCGGCACCCCCATCGCTGAGTATACCATCGGCGCTGCGGAGAAATAATGGAGGAGAGTAACTAATATGATTCGCTCACACGTTTTGATTTGCGGCGGTACCGGTTGTACCAGCGGCGGCAGCCAGGCCATCGGCGAAAAGCTCCAGAAGGAAATCGACAGGCTCGGTCTGACCGACGAGATCAAGATCGTCCGCACCGGCTGCTTCGGTCTCTGCGCCAACGGCCCCGTCATGATCGTCTACCCCGAAGGCACCTTCTACAGCCACGTTAAGGTAGAGGACGTCACCGACATCGCCGAAGAGCATCTGCTCAAGGGCCGCGTCGTCGAACGCCTCGTCTACAAAGAGAAGGAAGGCCTCAAGATGGAGGACGTTCCTGCTCTCGGCGAGACCAACTTCTACAAGACCCAGCTCCGCGTCGCTCTGCGTAACTGCGGCGTTATCGACCCCGAGAACATCGAAGAGTACATCGCGATGGACGGCTACCAGGCCCTCGGTAAGGTCCTCACCGAGATGACTCCCCAGGAAGTCATCGACGTTATGAAGAAATCCGGTCTGCGCGGCCGCGGCGGCGCAGGCTTCCCCACCGGTATGAAGTGGCAGTTCGCAGCCGGCAACGTTGCGGACCAGAAGTACGTCGTATGTAACGCGGACGAGGGCGACCCCGNNGCGTTCATGGACCGTTCCGTCCTCGAGGGCGACCCCCACGCCGTTCTCGAAGCTATGGCGATCGCCGGTTACGCGATCGGCGCAAGCAAGGGTTACATCTACGTCCGCGCCGAGTACCCCATCGCCGTTCACCGCCTCGAGATCGCGATCGGCCAGGCCCGTGAGTACGGCCTGCTCGGCAACGATATCTTCGGCACCGGCTTCAATTTCGACGTCGACGTCCGCCTCGGCGCAGGCGCGTTCGTCTGCGGCGAAGAGACCGCGCTTCTGACCTCCATCGAGGGCAACCGCGGCGAGCCCCGCAACAAGCCCCCGTTCCCCGCGAACAAGGGTCTGTTCGGCAAGCCGACCATCATCAACAACGTTGAGACCCTCGCCAACATTCCTCAGATCATCATGAAGGGCGCCGATTGGTTCGCCTCCATGGGCACCGAGGATTCAAGGGGAACCAAGGTCTTCGCTCTCGGCGGCGCGATCAACAACACCGGTCTTGTCGAGATCCCTCTCGGCACGACCCTGCGCCACATCATCTATGACATCGGCGGCGGCATCCCCAACGGCAGGAAGTTCAAGGCCGTTCAGACCGGCGGTCCTTCCGGCGGCTGCATCCCGGCATCCCTGCTCGATACCCCGATCGATTACGGCAACCTGACCCGCATCGGCGCCATGATGGGTTCCGGCGGTATGATCGTCACCGACGATTCCACCTGTATGGTAGACTTCGCGCGCTTCTTCCTCGACTTCACCGTCGACGAGAGCTGCGGTAAGTGCACCCCCTGCCGTATCGGCACGAGGAGGCTTCTTGAGCTGCTCAACAAGATCACCGAAGGCAACGGCACTCTCGAGGATCTCGACAAGCTCGAAGAGCTCTGCAACTACATCAAGGCCAACTCCCTCTGCGCTCTGGGTCAGACCGCTCCGAACCCCGTTCTCTCCACTCTGAAGTATTTCCGTGATGAGTACGAGGCCCACGTCGTCGAAAAGCGCTGCCCCGCCGGCGTCTGCAAGAAGCTGATGCGCTACTACATCCAGCCCGATGTATGCCGCGGCTGCACCGCCTGCGCGCGCAAGTGCCCCGTCGGCGCTATTTCCGGAAAGGTCAAGGAGCCCCATACGATCGACACCACCAAGTGCATCAAGTGCGGCGCCTGCATCGAGACCTGTAAGTTCAACGCAATCGTCAAGAAATAAGGAGAACCGATATGGATATGATCAACATGAAGATTAACGGCATGGACATTCAGGTTCCTGCGAATTACACCATTCTGCAGGCAGCTGAACAGGCCGGCATCCGCATCCCCACCCTTTGCTACCTCAAGGACGTCAACGCGATCGGCGCCTGCCGTGTCTGCGTCGTCGAGGTCAAGGGCGCAAGGAGCAACCCCGTCGCATGTCTTCAGCAGGTCGCGGAGGGCATGGAGGTCCAGACCAACACCCCCAAGCTTCGCGATTCCCGTAAAAAGACCCTCGAGCTGCTGCTCTCCAACCACAGGATGGACTGCCTCGGCTGCGTCCGCAGCACCAACTGCGAGCTGCAGACCCTTGCCCAGGAATATGAGTGCGATCCTCACAAGTATCAGTTCGGCGAAGAGCTGAAGCCCGATATTGACGATTCCGCGATCCACCTCATCCGCGACAACAGCAAGTGCATCCTCTGCCGCCGCTGCGTCGCCGTCTGCAAATACAACCAGCATGCTTCCGTCATCGGCCCCAACAGGCGCGGTTTCAAGACCCACATCGCATCCGCTTTCGAGATGGGTCTTGCGGAAACCAGCTGCATCCACTGCGGCCAGTGCATCGCCGTTTGCCCCACAGGTGCTCTTCAGGAGCGCGACGACACCCAGAAGGTCTGGGACGCGCTTGCTGATCCCACCAAGCACGTCGTCGTCGGTCCCGCTCCCTCCGTCCGCGTACAGCTCGGCGAAGAGTTCGGCATGCCGATCGGCACCAACGTCGAGGGCAAGATGATCGCCGCCCTCAAGCGCCTCGGCTTCGACCGCGTATTCGACGTGGACAACGCCGCTGACGTCACCATCATGGAGGAAGGCACCGAGTTCATCCACCGCGTACAGAACGGCGGCAAGCTCCCGCTGATCACCTCCTGCTCGCCCGGCTGGATCAAGTTCTGCGAAACCTA
>DBXK01000042.1:9007-9147 GCA_002309375.1 Christensenella sp. UBA1214 | reverse complement strand
TGCACCGCGAAGAAGTTCGAAGCATCCCGCGATGAGCTGACCACCAACGGCCTGCCCACCATCGACGTTTCCCTCACCACCCGTGAGCTCGCGAAGATGATCCGCAAGTCCGGCATCAAGTTCACCGAGCTGCCCGACGA
>DBXK01000042.1:0-8956 GCA_002309375.1 Christensenella sp. UBA1214 | reverse complement strand
GTTATGGAAGCTGCTCTGCGCACCGTTTACGAGATCCTCGAAGGCAAGCCCCTTGAGAACCTCGACATCCACGCTGTCCGCGGCACCGAGGCCATCAAGGAAGCCACCGTGCACGTTGCGGGTATGGACGTCAACGTCGCCGTCACCAGCGGCCTCGAGAATGCTTCGAAGCTCCTCGACATGGTCCGCTCCGGCGAGAAGAACTACCACTTCATCGAAGTCATGGCGTGCCCCGGCGGCTGCGTAAACGGCGGCGGTCAGCCCCATCAGCCCGGCTACGTCCGCAACTTCACCGATCTGCGCGCGGACCGCGCCGCAGGCCTCTACGGTGAGGATGCGAATATGGAGCTCAGGAAGTCCCACGAGAATCCCGAGGTCCAGCAGCTCTACAAGGAATTCCTCGGCGAGCCCGGCTCCCACAAGGCGCATGAGCTCCTTCACACCCACTACGTGAAGAGGGAACTCTACAAGAAATAATCAATAGCCGAAAGGCAGAAAAAGACCGTGCTTCCGACCAAAGGAAGCACGGTCTTTATTATACCTCGGGGAGTTTATCCTTCCCCATTCAGAAAATCGCCGCAGGGGACGTAGATATCGTAGCAGGAATCGTAAAGCGTGCCGTCGTCGCCAGACACAAGGTAATCGTAGTCGGTGCCGTCGAAATTCTCAAGCACGAGCCCGAAACCGTCCTCAAGGCGGCAGGTACCGCCGGTAATGTATTCGATGTGCTCATCAAAAGTCGCCCAGGTCATGTCGTCGTAGACGTAAAGGTAGACGCCGGCGTCGCCGCTGTACCACGGACCGACGTAAGTATCGGGCGTCGTTTCAGCGTATTCCGGGACCAGTGTGTCGAAACAGGAGTTATACAGCGTTCCGTCGTCGTTCTGGCGAAGGAAATCATAATCCGTCCCGTCCTCATTCTCGAGCACGAGCCCGTAAGTGCTGTTATAACTGCAGGTGCCGGATGCCGCGAGCGCACCGTCTGCGTCATAGGCTGTCCAAGTGCCGTCCGCGCTGATGACGACCGTGTATCCGTTCCCCTCGTTCAGCCACGATCCGATGAAGCCTTCGGGAATGTCTTCCGCCTCACCTGAAGGTTCGGGCTCCTCATAGGGGTAAAGCACGGTGAACGCGGAATTATAAAGGGTGCCGTCGCCGTTCGACTGGAGATAATCGTAATCCGTACCGTCTCCGTTTCCAAGCACGAGCCCGTAGCCCTCTTCCAGACGGCAGCCTCCCGTCATGACCCAGTCGGAGTTTTCGTCAAAGAGCGCCCAGAGCCAGTCGTCATAGATCTCGATATAACCGCCGCGGTCTTCATACTGCCAAGATCCGACAAATTCGGCCGGAGTGCCTTCGTAGTCCGGATCGTTCGGCCCCTCGGGCGGCTCGGTTCCCGGAGCGGGCGTCGGATCGTTCGGCCCTTCGGGCGGTTCGGTTCCCGGGGCGGGCGTTGCATCGGCCGTCTGCTCCGTCGGCTTCGGCTCGGTTTTGGAAGAGGAAGCGCAGGCGCACAGGCCGAGGATAAGACCGAGCGCGAGCACAAAAAGAAGTAATCTTTTCATCTTTGTTTTCCTTTCATTCAGGCGGTAAAACACTGATAATATCAGGTCAGGAAAAGGATAACATCAAAGGCGGTTTTTGTCAATCATGACAGCGCAAAAAAGCGCCGTGCCACGGGAAGAATGACACGGCGTTTGAACTGATTTCTTATCAAATGGCGGGCTGCTCAGCGCATCGAATCCTTAATATGCCCGAACGATACCGGCGCATACCCGGTCCGCTCCACGCAGACGCAGAAGTGCTGACTGCTCATATTCTTTATGATCGGGTTCGCGTGAACATGCCCGAAAAGATTCGCGTAGGGCATATTGGCGTTCACGTACAGCGGTTCGTGCGAAAGGATAAAGTAACCCTCGAAGACCACGGGGAGGTCGTAGACCTCGGAGAATCCGGCCTTCCGGTAATATTCATTGGAAAAAGCGTCGTGGTTGCCTTTGACAAGGTTGACTTTCCCGTTGAGCCGCGCAAGGTATTCCGCCTCGCGCCCCTCAGCGCCGAAATCGCCGAGATGCCAAACGGTATCCTCCGGCGCGACGGCCTCGTTCCAGCGCCGGATCAGCTCCTCGTCCATCTCCCGCACGTCCGCAAACGGCCGGTTCTCATACCGCCGCAGCGCGTCGCTGCCAAAATGCGTATCCGCGATAAAATAGGTTTTGCTCATTTGGGTTTTCTCACCGTTTCGCAAGCTCGCTGTTTTTATAGCTCATGTCGTCCGTAACGTCGCGGATCAGCTTGAAGCGGCGGGGGAGAGCGACCTGCTCATCCTCGCTCGAAAGCTCGACTTCGACGATCGCGCGGTCGTTCCAGAAGGGATAGATATCGATCTCGTAATAGCGGTGATCCTCCGTGAGGCAGTAGCGCGTTTTGCGGATCGGCCGCTTCGCCGGGTCGGCTTCCATAAGAAGGCTCAGGTATTCGCTCTGGCTGAGCCGGCGCTCGACCTCGACGCGCTTCAGGCCCGTGATGTATTTCTTGGTCGTTTCGTAATATAAATAGTGCCCGTCCGAACCGCGCTGACGCACACGGCGCTCTTCACCCTCGGGGGAAGTGAGGTAGGTCTGGCTGATGTCGATCTTCCGGCAGTTCGGAAGGCTTTCGAGCTCCGCGATATCCGGATATTCGATCAGGTACTTGCGCTCGATCTCGAGCGGCTCGGGCTCGCCGAGGAAAGCGGAGATCTCCGCGATCAGCCGCTTCATCTTCGTATTGAAGCCGGTCGAGTTGTCGATTACGCGCAGATGCGGATGCCCGGTCCACGCCGCGATCAGCTTGTCGTCGAGCGCAGCCGCCTCCTCCGGAGATTCGCGGCGGGCGGCGTTGTTCGCAGTCGTATAGAACGCTTCCGCGCCTTTTGCGGCGGTGACGAGGTGGAATACGGCGTCATAGCCGTCGCGCAGAGAAACTTCATCGAGCCCCGTGCTCGCCGCCGCCTGCTCGAATTCAAGGTCCGTCATATAGGCCTTGTTGTCGATCGCGCCGCGGTCGCAGACGATGAGCGCTTTTTCAACCTTCATCGTTGCCGCCGCCTGCTCGAAAACGGCTTCCTTCGCAAGCTGGAGCCGGAACTGGCATTTCTGAAAATCGAGATTGCAGCCGCAGGTCCAGGGAGCGACGCCGCCGGTGATCAGCTCCGTCGCCGTTTCCGGAACGAACAGCACGGCGTAGCCCTTTTCAGAAAAGGCGTTCTGGATCCAGCTCATTGCGGTGGATTTGCCCGCGCAGGGGCCTCCGGTGATGACGATCTTCGAGATCGCGGGCGTTCTATCGCTTTTTTCAAGCTCCAGCAGCTTTTCTACGGGGACGAGGAGCACGGCGGAAAGCTTCCGCAGCGCGTCGGTAGTCGGCTTTGCGCGGCCGTTTTCCCATTTCGAGACCGCCTTGTTCGTCACGCCGACGGCTTCGGCGAGCTGCGCCTGGGTCAGCCCGGCTTTCCTGCGGAGCTCGCAGATCCTGTTGCCAAAGGAATAATCGTTCATATCGCACCTCCCGTATGACCGAATATTACAATACTGTCGGCGCAATGTCAACCGTTCGGTTTATTTTGCGATATCGGGGAAGATCTTTTTTGCTGTCGTTCTAAGGCTCATGCAGACCGGCAGGCCGACGAGCAGCACGACCGCGTCCGCAATGAAGGCATAGACGTTCTTCACAACTCGGAGAACGAAGGGCTCGGCGCGGATCAGGCTGTCGACGAGCGACTTGACGACGAGGATGCCGAGCGCGGTCGCGGCGATCACGGCCGCGGTGTTGATGACGGCTTTCAGCGCAGTACTTTTCATCGGCCTTGTAAACCGGAAGGTCAGCCCGAGAAGAAGGCCGATCACGACGTTGCCGACCGTCCAGCCGGGCATCCCGCGCATGCCGCTCGTGAGAAGGCAGTAGAGCACGACTCCGATGCTGCCGGCGAGCGTTCCGCTGAGCGTACCGAAGCAGCAGAGCCACACGGCCATCACGATATAACCGAGGCAGAGATAGTAGTTTTCGAATACCGGCACCTGCAGGCAGAGCGTGAGCGCGACGAAAAGCGCGATGCCCAATGCCGAAACGCAGATCCATTTGAGCTTGCCGTTCATTTTCATTACCTCCGAATTCCGCAGGGTCCGGTCCTTGCCTCCCTGCATACAGAGCATACCGCGGTGCAAAAAGCAAGTCAATGCGCGCATATCGAATCCCGGTAGAAATCGGTTTTGCGGAAAAAAGAAATTTTTTCTTGATTTCGGCTTTCAAATGTGTATAATATTATTGGTAAATTTCGGGATGGGCGAACAGCGCTCCGCCCGATCGAATACGGAGGAAAACATGGAAAGAACAATGATCAAGGATATCCGCAGCGCCGTCGGACAGAATGCGAAGGTATGCGGCTTTGTTGAAAATTTCCGCGACGGCAAGTCGATGGCCTTCATCGTGCTGAAGGATATCACCGGCAAGCTCCAGATCACCGTCGAAAAGGAAAAGTGCCCGCAGCTCCTCGATGAGCTTGCGAAGATCACGCCCGATTCCGTCATCTGCTGCGAAGGCCTCGTGATGGAGAACGAATATGTCAAGATGGGCGGCATCGAGCTGCTCCCGACAGCGATCACCGTCGAATCCGTTGCCGATCCGCTGCCGATCGTCCGCAAGGAGATCCGCGCAACGAAGAAAAAGCAGGCCGTGGAGCGCAGCTTCATCGATCAGCGCCTCAACTACCGCTGGGTCGATCTCCGCACCGATGAGAATCAGCTGCTCTTCAAGGTCCAGAGCTGCCTTGTCAACGCGATGCGCCAATATTTGCTCGACCATGATTTCATCGAGATCCACAGTCCGAAGCTGATCGGCGCGGCGAGCGAGAGCGGCGCGGACGTTTTTGAGGTCAAGTATTTCGACCGCAAGGCGTATCTCGCCCAGAGCCCGCAGTTCTATAAGCAGATGGCGATGGCGAGCGGCTTCGAGCGCATATTCGAGGTCGGCCCCGTCTTCCGCGCGGAGAAATCCTTCACCAGCAAGCATACAACCGAATTCACCGGCTTCGACCTCGAGATGAGCTATATCGATTCCTTTGAGGACGTTATGGCGATCGAGGCGGAGATCCTGACCTACGCCCTCGGCGTCGTGAAGGAAAAATTCGGCGAGCAGATCAGGGAAGCCTTCGGCACCGAGGTCATCGTGCCCACGCTGCCCTTCCCGGTCGTCCGGCTTGCGGACCTTTATGACGCTCTCGAAAAGGAGTTCGGATACACGGTGCCGGACAGCGAAAAGAACGATCTCACCACCGACGCGGAGAAGCTGAGCTTCGAATGGGTCAAGAAGCATTACGGCCATGAATTCCTCTTCGTCGTGGATTATCCCTCCACCAAGCGCGCGTTCTACCATATGCGCAAGGATGACGGCACCGCCCTCGGTTACGACCTCATCTGGCGCGGCGTGGAGATCACCACCGGCGCACAGCGCGAGCACCGCTACGAAGTTTTGAAGAAGCAGGCCGATGAAAAGGGCCTCGGCGAGGACGTGAAGTTCTACCTCGAGTTCTTCAAATACGGCTGCCCGCCCCACGGCGGCTTCGGCCTCGGCGTCGACAGGCTCACGATGCTGCTGCTCGGCCTCACTATCAAGGAAGCGATGTATATCTTCCGCAGCCCGGACAGGCTCAATCCGTAAAATCAATATCGTTACTTTGCAAGGGCGGAGATCATCCGCCCGTTTTTTATCGATGGAGCCTGAAAGGTGAATAACGGCGGCGAATTTTCACCGCCATCATATATTTTATAATAAACCGCCTAATCCGGATGGGTTGTGGTATAATGACATGGTACCATACGGCAGGTGGTTTTTCACCGCTGAAAACTGCAGCCGCGATATAAATCCAAGGACAGGAGAAAGAAAGCATGAAAAAACTGATCAGCATCGTTCTCGTTCTGGTGCTCGTGCTCTCCATCGTTCCCGCCGCAGCCTTTGCGAAGGTTGATGAAGCGGAAAGCGAGAAGGCCCCCGAGCAGACCGAAACAAGGACCGTCTACCCCGGCAACGTCGTTCTCGATGAGAACGCGTCGGGCGGCTACGAAGGCGACTACGTTGTTATCTACAATCCGGCGCTGTCTTCGTCCACTTCCTATTCGACCGGCAACATGTCCGGCCTGATCGAGACATCGATCAGCCCGAGCATCGTCAACGTGCACGGCGAAACGAGCAGGGGAGTTCCCGAGAAATCCTGGAGGCTCGACGTCGACGGCATGCTCGATGAGCAGGCCCGCAGGGAAAACCCCGATTACGGCAAGGACCTTCCCGGCAACGAGAACGCAGTAAAGGCGAGCTATAACGTCGGCGATACGAAGACCTTCAAGATCCTTGCGCAGTATTCCCCGACCGGTTCCTCGAGCGTATCGTTCGAGTGCCTCTATGTCGGTCAGCACTGCTACATCTGGACTCCCGTATCGTCCTCGAACAACACCTATCCGCTCGATGAGATCAACTCGAACTACGCTGCGATGGCGGCTGCCGAGTTCGACTCGAAGTTCGACCTTATGCAGTCCTCCTTCGGCAACCATACCAACGGCACCTCCGGCGACGGCAAGCTCCACATGCTGTATTACAACATCAACGACGGTTGGAACGGCTCCGGCGGCTACATCGGCGGCTTCTTCTATCAGGTAGATATCACCAACAACGGTCTGCCGATCCTGAACATCGATACCTATCCCGGCATCACCTACGGCAACTACTCCTCCATGGACAACACCTACAACACCATGGTCCATGAGTATCAGCACCTGATCAACTACTCCAACACCAGCGGCATGAACTCCTGGCTCAACGAGTGCTGGAGCGCCGCGGCGGAGGAGATCTGCTACCCCGGCTCCAGCATCGTCGACCGCATCCAGAGCTGGGAAAATCACTATTACAGCAGCGATTGGCTGAATCCTCCGAAGGAGATCGAGTACAATCCCACCGCCTGCCCCAACCTCCATCAGGGCTATTCCATGTACGGATGGAGCAACGATCTTGACGACGTGCTTGCCCTTTACGGCCAGGTATCTTTGTTCGCCCAGTATCTGTTCTCCCGCTACGGCAACTCGATCTATAAGACGATCTCAAGTAAATATTCTTCCAGCGAGACCAGCGCCATTACCTCCGGTACGGGCATGAACTGCGCGGATCTCGTCAAGAATTTCCGCGTGGCTCTGGTTGCAAATACGCTCCCGACCGTTCTGAACGGCACATACAGCTTTACCACCCAGGCAAACTACGATCCTTCTCAGTATCACGACGTCGAGAATCCGTACAGCCTGCTCGCTCCGATCATCTTCACCGGCACGAGCTGCTCCATCAAGGGCGGCGGCGCGATCTGCGTCAAGCCCGTGAACGGCGTTTACAACCCGCCTTCCGGCGCAAGCTCCAGCCTTAAGTACATCGGCGTCAAGTTCGTCCGCGAGTCGATCACCGGCGTGACCCTCGACGATATGACCGTCAAGTGCGGCAGCATCGTTCCCGCTGCGCTGACCGTTCTGCCCGCCGACACCACGGAATACACCGCGACCTTCTCGAGCTCCAACCCGCTGGTCTTCACCGTTGATGCAAACGGCAAGATCTCCGGCCTTGCAGCGGGCAGCGCGACGCTCTCCGTCGTCGTCCACGACAATATCGCCAATACCGACTACAACGCATCCGCGACCGTAACCGTCGAGAGCTTCCACGGCTATGTCCGCACCGATACCGTCGAGGTCGGCGAGAAGTTCATCCTGATCTCCGACAGCGCCGTTTCCGGCAGCACCGGTTACGCCGTCGGCAACCAGGCGCCCGCGAACAACCACTATATGTCCGCAACGGCGGTAACGATCCTCACCGACGACTGCATCGCTTACGATTCCTCGATCGACTTCGATGCGATCACCTGGATCCCCGCCGGCAGCGCTTCCGCAGGCTACACCTGGCAGAACGTCGGCAACAACAAGTATATCGGCACCGACTCGAGCGACTATGTCTGCCCGTCCACGACCTCGAAGACCTGGCTGTATGAAGAGGGCAGGGGATTCAAACTCACGAGCAGCTCCGATTATCCGTACCTCTATTACAGCGCCGACAATACCCGCTACACAACAGCGACCGTTGCCGACCCGGTTCGTCTTTATAAGTACGTCGAGCCCGCGGCTCCCGTTTACGAGATCACCGCTGTTCCCAACAACAGCGCTTACGGTACTGTTTCCGTGACCGGCGCCCAGATCCTCGCGACCCCCGCGGCAGGCTACTATGTCGAAAGCGCAGAGGTCATCCAGGGCACTGCGACCGTTTCCGTCAACGGCAACGTAATCACCGTCACCGCGCAGAGCGACTGCACCGTCCGCGTCAACTTCGCGCCCAAGCCGCAGTACACCGTGAACTACGTTGCCTGCGGCGTCAGCGAAGGCTCCGCGACCGCGTATCTCGACGATGCGATCACCCTTCCGACCTCCGTCAACACGACCTCCGAGGGCTGGACCTTCATCGGCTGGGTTGCTCAGCATATCGACGAGACCACCGACGAACCCACCTATTACGCACCCGGCGCAAGCTACACCGTGACCGGCAATACGACGCTGTATGCTCTGTATTCCCGCGTTGACGGCGACGGCGGCACCGAGACCGTCTATGAGCTCGTGACCTCGACTCCCTCCGATTGGGCGGGCAGGTACGTCATCACCAACAACCCCACCAGCATCACCAACCTCAGCAGCGCGTACGTCCTCAAGGGCATTACCGGCACCTCCAGCGGCGCAGATGCGGAAGTTACCGACAACTGCACCGCGTTCGGCAGCACCGGCATCACCCTCAACGACGGCAAGCTGTACGGCGTAACGGATACCTACGTTATGACCATCGCCGCGCAGAGCTCCTACTACACCATCCAGAGCGTTGGAACCGGCTGCTACTACGGCATGAACTC
>DBXK01000011.1:46307-46666 GCA_002309375.1 Christensenella sp. UBA1214 | reverse complement strand
TGTTCAGAGGGATTTGAAGCCGCGAAAAGAAAAAGCAACGGTGTTGCTTTTTCCGCTGCCGGTTTCGAGCGGCGCGAAGTGCGAAGCGAAGTGAGCGAGCACGAGACGCATCGCGAGAAACCAAATCCCTCCTTCTCCGCCAACATAAAAGAGAGGCTTTATGCCTCTCTTTTATGTTGGCCCGACTGTTCAGAGGGATTTGAAGCCGCGAAAAGAAAAAGCAACGTTGTTGCTTTTTCCGCGGCCGGTTTCGAGCGGCGCGAAGTGCGAAGCGAAGTGAGCGAGCACAAGACGCATCGCGAGAAACCAAATCCTTCCTTCTCAATTAAAATTGAGAGGCCTCGTGCCTCTCTTTTATG
>DBXK01000011.1:0-46269 GCA_002309375.1 Christensenella sp. UBA1214 | reverse complement strand
AACAGTGTTGCTTTTTCCGCGGCCGGATTTTCGACGCAGGACGAGTGATATTGCTTCGCAGTGATATTCTTTCGGCGCCGGGAAATAATCTGTTTTGTACAGATTAATTACAGAATTATTCAACATTTGCCGCAATGCCTGCCTTTTATCGAAAAATCACGAAAAATCGCTGAATTTCGAATTAGATATTGACAACGGCATCCGCATATTGTATAATTATATTACCATTTATAAAGGAGGTTCCCATATGGAACAGTATTCAAATCCCAGCGGCTCTTCTAAGGGTCTCTCTATCGGTGCGCTGATCTGCGGTATTGCAGGTATCATGAGCTACTTCATCTACATCATGATGACCGGTACTGCTGCAAATGCTGGCAGCGCGGGCGGTGTTAAGGCTGCTACTGCTATCGTTATCATCGGCCTCATTCTTAGCGTCCTCGGCATCGTCCTCGGCGGTGTTGGCATGTCCAAAGCAAAGCAGTATGGTGAGAGCAAGGGCCTTGCCATCGGCGGTCTTGTCTGCGGCATCGTCGGTGCTGTGTTTGCATTCTGCGGCTGCATCTGCGCTATCGCTCTCTGCGCTGAGCTGGCCAAGTACGGTTATTAATACTTGAGCATTTCGGCAGGCATGGGATCCTCCCATGTCTGCTTTACATTTCAGGAGTTTTTGATCCGCCATGATCCCGAACATTGTTATTTTCGGCAAATCTCTTGCGCCCTGGTACATGCTCTGCGCCCTCGCAGGCATACTTTTCACGCTGTTTTTTTCCTATTTTCTTGCGAAGAAGCATGGCTATAACGAGGTCACCATATTCCTCGCGCTGCTTGTTGCCGGAGCCGCGAGCCTGATCGGTTCGCATCTGCTTTACGGGCTCACCAATATTCAATACATAATCAAGGTTTTCAACGATCTTGAAAAGATCGATTCCTTTGAGACCGCTGTCAAAATATTCACAAGCATCTTCGGCGGGTCCGTGTATTACGGAGGGCTGATCACCGGCATCATCGGCGGATGGCTCTATATTCGCCGCGCCGAAAAGGTCGACCGCACCCCCTATTACGACATGGGCGCCGTCGCGATCCCGCTTTTCCATGTTTTCGGCAGGATCGGCTGCTTCCTCGGCGGCTGCTGCTACGGCGTTGAGTGCTCGTTCGGCTTCACCTATCATTATAACCCGATCGAGATCGCGAACGGCGTTCCGAGGTTCCCCGTCCAGCTTGTCGAAGCCGCGCTTAACCTCGCTCTGTTTTTCTTGCTTCTGACGCTTTTCCGCAAAAACCGCGCAAAGGGCAAGCTGCTGTATCTGTACCTGCTGATCTATCCGGTCTATCGCTTCATTCTCGAATTTTTCCGCGGCGATGCCTACCGCGGCTTCCTCTTCGGGCTGTCGACAAGCCAGCTCATTTCGATAGTGCTTTTTGCGATCGCGCTTATTGTGCTCATCATCAAGCGGAAAAAGGAACAGGCGCCGCCGGCGGAAGAGAGCTGACCCGGGCTTTTAAGCTCGGCCGCCGCAGCCTAAGACGAATTAACAGCCTTCCGGATTTTCGGTAACGAAAGGAGCCTTTTGATTTGAGAAACGCCGATTTTTATCGCAATCATCCGTTATATGACGGCAGCAAAGCCATGCTGCGCCGTTTCGTTTGGGAAAACGCAAAGCGCGGAACGGACGGGGATGAAGTTGAAAAGCGCGTGAACGCGCTCTATGATTTCCTGCTCGATCATACGGATACAAAGACCTTTGACGAGAGCGCCGAGCTGATCGCCGTCGGCGACACGCTTTCATATTGGCAGTACGCGAAAAAGGAGTATGCCTACGGCGAATCCGAGCAGCAGCGCATGCACCTTGTTTTCAAGTTCATTCCGAAGAAGCTGTATGACGATCTCGCGCGGATCGGCTCCAGGGAGCGTTCGAAATACCTCTTCTCCGAATTCGCGCTCAATGAACGATGGCTCGGCGAAGGAAAATGCGAAGACTTTTTCTATTGCTGGTACAATACCGATGAATTCAGCAGGAACTACTGCTTTTTTGCAAAATCGTATTTGGATCTTTTCGATTGCGTGATGATCTGCGCTTATACGGAGATCTGACGCCGGGAAAAGGAAAACAGGGGTAAGGCCCCTGTTTTTTATTATCGTCCTTCCCTTTCGGCCGATCCGCCGGCCGCCTCCGGAGGTGGGGCGTTTAAACTCTTTTCAGTCGGCGATCTCCACGCTCGATTCAAGCTGAAGCAGCAGTTTTTCGAAGAATTGGATATAGAACGAAAGCCGCTCGCGCCAGATGCGCTCCGCCGTTTTCGTGCCCATCGGCAGATCGCGAAGCTCTTTCAGGCGCGCAAGGCGCTTTTCGATATAATCAAGCTTTTCGTCGATGCTTTTTTCAATGAAAAGGTCCTTGGCAAGGATCTCGTGGATGCGGTAGACGTCGAAGCGGTCGATATTATCCGCATCGCCGACGGAGAGCGCGAAGGGCGTCCGTTCCCCCGGGAAATCCGCCTCATCGTCGACGTGGATCGCGATGCCGAAGCAGATATCGTTGATCCGCTCCTGCGGAAGGCCGAGCGTTTCGAGGAACGGGCGGGCGATCGCGGCGGCGCGGCGGCCATGCTCCTTCCAGCCGTTCTCGCCGAATTCTTCGCAGTAGGAAACATCGTGCAGCAGGCAGGCGATGACCGCCTCCGTTTCGTCAAAGCCCTCCTCGCGGGCGATGCTGCGGCCGATATTCGCAACGCGGTAGGTGTGCTCAAGGCGATATGCCTTCGCCTCCGGATGAGCGGCAAGATATTCGCCGCCATCAAGTTTTTCCTTTAAAAATGCTTCGGTTTTGCCGACAAGGTCCCTGTTCATGCTCTTCCCCTCAAATCATCTTTTCATCAGGATCAGAAATTCGTTCGTATCGTCGACGGGCTGCTTTTCCTCCGTCAGGCGGAAGCCGAATCGATTATAAAAACGGATCGCACGCGTGTTCTTTTCGAGCACGAGCAGCTCGTTCGCGCCGAGGCCGATCGCGTGGGAAATAAGCGCCGCGCCGATCCCCCGCCCCGTGAACGCGGGCTCGACGAAGAGCTTTTCGATATGCTTCCCCCTCAGGCGTATAAAGCCCTTCACAACGCCGTCGTCATAGACGAAGCTGCTGTTGATACGCTCCGGCTCCATCCGGTATTCCTCCGTCAGAATGGGAACGGTGAGCTCCGAAAAGAAGTATTCGTCGGTTTTGAAGATCGGGTAAAAATTCAGGCGGTAGCTGAAAACCTCGATCTCCGCAAGGCGGGATGCGTCCCTCTGCTCCGCTCTTCTGATATGCATTCTCCGCACCTCCTGCGCCGCTTAAAGCGCGTTTTCCGCTGCTATTCTACCCCGTTTTCACCCGGATGTAAAGCTTTTCCCGCCGATTTATGAAAGAAAACCCGCCGTCTCCAAAGGGAAGCGGCGGGCATTTTCTTTACTTGATCTTACGCAAAGAACTTGTTGATGATGTCAACGATCTCCGCGCCGATGCGCTTCTGGGCTTCAACGGTGGAAGCGCCGATATGGGGAGTGCAGCTGACGTGCGGATGGTTGAAGAGCGCCTCGTTCTTGGAGGGTTCCTCCGCCCAAACGTCGAGACCCGCAGCGCGGACCTTGCCGCTCTCGAGCGCCGCAAGGAGGGCAGCCTCGTCAACGTTGGTGCCGCGGCTGGTGTTGATGATGTTCACGCCGTCCTTCATCTTCGCGATGGTTTCCGCATTGATGAGCGCGCCGCCGTCGACAGCGGGAGCATGGACGCTGATGAAATCGGACTTGGCAAGCAGCTCGTCCATTTCGACATAGCCGATGCCGGTCTTCTCTTCGATGCCGGGGATATGGAAGATATCGAACGCGATGACGTTCATGCCGAGGCCCTTCGCCATCCTGCCGAGCGCCTGGCCGATACGGCCGAAGCCGACGATGCCGAGGGTCTTGCCGCCGAGCTCGATGCCCTTCGCGTAGGCTTTCTTCTCCCACTTGCCTTCACGCATGGTGTGGTTGGAAATGCCGACGAAACGCGCGCAGGCGAGCATGTGAGCGACTGCGAGCTCCGCGACCGCGTCGCTGGAAGCGCGGGGAGTGTTCATGACCTTGATGCCCTTTTCTTCGGCATACTTGTGGTCGATATTGTCGATGCCGACGCCGCCGCGGATGATCAGCTTCAGTTTGCCGGTCTCGAGCGCCGCGTCGATGATGGGCTGGCGGACCTTGGTCGCGCTGCGAACGACGAGAACGTCATAATTCTTTACCTGCTCCGCAAGCTCTGCGGGCTCATAGAACTGCTCAACGACCTCGTGACCCTGTGCACGGAGGGTTGCAACAGCGTTTTTCTCCATACCGTCGGAAGCAAGAATACGCATAATTTTTCTCCTTAATAATTTTATTTTTCAGTGGAAGGAGCCCCATTCGGAGCTCCCGTGTGTCAATTCAAGGATTAGCCCTTGTAGTTTTCCTTCTCGTACTGACGGAGGAAGTCTACGAGCGCGACAACGCCCTCCTTGGGCATTGCGTTGTAGATGGAGGCGCGGAGGCCGCCGACGCTCTTGTGGCCCTTCAGGTTATCGAAGCCGGCTGCCTTGGTCGCGGCAACGACGGCTGCGTCGCTCTCTGCGGACTCGGTGACGAAGGGAACGTTCATGAGGGAGCGGAACTCCTTCTCAACGGTGCCCTTGAACATCTTGGACTCATCGAGGAAGTCGTAGAGGATCTTCGCCTTTTCCCGGTTCATCTTGTCCATGACCTCGAGGCCGCCGATGCTCTTCAGATACTTGAAGACCTGGCCGCAGACGTAGATGGACCAGCAGTTCGGGGTGTTGTACATGGAGCCGTTGTTCGCGTGGGTCGCGTAGCTCATGTAGGTGGGAACGTAGGTGGGCAGATCCTCGCGGATCAGGTCCTCACGCATGATGACGATTACCATACCCGCGGGACCGATGTTCTTCTGGACGCCGCCGTAGATCACGCCGTAATCGGAGACATTGCAGGGCTTGGAGAGGAACATGGAGCTCTGGTCGGAAACAAGGATCTTGCCCTTGGTGTTCGGCAGCTTCTGGAAGGTGGTGCCGTGGATGGTCTCGTTCTCGCAGATGTAGACGTAGTCGGCATCCTCGCTGATGGGCAGATCGGAGCAATCGGGGATGTAGCTGAAGTTGCGGTCCTTGCTGGTTGCGACGAGGTTGATCTTGCCGTACTTCTGGGCCTCTTTATAGGCCTTGTTGGACCAGTTGCCGGTCACGATATAGTCGGCAACGCCGTTCTTCATGAGGTTCATGGGGAGCATAGCGAACTGGAGGGTCGCACCGCCCTGGATGAACATGACCTTGTAGTTGTCGGGGATGTTCATCAGATCGCGGAGATCCTGCTCGGCTTCGTCGATGATCTTCTGGAAAACCTTGGACCTGTGGCTCATTTCCATGACGCACATGCCGGAACCTTCGTAATTGAGAAGGTTGTCGCGGACGCTCTCGAGCACCGCTTCGGGGAGGATGGAGGGGCCGGCGGAGAAGTTGTAAACACGACCGTATTTCATAGCAAATACTCCTTTAAAAAATATTTCTTAATTCCGTGGGAAGCCATAGTTCCCATAATCCGATTATAACGCTAATCAAAGCGCGCTTCAACCGAAAAAATGTGTTTTTCGCATATATATTTTTTATATGTTGAATCGAATATTTTGTAAACGTTTTCCCGCCGTCAGGAAACGACGCCCATCGCGATGCGGAGGATCATCAGCGCGTCGGTCACGTCGGCCGTCCCGCTGCCGTTCATATCGGCGCGGGGAAGCTGATCCTCCCCGAGGGTGATGACGCCCATCGCGGCGCGAAGCGCGATCACGGCGTCGGTCACATTGACCGATCCGCTGCCGTCGACGTCACCCTGCTGCGGGAGGGGACAGTAAAAATGCGGATTATCGATGAGCTGAGGATAGACGTATGCGGAAAGCGGGTCGAAGGTCCAGACGCTTTCGAAATCGAAGCCGGAGAGCGCTTCCTCACTGCGGAGCTCCTCCGCACTCACGGGTTCGCCGAAGCCGTTGACGAGCGCGTCCGACGCGGGCTGCAGATAGAAGCAGCTTTCGATGAGGCTGCTCTCCCCCGCCGCGGCAAATCCTCCGCCGGTTTCGGTCGGAGCGGGATCGCAGGCTGAGTAGCAGCAGCGCAGGGTGCAGTCATCGGCGCGGCCTATCAGCCCGGCAACGGCGGTATTGCCGATATTTTCCCCGCTGTTGTAGCAATTTTCAACGGTCGTTCCTTCGCACCTTCCGGCGATCCCGCCGATAAAATCGCTCGCTTCGATCGCTCCTGCGCCGAAGCACCGGCCGATGAAAGTACCTTCTGTTGAAGCGCCGACGATACCTCCCGCCGACCAGATCGCCTTTATCCGGCCGCCGAAAGCGCAGCGCAGGATGATCGGCGCGCCGGTCCGCTGCTCGGCATAGCCGACGACGCCGCCGACAAAGAGCTCGGCGCGGATCCTGCCGGTGAAGCGGCAGTTCTCGATGATCACGTCGCCCGCGGCCATGCCCGCGACGCCGCCGACGTTATTGAGGCCGTAAAAATACGATTCTTCAATCGTGAGATCGCGCACGGCGCAGTCCGCGCCCTCCCGGATATAGCCGAAAAGCCCGACGAAGCTCTGCTGATCGTCCGCGAAATACAGCCCGCGCAGGGTGTGGCCGCCGCCGTCGAGATTCCCGCGGAAGGCGCGGTTTGCGCTTGCGGAATTCCAATAGCCGATCGGCTCCCATTCGTTCGCAGGGGCATGCTGAAGATCCCATTCCTCCCAATCGGAGGTATCGTTGAAGGTTATGTCGTTCGTGATCCGATAGTATTCGCCGCTGCAGTCATGCCCCGCTTTGACGCGCGAGGAAAGGGCGAGAAGATGCGCCGCAGTCGAGATCAGCCAGGGATCCGCTTCGGTGCCGCTGCCGCCGCCGAAGGAGGGCGAAATAATATTGGCCGGAGCGGGATCTTCGGGAGTTTCGGGGGCGTCGGGAACGGGCGGGAGCTCCGGGAAAGCCGTGCTGCCCGCCGAGGGATAGCTGAAAACGACGGTCATCAGCCCGCGGTGGGTCCAGTTGCGGTGATCGATGCGCGTGATGACCACGCCGTAGCTGATGCCGCGCGATTCGACGGCGAGGGGCGTGCCGTCGGCATCGAAGCCGCAGACCCAGCCGATATGGCCCATGTTCCCGGAGGTCTCCGACTGCACGAACAGCGCTTCGCCGATGCGGTACGGCCTCGTGATCTCGTCGATGCGGCCCTTCTGGGTGCACCAGTAATAATAATTCATCTGGACGTTGATATCGGTCGGCTCGCCCTCTTCATAGGTCAGCCAGGCGTCAAGCAGGCCCTGGCAGTCCGTCGCATAGCCGGAGCGGCTCCAATGCGCGGTCAGCGCGTCGTACTGCTGCCGCGTCATCTGCTCGTTATAGTGATTATTATAAAAATTCGTGAGCGTCGTCTCGTCTGTCCTCGTGCGGATGCCGCCGTAGAGATACTGCCAGGGCGATGTGCCGCAGCTTTCCGCGGGAAGGGCGAGCTCCGCGCCCTCCGGGACGGTCGAGGGATCGACGTGGGTGAGCGTCCAGCGGATGAAGGCGTTTATGTTATGCCCGCCGCTCGCGCGGAGGCCGTCGCCGAATTTCGGCTCGCGAACGCCCGTTTCCGCGGCCGCCGGGAGCGCTGAAAGGAGCAGCAAAAGCGCGAAAAGCGCCGCGCAAAGCCTCCCAAGACCGATGCGGGAGGGCCGCGCAGCGCGCTTTTTATTCGGTTCGGTTTCTTTCTTTTTTTGATATGCCGTCATTTCCGTATCTTCCGTTCTTTTTTGATCTCGCTGTGGAATGCGTCCGATACGTTCAATTATAAATGATAATCAAAAAATGTCAATGATTTTGGAAGAAAAAGGCGTTCAGATGCCCATTGAGAAGCGCAGCATCATGACCGCGTCGGCAACGGTGATCCGCCCGTCGATATCGACGTCCGCATACTGTATCGCTTCTTCGCTCAGCGTTATCAGGCCCATCGCGCTGCGCAGGACCATGATCGTTTCATAGACCGAAACGACCCCGTCGCCGTTGAGATCGCCCGACGATTCGGGCAGCGCCGGACCGTCCGGCATGCCGATGATCTGCGCGTAGGGATAATATGTTTCGGGATCGATGAACCAGACGCCGCCGAAGTCAAAGCCCTCGTAGCCCTCCTCCGAGCAGAACAGGCCGTCCCTCTCCCCCGTTCCGAAGGCGTCGCCTCCCGCGCAGGCTCTGTCGAGGTAATAGACGTTCTCAGCGGTCACGTTGACCGCGCTGTTCCTTCCGAAAAGCGCGCCGGAATTATCGCCGCGCACCCTGCCGACGTTATAGCAGCGGCTTGCGGAGGTATCCTTCGCATAGCCGATCAGCCCGCCGGCATACTGCTCCGCGGTGATCAGGCCGGTGTTGAAGCTGTCGGTGACTATCAGAAAATGCGCGTCTCCCGCGATGCCGCCGACGCCCCATTCGCCGCTCACTCTGCCGCTGTTCGAGCAGCAGTTCACGGTATCGTATGCGCCTGTCTGACCGAAATCCGCGCCGTCGTCCGCCCAGCCTATCATGCCGCCGATATAGTATTCACCCGAAATATCGCCGCGGTTCGCGCAGTGATCCGCGCTTGACCCGCAGCATAAGCCGAATATGCCGCCCGTATAGCGTTCTGCGGTTATATCGGCAAGGTTTTCGCAGTATGAAACTTCCGTGTTATGGCCTAGCCCGGCGATGCCGCCCGCATATTCGCCGCAGTCGATCGCCGCGCCGTTCAGGCAGTTCACAGCGGAGCAGCCGACGAGGGCATAGCCTATCATGCCGCCGACGCGGTCGTTCGCATCGATCGTGCCCGACGCTTCGCAGCCGGAAAGCGCAGTCACCCCCGCTATGCCGACGATCCCGCCGGCGTATTGGAATGCGCTGATATTGACCTGCGCGGAACAGTCCGTAATATAGCAGCAACCCGCGCTTCCGCAGATCCCGCCGACGCTGCGCGTTCCGCAGACGGTGCCTTCGAACCCGCAGCCGATGATATACACCCCTTCCGCCGCGCCGATGATGCCTCCGACGGCGTCCGAATTGCCGAGAACGCAGGAGCGGATCACGGAAAGATCCCGTATCACAGTGTCCTCCGCGCTTCCGAAGAGGCCGAGCTTCGTGCCGTTCGTCGCGCAGGCAAACATTCCGGAGACGGTGTGGCCCCTGCCGTCGAAGCTGCCGCGGAAGCTGTATGCGCTCCCGCCGATCGGGTGCCAGAAGTTCTCCGGCCGGTAATTCTCGCTCCAGTTTTCGAAATCCGCCGTATCGTTCAGAACGATATCCGTCGCCAGCGCAAAGCAAAAGCCCCCGCATTCGTCCCCGCCGTTGACTGTTTCGGCAAGCAGCGCAAGCTCGCTGCCATCGGAAATCAGGAACGGATCGGCCTCCGTCCCCGACCCTCCTGCAAACGAACCGGCGATACTGCCGTCCCAGACGTTCCCGTTTTGGCGCAACCGGTCTGCGGAAGCGGAAAGCGGCGCAAGCGCAAGAGCAAGCGCAAGCGCAAAGGCAAGGATCTTCGGAAATCTTTTCATGGCGGGCTCCCCCGGTGCTTTATTACATTATCATTTTACCATCAAAGGCGCCGTGTTTCAATAATAAAAAACAGCGATCCTTTGGGGAACGCTGTTTTTTGCGGTATGCCGCGGTGCATTTTTTGCGAGCAAAGCGAGCCCGCAGCGGGCCAGACCGCGGCGGGTCCCGGGGCACCTTGCCTTTGTGTGAGCTCAGCCGTTCAGCAGGTACGTCGCAAGGTTCAGATACCCGGCGAAAACGAGCCAGACGATGTATGGGATCTGCAGATACGCGGCTTTTTTATCCACATTGTAGAACTGCACGGTCATGATGATCACGGCGATCAGCAGGATAACGAGCAGCACGAACGCGGCAAGGCGCAGATTGAGCGCGAAATAGAGCGGCGTCCAGAGCATATTCAGCACGAGCTGCACGGCGTAGGTCGTCAGCGCGGGCGGCCAATCCTCCGGGCTGTTGAGATAGACGCGCGCGGCGGAGATGCCCATCAGCACGAACAGGATCGTCCAAACGACCGGGAAGATCCAGCCGGGCGGCGAAAGCGGGGGCTGGCGGAGAGCGGCGTATTCCTCCATCTTCCCCATCGAAACGAGGGCAGAGATGATCCCGGCGGCAAGGGCGATGCCGATCGAGATGAGATAGGTCTTGGTTGGGTTTTTGGTTTTGGTGGCCATATTGGTATGGATGCTCCTTTATTTATTTTCAGATCGTGTTCGAGGGATCCTTGCAGAAGGCATATCGAGATTTATTCCGTTCCGCCGCCGAAGGTTCTCCGAGTTTAAACCCGTGCCGTGAATGGCATACAGCGCCTTCGGCGCGGCCCTGTCCTTACAGGTCGATTTGCGTGGTTCGGCGCCTGGCGCGGCGCCGCGCGCTGAGAAGCAAGCGGGCTCGCTTCGCTCGCTAAAGAATCTCTTGCCGAAGGCATATCGAAAGTAATTCCGTTCCGCCGCCGAAGGCGGCTCCGGGTTTATCGGGGGAGCCTTCAGCCGCCGTTCGGCGCTTTTTTCGTTAACATTATCCCCGAATCGCTAATATATATGCAAAAATGAGTAAAAAAGTACTTGCAAAAAACAGAAAGCGGTGGTAAAATAGCAAAGTTGAGTTACGTTTCGCATGCCCGAGGCTTTATTGGGCTGCGTCAGAATAGGCAAGGAGGTGTAACGTAATGGGTAAATTTTGTGAAGTATGCGGTAAGGGCGCAATGAGCGGCAATCTGGTCAGCCATTCCAACAGGAAGACCAAGCGCGTTTGGGCTCCCAACGTGCAGCGCGTCAACGTCATCGTCGACGGTACTCCCCGCAAGATGAATGTCTGCACCCGTTGTCTGCGTTCCGGCAAGGTCACGCGCAACGTCTGAGTCAGGGGTTTCGCCTCAAAGCTATGAAAACAGAATTTTCAATGGATAAAATTGTAGCCTTGTGTAAAAACCGGGGCTACATTTTCGCAGGTTCGGAAATTTACGGCGGTCTCGCGAATACCTGGGATTACGGTCCCCTCGGCGCGAGGCTCAAAAACAATGTCAAGGAGACCTGGCGCAAGCGCTTCATCCAGGAGCGCCCGAACAGCTTCGAGGTCGACGCCGACATCCTCATGCATCCGCGCGTTTGGGAAGCGAGCGGCCATATCGCAAGCTTTTCCGATCCGCTGCTCGACTGCAGGGAGTGCAAGATGCGCTTCCGCGCCGACAACCTGATCGATGATTTCGATCCCGAGGCGCATGCGGACGGCATGACCCACGCGGAGATGTTCGATTACATCAAGGCTCACCATATCGCCTGCCCCAACTGCGGCAAGCATAATTTCACCGATATCCGTGAGTTCAACCTGATGTTCCAGACCTTCCGCGGCGTCACGAACGACGCGAAGTCCGCCATCTATCTGCGCCCCGAAAACGCGCAGGGCGAATACGTCAATTTCCTGAACGTTCAGCGCACGATGCGCGCGAAACTCCCCTTCAGCATCGGCCAGATCGGCAAGGCGTTCCGCAACGAGATCACTCCCGGCAACTTCACCTTCCGCACGATCGAGTTCGAGCAGATGGAGTTCCAGACCTTCTGCAAGGAGGGCGACGACGCGGATCTTTACGAATATTTCAAGGAATACGGCATGCGGTATTACCGCGATCTCGGCATCGCGCCGGAGCATCTCCGCTTCCACGACCACGAGAAGCTTGCGCATTACGCCAAGGCCGCCTGCGATATCGAGTTCCTCTTCCCCTTCGGCTGGGGCGAGATCAACGGCACCCACAACCGCACCGATTTCGACCTCAAGCGCCATCAGGAATACAGCGGGACGAACATGAGCTATCTCGATCCCGTGACGAACGAGCGCTATATCCCCTACATCATCGAATCGACCTACGGCCTCGACCGTACGGTGCTCGCGCTCCTCTGCGAAGCTTACGATGAAGAAGTGCTCGATGAGAAGACGAACGACACCCGCGTCGTGCTTCGCTTCAAGCCCGCGCTCGCGCCTTACAAGGCCGCCGTGCTGCCGCTCAGCAAGAAGCTTGCGCCGAAGGCGACGGAAGTGCGCGATATGCTTTCGAAGTGGTTCATGGTCGATTACGACGAGACCGGTTCCATCGGCAAGCGCTACCGCAGGGAGGACGAGATCGGCACCCCGCTGTGCATCACCGTGGATTTCGAGACCGTCGAAGGCGGCGAAGGCGTCGAGAAGGATACCGTCACCGTCCGCGACCGCGACACGATGGAGCAGGTCAGGCTGCCCATTTCCGAGCTCAAGAGCTATATCGAGAGCAGGATCGGGTTTTGATTGAATTTAAAAATCGTTATGTGAAAGCTCCGCTTCGGCGGAGCTTTTTGTTTTGCGATCGCGGGCGGCGGAAAAAGCTTTGTTGCGGGGAGTTCGGGGCAAAATCCGATATATTTGCTATTGCCATCCCTTCATCTTAATGGTATAATATCTTTTGTACCGATAGGTCAATTCTATCAGCATTTTTAGAGGAGGAAATACCATGACCAGACGAATCATCAGTCTTCTTGTCGCTGCGATGATGGTGCTTGCGCTCATCCCGGCGGCGGCATTCGCGAAGACCGAAGCGCCGAACGGAAACGCCGGCATCGCGCGTGATCCGATCGGGAGAGTGACCGATCTCGCTCCGCGCGGGGAAAAGGCCGCGCCGACGAAGTCCATCGCGAGCTGGGATTTCGAAGAAGATCCGCTCGAGAACGGCTGGACCTTCCGCAATGACGACGGCGACAGCTTCAACTGGGCCTGGACGACCCACAGCTGCCACAGTTACAGTCATTCCATCATCTCCGAATCCTACATCAGCGGTTACGGAGCGCAGAATCCCGACCAATGGGCGATCTCCCCCGAGTTCCATGTCCCCGAAACGGGCGCAAGCGTCAGCTTCTGGGTCAAGAACTACAGCAGCAGTTATCCCGACAACTTCAGCATCTACGTCTACTGGATCGGCGAAGGCCCCGACCCGATCGAGGAGAATATCACCGTTGAAGGCAGCGACTGGGTCCAGCTGACCTATAATCTGCCCTCTGCCGTAAACGGCGACAATATCGCCTTCGCGATCCGCCACCACAACAGCTACAACCAGTGGGCGCTGTTCATCGACGATATCGTGATCAGCGAGCCCATTGATGAAACCGTGATCACTGAAGTCGACGTTTCCGGCATCCCGACCAGGTTCTACATCGGCGATTACGGTCCCGACCTTGCGGAGGATATCCACGTTCCCGCCGATGCGAATTACGAGGTCACGCAGGTGATGCTCGTCAACGACGCCGACTATAACGTGATCGGCGAAGAGGGTTACATCGAAGCGGACACCGAATATAACTTCCAGTTCATCGTCGAACCGCTCGAGGGCTATCATTTCAGCGAGGATGCGACGCTGACGGCAAACGGCGGCGCGCTCGCTCTCGTTCCGGAATCGGGCGTTATGAGCGAGACCCGCGTCTTCATGAACGTCGAGCCGATGACCGCGCGTACCGGCCGCCCGATCTTCGGCTGGTACTTCGAGAGCGACGAAGAGCTCGAGGGCTGGAGCGCGCTCGATAACGACGGCGACGGCTACAACTGGTTCTGGGCTTACGGCGAATATGCCGCCCCAGACGCCTATGAAGGCGCCGGCTGGATGGGATCCTACTCATATTACAGCGGCCTTTCGAAGCAAGCCCTGACGCCCGACAACTATCTCTTCACTCCCGCGATCGAGCTTCCGGAAGGCGAATCCACGCTCAGCTTCTTCGCAGCCGGCCTTGATTCCAGCTACTGCAAGGAGCATTTCGCAGTCTACATCGCTCCCGCGGATGCGGAAAATCTCAGTCAGCTCGTCGAGATCATGCCCGAGACCGAAACCGGCCGCCGGTACACGAACTACTGCGTTGATCTGACCGAATACGCCGGGCAGGAAGTCATTATCGCGTTCCGTCATTTCAACTGCACCGATATGTATACCCTGCGTCTCGACCAGGTGGAGATCTTCGAGGGCATCATCGAGCCGATCGAGCCCCCGATCGTATCGAAGATCGAGATCAATGATTTCATCGAACCGGAATGGAACGCACAGATCGATCTCGGCTACAGCCTCCCCGAGGACGTGCATTATTCCGTCTACCGCACCACCTGGTATTACTGGGATCCCGAGACCAATAGCGATTACGAGATGGCGGAGGGGGATCTCTTCGACAATCCGGACGTTTACTACTACAGATGCTACGTCCTCATTTGCGACGAAGGCTATGATTTCGACATTCCCGAGATTGATATGCCGCAGAAGGACCTCAGCGTGCTGATCAACGGCGGAACCAAGTACGTCGCGAACACGTCCTTCAGTGAGTGCAATACGGCGCTCTACGTCTACACCATCGACTTCCAGGTCGGTCCGAACGATATCGAATCGATCGATATCATCGATTTCGTCGAGCCCTCCTGGTATGCGAATCCCGATTATAACGCCGCCGTTCCCGATGATGCGCATTACTCGATCACCGATATGGAATGGTGCATGAGGGTCGGCGAGGAATACACCCTGCTCGACGAAGAGAGCGTATTTGACGATCCCGAAGCCTACTATTTCGCGGTTTTCAACCTTGAAGCCGAGGAGGGATATAATTTCCGCCTGCCCGGGCTGAACATTTACACCAAGAAACTGTCGGTCGTCACGATCAACGGCAGCGAGGATTATGTTGCGGAAGCCTTTGATCCCGGCGATATGACCGCGACCGTCGTCACGATCGAATTCCAGGTCGCCGAACCGGAACCGATCGAAACGATCGAGATCAACGATTTCGCCGTTCCCAAGTACGGCGCCGCGCCGTTCTACGGCGTGACCGTTCCCGAGGACGCCCATTACAGCATCGAATACACCGATTGGAACTGGTGGAGCGACGTGATCTCTTCCGGCGGCATCATGACCGACGGCGAACTCTTCGATGACCCGAGCAGCGTTTATTGGCAGCACTTCAAAGTTGTCCCCGATGAAGGCTATGAATTCGCGGATGAGGACGAAATGACCGTGCTTATCAACGGCAGCGACGAATACGTTGATTCGTTCAGCGATATGGACGAATACTATTCCGTCCGAACCGTAGAGTTCGAAGTTGAGAACCCGGTCCAGTACATCACCGCCGTCGAGATCGAGGGCTTCACCGTTCCCGAATGGGGCGCGAATCCCGACCTTGACTGCACCGTTCCCGATGGTGCGCATTACACCATCAGCTACACCGAATGGGATTTCTTCGGCGGCGGCTTCTTCGGTGTCATGGATCCCGCGGACGTCTATGACAACCCGGTGCCCCAATACGTACAGTATTTCGAGATCATCCCCGAGGAGGGCTGGATCTTCGCCGAGGACGTCACAGTTACGATCAACGGCAGCACCGAATACGTCGATCCCTCCGGCTACGGCTATCAGGGCGGCGTCAGCCCGTACTTCTACGTCAACACGATCGGCTTCTACGTCACCGAGCCCGAACCCGAGCTCATCACCGAGGCGAACGTCATCGAGCTCGAGATCCCCGAATGGGGCGCGCATCCCGATTTCGACGTCAGCGTTCCCGAAGGCGCGCACTACACCGTGACCGAGATCACCTGGGAAGAATACGTCACCGAGACCGGCGATACGATCATGCTGCCCGGTGATAACTTCATCAATCTCGACGCGGAGTACCACGTGATCTTCGTGCTCGATCCCGAGGAGGGCTGGGTATTCAGCGAGGAATGCGTCACGATGATCAACGGCGATGAAGGCCTCGTTGACTTCAGCTCCGTTTCCGACGGCCGGCTCTATATCGCCTCCGTCGACTTCACCGTTTATGCCGAGCCGATCATCACGCACCTCGGCGACGTCAACCTCAACGGCACTGTCGAGGTCGCGGACGCGATCCTCGCGATGCGTTACGCGATGGGCCTTGTCGACCTCAACGAAGAGCAGCTCTATCAGTGCGAGGTCAGCGGAAACGGCGTTTACGATCTGGTCGATGCAACGCTGATCCTGCGCTTCGCAATGAACCTCATCGACGGCTTCCCCGCCGACCCGGAGCCCATCTGGCCTCCGATCGCGGATTGAGCAAGTTGATGATCGAATGACTTAAGTATCAATGCCCCGCTTCGGCGGGGCGTTTTGTTTGCATATGGCGAGTGATGCGTGCTTCGCGCATGAAAAACGGAATATTCGCTATTGCCATTCCTTCATCTTAATGGTATAATATCTTTTGTACCGATAGATCCATTCTATCAACATCATTTCAAAGGAGGAAATACAATGACCAAACGTATCATCAGTCTTCTTGTTGCTGCGATGATGGTGCTTGCACTCATCCCCGCTGCGGCATTTGCGAAGACCGAAGCTCCGGCGGAAAAGCTTGCTTTCGAACCGGTACAGCGCGGCACGAACGCGGTCTCCCGCGTGACGCCGAAGGCCGAGCCCGTGAAGGACGCCTTCATCACCTGGGATTTCGAAGAGGATCCCACGACAAGCGGCTGGAACTTCCTCGACGCCGACAACGACGGCAAGAACTGGACGTGGACGACGGAAACGACCGCCAACAGCGGAACGCATACCATCAAGTCCGCTTCCTATGAAAGCGGCGCACTGACGCCCGACAACTGGGCGCAGTCCCCGTACTTCGATATGCCCGAGGGCGGCGCAACGCTGAGTTTCTGGGTAAAGAACTACAACGCCAACTATCCCGAGGTCTTCGAAGTCTGGTACGGCTTTGAAGGCGGCCCGGGCATGAATCCCGTTGCCACAAACCAGAGCGTTACCGGCACCGCCTGGACTCAGGTCAGCTACCAGATTCCCGATTCCGAAGGCGCAAGGGGCATGATCGCGATCCGCCACTACGGCTGCACCGACATGTGGAAATTCTACGTTGACGACGTTGAGATCAGCGCACCCGCGGATCCCTATATGATCCCCACTGTCGAAGTCGACGGCTTCCCGACCAAGATCTACGCAGGCCAGACCCCGGACGAAGTACTTGCGAACATCACGATCCCGGACGACGCGCACTATATGATCACCGAGATCTCGGCTTATGACGTTGAAACCGAATCGCAGCTTGACGGCGGCGACCAGTTTGAAGAGGGCAAGAGCTATCTTCTCGGCGTTTCTGTCGAGACCGACCTTGATTATTATTTCGCCGAGGATGCAGAGCTTCTCGCAAACGGCGGCGCGCTCGAGCTGGATATCGGTTATTCCAGCGTAACGACTTATATTGCTTTCGTCGTGCCCGTCGCATACGTCTGCGGCGGCGAAGCGCCGATCTACGGCTGGTATTTCGAGACCGAGGACGAGCTCGAAGGCTGGGCCGTAATTGATAACGACGGCGACGACAGCAGCTGGTACTGGCTGAACAACAACTCCTTCGGTGCCGGCAATTATGACCAATACGCCTACGAGGGCGAGGGCTTTATGGGTTCTCCCTCCTGGAACAGCACGGCGCTGACCCCGGATAACTACCTGCTCACTCCCGAGCTTGAGATCCCCGAAGGCACCACCACGCTGAGCTTCTACGCGGCAGGTCTGGGCGCAAGCTACTGCCAGGAGCATTTCGCGGTCTACGCGGTTCCCGAGGGTGCATCGACCGTGGATGAGTTCACCGAGATCCTGCCCGAAACGGTCGCGACCGCGGATTACGTCAACTACACCATTGATCTTTCCGACTACGCCGGCCAGAGCATCTGCATCGCGTTCCGCCACTTCAACTGCACCGATATGAACTGGCTGCGCCTGGACCAGGTGGAGATCTTCAATGAGGGCGGAGATGAGCCCGAGCCGACCGTCATCACCGAGGTCGCGATCAACGGCATCGTTCCCCCGGAGGACGGCATGATCGCAGATGAGATGATCGAAAATTACTCTGTCCCCTCGGATGCAAATTACGCCGTATCGTTCATTGAAGTCTACTGCGCCGGCTTCCAGGATCCGATCAGTCTCAGCACCGAGCTTCATGCCAACGGCGAGACCGACGATTATTATCTCATCATTTACTTCGGCGCAAATGAAGGCTATGTTTTCGACGAGAACTTCACCGCGACCGTCAACGGCGGCGAGATCGGCGTTCATGATACGTGGCTCCATTACAACGGTGATGCTGCCGTCAGGACCGAGAATATGACCATCGAAGCGGCTGCTGAGCTGATCACCGAGATCGATATCGAAGGCTTCGTTGAGCCCGAGTGGGGCGCAAATCCGTTCTACGGCGTGACCGTTCCCGAAGACGCGCACTACTCGAAGATCCAGGGGCTTTGGTACAGGTACAATGCTTCCGGCCCGATGAACCCCGACGATACCTTCAATGATCCCGACGAACAGTACTATATGTACTTCTTCTTCGTTCCGATGGAAGGTTATGAATTCGCGGATGACGTCACCGTGCTCATCAACGGCAGCGCTGCGTTAGTGTTCTTCAGCACAGCCGAGAATGGCGGCATCTCCGTTTATACCAATTACTTCACCGTCCAGCCCCCGGTCGGGCCTCCGATCACCGACCTTGACCTTGCTCTGAATATCCCCGGCGGCGAGCTCCACTTCGAGAGCGAGGGCGAATACCCCTGGTTCACCGTTGAAGAGGGCGACCGCTTCTACGCACAGAGCGGCAACGCGGGCGTAAGCTCCTCCAGCTCCACCCTCACCACCACCGTTACCCTCGAGGCCGGCGCTGTTATCACCTTCGACTTCAAGGCATGGGGCGAGGGCACCGGCTCCTTCTGGGATCACTGCGACTTCTATGTCAACGGCACCCGCGTGCTCTACTACGGCGCATACGACAACGATTGGGAGACATTCACCTACGTTGTTGAGGAGGCCGGCGAATACACCCTTACCTGGGTCTACACCAAGGACAGCAGCGTCAACCCGAACGGCGACTATTTCGCGGTCGATAACGTCTATATCGGCGAGCCCGTTCTTCCCGAAGCGATCAATGTCTTCGACGTAACCGTTGAAGAGGGCCGCTATACCTACGTCGTCTACACGATCGATCCCGACAACGCCACCGATACCGCCGTCACCTACGCGATCGAGGATACCTCCATTGCGACCGTTGACGAGAACGGCGCGATCCACGGCGTTGCGGTCGGCGAGACCACCATCACCGTTACGAGCGTTTCGAACCCCGAAGTCTTCGGCACCGCGACCGTTACCGTTACCGAGGCGGGCCCGGCGGTCGCTCTCTACGGCTTCGGCTGCTATGATATCAGCGGCACGAATACCTACAAGTGGGTCACCTTCACGGACGTCGATCCCGGTACCGTCACCGCTCTGAGCGAGATGAACAACACCTACGCCGCGGCCTACTATGACGGCTACATCTACGGCTACCGTCAGACCGACGGCCAGTTCTATAAGGTCAACGCCGAGACCTTCGAGGTCGAGTATCTCTCCCTCGCGATCAACGATACCGCTCTCGACATGGCTTACAACTATGCGGACCATACGATGTATCTGCTCGCCCAGAGAGAAGAGGGCGGCAGCTATCCCATCTACCTGATGACCGTCGATCTTGAGACCGGCGAAGCGACTGACGTCGGCATGGTCTTCGGTGTCAACAGCGGTTCCCTGCTCACCCTCGCCATCGACGGCGAAGGCAACGCCTACGGCCTCGCCACCGGCAGCAACGCCGTGCTTTACAGCGTCGACCTTGCGACCGGCGAATGCACCGAGATCGGCGCGACCGGCATCGGTATGAACTACATCCAGAGCATGCACTATGATATTAACACCGGCAGGCTCTTCTGGGCGCAGATCTACAGCACCAGCTCCAACGGTCTGTATGAAATCGATCCCGAGACCGGCGCAGCCGAATTCCTCGGCGTGATCGGCACAAGCGGCATGGAGATCACAGGCCTCTACACGATCTACGACGAAGGCACCGAGCCGCCCGAGCCCGTTATCATCGACGAGATCGAGATCAACGATTTCGAGATCCCCGTCTACGGCGCGAATCCGGACTTTGACTTCACCGTTCCCGAAGGAGCGCATTACTTCATCGAGGACGTCGGCTGGACCGTCTACGATCCCGAGACCGGCGATACCGCCATGGCTCCCGAGGACGTCTTCGACAACCCGAACGCCACCTACTACGCGGTCATCATCCTCGGCTGCGAGGAAGGTTATGACTTCCCCGACGAGGCGATCGTCATGATCAACGGCGAGACCGCGCTTGTCGACTTCAGCTTCGGCTACGAAGGCGAGTATTACATCGCCACCGTCGACTTCACCGTTGAAGAGCCCGTTATCGGCATCCTCGGCGACGTTGACCTCAACGGCACCGTCGAAGTCGCCGACGCGATCCTCGCGCTCCGTTACGCGATGGGCCTTGTTGAGCTCACCGACGAGCAGCTCGCGCAGATGGACGTTGACGGCAACGGCGAATACAACCTCATCGACGCAACGCTGATCCTGCGCTACGCGATGGGCCTCATCGAGAATTTCCCCGCGGAACCGATCGCTCCGCCGCTCGATTGAGATTTTGATTGAAAAGCAGCGGCCCCAAACGGGGCCGCTGTTTTTATTTGCGGGCGAAGCGAGCCCGCGGCGGGATATCCGCCCCTACGGAACGCAGGTTTCTCCGGGTTCGCGGGAGGCCGGCAAGGCGGGCGGATGATATCCGCCCCTAAGGAACGTGGGTTTCTCCGGGTTTTCTGGATTCCTGCATTGCTTTTTTGTGATATGCCGCCGCGCGGCAAGATAAATATATCACGCGAAAACGCCGAATATTATTGCAAATTCTTTTGCATGATGTTACAATGACCCCGTATGACATGAGCGGAACGCCCGCTCGCAAAACAACCGATCATTATTGGAGGCGCAAAATGAAGATCTCGGAAAAAGCAAAGGCCTGCAACCTCTCGCCGATGCGCAAATTCCATCCCTATGCGGTCGAGGCCGCCAACAAGGGCAAGACTATCTACCATCTCAACATCGGTCAGCCCGATATCGAGACCCCGCCGAACTACTACTACGCGATCCACGATTTCGATAATCCCGTCCTCGCATACGCCGCTTCCCCCGGTATGCCCGTGCTGATCAAGGCGATCCAGCATTATTACGACAAGCTCGGCATCCACTATGAGGAGAACGATATCCTCATCACCACCGGCGGCAGCGAGGCGCTGCAGATGCTGATGCTCAGTATCCTCGATCCCGGCAGCGAGGTCATCATCCCCGAGCCCTTCTACCCCAACTACAATACCTTCGTCAAGAGCGCGGGCGGCGTTATCCACCCCATCACCACCACCCCCGAGGGCGGCTACCGCTACGCCTTCCGCGACAAGCTCGAGGAGGCCTATAACGAGAACACCCGCGCGATCATGTTCACGAACCCCGGCAACCCCACCGGCGTCGTGCTGACCCCGCAAGAGCTCCGCACCATCGCGGACTTCGCCAAGGAGCATGATCTTTACGTCATCGGCGACGAGGTCTACCGCGAATTCGTCTACGGCGGCGAGAACCTTGCGACGATCGGCCAGTTCGATGATCTCCATGACAACGCAGTCATCATCGACTCCGTTTCGAAGCGCTTCTCCGCCTGCGGCGCGCGCATCGGCGCGATCATCACCCGCAACAAGGAGCTGCAGCAGAACCTTCTTAAGTTCTGCCAGGCAAGGCTTTCCGTTGCAACGCTCGACCAGGTCGCTTCCGCGGCGCTCTACAAGGTCGGCCCCGCATACTTCGACGCAGTCCGCAAGGAGTACAAGCTCCGCCGCGACACCTGCTACAAGAAGCTGCTCGAGATCCCCGGCGTCATCGTCAAGGAGCCCCAGGGCGCGTTCTACATGATGGCCGCTCTGCCTGTTGACAACGCGGACACCTTCCAGAAGTGGCTGCTCACCGATTTCGACGACAACGGCGATACCGTTATGTTCGCGCCCGGCGAAGGCTTCTACGCAACTCCCGGCAAGGGCAAAAACGAGATCCGCATCGCGTACGTCCTCAAGCAGGATAAGCTCGAAAGGGCGATGGATCTGCTTGCGCTCGGCATCAAGAAATACAACGAGACGCATAAATGATCGGATAAGCAAACCGAACTGAACGCAAGCCCGCATCGAGCTCCGGTGCGGGCTTCTTTTTCGGGATGAAATTGCCCGCGGCTCTTGCCTTTGGGCCGCGTTCGGTTTATAATCAACACATAATTATTAAGGCAGGGATCCGGTTTGGAACAGTACACGGCGCTCGCATCGCTCTATGACGGCTTTATGGATGACGTCGACTATCAAAAATGGTCGGCGTATATCGCCGCGCTGATGAAAGAATGCAGCGTCCGCCCGGGCGGAACGATCCTCGAATGCGGCTGCGGCACGGGCAGCATCACGATCCCGCTCAAAAAGGCCGGGTTCAATATCACCGGCACCGATATTTCGGACGAGATGCTTGCTTTTGCGCAGGAAAAAGCGCGGAACGCCGGGGTTTTCATCCCCTTCGCGCGGATGGATATGCGGCGGCTCGCCTTCCACAGGCCTGTCGACTGCGTCCTCGCCTGCTGCGACTGCGTGAACTACCTGACCGCCGATGAGGACGCTGCGGATTTCTTCCGCGCCGCGCATGCCGTGCTCAGGCCCGGCGGCGCCCTGCTTTTCGATATTTCCTCGCGCTGTAAGCTCGAAAGGATCCTCGGCGGGAACAGCTTCTGCGACAGCCGCGCCGACCGCGCCTACTTCTGGCGGAACAATTACGACGGGGAAACGAAGCTGATCGAGATGGAGCTCGAATTCTTCACGAAAACCGCGAACGGGCTTTACGAGCGCAAAAAGGAAAGGCATATCCAGCGCGCGTGGTCGGAAAAGGAGCTGCGGGAAAAGCTTGAAGAAGCCGGGTTCGGTGAGATCCGCACATACGGCGCCTTCTCCTTCTGTCCGGCGGGAGAAAGCGAAGAAAGGATCCAGTTCACGGCGGTCAAACGGGGATAAACGATGCAAAACATGAATAAAAATCAGGATAAAATGATCGGAGGACTCCTCCTCAATAAAACCGTCAACGTGATCGCGGTCTCCGGCCGTGACCTCGTTGAAGAAGCGCGCAGGCTCCATAATTTGAGCCGCGTCTGCACCGCCGCGCTCGGGCGGCTCCTGCTTGCCGTTTCGATGATGAGCGCAAGGCTGAAGACCGAAACGGACAGCATCACCGTCACCTTCGCGGGAGGGGGCCCCGCCGGCAATCTCACCGCCGTCGGCCACGCGGGCGGCGTGGTGAAGGGCTGCATCACGAATCCGGAGGTGGAGCTCCCGCTGAATGCGCTCGGCAAGCTCGACGTTTCCGGCGCCGTCGGAACCGCGGGCGAGATGCGCGTCATCCGCGACCTTTCGCTGAAGGAGCCCTACGTCGGCCGCTGCGCCCTTGTGAGCGGCGAGATCGCGAACGATTTCGCGAATTATTTCCTCGTCAGCGAGCAGCAGCCCTCCCTCGTCTATCTCGGCGTGCGCGTCGAACCCGTTTCGGGCGAAGTGCGCAGCGCGGCGGGCCTGATCCTTGCGCCGCTGCCGGACTGCCCGGAGGAGGACATTGAAAAGCTTGAAGCCCTTGCGCCGGAGATCTCCGCCCTTTCCCGCCATATCGACGAAGGCGACGAGCTTATGACAGCGCTCGATAAGCTCTTTGACGGGCTCGGCTTCGAGGTTTCGGACGAAATGACGCCCGTTTACCGCTGCGACTGCTCCCGCGAAAGGCTCGAAGGGGTCATCGTTTCCCTCGGCGAAGCGGAGCTGACGGACATTATCGAAAAGGAAGGCTGTGCGGAGCTCGTCTGCAGCTTCTGCAGCAAGCATTATAATTTCAATAAAGACGAACTTTCCGTCCTGCTCGAAAGAGCGAAGCGGAAGGACGACGAAGAACCCGATGAGTGACGACAGGGATAAAATCAAATACCTTCCCGAAAAGGAGCGCAGAAAGAGCGCAGTCAAGATGGGCAGCGTGATCAGTATCGCTTCCCAGAACGCGCTTTTCACGCGGCGCGGCGACGAAAAGGCGGACGACGGGGATTACCTCGGCGCGCTCAAAATGTACCGCCGTGCCTTGAAAAACTGCGCTTTCGGCAGCGACGAGGCGAACGACCTGCTCCTTCGGATCGCCGACGCTTATCTCGACATGAACTGCTATTCCGACGCCGCCGCGCGCATCGCGCCGCTGCTCTTCCCCGGCTGCCCCGAATTCCGCGAAGCCTGCTTCCGCCTCGGCCACTGCCTTGCCGGAAGGGGCGAATTCAGCGCCGCGAAGGATGCATTCTGGCTCTCGCTCGCCTCCGATGAAAGCGCAGGCGAAAAAGCGCTCGAGCCGGACGACGCCGCGAATGCGCTGGACTGCATCGATTTCTGCGATCAGTACATCGATGAAGACAACCCAGTGCCGACGCTGCGCGATTCCGACGAAATCGAGATCGAGCGGATCCTTGCGGACGCCGCCGGCCACACCGACAAGGGCGAATTCGACCGGGCGCTGCCGATCCTTGAGGAGGGCTTCGAAAAATACCCCGATTCAAGGCCCGTTTTCACCGACCTTCTGCTTGCCTATTACTGCGAGCAGCGCTTCCATGACGGGATGCTGCTCTATAACGGCGCGCCGGAGAAGCTGCGCGACGATTTCACCGTCCAGTGCTGCGCCGCGATGATCTTCTCCCGCCTCGGCCTGCGTCAGCAGGAGCGGGAATGCGCGGAAAAGCTCAAGACCTACCGCATTTCCGACACGCAGGAGATCGTCCGTGCATTCGCAACGATGATGGAGCTCGGCCTTTTCGACAGCGCGCTCGATTACGCGCTCCGCGTTTACGAGCAGGAGCCCTACAACCGCAATTTCATCCATTTCTGCGCGCATTCCGCCTACCGCCTCGGGAAGACCGAGACGGCGAAGAGCTATTATGAGCGCAGCCTTGCGATCGAGCCGAACGATTCCGTTGCCGCATACTATAAAAAGGTCTGCGAGCAGACGCTCGGGGACGGGCTCGAGCGGAGCATTCAGATCGATTACGCCGTGCCGCACGGCGAATTCATCGCGCGCTGCAAATTCACCGAGGAGCTCTCGCATTGCAGCGCCGAGAAGCTCAGGGAGCTTTGGGACGAGGAGCCCGGGAAGATCCTGATGATGACGGATTGGGCGATGACGGACCGCAACTGCCCGTATGCCGATTTTTACCTCGTGCTGCTGGCGCTTCTCGACAAGGACCGCGCCGAAAGCATCCTCCGCCGCCTGCTCGTTGAGCCCGACTGCTCCGACGGTCTCAGGCGCGTTGCCGCGGCGAGGCTCGGTTCCATTGCGCACGAAAAGAAGTTCTGCCTGCTGCGCGACGGGGCGATCAGCGTTTGCTCCTTCGGCGACCCGATCGGCTATGCGCAGTGGCCGCAAAGCTACCGCCGGATCATGGAGCTGATCTACAACGACCTTATGAACGGCTCCCAAAAGGCCCTTGCCGAAGCGATCAAGCTCTGCTTCGGCTATGCCTCGGCGAATATGAAGGAGCATCCACGCCTCCCCTACGGCCAAAGCGAGGCCATGGCTGCGGCGATCGTTTACTTCGTTAAAACGCACGACCCGGAAAGCGAAACGCCCGATCCCGAGGTTTTCGCCGCGGAGCACGGCGTCACAGTCCGCCGCCTCGAGAACGCGCTGAAGCGGCTCTTCGAGCGCAAGGCGCGCGATATCGTCGACGCGCTGCTCTCTGAAGGCGAGCTCTCCCCCGCCGAGAGCGAAACGCACGCTGGCGGCATTTTCCCGCTCGATCCCGAAAAAGGCGGTGACGACGATGACGAATAAATTCTTTGCAACCTGCAAGATCGGCCTCGAAAGCCTCGTTTCGGCGGAGCTCCGCGCTCTCGGCCTCGAGGTCAGCGCCGTGCATGACGCGCGCGTCGACTTCACGGGAAGCTTCACCGATATGGCCGTTTCGCTGCTCAATCTGCGCACAGCGGAGCGCGTGCTGATGGAGGTCGGCGCCTTCCATGCCGAGAGCTTCGAGGAGCTTTACGAAGGCGTCCGCGCGATCCGCTGGCAGGACTATCTGACAAAGTCGAGCTTCATCCACGTCACCGGAAAATCCGCGAAAAGCAAGCTTTTTTCGGTCTCCGACTGCCAGAGCATCGCGAAAAAGGCGATCGTCGATTCCCTCTTTTCCGCGCTCGGCGTGAAGGTGCTTCCGGAAAACGGGAAGCGGATCATCATCGAGATCGGCATCCTGCGCGATGAAGTCACCGTCGCGCTCGACTGCTGCGGCGCCGGGCTTTCGAGGAGGGGCTACCGCACCTATAACGTGCCCGCGCCGATCAGCGAGACCCTCGGCGCGGCGATCGTGGAGCTTTCGGGCTACAAGGCGGAGCGGCCGTTCCTCGACCCGATGTGCGGCTCCGGCACGATGCCGATCGAGGCCGCGATGATCGCAACGAACACCGCCCCGGGCCTCAATCGCGATTTTGCCGCGGAGGACTGGCATTTTATCCGCGAACCGGCGTTCCGGACCGCCCGCGAAAGGGCGATGGACAGCATTTTGAAAACGCCGTTCGACATCACCGGCAGCGATATCGACGCCCGCTCGATCGACCTTTGCAAAAAGCACGCGAAGAAGGCCGGAATCATGGTCAACTGGCGCGTTGCGCCCGTGCAGAAGCTCGATGAAAGGCGCACCGGCGGCGTGCTCTGCTGCAACCCGCCCTACGGCGAACGCCTGCTCGAAAAGAAGGACGCTGAAAAGCTTTACCGCGAAATGCACGGGATCTTCGAAAAACTCGACGGCTGGAGCGTGAACATCATCGCCTCCCACCCGGAATTCGAGCGCATCTACGGCCAGCGCGCGGACAAGCGCCGCAAGCTCTCCAACGGCGGCATGGTCTGCACCCTCTACCGCTATTTTCCGAAATACCGCGGTGAAAAGCCTACGGACCGCCCCTCGCGGGAAGACGGCGAGTGATCTGCACGAAGGCAGGCGTTTTTAACCCGCCCCCCTCCCTCCCCCGTTTTTCTTCAAATATATCAAATTTGCTCTTTACAAACCCGATTTCGTGGTGTATAATAGCTTCTGCTTTGGGGCATTAGCTCAGCTGGTAGAGTGCCACACTGGCAGTGTGGATGTCAGCGGTTCGAGTCCGCTATGCTCCACCAAAGCGGAATCAGACGAACTTTTACTTCTGGCCCACAGGGTTCGCAGTAAAGGTGAAGATCTGAGGACGCAAAAGATTTGCCGCTCTCGTATGAGGGCGGCAGTTTTTGTTTTAGTTATTAAATTCGAACATGAACTGAATTAATGTGTCCAAACAACAGCACTACTACTCGATAGATGATTTGTATTTATCAATGCACTTTTTTAGATACCGTGCCGCATTATCAACCACATTTATTTCTTCTTCTGTAGGTATTGTTGCATGTGCATCAAATCTTCCTTCACTATTTAGTACATTCATATTGGCAATGAAAACGTCCTGTTTTCCAAAGTAATCAGAAAAGTATTGCCAATCAGCATTAATTAAATCAGTTAAGCTCTTAAGGTATATTGATGAGGCTCGCGAATCAAATAGTTCTTGATACGTTTTTGCATGATACTTTGCATCATTTGCATATACTTTTTTAATGATATATGCCTTTGCGTCTGTTTCGTTCTTATGAGCAACTTTAATGATTGCTTTTACCATTTTTCTCAACTCTGTTTCAAGTTCATTTCTTTGTTTGCATAAGTGACTCCACTTGTCTTTGGGAGTCTTTAGTAAAATGTGGTCTCCATTTTTCCGAATCAAATACTCCTTAACTGCATCAATACGAAAATCATATCGACGATTAGTCTCCTTGATAAGGCCATATCCAAATAAATGACTCACTATTGATGGATCTTCAGTTACAAAGTAATTAAAGCTTTCGAAATCCTCTAATGCAAGAAGCGTTAGCATTTCATACTCGTCAGGATAAAACTGTTTTAGCACATCAAGAATCATCTCAAAGTAAACATTGTCGAGGTTGAATCGACTTTTCGCCTCGTTATACTTAATCCTATCAATTGTCACAGGTCTTTGTGTATTCTGTTGAGCTATTTTGCTACATACACGGCGAATCAAGAACGGATGTCCGCCATAATCTTCTATGAGGTGGGCATATATTTCTTCCTCAAATTTTATTCCCATAATTCGTCCTAACCGACGAACCATATCTCTGGTTTGGTTATAATCAAATCCTGGGATATAGCAAGGTTGGAAAGCGTTATAAATGGGATTATCTGTCCCCAAAATACTTGGTTCCTCAACACACTTTGGATTAGTTCCCAAGATTGTAAATGTGAATGTGTTACTCATCCTTTGGAAAGAGCTTCTAATGCTTTGCCAGAAGTATACAAAGTCCAGTCCATTGCGCCAATGATCCACACCGGACTTTCCGAAAGTTATATTCTCTATTTCATCAAAAAATAGCAGTATTGTTTTATTTGTTTCTTTTCTGGCAATTCTTATAGTATCAGCAAATATCGTGCTTGCATTATCCTCAGTAAAAGCATCTTCACAAACGGGGGCAATACCTGCTGCCAAGCAAACGGCCATAGAGACATAATACAGCGCTTTGTACCAACGCCGCATATTAAATGATGTGTCTTGACAATCGACAAATACAGTCAAATAGTCCTGCGATGCAGCTTTTCTTTCAACATCAAATATAATTGATGTTTTACCTGTCTTTCGCAGCCCAAAAAGGCCATGATTTAATCCTGCTTTGTGCTTCTCAATAATCTTTGTTACAATGTCGGTTCTGCCAAAGAAGAAGGTATCTTTCCTAAGAGGTTCTGAATAGTCAAATAGATCTCTAGAATAAAAATGCTTTCGAAAGATGTTCCGAATGAAGGTTGGGTTCCCTCTATTCTTATGGAAGTCGGAATATGCGAACGGAACAACAATTTGGTCTTCCTGATTAGTCAAGCATTCTTTTAATGCAGACTCTATGTTGTCATCAGCACTTACAAATGCGTAGCATATGGTTTCATACCTTTGTTCTAAAAATTCGGATCGTATTGTATCAAAGGCCTCAAGGCTTCGAGGCTCAAATTTTCGATAGTTCGATAGAATTACAATGACTTCACGAGAAAGGTTCAACGCTTCTTCAACATGTTGAGCAGGCTTTGCTAAAAAGAACTTGAAATCACTCCTGCCAGGTGTGGATCTCTTTCCGGCATTAGTTATATACCATTCGTTTGCCCATGTTTTAACTATTTCAACTTCTGCCTTAGAAAAGTCGCTTTCAATAATTTCCTTTGCAGAAAAATGAATGCCCTCCCTAACTGATTCATTGTATGCCATATGTGCCTCCCCCAAACAATGCCTTTGCGACCAAACAAGAATATCAAATTCTCGGTTTGATTGAATTCATTAACACTCAGATCAAATCCGATTCATTGAAGGCTATCCCTGCGAGTTCGATAAAAAACTAACCAAAGCAACGCAGATCAAAACCTGTGACATTATTATACAAAAAAACACCTATGAATTCAACACAAAGCAGATAATTGAGTAGGCTGGTTCATAATTAGTTATCTAAAGCAAGAATTAACAGTCTTTACTTCGGCCTAATACTTCTGCTGATACGTAAGGACTCGCACATTCGTCAATCCGTTCCACATCTGCTATGATGTTCTCAAAGAACGGCGAAAGGAATGATGAACATGAAAACAGCGGCAAAGATACTCCTTGCACCGATATTGTTTCTGACAACGATACTGCGCCTTGTGTGCAGGCTAACGGCGGGCATCGGGATCTATGTGCTGACGATAGGCGGCGGGCTGTTGCTCATGTATAATCTGCTGCTCGTAATAATGCGTATGAGCTCAAAGGAGCTGTGGCTTCAACTGATTGTCATCGCCGGATTGATGCTCGTCATCCCCTTTATCGCCGGACTTTTTGAAGGCCTGCTGGAAAAGGCAGCCAACGCCATAAAAGTATTCATAAGATCATAAGGAGGTTACGAACATGGACATCACTCACACCAAACACGGAGACTATTACTATCCCGACCTTACACTCCCTCACCAGCCGACCGGTGATATCGGCCGCTTCGGACGTATGCGTAAGAAGTATTTGAAGGAGCATCAGCCCGACACCTTCGCGTTGATGCTTATGGAAAATACTCTTACGGAACACCTCGTCGAAATCGACCGCCAGGCCAATGAGCAGATCGAACTCATCACCTCCCAGCTTGCCAAGGCCGAAGGCGTGACCGAAGACCTCAAGGCGCGTGATCAACTCGAATGGATCCGAGCAATGAACTCCTGCCGAGCACGAGCCGAGGAACAAGTAATTCGAGAAATAGTGTTGGAATGATCTCATCAACGGGCTGCGTTTCACGGCGCAGCTCTTTTTTGCGTTTATGAATGAAAACGCCTCTCATCTCCGTTAACCTTATGTAAACACCAATGAACGGAGGAATGGAATGAATATGAAAAAACAGATCAAAGGACTAGCGTGCCTGTTTCTTGCATGTTTGTTATTAGTCACCTCGGGCTGCGTCAAGACGCCCGAGGGCGAAGCTGTCGCCGCAAAGACGAAAATCGACGGAATGCATGTGGGCGAGGTAAAGTCGGATGATGGGACTCCAACACCACAGGAGCTGGGACAGCCGGAGCATATCACGGAGAGTTGGACGCAGGCGCTCGGCGACCCCGACTTTGGCGGAGCGGGGACACACCAAAGGCTCGATTACACCGTCAAAATAGCCGCCGACGTCATCGTCCCTGCGGGCGGGATATTCCCGGTGTATGGGGTCGCCAAAGCGAAGTATATGGATGAAGACCTGTTCGACAGGTTCGTGAGAGTACTGTTCAAGGACTGCGAGGGCATAGGCTGCGCTCCCGACGGAAGAAGTTATGAGAAGGGCTGCTTCGATTCGGATGATCGACTGGTTTCCGGTCCGTGCTGCGTTAATGGAGTGAACATAGAACACGATCTCGATTTGTTACAAGGCAATGCCGGCATTTACAGTGACGAAGACTATTCGTACAGGGAGTATTTGCTGTTTACGGCAAGTGAAAACCGCACCTTGTCCCCGAATCGCGGTGCATGGGGAGGGGACGTGATAGGCCTGCCGGACTATGTTTTCGATTACTACGGCGAGGGCGGCATGTATGAAGGGATAGAGGGCGTGGAGCCCGTTGAAAGGGAGCTCCGCCGCAATGAAACGAGCCCGGAGGACGCGTTGAAGATCGCCGAGGAGTTTCTGAGTAAGGTCGGGCTTTCAGACACCCTGACCCTTGCATACTCCGGTAAATCCCGCCTCAACACCACTTTGCCCACCATGAGCTATGAGGCAATGGGCTTTGCCTTCGTGCCCAAGGTCGGCAGTGCCCGCATGGCGCCGATAGATATTGACGATACCGTGAGCACCGCAAGGCTCAAATACAGGAACATGTCCGCCGGTATGGATTTCGACGCGCTGTGGCTTCCGAACGTGCTGCGCATTTACGTTTATAACGGCAGGATCTTATACCTGCATTGGACGAGCTGCACCTCGGACAACAACGACGGCGTGATCTCACGCAACGCTCCGTTAAAACCTTTCTCCGAGATTTACGAAACGTTCAAGGCAAAGCTCGACCTTGCGGGTAACGTCCCGCCGATAGGCGTAAACGAGGCTTCTCCTAACGAGCAGAAGGTCAATATCAACAGTATCGAGCTGTGCTACTACCGCGTAAAGGCCGGAACCGGCGCGGAGGACTATGCGCTCGTCCCCGTTTGGGTGTTCATGGGTAATATCGAGTGGAAGTATGACGACCCCTCGCAGGCGCAGCTTATTGCCTCGCCTGACGGGACCGTGATACAGGGCGGCGCCGGGTACTGCATTATGATGATAAACGCCATCGACGGCAGCATCATCGACCTTACGCGTGGATACTAATGAAGGAACGATACGTTATGAGATTCTTGCGAACGTTCAAAAACGAGCTTGCCCGCGCGGTACTGTCCCCGCGTTTTGCCGCGGCGGTCGTTATTATCCTCGCGGGGCTGATCTTCGGAGGCATTAAGGAGCTCATAGAGTTTTTGAAGACCCTCCCGAATACGGAGCCCGGCTCTTTAAGATTCGGCATGGAGCACATGTTTTTCTCCATTGCGGTCAATTCCGACGCGGCGCATTTTGTGCTTCCGATCGCTGCGGCACTGCCCTGCTCCGTGCTTTTCATAGACGACCTGACCTCGGGCTTTATAAAGGCCTACGTGTCGAAAACCGGACGGGCGGCATATATCGCCTTGCGTGGAGCCGTCTCCCTGCTCGTGCCCGCACTTGCCGCGGCGCTCGGAATGGTGGTTTTCTATACGGCGCTGTACCTGATTATTTCCCCCTACTGCATGCCTGCGGATGAGAGCGTCCCCATGGCCGAGCACATAATGAGCATCCTGCGCGTGATAGGTCTCTATTCCGCAGGCGCGGCGCTGTGGTCGGCGGTGGGACTCTTGATTGCAGGCGCGACCGTCAACAGGTTCTCCGCAGTCGCCTCGCCGTTCATACTCTTTTACCTCATGGAGATCGCGTTCACACGGTACTTCCCAACGGCTATGCGGCTCGTGCCATCGATGTATTTGAGCACCGATTCGCTGTTTGAGAGCCCAATGACGCCAATCCTTATAAGTCTTGCGTTGGCCTGCGTGTTTATAGCGGCCTTCAGCGCGGCGGCATATACAAGAATAAGGAGACAGATATGAGAACAGCAAAAGTATTTACTGCCGCCGGATACAACTTCCGCCGCTGGCACGGGAACCTGCGTGTGATATTCACTTTCCTGCTGATGATCGTACTCTGCTTCTTTCTTTCCGGCAAAGTGACGGGCTTTGCGGAAAGAAACGGGACCGTGATGCAGCTCGCGGAGCCTTTCATCTGGACCTTCGACGACGCCAACGCCATAATGCTCGCCTCGATGCTGCTGATTCTGATGCTCGGTGACATGCCCTTTCTTGAGGCAGACACGCCATATTTCCTTTCGAGGATGAGCCGAAGGCAATGGCTCACCGGGCAGGTAGTCTATATCGTGGCCTGTGCGCTGGTCTACTGCACAGCCGTGCTTGCGGTGACCTCGCTCCTTTGCATGCGAACGAGCTTTGTCGGCAACAAATGGTCGGAAACCGCCGCAATGCTCGGCTTTTCCGGCGCGGGCGATGCAATCGCCGTTCCCGCGTTCGTGCGCACCATGGAGACTACGACCCCGTATGCCTGCATGGCGGTGATATTCGCGCTGATGACCTCATATACGCTGGTGCTCGTGATGCTGATGATGTTCATGAGCATAAGGTTTGGCAAGTCGGCTTCGGTCGTATCGGCGTTCGGGCTTTCGCTGTACGGGTATCTGATGAACCCGCAGCTTGTCAAGACCGTTTTCAATATCCCCGAATCGCGGATGTATCGCGCCAATCTCATATTCGGTTGGCTTTCACCGCTGAATCACGCATCCTACCATATGCACAACTTCGGGTACGATAAACTGCCCGCTATATGGCAGTCGATATTGATAATGCTTGGGCTTTGCGTGCTTTTATACTTGGGCTCGCTTGGGGCGATCAAACGCTATAACTTCAATTTTTCGAAAGGAACAGGCAGGTTTTGATATGGAAAACGCTATAGAAATAAAGGATCTGAAAATGACCTTCGGCAAGGACGAGGTGCTGAAAGGCATAACCCACAGCTTCGAAAAAGGCAAAGTCCACGGCATTGTCGGCAACAACGGCTCCGGCAAGACGGTGATGATGAAATGTATCTGCGGTTTTTTGAAGCCAACCTCCGGCACGGTAAAGGTAAATGGAAAACTCATAGGCAGGCAGGAGGATTTCCCGAAAAGCCTCGGTTTGATTATTGAGGCTCCGGGCTTTCTTCCCCATCTATCCGGCTTCCGAAACCTCTCGATACTTGCGTGCGTCAATAAAAAGATCAACAAACAGCGAATCAAGGACACCATCCGCCTCGTCGGGCTCGATCCCGATATGAAAAAGCCCGTGGGCAAATACTCCCTCGGTATGCGCCAGCGTCTCGGGATCGCGCAGGCCATCATGGAGGATCCCGAGCTTCTCATACTCGATGAGCCCATGAACGGGCTTGACAAAAACGGAGTTCAGGAGATGCGCGAGCTGCTAAAGGGACTTGTCGGAAAAGGTAAAACGATAATCCTCTCCTCGCATAATCCGGCGGATATAGACGCCCTCTGCGATACTGTCTGCGAGATGGACGGGGGCGTGTTATCAGTCGCCAAGGAATAATATATTTATCGACGCTGTCATATTCTGAATGATTTTGCCGTTTTCATGCGTTATCCTAATATAAGAGGTAATGCAATGAAAGCGGAAACCGGTTGCGATCGCGAACAGCTCAAGAGGGATGCGGCGACAGAGCGCTGCATATTAAGGCTCAAAAACGGCGACATAGACGCGCTCGACGAGCTTTATTCCATTGCATCCTCTTCTGTCTACAGCTATGCGCTTTCCGTGCTCGGGAGCCGCCATGACGCCGAGGACGCACTGCACGATACCTTAGTCAAGATATTTGCGTCGGCAAAAAGCTACAAGCCTCAGGGCAAGCCTTTTGCTTGGATCATCCGTATCGCAAAGAACATCTGCATTGACCGAATGCGGCTTTGCAAAAAGGAAGCGGTTTCAAGCCTTGATGATGAAGCGGATACGCTCCCTGTCGATCCTATCGCGGACGCGGAGGACAGGCTTATGATACAAAGCTTTCTATCGGCGCTTTCGCCAGAGGAACGGCAGATAGTATCGCTTCATCTGATTTCTGGCTTTACGTTCCGTGAGATCGCAAAAGCGCTCGGCCAACCTGCTCCAACGGTAATGACGAAATACCGAAGAGCGCTGATAAAACTGCGCAAGGAATATGAAGGAAAGGAGCTGTGGTAAATGACAGTAACAGAAAAAGAGCTCGAAGCCAAGCTGAAAAAAGCAATTGAAAACACCACGCCGAATGTGCTCGAGAGGGCGAAAAACTCTTGCCGTAATTTGTCCGTCGCTCCCCGGAAGGCTTTGAACGCAAAACGCACATGGCGTTATATTGCCGCTGCCGCCGCAGCCGTGTTTCTGCTTGCGATCGGCACAGTAATAGGAACTTTTATCAACAAAGCGCCGGATAACAAGGTGTTCGCAACGGTGTCCATCGATGTGAACCCGAGCCTTGAAATAAAAATCAATAAGGAAGAAAAGGTGCTCAGCGTCATCCCTCTGAATGACGACGCAAAAAAAGTCGTAGGCGATATGGATTTTGAGGGCGCCACCATGGAGCTAACGGTAAACGCCCTTATTGGCTCGATGTATCGCCTCGGGTATCTCAATGAAGAACACAGGACCGTGCTCGTTAGCCTTGACAACGAGGACGCAGCTAAAGCGGCATATCTGCTCGATCAGCTGACGGTGCAGATATCCTCGCTCACGGAAACAAACAACGGAAATGTAATCGCCAATACATACGAAAGCACTGCTGACTTAAGGAAGATAGCTGAAAGGTATGGCGTGCCGGAAAGCAAAGCCTCGATTATCGCGCGGCTGCTGGCGGCAGACCCCTCTTGGGAGGATATGCGCCTCGGGCTTTTCAGCATAGAAACTCTCACCCGGCTTATCGCTTCCGCCGAGGCGGGGACGCTCGTATCGTCCGAATTCGATGCACCGGCCGAAGGGGAGTTCACCATGGAAGAGGCATTTATTCAAGCGCTCGCGTTAGCAGGCGTTTATGAAGAAACGCCTTTCCTCGACTGTAGGTTTGAATATGACGTAAAGGGCTGGCGGGTTTACTCCGCTAACGCGACAATGCCCGATGCTCCGATTGCACGGATCAAGACCGCCGTCAAAAACGGCGACCTCACTTATTTCATCCAATTCAGCACGGACAAATGCGATTATTTGATCGAGATGCCCGCTGGCCACGAGGGCAGCATGTCAGTCAGCGAATCAAGCCCCCGCACTGGTGATAATCCCATACCTGCGGGGAATGTGCAATAAGTAGTAATGTTGCGAGACTCAGCATTTATAGCACAGCAGAAGGATTTGCCGAAAATGGATATTAATCGAATAAACACTATCAGGTCGTATTTAAGATCAACAAACTTAGAAAGGTTTACTATTAATATGCCCTCCGGAAGAATAGAACTCGGCGCCCCCGCGCTGCTCGTCATCTTTTTCATCATTGCGGCGATCACCGCTCTTGTCTGTCTCATCACAAAAAAGAACGTCACTCGAAGCATTTTCACGGCTTTGATGGCAATGTATCTTATTGTTGCTGCCTCGCTTACCGTGTTTCCCATCTATATCCGCTGCGGCGATATAGCTGCCCGCTTTGCCGAAAACGGATGGAGAATCACGGACTGCATTGTGCTGATTCCATTCCATGATGGATTATCAAAAGATGATTTGCTCAATGTTATTATGGCGATTCCGTTTGGTTTTTTGTTTCCTTTCGTTAAGAAGAAAGTGACATGGAGAGGCGCATTGATTGCAGGTGCTGCTTTAGGGACAATTATTGAGCTTATACAATTAGTTCTTGCAGCGATACAAGGTTTTTCCTTTAGGTATGTTGACGTTGCAGATGTAATCTGCAACACAGTTGGAACAATGATAGGTTGGCTTATTGCCGCTGCATTCATCTGTTTTGTTCAAAAGCGAAAACCTTCAGACAGTAATGAAAAATCATTATATTCATACATTACCCAAAGGCGCGTAAAGTAATGAGAATACAAACCCGTTCGGAAAGATATGCTCAATCCGAACGGGTTTTAGCAACTCTACTGCGTAAAAAACGTTTTTTGTCTATATCATTTCAAACTGTTTTTGAAGCTATTCGATAAACGTCCGGATAAGAATTCAAAAGAGGTTTCGCTCAATTTCGGTGCGAAACCTCTTTTTCGTATTCCACGGTTTCTTTCATATTGAGTTTTACTTAACAATACCCTTTCGTTAAAACGGTCCAGCCACCGTTTTCGGTTCTCACAAGGATCCAATTCCAATAATACATATGATGATCCCATTCATTTCCGATAAGAGCAGTAATGATATTTTGACGGTGATTCGCTCCATTTTTGCCCTCTTGCAGTCTCCAAATCTATTGTCCTTCCATCTGTTAGTAGCAATTAGACTGCAAAGCGTAATTATATAGCTGCGTCATACTGCTGTGTACTATGCTGACTGGAAGGATAGTGACCCTATAAAATATTATACAGGAAACCGCACCTTTTTTCAACACAATAAGACAATTAACACTAGTTCTGGTCGTTCCTGTATCCGTGAACTACGGAACTGCAAGCATCAGTCATTTTATCATCATCCTCACCCTGCACACATGCCCCTGAGATTCCCGGACGAGTATCGTTTCGGGGATCTTTTTTAGGTACAGCTTGCTGAACTTCGTGTTGCCGTAGTAGGCTTCGAAATTGGCTACGGGAAGGACGACCCAATCGGTATCGTCGCGTCGGTTGGCAAGATAGAATGCGGCAATGTCCTTTAGAACGTTGATCGGCACGTCATCCGGGCAGAGGATGGAGAGCATATCGGAAACGTGCTGAGGAAGCTCGTATTCCTCCATGCGCAGCGGTCCGGCCTCAAGCGCATCGGCGAGGATATCGTCAAAGCGCAGCTTCCAGCCGGCTTTGGTATTGAGTGCGAATATCGGCACCTGAAGCCCGCGAACTTCCTTCTGCCATTTCTTTGTGAACCCGCGGCGCATGCCCTCGCACTTTTTCGCGATGGAGCTGTGCACGATGCCGGGGTTCTTTTTCGCATAATCCATTACCTTCTTTGCATGGCGGTAATACCAGCCGTTTCCGTTCTTATCCACAAGCTCCGGGAAGTCATCGGCCAGCTCCCGAAAGTCCACCGGCGGAACGGAGCTTTTGTTTCTGTCGGGCACGCTGCACCATGCCTTAAGAGCGTTCAGGGCATAGTCAAGCCTGTCACGCGGATCGCCGGGAAGGAGGCTCCCGTCCTTCGCATGAAAAAGATAGCCCCGCGCGATTATCGTGAGGATACGCTTGAAGCCGACGAAATCACACATCATATCGATAGTGAATCTGCCGAGGAAAGACCGATCATTTTTCCCGGACGACCTATAGACCGGCTTGCCGGTATAGGCTTTGAATTCCTTCCACTCGTTCGTCATTTCCTTTTCCTCCCGCGTCTCTCGGGAACGGGCTCCGATACGTTCCTCATGACCGCTGCCGGAAGGACCTTTAATGCGAATTCCCTTTCGCCCAAGGCCTCGGCACATTTGAGGACCTCGTTATCATTGAGCCGCTCCGCGTCTCTATATGGAGGAGCTATGAGGTTCACGCAGTTAAGGGTTATCCTTTCTTCATAATTCCCGTGCAGTTTGACTCCGGAAAGCAGGTACTTGATATCGCTGCCGTCGCCCTTGCGGATAATGTGTTTTGCAATATCGTTTTTGCGGTTCATATCATCCACGTCACAGATCAGGTCGCCGAGCACCCTGTAGCCGCTGCAGCTGAAATCGCAGAACAGCTCCGCCTTCCGGAGCAGTGCATGTATGTTAAAGTCATAAAGCGCAGGCTCTCTTTCTTCCTTCGGGAGCAGATGCCATTTCATTTCGGAAAGTTTCGCCCTCGCTTTTCGCACAGTGGCCGGTGCGGTGAAGTCGAACAGCGCGTACAGCTCGTCAACGCTGTACTCATTCTCCTGCCCGCGGGAATACAGTATTTGCTCGATATCGCTCCTGCGCCTCCTGTCTGCGGGAAGATGCTTTATGTAACGGACCCTGCTCAGCGCCTCACGGTATGCAGATATTATAGCCTTCGTTCGCTCCATGGTATGAGGATCGACGGTATCCCTCCAATTCGGATCCTTGGCGAAAACGAAAAGCTTCTCCGCTGGAACGGGTTTGGGCTCATGCATTGGCGTTCCCTTTTCGAGCATATACGCATAATACGGCAGACGCTCTAGATCGGAGCTGACGTTGTCCCATTTCACGGAACCGATATAGTTCTTTATGCGCTCAAACGTTGTGGCCTCATACCATTTACGATCCTCTGCGTCGTCAACGATGTTTTTGTATCGTAGGAACAGGCTTTTCTTCCCCTTGCGATTTTCGAGGTATTCGGATAGATCCGGCTTAATGCCACTCTTTGCGGAGTCGATCTCAAGCCCGGTCAGGATAGCGAGCACTTCCGTGTCCATGCGCGCGAACTCACGCTCTTCGCTGTCGCTGTTCTCGTCATATGCGACGATGCCTCTTCGAAGCGCGGCGTTGCTTATCTGACCAACACGGGAAGAAAAGGTGTTTTTGACGCACTCGAGCCTGGCCTGCCAGTCGTTGGCGTCTGATATCAGCGGCTCGGCGGCGGGTATCTTCAATACGGGCAGAGAGCCGGAGGCCTCATAGCCGTGGAATACGCAGCCGTTGACTACGGGATCGGCTATCGTCTTTATCATATCGCCGTCGTAATCCGCTCCGCCTAAGCGTTCCGGAATGAGCGAACGTGAATCTACCATCAGCACATACGACAGATGCGACAGGTATTTCTTCCGCAGCTTGCCGACGTTCGCAAGCGGCACGGCAAGCGCTTCTTCGTTTCTTGCAATATGCGGGCTCCGAAGGAGCGTGTAGATATCTTGCTCCTTATACGCGGGAAGGGGCGCGTACATCTCGTTTCCCTGCAAAAACTCCTTTTCCAGCAGGCTATAGGCTTTGCTTTCCCCGACAGAGCTTTTCACGATAAAACCGATGAGCCTCATGAGATCGTCGGAAAGATAGCGGTTGTCCCCTGCGACAAGAAGCCTCCCCAGAGCATAATCGTTTCGGATGCTCTCCGCCTTTTTTTCGAACTCCTTTGCGAGAGTCGGTTCCTCCAATAGAAGCGGGTTCTTTATCGCGGCCTGCAGGAGCATTTTCCGCCTTTGTGACGGCGCACCTTCGGCATCCTCCAATTCATCTATGCAGTGCTTCCTGCGGAAATCTGGATCGGCTATATAGGACCAGTACCGTTCCTCGGTCGTCTTTGTGAGCCACTGCCTTTCATCGTTCGCGGGCGAACTTACCCAGCCTGACGGAAGATCGGCCGGGCGGAACAGCTCGCGGTCGATCGCAAGCGTGTTCAGGAACTGATAATTCAGCTCCGTCGTATCCTGCATACTGCTCTTATCCATACCGGATACATACAGCCCGTGGCCGTATTCTCCGCATCTTGCAAGATACTCGCGCCATGTGAGCCCGTTCTCCGTCATCCATCCGAAGCCCTTGAACATGCTTTTCGTTATTATCATTTCGACCTTGCGCACGTCACGCTCTGTTCCCCAGGTATCGCGAATGACGGGGACCTTCAATTCCGCAAACAGCTTTTTGATATCCACCTCATGCACGACTCCCTTGATGTATGGCAGACGTATCTGGAACGAATGATGCTCGCCGCTCGCGGAAAGCAAGGATGCAAACTCTTTTGATACGATGCCCTCGCCGTCGAATTCGAGCACTTCGATATCGGCGGCCTTTTCGACTCGGCTGTATTTGCGCACCGGAGCATCCGTGCCGTCATCCTCAACGGTGATGATATCCGCATCCCTGACTATGCTCTTCGGATTGTCGATCACTATGATGCTGTCGTCCATAAGACTGCTGCAGTCAAGGCATCGGAAGCCGTTCGTGAACATAAGACCGTTGTACGCATACAGCTTCGAAAGCTGGCACTTTCCAATGGTCATGCCCAGCATCATCCGTTCGCGAAGCGGAGCATACACTTCCTCGCGCACGAACGCAAGCACGTTATTGCGGCTCATGCTTGCTGACCGTTCGAAAGCAACGTATCGGCATGAGCCTTGACGCTTATAGATCTCTACTCCTTCCTCGCGGAACATGTGCGCGGCGATCTCCTGCTGTTCCTTTACTCTTCCAACGGGCTTCCGGTCGAATATGCCTGAGAAGTCTATATAGATAAACGTCTCGGAAAGGCAGTCTTCGCCGAAGGGCATATCTATCCCAAGCTCCTGCAGTACCGCCTTTGCCTGCCAGAACAACGGACAGTCTTCCTGATGTGTTTTCTCAACAAGGTATTCGCTCGAATCATCGTACGGATCGAATTCGAAACTATACCCCTCGCCGTTCTTTCGGGCAGCAGTGATTATGTTCCTCGCAGGTATTTGGAATATTTTGAACCTTTCGAGCTTCACGGGTTTCTCCATCGTTCGGTTTTCGAATAATTGTACCACTTTAAGGCTACGGAATCAACTGTTTTGTTATTTGATAACTACCCCCAGTTTTTATCATATAACACGCCTCAGGAGAGGCGGAAAGGAGCAAAAATGAGAAAACCGACGCTTACAAAAGAGATCATGCAATCGCAGCGCCTTTGTGCGAAGTACGTGCATGACGTCATCGATTATCTGGCCGAGAAGTGGGATATGAACCGTATCCTGAATGAGCCGGTCAAACCGATCGCGGCAAACGCGGAAGGGAAGTGAGTTCATTATCTGAAGCATGTTTCGCACTGCAGTAATGCGGGAAGAGAACTATTTGGACCGCCCATCCCAGGCGTAATGGGGAAATAAACTATAAGGAGAAAGTAGCAGAAAATGAAAAGAATCAATGACGCCGTCATCATCGGCATCGACCACGGTTACGGGAATATCAAGACCGCGAACCACATCTTCAGAGCTGGTATTGCCGGCTTCGATCACGAGCCGCTGTTCACGGGCGACATGCTCGTGTACGGCGGGCGGTACTACGTCATCGGAGAGGGGCACAAGGAATTCGTGCCCCAAAAGCAGGGCGACGAGGATTATTACCTGCTCACGCTGGCGGGCATCGCTATGGAGCTTAAGGACGAAGGGCTTACCGAAGCGGACGTCATCATCGCCGCGGGACTGCCGCTCACCTGGACGAGCGGACAAAAGGAGGCCTTCGCCGCGTATCTCACGCGGAACGCGGAGGTGAGCTTCACCTTCCGCAAGGTGGATTACCACATCCGCATACTCGGTGCGAGGATCTACCCGCAGGGCTACGCCGCCGTCGCGGAGTACGCGCCGTCGATGAAGGGCGTGAACGTCATCGCCGACATCGGCAACGGCACCATGAACACGCTGTTCATAATCGACGGCAAGCCGCAGATCGGGCGAATGTTCACTGAGAAGTTCGGCACATACCAATGCACGCTCGCGATCCGCGAGGCGTATATGCGGGAATACGGTTCCGCGCTCGACGAAGCAACGATAGAGGAATTCCTTATCACCGGCACGGCGAGCATCCCGAAGGACAGACTGAAACTCGTCCGCACGGTCGCGGAGCAATACGTCGGCGGCATATTCCGCAGGCTGCGCGAGCACGGGTACGACGAGAGCACGATGGACCTCATAGTCACTGGAGGCGGCGGGTGCCTCGTCAAAAACTTCTATCGCACGAAGGGCAGCCGCGTTAGGTTCATCGACGATATCCGAGCGGCGGCGAAGGGCTACGAATACCTTGCCGGGCTGCAGCTGAAATCGGAGCGGGGCGTATGAAGGACTCGCGCAGGATAAGCGTAAGGTTCGACCTTTTGGATTCGAAACAGCGGAAGGTTTACGAAGCGCTTCATGAGATCGACCGTTCCGAGCACGGATCGATGAGCGCGTTTGCGATAAAGGCGATCGGGGAATATCTCGATCGCCTTTCGTGTCCCGGCCGATTTGATTTTTCGCTTGACGAGCTGCGGGATATGTTCCGCGAGGAGATACAGGAGCTCGATCTCGCCCCGCGTGAGGCCGCTCCCGCATTCACGCCTCCCGCGGAAATGACCGAAGAACAGAGGAAAAAGAATGACAGAAACGTACTTGAAACGCTCGATATGTTCACATGACGCCAAACCGCCCGATTTTGGCGCCATCAGGCCTGCGTCCGATAAACCGATGGCGCCACATGGAAGCACGAATAACCACGCCCGGCGGAAGCACCTATCCCCGCCGGTCGGCATACCGGGTATCCATGTAAAAAACGATAGCCAGCAGGGAACTTGTACGGCAAGTTCCGCCCCGCCGATTCGGGGAACGGCGGTCTTTTTAGGGGATGCCCCTAATACCCCGGCAAAGGCGGTGGCGCCATGAAAGAAAAGAAAGAGCGATTGGAGCTGAGGGTTACTAAATCCGAGAAGAACGTCATCCACAGGAAAGCCGCAAAGTGCGGGCTGACGATAAGCGAATACGTGAGAAAAAGAGCATTGGGTTACGAGCCGCGCGGGGCTCCGACCGATGCTCTTTTTGATATCACGGGAAAGCTCTCCGAGCTGACGAACGACGGGTTATCGTCCGAAGCGGAAAAAGCGGTGCTTGACCTGCTTAACGATATCCGCAAGGCCTTCTTTGAAAGCGAGGGGATGTGATATGGCAATAACCGGCTTCTGGCCGATAAAGGACAGTATCTCAAGGGTCATCGATTACGCCGTCAATCCCGAGAAGACCATAGCTCCCGAGGATATGTCCGACGATCTCAAAAAGGTAATACGCTATACCTCCGATCCCGGTAAGACGGATAAGCTCATGTATGTATCCGCTCTCAACTGCCCATGGCAGCAGGCGTATGAATGGATGACGGCGACGAAAAAACGATACGGAAAGCTCGGAGGCAATACCTGCTATCACGGGTTTCAGAGCTTCTATGGAAAAGAAGTCTCTCCCGAGGAAGCTCACGCATTGGGTATGGAAACGGCACGGCGCATGTGGGGCGATGAATATGAGGTGCTCGTTACCACCCATCTAAATACCAAGAACACCCATAATCATTTTGTCGTCAATTCCGTTTCCTTCCGCACGGGAAGGAAATACGAGAACCACAAACGGGATCATCAGCGGTTAAGGGAAGTATCCGACGAGCTCTGTCGCGAACACGGGCTTTACGTTATTGAAAACCCCCGCAGCCACGGCTTGAGCTTTGCGGAGTGGCGGGCTCACAAGGACGGTCAGCTCACCATGAAGGATATGCTCGAGCTCGATATGAAGGAGTGTATTGACAGGGCGATCGATGTACAGCACTTTTACTGCCTCATGCAGGAGATCGGCTATACGGTCGATCATCGATGTAAGTATCCTTCTTTCCTCCCTCCCGGGGGAAAGCGTCCATTGCGTCTTAAAAAGGACGGTAAGAGCATGACCGAGGACGATATAGAGGAAATGCTTTGGGACAGCTTCGAGAGGCAGACGGACGTCCTCGTCATACCGAGAGCGGAAAAGCCGCCTGTTCCGTACTATAAGGATATGGGCCTCAGCGCGCTCGTGCTTTCGTGGATGTACGTGCTGGGCATTATCGGAAAGGGCAAGAAGGTCGCTTACAGGGTGAACCGCGAGGAGGTCAGAAAGCTCAAGCGGTACATACGGCAGCATGATCTTCTCATGCAGTACGGCATCGACAATGAGGATCAGCTTGACGCGCACGCCGCAATACGCGCCGCTGAATATGCCGAGCTGGAAGAAAGGCGCGAGGCGCTGCGAAAGGAACAGCGCAGAACGAAGGAACCCATCCCCGAGATCGCCGAGCTGACAGAGCAGCTGCGCTTCGTTCGCAGGGAGATGCGTATCTGTGCGGATATCAAGGCCGATATTCCCACGATGCGCGCGGCGTTCGAGGACGAGCCGACGATCGATGATAAGCCGCTGTATTATGTAGAAGAACGATAACACAATTTCACCGGGAGCGTCCGAAAGGGCGCTCCTCTCTTTTATCAAAAAAACGAAAGGAAACAAATATGCAAAACACAAACAATGCGCCGGTCATGATACCGGCAAACAATATCCGTCCCTTTATGGGACATCCTTACAAGGTGCTCGATAACGATGAGATGAGCGCTCTTGTAGAAAGCATCGGTGAGCATGGGATTATGTCCCCGCTCATCGTAAGACCCATTGAAGGCCGCCCGAATGAATACGAATTGATCTCCGGTCATCGCCGTCTGCATGCGGCGAAGCTTGCGGAGCTGACAGAGCTTCCGGCAGTCATCAAAGCGGTCACCCGCGATGAAGCGGCGATCATGCTTGTCGACAGCAATCTTCACAGGGAACGTCTGCTCCCGAGCGAAAAAGCGTTTGCTTACAAGCTGAAGCTGGAAGCGCTTTCACGTCAGGGCAGGCGGACGGATTTAACCTCGTCACAAGTTGTGACAAGGTTAAGGACAGACGAATTGGTCGCTAAAGGAACAGGCGAAGGCCGTATGACCGTCCAGCGCTACATCCGCCTGACGCACCTCATCCCGCCGCTCCTTCGCATGGTGGACGAGGAGCGCATCGCATTCACTCCCGCGGTGGAGCTTTCGTATCTCTCGCAGGAAGAGCAGGAGATGCTTTTCACCGAGATCGGTGTAACGCTCGCTACGCCATCGCTTTCCCAGGCCTGCCGGTTGAAGAGGCTCAGCGGCGAAGGGAAACTCAACGAGGAGACGATCGCCGCGATCATGGCGGAAGAGAAGCCCAATCAGCGCGAGAAGGTCAGTATCCCCATGAGCAGTATAGGCAAATATTTGCCCGACGCGGAGCCCAAGCGGGTACAGGAATTCATAATCAAGGCTTGCGCGTTTTACAAGAAGCATCTTCAAAGGATCAGAGAGGAAGAGAGATAAATGCCCGAAAACGAAGAAACGAAGATAGAGTATGAAGAAAACCTGCTTGAGGAATTCGCCAAGGCCATTGCGCCGGATATCAAGGCTTTCTTTCAAAGCGACGAAGGGAGGCTGTGGTATGAGGAATGGCTGCGCGAACATCACGAATATCAAAAATAGTTCTGCCCGCACATTCGACTATGCTGCGGGCGTCTGTTATCATTACGGCAAAGCGAAAGAAAGGAGACGCGTATGAACATAGTCATCTACGCCCGCTTTTCGAGCTACAGCCAGACGGAGCAGTCGATCGAAGGTCAGCTTAAGGTCTGCTATGAATATGCAGAGGCCAACGGTCATAACGTCATCGGCGAGTACATCGATCGCGCAGTTTCAGGTACCACCGACAACCGAGCAGAGTTTCAGCGAATGATCGCCGATTCGGAGAGGCATATGTTTGAGGCGATACTCGTCTATCAGCTCGACCGCTTTGCAAGGAACCGTTATGACAGTGCCATCAACAAGGCAAAGCTGAAGAAAAACGGCGTTCGCGTGATATCCGCGAAGGAGAACATCGCCGACGATCCCTCCGGAATACTCGTCGAGGGCGTGTTGGAGAGCATGGCGGAGTACTACTCCGCCGAGCTCTCATTGAAGATCCGAAGGGGTATGGGCATTAATGCTCAGAAATGCATCTCCAACGGATCAAA
>DBXK01000043.1:40771-42749 GCA_002309375.1 Christensenella sp. UBA1214 | reverse complement strand
CCAAAGGAGGTAGCTCCATTTTTTCGGTGCATTTTTCAGGATAAGCCTCGCAAGCAGGATCACGAGGATCACGAAGCTCCCCGCGATGCTCATATTCAAAACCGTTATGAATGACCCGTTCATAGGCGTCCCTTTCCGGCGCAGAAGCGCCGCCGGTTTGATTATTCCTTATGGGCGTCGATAAGCTTCTTGAGCTCCTCCGCCTCTTCTTCGCTGATCTTCCTTCCGCCGAAGAACGAAGCGAGGAAGATCGGCAGCGACCCGCCGAAGGTCTGCTCGATGAAAAGGCTGCTCTCCTTCTTTTGGGTCTCGTCCCGCCCGATCAGCGCGGTCACAACGGAATTCTCGTTTTTGATCAGGCCGCGCTCCGAAAGCTTGCGGATCATCGTGAAGGTCGTCGATTTCTTCCAGCCGAGCCTTTCCGCGCAAAGCTTGACAAGCTCCATCGAGCCCGTAGGTTCATTATCCCATATCACCTGCATGAAACGATAATCGCTCTCGCAAAGTCTTCTTTCTTCCATTATCCGCCTCCGGTTGGTTTCGCAAAAGGTTTATATTTATCAACCACCTTTAGTTTATAACTGTAAACCTCATTTGTCAATACCCTTTTTCATGTTTTTTTGCAAGAGATCCGGATCGTCTCCCTCCGTCCGTTTTGCCGCCCGTTATTGACAAAGCGCTTTTCTGATGCTATACTCGGTTCAGTTGAATGGGGAAGTATGGTTCTTTGCCGGCGTCTTTCGAAAAAGGCGCGGCGAGCCAAGAGGGAATGCGGTTCAAAGCCGCAGCAGACCCCGCTACTGTAAGCGAAGACGAAAGCCCAACACCGCCACTTTGCATTAAGCATGGGAAGGCCGGGCGATTAGAGCGAAGCGCGAGCCAGGAGACCTGCCATACCGAGCCATCAGCCGTGGGAGCAAGGCTCCCAATGGGTTTGCAGACCCGAAAAAATTACACGGAGGTATGTAAAAATGAAAATCTGCAAAAGAATCATGGCTGTGATCGCCGCAGCCGCTATGCTGCTGACGCTCGTTCCCGCCCTCGCTTTTGCGAAGGTCGCTCCCGAAACCGCGCCGGAAAAGACTCCCGAAGTGCCGGAAGGTTATGACGGCGTCGTCGTGATGAGCGTTGAAGTGCTGCCGCTCGGTCTCGCATTCATCGTTCCGCCCACCTACGTCCCCTATCACGAGGGCGAATCCGTGGCGCAGCTCTCCGTCCGCCTTTTTGAGGACTACGGCCTCAGCTACACCGGCGGCGATCTCGAAAGCTTCTATCTTACCTCGCTCGAATATCCGAACTTGGATATGCTCGAGGTCAACGTTCCCGATTATCTGATGGAGCAGCTCATCGCAAACTATTGCTACGATGAGGACGAGGGCTGGGACCAGGCCGAACCCACGAACAATATGCTCGGCACCGGCAACTATACCTATTATTCCGGCTGGATGTATGCAGATAACGACGTGATCCCCAACGTCGGCTCAAGCGACGTTCCCGTTGAGGAAGGCCATGTTTACCGCTGGATGTACTCCATCTACGGCTACGGCATGGACCTCGGCATGAGCGACGGCTGGGGCTATTTCCCCGAATTCGACAACCCCGCGATGGGCGTCACGAGGAGTGAAGCATATACCCTCTTTGCCGATATTCTCGAAGATGACGATCTGCTCTCCCAGGTCGGCGCGGGCTGCCCTGCACACGAAGAATTCGTTGCTTTCTTAAACGCGATCTATTACCAGGGCTCCACCCAGGAGGAGATCGACGCCGCGTATGACGCGCTTTCCGAAGCGCTCGGCCTCGGCGTCACGGTCGTTCCCGGCGATATGGACGGCGACGGCGCCGTCACCGCCACCGACGCGATCCTTGTTCTGCGCGTCGCGATGGGCCTCATCGAAAGCGACAACCCGGCTGCCGATGTTGACGGCAACGGCACCGTGAACGTCACCGACGCGCTGATGGCTCTGCGCATCGCGATGGG
>DBXK01000043.1:15997-40749 GCA_002309375.1 Christensenella sp. UBA1214 | reverse complement strand
ATGCCGTTTCATCCGTTCGTCAGAAGCATAAAGGTGCAAGAATGAGACCCATCCAACGCAAACCGAAATTATTCCGCCTTGCGCTGATCCTTTTCGCTTTTGCGTTCGCCCTTCCCTTCCTGATCGCCGCGCCGGCCCGTGCGGGTTCATCCTATTCCTCCGCATACAGCGCAGTGCTCGGCTATCTTGAATCCGGTCCTGCGCCGGTATTCGGCTCGATCGGCGGCGAATGGAAAGTACTTGCCCTCGCAAGGAGCGGACGCATTACACCGTCCGGCGCATACGCTTCCGATTATTACGCCCGGATCGAGCAGACCGTTGCCGCAAATGGCTCACCCACGCTCGACCCCGCAAAATCCACCGAAAATTCCCGCCTCATCCTCGCGCTGACTTCGATCAGCCGCGATGCAAGGAGCGTTGCGGGCTATGACCTCACGGAGCCGCTCTCCGATTTCAAGTACGTCAAAAAGCAGGGCATCAACGGCGCGATCTTCGCGCTCATCGCTCTCGATTCAAACAGTGCGTACGGCATGAGCGATATCCGTCAAAAATGCGTCGATTTCATCCTCGGCCGCGAGATCGAGGGCGGAGGCTGGTCTCTGACCGGCTACGGCGCACCCGATCCGGATGTCACCGCGATGGCGATAGCCGCGCTTTCCCGGTATTCCTCCGCAGGCGCCGCCGTTCAGCGCGGCATTGCGAAGCTTTCCGAGATCCAGGATGCGGACGGCGGCTTCTCCTCGATGGGAACGCCCTGCAGCGAAAGCTGTTCGCAGGTCATCGTTGCGCTCTCTGCCTGCGGCGTCAACGCCGGCACGGACTCCCGCTTTATTAAAAACGGCCGCTCCGTTCTCGACGCACTGCTTTCCTACCATACCGGCACGGGCTTTGCCCACACCGCCGGCGGAGGCAATAACCAGATGGCGAGCGAGCAGGCCGCCTATGCGCTCTGCGCCTATGACCGCTTCACCCACGGGAGGAACGCCCTTTATAATATGAACGACGTCTCGTTCATTTCACCGACCCCTCCTCCCACGCCGACTCCTTCCCCTTCGCCGACGCCTGCTCTGACAGCAACTCCGGCGCCTTCCGCGGCGCCGACAACCGCTCCGTCTCCGACGCCCGTTCCGACTGTGACTCCCGAGCCGACGGAAACGCCCGGGCCGACGGACGAACCTACGGCAAAGCCGACGGAGACACCCGAAGCAACGGCCGAGCCGACGGAAACGCCCGAGCCGACGCAGGCTCCGACCGAGACCGCTCAGACCACGCCGGAACCTTCGCCCGATGCGTTCACGCCCGCCCCCACGGATGCGGCGAACGAACCTTCACCCGGCGCATCGGATGATGCGGACGGATCGGCGAAGAGCGGCAAACCCTGGCTTATCCCGACAGTCATCGGCAGCATCCTTATCATTGCCGCCGCGTTGACTGCGCTGATACTCAAAAAGAAAAAATAAAGCAAGGATCATTTTTCCTATGAAAGGCAGAATGAACGGAAATCTTTCAAACAAAGGCATACGCATCGCGATCATAATGATCTGTCTGGCACTGCTGGCGGTCCCGGTATTTGCCTCCGCTTCGCAGGTCCGCACCGCCGTTTCCGGCGCTGTGATGCGCGATCCCGGTCCCGATCCCGATCCCACACCGGAACCTACGCCGACGCCCATTCCGCATCCGAAGCCTACGCCCACTCCGACTCCCACACCCGAACCGCCTGAAACCCCGACGCCCACCCCTGAGCCGCCGGAAACCCCGACGCCCACGCCCGAGCCGCCGGTGACCCCGACGCCCACGCCGAGGCCTTCAGCCGTTCCCGTAACACCGACGCCCACGCCGAGGCCCTCCGCCGTTCCCGTAACACCGACGCCGACCCCCGCGCCTTCGCAGCCGGTCGTAACGCCGACGCCCGCGCCTTCGGAAACACCGGAGCCGACCGAGACCGTTGAGCCGACCGATACGCTCGAACCGACCGAAAGCCCCGAGCCGACTGAAAGCCCGGAACCCACCGAAACGCCTTCGCCCGCTCCGACTGCCGCACCGCAGAACACAGAAGAGCCTTCCGAAGAGCCGCCGATGACTTCCGCGCCAAAGGGCAATGATCACCTTAACAGCAGGAATAACCGCATCAGCGCGCTGAAATGGATCATTCCGACGGCCTGCAGCGCTGCTGTGCTGCTCGCGAGCTTTCTTCTGATCACCGCGCTGCGGCGCAGGGAGTGAAGCTTCACATTCGCTTTTTCCATGGTAAACCACAGATTTCTTAATAATCCGAACTTTCAAAGCAAAAAGAGCGCCGCTCTGCGCCGCGTGTTTCGCGCGGCCTTTGCTTTTGCTCTCGCAGCGCTGATCATCCTCTGCGCTTCCGGCTGTTCGCTCTTCGCGCCGCCTCCACCGGCGGATGAAGCTAATACCTGCACGCTCTATATCGAGTGCACGAAGATCCTCGAAAACATGGACGATTTCGACGCGGACAAGCTCGACGTGCTTCCGGAGGACGGCGTCATCCTCGAAAAGATCACCGTCAATTTCAATGAAGGCGATTCCGTTTACGACGTCCTCGTGCGCGAAACGGCGGCGCGCGGCATCCATATGGAAGCGACCTACACCCCCGTTTACGAAAGCGCGTATGTCGAAGGCATCCATAACCTTTATGAATTCGACTGCGGCGAGGGCAGCGGCTGGACCTATTCCGTCAACGGCGTTTTCCCGAATTACGGCTGCAGTAAATACATCGTGAAGGACGGCGACGCGATCGAATGGCATTATACCTGCGATTTCGGCCGCGACGTCGGCGCCTATTTCGATAAATAAGCTTCAAATAATGGCATACGAAACCGATCAAAGAGACAGCTTTTCAACGGTGAACCCGATCGTCGCGTTCGTTTTCTTTGCCTTTGCCCTCATTATGCCGATGCTCCTGATGCACCCCGTGCTGACGGGCATTTCTTTTTTTGCGGCGCTCGTCTGGCTCTTCCTGCTCCGCGGGAAGAAGGCGTTCGGCCCGCTTTTGAAATTCGTCCTCCCCGTGATGCTGCTGACTGCGATTCTGAACCCGATCTTCAATCACGGCGGCGTTACGATACTTTTTTACTTCCGTTATAATCCGATCACGCTCGAATCGATCCTCTACGGCGCGGCTTCTGCGCTGATGCTCGGCGCGGTCATCACCTGGTTTTCCTGCTTCAACGCGGTTTTCACCGCCGATAAGATCATCTATCTGACCGGCCGCTTCGCGCCGTCGCTCTCGCTGATCATCTCCATGGCACTGCGCTTCGTGCCGCTCTTCACAAAGCAGGCGGGCAGGATCGCCCTTGCCCAGAGGGGAGCCGGTGCCGGAACGCACAGCCGCAACATCTTCAAAAAAGCGCGGAACGGGCTTTCGATCCTCTCCGCGCTGATCACCTGGGCGCTCGAAAGCTCCGTCACCACGGCGGATTCGATGCGCGCGCGCGGCTACGGCCTGCACCCGCGAAAGAGCTTCGCCAATTACCGTTTCGACGGACGCGATGCCGCGATCGGCGCGCTTATCGCCGCAGGGATCCTCGCCACGGGGCTTGCCGCCGGTTTCCGCGTCTTCAGCGTCCGGTTCTTCCCGTCCTTTAAGCTGAATGCAGTCACTCCGCTCTTTATCGCCGCCTGCGCAGTTTATGCGCTGACGCTGCTGATCCCGACCATCATGTATCTTGAAGAGGCTTTGAAATGGCGCTTGTTGAGATCAAAGATCTGAATTTCACATATCCCGGAGCAAATTCCCCCGCCCTTTCGGGCGTCAGTCTCGATATTCATGAGGGTTCCTTCGTGCTGATCGCCGGTCCCTCCGGCTGCGGGAAATCGACCCTTCTGAGGCGGCTGAAGCCCGCAATCGCGCCTTACGGAAAAGTCGGCGGCGCCGTCTTCTTCGAGGGCGAGCCAATCGAAGCGCTCCCCGAAAGGCGGCAGGCGGCGGAGATCGGCTTCGTGATGCAGGATCCCGAGATGCAGATCGTGACGGACAAGGTTTGGCACGAGCTCGCGTTCGGCCTCGAAAACCTCGGCGCCGATCAGCGGACGATGCGCGTGCGCGTTGCGGAGATGGCGAATTTCTTCGGCATCCAGAGCTGGTACGATAAAAACGTTTCGGAGCTCTCCGGCGGTCAGAAGCAGCTTCTCTGCCTTGCCGCCGTGATGGTCATGCAGCCGAAGCTCCTGCTCCTCGATGAACCGACCTCCCAGCTCGATCCGATCGCCGCCGGCGAATTCTTCGATACGCTCGAGCGGATCAACAAGGAACTCGGCACCACGATCGTCGTGACCGAGCACCGCACGGAAATGCTTTTCCCGCTCGTGGATGACGTCGTTTTCATGCGTGACGGCAGTATTTTCCATGCGGGCAGCCCGCGCGGCTGCGCCGAAATTTTCCGCACCGCTCCTGAATTCGCGGCCGTGCTCCCGACGGCGATGACCTGCTGCGCCGCCTGCGGCGGGGCTTCCCCCGAAGAAATGCCCCTCACCGTCCGCGAAGGCCGCCGCTGGCTCGAAAACCGCATCGGGGAAGCGAAAGCCGAGCTTATAACAGAGCCTTCCTCCAAAGCCGCAATGCCCGGCAAAAAAGCCGAAAAGCCGATCCTCGAGGCGCGCGAGCTCTTCTTCCGCTATGAGCGCAGCGCTCCCGATATCCTCAAAGGCGCGAGCTTTTCCGTCCGCGAGGGCGAGCTTTTCTGCATCATGGGCGGCAACGGCGCAGGCAAAACGACGGCGATCATGGCCGCGAGCGGGCTTTCCCGCCCCTACCGCGGGAAGGTGCTGTTCGAAGGCAAAAACATCTTTTCGATCCCGGATGAAAAGCGCCTCGGCGAAACCGTCGCCGTGCTCTTCCAGAACCCGCGCCTCGGCTTCGTGAAGGACAGCATCCGCGAGGAGCTGAACGCCGTGATCAAACGGTTCAAGCTTCCGAAGGAGCGCTTCTCCGAGGTCACGGAGCTGATGGAGCTCGGATCCGTGCTCGACCGCAATCCATACGATATCAGCGGCGGCGAGCTGCAGCGCGCGGCGATCGCGAAGCTGCTGCTCCCCAAGCCCCGCGTGCTCTTCCTCGACGAGGCGACGAAAGGCATGGACGCTTTCTTCAAGGCGCGCTTCGGCGCGATGCTGAGAAGGCTCTGCGCGGAGGGCACGGCCGTCGTGCTCGTTTCCCACGATATCGAATTCTGCGCCGAATATGCCGACCGCCTCGCAATGTTCTTCAACGGCGGCGTGATCGCGGAAGGCGCCCCGCGCGACGTGCTCGCGGGCAACAGCTTCTATACCACCGCAGCGGGACGCATCGCAAGGGGCATCATCCCCGGCGCCGTCACCGCGAACGAGATCATCGCCGCTCTCGGCGGCAGTTTCGTGAATAATGACTGAGCTTTCGGCAAAACCGAATATCGCGCCGACGCTTGAAGCGGACCGCATCGCGGCCGCCGAGCTTCTCCGCGCCGAACAGGATGCGGCGGAGAAAAAGCGCGCGCGCCTTCGCAGGATCGTGACTGCGGTGCTGCTGCTCGTTTTCGTGCCGTCCGTGATCGCCGTCGGGCTGATCGGCTGGCAGGACAGGCAGTATTACATCGTCTCCGCGCTGATCATCCTCTTCTCGGTGCTGCCGTTCCTGCTCGTTTTCGAAAAGCGCCGCCCCCGGGCAAGGGAGCTGACGCTCGTTGCCGTGATGGTCGCTCTTGGCGTTGCGGGGCGCGCGGCGTTCTATATGCTGCCGCAGTTCAAGCCCGTCGTCGCGATCGTGATCATCGCGGGCTGTTCGCTCGGGTTCGAGGCCGGCTTCGTCACCGGCGCGCTGACGGCGTTCGTTTCCAATATGTTCTTCGGCCAAGGCCCCTGGACGCCCTACCAGATGTTCGCGCTCGGCCTCGTCGGGTTCCTCGCCGGGATCCTTTTCAGAAGCGAGATCAAATCGAAGCTGCAGCTTTTCCTGTTGATGCTCTTCGGCGCGGCGGCGAGCGTGCTCGTTTACGGACTGATCATGGACACCGCGTACGTCTTCATGGCGGGGCAGAATTTCAACCTTGCGGCGTTTGCCGCCGCCTATGCCTCCGGCCTGCCGTTCAACCTGATCCTCGCCGGCGCGACCGTTTTCTTCCTTCTCGTGCTCGCAAAACCGCTTCTCAACAAGCTCGCGCGGATAAAGCTCAAGCACGGAGTGTTCCGCTGAACGAAGGCTGTCTGTCAATATTGCGGACCACCGGCAATAAGACTTATTTGATATTGATTTCAGTAAAAAACTCCGCTTATCGGGATTAGTATCCGGTAAGCGGAGTTCTCTTTATTTGAGAGTCTGCTGCTCTCTACTTTGTTTCAAAGTCTCTTTCTTCCCAAGTTGTGGTATTTAGCTGATACCACTCCTCCGAGCCGTTTCTGTTAACAATTATAAATGCATCACTATCTACCGAAACCAATGCATCACCGAAATCATGTACTTTGTATTTGTTTTCCTCCCATAAATACCATATGGCCCTGCCGTCGTTTGTTGCAAATAGGATTCCGTCGATTACATCACATTGCGAATTTGAGTCAATGAACAGATACCCGCCCTGCATTTCGGTATAGTAGAGACAGTCATCATAATTATGAGCGTATCTATAGCCGAAAAGAGAAACATCATCTGAGTTTTCCGCTGCGCTGGCTTGGATAGAGTACATATTGATAAATTCTTCGGGAACTTCCCATTGCTTCATTGATCCCGAGCGTGTCCATCGCTGGAGGACCGCTTTCCCGTCTATTCTTGTAATACACCAGCTGACATTTTGCTGAAGGACCAGCGGATGTGGATTATTCATAACCGCCAGTTCCGGAACAACGATCTCAACGCTTGTAGGGATGATACCCCTTGGATCAATAAACCATCCATCCGGCAGCGGCGTTGCTGTCGGAACCGAACTCGGCTCTTCCGTCGGTTCCGCCGTCGCTGACTCTGTGGGTTTCGGCATCGCTGTTGCTGTCGGTTCCTTTGATGATTCTTCCGAAGTTTCATCCGTTTTCTCTTGCTCGTTATCTGTGGCAGTGCCCTTTGTGGAACAACCCGGAAGCGCAGTCATTAGGAATGCTGCAAAAAGGATCATTGCAAGCAGCGCTGCACCGTTCATTCTCCGATGATTTAGTGCGGCACCACGCCTGCTGTCTGATTTTTTCGCCGAATATCTATCGTTTTTCATTACCAATATTCCCCCTTTCAAAAGTATAATCAGAAGTTTTGTGTTCTAATAATCCGATGCATTGCTTGCCGGATACATTTGCATTATACCATAATTAGCGTGTTCTGCAAATGATCCTGCTGTTTTTCAAAATATATTGCACTTTTTTTAAATTTGGGCTTGCTTTTTTATTTTCGTCTATGATAGAATAGCGTTTGCCTTGGTGATGCTGTTACATCGCCAAGAGTTCTGCGGCGGGGCGGTGCCCGGCCCAAAAATTCAGGAGAAAGCTATGAAAAAGGACATCCATCCTTCCTACGGCGAGAGCATCGTTCGCTGTGCCTGCGGTGAGACCTTCAAGAGCGGTTCCGTCAAGGGCGAGCTCAAGGTCGAAATCTGCTCCAAGTGCCACCCCTTCTACACCGGCCGTCAGAAGCTGGTCGACAGCGGCGGACGCGTGGATAAGTTCAAGAAGCGCTACGGCATGAAGTAAGCAAAATTCGGGATCGCACAGCGGTCCCGTTTTTTGTTGTTTTTTCAAAAAAGGTATTGACCCTCACACGCTGTCACGGTCTATAATGGCAATCGAAAGGAGGCGATCGAATGAAAACGATCGGCGAAGTCAGCAAGGCTTTCGGCGTCAGCATACGCATGCTCCGCCATTGGGATGCGATCGGGCTGCTCCCGCCCGCCGCAGTCACGGAAGCGGGCTATCGGCTCTATGACGAAGCTTCGCTCGGGCGGCTGCAGGCGATCCTGCTTTTCCGCGAGCTGGAATTCCCGCTTGCGGAAATCAAGGGAATATTGGATGCGCCGGCGTTCGATCCGAAGGAGGCGCTGCGGGATCGCATCAGGCTTATGGAGCTGCGCAAAGAACGGCTCTCACAGCTCATTGAGATCGCCCGGGATATGCTGAAGGAGGAAACGGATATGTCTGAGATCGGAAACAAGGATTATGAACAGTATCGCGCGGAAGCGAGGGAAAAATGGGGCGATACCGCCGCCTGGCGGGAATATGAACAGCGTCCTGGCGGCAATGAGGCCGATAAAGCCGCGCTGCTGACGGTGCATTTCGCAAGATTCGGCGCTCTCAGGGCAGAAGGCGCCGATCCCGCCGGCAGGGAAGCGCACGCTGCCGTCGCGGAGCTCAAGGCGATCATCACCGCGAATTTCTATACCTGCACCGATGAGATCCTCGCGGGACTCGGCGAAATGTACGTCGGGGACGAACGCTTCAAAGCCAATATCGACGCAGCGGGCGGCGACGGTACAGCCGCATTCGTCCGCGATGCGATACGGTCAATGCCGAAAACGAAGTCGAAAAGCGATAAATAAAGCAAAGAGAAACAAAGACGAAAAATGCGCACCGTGCAGGCGGCGCGCATTTTCGTTTTATAGGTTATTTGCAGATCATTCGATGCCCATCGCGATGCGCAGTACGGTTACGGCGTCGCCGACGTCCACGGAGCCGTTGTCGTTTATGTCGACAAGGGCGACGTTATCGACCGGCATGATCCCCATCGCCATACGAAGGATCATCAGCGCATCCGAAACATCGATGCTGCCGTCCCCGTTTGCGTCGCCGACGAGCACGGGCGCCGGGGGATCCTCTTCGCTCAGGATCTCCAGCCAGCCGGCGACCCAAGCCTGAAGTTCGTTATAGCTCGGGAAAGAACCGATGACATGGTCGCGGATAATGCCGTTGCGGTCAACTATGATCGTCTGGGGGATATATACGCTGCCGCTTTCATCCGCGGTCGCCATCAGAACGTCAATAAAGGTATCGCACTGCACGACCTCGGGATAATCCGCTCCTGCATTCGCGAGGATCGGACGGGCGCCCGCAACGGTCGAACCGTTGACGAGCAGCAGCGCACCGAGCATCATAACGTCGTTCTCGGGAGTTGCGCTGTAATTCTCATGCAGCTGCTGGAAATACGGGATCTCCGCGCGGCAGGGGCCGCACCAGGTCGCCCAGAAGTTGATTACGGTCAGAGTATTCTGCGAGAAGATATCGCCGGTGACCGTGTTGCCGTCAAAGTCGGTGGTCGTAAAGCCGGAAATGTCCATGCCGATCGCGTTGCCGTCGCGGACAGGTTCATTCTTTTCCGCCGAAGCCGCAGTTATGGGCAAAACGGCAAGCATCAGTGCAAGGATCAATGCGAGAATCTTTTTCATTTGTTTTCCATCCTTTCGATTTCAGGTATCGGTTTTATGCCCGTGCCCCGATTATAGCATAACAAAAGCGCATATGTAAATCCTTTACGCAGTCGCCGAATCATTTGCAGCCGCATATGGCCGCGGGCACGGACGCCGAGCTCCGTTTTTCGGGAAAACGGCAGTTTATTTTTTATCGAGCATGCGCTTGATATAAGGCCGCAGCGCGAACGCGAGACCGACGCCGAGGATGCCTGCGCAGATCAGTTCGCCCCAGGCGACGTCCAGCGCGGTCAGCATATAAGTGCCGAAGGTGCGCGGAAGCTCGGGCGACATCTGAAAGATCACGATCGGGATCAGAAGCGCATTCGTAATGACGGGCGGGATCGCCGCGAGGATCGCACGGAGAGTGAAATTACCGCCTGTGATATCGTTCTTACGATAAGCGAGGAGGAAGGAGATCACGGCGCCGAGCAGGGTCGCAAGCGTGCCGAAAATGATATCCCAGGGGCCTGCGCCGATGATGATATTCGTCAGCAGACAGCCGATCGCAAGGCCGGGGATCGCAGCCGGAGTGAACATCGGCAGGATGCACATAGCTTCCGCAGCGCGGAACTGGAAAACGCCGCCGATCGGGGGTATGAAATTGGTCAGGATGGTCAGAACGGTGTAGAGGGACGAGACGATCGCCGCAATCGTGATGAACTGTGTGGTTTTGTTTCTCATTTTTTGCTCCGTAGTTTTGTTTTTTCAGCGCGGATGCTTTGGATTTTCCGCGCCTCAGTGAGGATGGTCACGAACTCACGGCCGCCATTATAACAGAAACGGTCTTGCTTGGCAAGGCCGTTTTTCCGAACATAAAACTATATTTTCATCATGGCGGTGTTCTTCTGCCGCCTGCGGCGATCCGCCCTGCCGGGCGTCAGCAGATCCACGTATCCCAGCTCGGCTCTTCCGGCAGGTCGAACAGTCCGAACAGCGCCATAGCCGCCGGGTCGCAGTCATCGCATTCAAAAATGATTTTTTCGAATTCAGAGAAAAGCCGTTCGCAGACGCTGCGGGCGAACTGTTCCGCCGATTCGAAGCCCTCTCCCTCCGCGGCGATATAGGCGATCTCGTTTCCTTCAATCAAGGCTACATTCGTTATTCGGCCTCCGGCTTCGTAATAAAATGCCTTCTTCGGCAGCGCGGCGAAAAAGCTCGCTTCATCGGCCGTCAGGGGGCTGACGGCTTCATGCGTGGATCCGTAGTGCCGGTAAACAAGGCCGCAGCATTCGCCGAACTCCGCACAGCCCTCCGTGCACATTGAAATTGAGGGCAGCCCGGGATCGGCTTTATTATTCAATTCATCCCGCGTGACCTCCGCTTCAAAGCAGCGCCGGGCGCGCCGGAACCCGCCTGCGGCGGCGAAGGCGGCGAGCTCCGCATCATCGGAGGAAAACATCATTTTCAGAGATTTGCCGGCATATTCGGAAATAAGCCGGAACAGCTCCGGCGCATCCCCGGCCGAAAGCTCCGCTGCTCCGTTCGGCAGCAGCACATTACAGTGTGCGGAATGGAATGCGTTTTCGGTCAGCTTCACCCTGCCGGCGGTTTTTCCTCCGCGGATGATGAGAAATCCGTTTTCTCCTTCATTTTGCAGCGTCAGATTCGGCTTTTCGATTCTCTTTTCCATTATTTCATATAGTAAGAGCGGACCGGTTTTCCCGATCCGCTCTTTTTATTCGATTATTCTTCCGTATCGGCCGGCTCTTCTTTTTCCGGTTCCGCCGGATCCGCTTCCGCAGACGCCTCGATCGCGGGCTTCATCTCGAATTCACGGATGAATTCCTCGCCGGTGATCTGCTCATGCGCAAGCAGGTACGCGACAACGCGCTCGATGCCCTCGCGGTGCTCCGCAAGGATCATGACGGCCCTTTCGGACTGCTCCTCCATGATGCGGCGGATCTCCGTGTCGATGCGGGCGGCAAGGTCGTCGGAGAAGTTCTGCTGCTGGGCAAAGCTCCTTCCGAGGAAGACTTCATGCTGGCCGGTGAGGTAGACGGGACCGATCTCGTCGCTCATGCCGTATTCCGTGACCATGCTCCTTGCGATATCGGTCGCGCGCATGAGGTCGTTCTGCGCGCCGGTCGAGATATCCTCGAGCAGCAGCGTTTCGGCCGCACGGCCGCCGAGCAGCACGCAGATCTCGTCGAGGAGCTTGTTTTTGGTAACGTGGGTATAGGTATCATCCGGCAGCATTCGGGTATAGCCCGCCGCCTGGCCGCGCGGGATGATCGAAAGCTCATGCACGGGCTCGCCCTTCGGCGTGCAGTGCGCGACGACGGCGTGGCCGACTTCATGATACGCCGTTGCGCGGAGATCCTCCTTCGTAACGGTGCGGCTCTTCTTTTCGGGGCCGTAGAGCACGCGCTTGATCGATTCGTCGATATCGGCGTTGCTGATCAGCTTCCGCCTGCCGCGGACGGCAAGGATCGCGGCCTCGTTGAGGATATTCTCAAGGTCCGCGCCGGTGCAGCCCGGGGTCAGCTTCGCGATCTTTTCAAGATCGACGTTCTTTTCGAAATGCTTCTTCCTTGCATGAACATCAAGGATCTCTTTCCTGCCCTTGACGTCCGGATAATTTACGGTGATCCTGCGGTCGAAGCGGCCGGGACGCAGCAGCGCCGGGTCGAGAACATCGGGCCTGTTGGTCGCCGCCATAACGATAATGCCCTCGTTATTGGAGAAACCGTCCATTTCAACGAGCAGCTGGTTGAGGGTCTGCTCCCTTTCATCGTGTCCGCCGCCGAGGCCTGCGCCGCGCTGACGGCCGACAGCGTCGATCTCGTCGATGAAGATGATCGCGGGGGCGCTGCGCTTCGCGGTCTGGAACATATCCCTCACGCGGCTCGCGCCGACGCCGACATAGAGCTCGACGAATTCGGAGCTGGAGATCGAGAAGAACGGAACATTAGCTTCGCCCGCAACAGCGCGCGCAAGCAGGGTCTTACCGGTGCCCGGAGGGCCGACGAGCAGAACGCCCTTCGGGATCCTTGCACCCATATCGGTGAATTCCTTCGGATTGCGGAGGAAGTCGACGATCTCCTTCAGCTCCTGCTTTTCCTCGTCCGCGCCGGCGACGTCTTCAAAGGTCGTTTTATTGGTCGAATCATCCGCAACGCGTGCGTGGCTCTTCGAGAAATTCGCGCCCTGCCTTGCGCCGCTCGCTCTCGTCATGATAACGATCGGAATGATCATCGCGGCGAAGAGAAGCAGATACGGCAGGAACATCAGGTACCAAGGCGTTGTCGGCGGGGGCTCGAGATAGCAGTCGAAACCGTAATCGAGCATATTGACCTTGTCGACCGTCGGGAATTCATCCGGATACTGCGAAGCAATAAGATGGGCCATCTCATTCTGAAATGCTTCGGCGGAATCGACCGTAACTACGAAATCATAGCTCTTGCCCAGCTTGAACTTTTCAACTGTTTCTTCCTCTGCGGGAGCGTATATGCCGGTCAGCGTTTCCTCGGTGATGCGCACGGCCTGGACAGCGGTATTCTCCCCGCCCGGTTCCGCGGTCATGCCCTGCTTCACTAATTTGTAAAAATCTGCGGTATTCAGCTCATCGGGCTTCTTCGCGCCCCGGTTTCCGGAAACAATGAGCAGGATGAGTGCGCCGAATATCACGAGATAAACGATCAGCGTTACGTAATTAAAGCGCCGTTTTTTCAATTCAGCCTCCTGGTCGGGGAAAAAGCGCCTGCGCCTGCTCCCCCATTTAAATCTATCCTTTTAATAATACCATATTTCTTAGTTTACCGCAAACTGTTTTTTTTACAAATCCGATTCAAAATAAAGGCAAAGCATTGAACTTTTCGGATCGCCTGCCGCGCAGAGCGTTCGGCGGCTTTTATATTTCTTTATTCTGTTGACAGTTTTCGCTTTTCGGCATAAAATAAAGCCTGCTCCGGGAAGCGGCTTTCGCCCTCCGGAAAAGCAAAGATCAAGGAGAAAATGCAATGAAAAGATCTGTTTCGATCATTCTGGCCGCGCTGATGCTCGTTTCCTGCATCGCGCTGACTGCCTGCAAAAAGGAAGAACAGCTCCCCGAGGAGCAGACAACCGATATCCGCATCGCGGCGCTGAAGGGTCCCACCGGCATGGGCATGGTGAAGCTCATGGGCGACGATCAGCCCCATTATCAGGTCTCCATCGAGGCTTCGCCCGATGCTCTGACTCCCCGCTTCATCAGCGGCGACGTCGATATCGCGGCCGTTCCCGTCAACCTCGCTTCCGTGCTCTACAATAAGCTCGAAGGCGACGTCGCGGTCCTCGCCGTGAATACCCTCGGTGTGCTTTACGTCCTTGAAAACGGCGACAGCGTACATTCCGTCGCGGATCTTCAGGGCAAAAAGCTTTATGCGACCGGCCAGGCGGCGACCCCGGAATACATCCTCAATTACCTGCTCGATAAGAACGGCGTCACGGCCGACATCGAATATGTCGGCGAGCACGCTGCCCTTGCGACGATGCTCGCAGGCGGCGAAGCGGAGATCGGCATGCTGCCCCAGCCCAACGTGACCGCGGCGATGCTTCAGAACGCGGACCTTCGCATCGCGCTCGACCTCACCAAGGAATGGAACAAGGTCTCCGATACGCAGCTCGTTCAGGGCGTCATCATCGCGAGGAAGAGCTTCGTTGAAAATAACAAGGAAGCCGTCGAGATCTTCCTGCGCGACTATGAAGCGAGCACGAAATTCGTGAACGAGAATGTCGACGAGGCCGCGAAGCTCATCGCGGAAGCGGAGATCCTCCCGAAGGAAGCCCTCGCGAAGAAGGCGATCCCGACCTGCAACATCACCTTCATCAAGGGCGGAGATATGAAGACCGCCGTCTCCGGCATGCTCGGCGTGCTGTTCGAAGCGAACCCGAAATCCATCGGCGGAAAGCTTCCCGGCGATGATTTCTATTACGGCGCATGAGCCGGGATATCCTCAAAAAAATCGGTAAAATCGCACTTGCGGCCGCATTCTGGCTGCTCGTGTGGCAGCTTGCGTCAATGGCGGTGGGCAAGGAGCTTCTGCTCCCCCCGCCGCTTTCCGTACTCAAAACGCTGATATCGCTCGTTCAAACAGGCAGATTCTGGCTGAGCCTCGGCCATACCCTGCTGCGCGTGCTGATAGGCTTCCTTCTCGGCATTTCAGCCGGAACGCTGCTCGGCGCGTTGACGGGCTCCGTGCCGTTCCTCGATACGCTGCTTTCGCCCCTCCGCTCGATCATCAAGGCCACGCCCGTGACCTCGTTCATCGTGCTGCTCCTGCTCTACCTTTCCCCCGTGCGCACCCCGATCGCCGTCGCTTTCCTGATGGTGACGCCGATCGCCTGGGCGAACGTCGCAAAGGGCGTCACTTCGACCGATCCGCAGCTTCTCGAAATGGCAAAAGCCTTTTCTTTCGGAAGGATGCGGACCGTCCGCTCCGTCTATATCCCCTCCGTTCTGCCGCATTTTCTGAGCGCGGCAACGACCGGCTTCGGCTTCGCGTGGAAGAGCTGCGTCGCGGCGGAGGTCATCGCGATGAGCAAGAACAGCATCGGCAAGGCGATCTATGAAAGCAAGCTTTATCTCGAAACGCCGGAGCTCTTCGCCTGGACCGCCGTGATAATCATCATCAGCATGGCGCTCGAAGCGATCCTCGTTAAATCGATCGGGAGGCTCGGCTATGATAAGCATTAAAAACATAACCTTTGCCTATAAAAACAGCAAGACGGGCGAAAAGGAAGCGCCCGTTATCCGGGATTTTTCCCTCGAGATCCCGGAGGGCTCTGCCGTCGCCGTGATGGGCGAAAGCGGCCGCGGCAAAACGACGCTCGCGAAGCTTCTGCTCGGCTTTATCGAGCCCGATTCCGGCTCGATCACCGGGCTCGAGGGGAAGCGCATTTCCGTCGTCTTCCAGGAGGATCGTCTTCTTCCCTGGTACAGCGCGCGGAAGAATATCGCCGCCGTGCTGAAGGGCGAAAAAGCCGAAAGCGCCGCGCTGACGGAGAAGCTGCTCGAGGAAGTCGAGCTCACCGCCGCCGCGGATAAGCCGATCCGCGAGCTTTCCGGCGGCATGCAGCGCCGCGTCGCCATCGCCCGCGCGCTTGCCTTCGGCGGGGATCTGCTGATCCTCGACGAGCCGCTGAAGGGCCTCGACGAGGAGCTCAAAAAGCGCGTTGCCGCCCGCATCAAGGCGCGCGCGAAAACGATCCTTCTGATCACCCACAGCGAGGAGGAAGCCGCGCTTTTCGGTGCGGAGCAAATCTGCCGGCTGAATTGATCCTGATCGGATAAAACCGTTCCCGGGGAGAGTCTTCTCCCCTTTTTTGTTGCCCGTTTTTCGCTTCGGCTATTGCAATACGGCGCAGTTTATACTAAAATAATTATTTGATCCAACAAATTGATCGGAGGCAGATATGAAGCTTTTAGAGGACCGTATCGCCCGCGAGGGCAAGGTGCTTCCCGGCAATATCGTCAAGGTCGACGGCTTTCTCAATCACCGCGTCGACCCCGTGCTTTTGCGCGAGCTTGCGCGCGAATTCAAAGCACATTTCGGCGGGAAAAAGATCAATCTCATCATGACCTGCGAAGCGAGCGGCATCCCGATCGCCACGGTCGCGGCGGAGGAATTCGGCGTTCCGATGCTCTTTGTCAAAAAGGCGAAGAGCAATAATCTCGGCGCCGACGTTTACACCAGCGAGATCCAAAGCTACACCTACGGCAAGACCGTGACGCTGACCTGCTCGAAAAGCTGGCTCCACGAAGGCGACCGCGTGCTGATCATCGATGATTTCATGGCGCGCGGCCAGGCGATGAACGGCGTGATCGACATCATAAATCAGGCCAAAGCCGAGCTCGTCGGCATCGGCATCGCGATCGAAAAGGGCTTCCAGCTCGGCGGCGACAAGCTCCGCGAAAAGGGCATCGACTGCTATTCCCTCGCGATCATCGAGGAAGCGAACGAAAACGGCATCCGCTTCCGCAGGTGATTTTTCCCCGCAGATCAACAAAAATCAAGGATAATAATATGGAAAGAATCGTCATTATCAATTTCGGAGCGCAGTATAACCAGCTCATTGCGCGGCGCATCCGCGAAGCCGGCGTATACAGCGAGCTGCTTCCGCCCGACGCGCCGATCGAGCGCGTGAAGGGCGAAGGCCTCTCAGGCATCATCCTCTCCGGCGGGCCGGACAGCTGCTATCTTCCCGGCTCCCGCACCTGCTCGGACGAGCTGTTTTCCCTCGGCGTGCCGGTGCTCGGCATCTGCTACGGCATGCAGCTGATGTGCCAGAAATTCGGCGCAAAGGTCGGCCCCGCGCCGGTACGCGAATACGGCAAGACCTTCGTCCGCTTCAAGCCGAACGTCCTCTTCAAGGATATGCCGGATTCGATCTGCTGGATGAGCCATAACGACGCCGTTTCCGAGGTCCCGGCGGGCTTCGAGCTCATCGCCGAAACGGACGACTGCCCCGTCGGCGCCGTCTGCTGCGGAGAAAAGGGCCTCTACGCCGTGCAGTTCCATCCGGAGGTCCGCCATACCGAATACTGCGCGCAGTTCTTCCATAATTTCGTTTACGAAATCTGCCGCTGCAAGGGCGGCTGGTCGATCGAGAACCTTGCCGGCGAGCTGATCGAGGAGATCCGCAAAAAGGTCGGTTCGAGCAAGGTCGTCGCCGGTCTTTCCGGCGGCGTGGATTCCTCCGTCGCGGCAACGCTCGTTCACCGCGCGATCGGCGATCAGCTGACCTGCATCTTCGTCGATCACGGTCTGCTGCGCCTCGGCGAAGCGGAGGAGGTCATGGACTATTACCGCAACGAGATCGGCCTGAACGTGATCGAAGTCGACGCGAAGGAGCGCTTCCTTTCGAAGCTCGCGGGCGTCGTCGAGCCCGAGCGCAAGCGCAAGATCATCGGCGAGGAATTCATCCGCGTTTTCGAGGACGAGGCGAAGAAGGTCGGCGCCGATTATCTGCTCCAGGGCACGATCTATCCGGATGTCATCGAAAGCGGCACCGGCGGCGCGCAGGTCATCAAGAGCCACCACAACGTGGGCGGCCTTCCGGAGGATATCGCCTTCAAGGGCCTGATCGAGCCGCTGCGCATCCTCTTCAAGGATGAAGTCCGTCTCCTCGGCGAAAGCCTCGGCATGCCCGCGCCGCTCGTCTGGCGCCAGCCCTTCCCCGGCCCCGGCCTCGCGATCCGCGTGATGGGCGATATCACGGAGGAAAAGCTCGATATCCTCAGAAAATCCGATTTCATCCTCCGCGACGAGATCAAAAAAGCCGGGCTCGAGCGCGCGATCTGGCAGTATTTCACGGTCTTCACCGGCGTTCGCTCCGTCGGCGTGATGGGCGACTGCCGGACCTATGATACCGCCATCGCCGTGCGCGCCGTCACCAGCACCGACGCGATGACCGTCGAGTTTGCGGAGATCCCCTATGATATCCTCCGCCGCATCAGCAACCGCATAATCGCCGAAACACCCGGAGTCAACCGCGTCGTGTTCGATATCACCGACAAACCCCCGGGAACGATCGAATGGGAATGAGGATGCAGGCTTGGAAAGTCCTTGAAAACATTGGATTTTTCCGAAGGCAAGGCCAGATTTGACAGCAAATTGGTAACGACCTCATACCTTCCTTTTATTCTCCGTATCGATGAGGCGGAGGATATTGTTTGCGATTAATGTGATTCATTTTATCGAGCGGTTTCTTTAATTTCGGCTTCGTGTTTAAGCAACATAAAAGGGGGAAGTCTTAGCGACTTCCTCTTTGTTATTCTCATCAGACATTATTCGGATGATCTGATAATCTTGTTTTTCGCAGCATCTACTTGCGTTTTTGTTGGATTTGATTTATAATCAGACGATTTTTGAAAGGAGGCTGAGATCGATGGCCGTTTCCGACGCATCGGAAAGAAATGAATATCTGAAGGCTCACGCTCTCGCCCTCAGGGAGAAGAAGGAGCTGGAAGCCGCGGGGCTGGAGCCCTATCCCGCTGTGCTCGAGGAGATCTTCCCGGAGGTTTCCGGCGCGAACCCGATCATTCTGCCCGTTCAGGAGATACCGGCCGATCGCATAATCGGCGTGAAGGCCTCCGACCGCAAAAACGCGTTTTCCGCGTCGTTCCTGCCCCTTCTCGAGTCGGATACCGAATTCGCCGCAAAATGGATGGCGCTTTGCGCGGAGCATCTTTCGGATACCGGCATACGCGACCCGATCGAATGCTTCGAATACCTCGGCGATTTTTACGTTGCGGAGGGCAATAAGCGCGTGAGCGTGCTGCGCTGGTTCGGCGCGCTGAAGATCCCCGCAAGGATCCGGCGCGTGCTTCCCGCCGCTTCGGACGATCCCCAAACCGAGGTTTATTATGAATTCCTCGAATTCTACAAGGCCGCGGGGATCTACGATATCCGTTTCAGCAAGCCCGGCGAATATGCGCGGCTGCTGTCCGCCCTCGGCAAAAAGCCCGGCGAAGAATGGACCGCGGAAGAAAAGAAGGACCTTGTTGCGGCGTTCAGTTGCTTCAGGGACGCGTTCGGCGCGCTCGGCGCGAAGGATCCGGGGCTGAACGCGGAGGAAGCGCTGCTGCTGTTTCTGAAGGTCCATCCCTATGAGGAGCTTCGAAAGATGTCCTCCGCCGACGTCAAAAAGGATCTGTTGTCCCTTTGGGGCGACGTGAAGGCGGCTTCCGAGCCGGAGGCGATCACGGTAAGCACGATCCCCGGCGGCGAAGAAAAAAAGAGCGTGCTGTCGAAGCTCATTTCCGGCGCGCCGAAGCATCTTTCGGTCGCTTTCATCTGCCAGCGCGACAGCGAAAGCAGCAGCTGGACGCGCGGCCATGCAGAAGGCGCGGCGTATCTCGAAAACGCGCTTTCGGGCTCGGTGACTGTGAAGACCTATTTCGGCGCCGACAGTGCGGAACAGGCGGAAAAGCTTATCGGCGAAGCGGCCGCCGCAGGCGCGGAGCTCATCTTCACCACCACCCCGCCGCTGCTCGGAGCGACGCTTAAAGCCGCCGTCAGGTATCCGAAGATCCGGTTTTACAATTGTTCCGCCTGCCAGCCGCTTTCGAGCGTCAAAAGCTATTACTGCCGCACTTATGAAGGGAAGTTCATCACCGGCGTGATTGCCGGCGCTCTTGCCGAAAACGATCTCGTAGGCTATATCGGATCATACCCGATAATGGGCGTTCCGGCCTCGATCAATGCCTTTGCGCTCGGTGTGCGCATGACCAACCCGCGGGCGAAGATCCTGCTTGAATGGAGCTGCACCGAGGTGGATTGCGTCCGCAGGCTGCGCGAAAAGGGCGTGAAGGTGATCTCGAACCGCGATATTCCCCTGCCGGATGCGAATTACCTGAACCAGGGCTATTACGGCACGTTCGTCATCAACGACAACGGCGAGCTTTCGCCCGTCGCATCGCCCGTTTGGGTATGGGGCAGGCTGTATGAGAACATCGTCCGTTCGATCCTCTCCGGCAGTACGGAAAAGAAGGACCATGCCGTCAACTACTGGTGGGGCATGGATTCGGGCGTGATCGATGCCGCAATATCGCCCCTCGTGCCCGACGGCGTGCGCACGCTTGCGGGGATACTCATCGACAGGCTGAAAAAAGGCGAGCTCAACATATTCGGCGAAAAGCTGATCGCTCAGGACGGCACGCCGATCTCCGACGGGATAACGCCGCTCTCCTCGATGGACATTTTGAAGATGGATAAGCTTGCCGAAACTGTGGTAGGACGCATTCCGGAATATGACGAGATCTTCCCGATGTCCCGTGCGCTCGTGCGCGAGCTCGGCGTGCACCGCGACAGGATCCCGGTCATGTTCGATGTCGCCGATAACCCCGGGGAACGGTAGGGACGGATAGATATCGGAGAGTCTGTTCCATACCGGATCGGTTATCGTGTTGCATACGCATTGCTGTTTTACCGATATTTCAGTTATTTTAAAAGGAGCGCATTCACGCGCTCCTTTTCTTTACCGATCTTCGGGAACTGTTTTACTGTGCTTTGCTGACTGGCAGCCAAATCTCACAGTAATGGGAATTGTTCACTTCCTCGTTTCCATCCTCAAACGGCCAGTGGATCACGCCGATTTCCGGGGCGTCGCGCAGAACGTAGCCAGAGGTCGGCAGCCATTCCGCAACGATCCGCCGACGCAGTTCATCCACCAACTCCAAAGGGAACATACAGCGTTCCGTTTCGCAGACGACGTAGAGCCCGGCCGGGATCTGCAAATGGGTGTAACGCTTGGCAAAATCGCCGAGATCCTTTTCGAAATCCTCCAATGCCCACTTCGGCAGCGGATAGGCATAATAGAAATCATATCCGTCGTCGCCGAAATCGGTCATTACGGTGTAAACCATGTCGTGGATTCGGCTGCGGCCCTCCAGAACATACTGTTCCACACGGGTCTCGCACGCAAAGTTGTGGTCCTGTTCCCCCTTATTCAGCGGGTCGCCGGTGAAGCGGCACTTGAAGCCGGTGAGCAGCATGGCAGGCTTTTCTTCCAATCTGTATTGCATATCCTTTCCTCCTTCGAGAATCACCTTGATATTCAGGCGGGAAAACGAACGCAGCTTTGCCCCGCTGCCGCGCGCCTGCGACGGGGTAATGCCATGGAATGCGCGAAATGCTTTGGCGAAGCTGTCCGGGCTGTCATAGCCGCATTCCAGTGCGACGTCGATGACCTTTGCATTTCCGTTCGCGAGCTTCACGCCCGCTGAGCTCAGCCTGCGGCAGCGGATGTACTCACCCAGGGTATAACCGCAGAGGATGCTGAAGACCCGCTGGAAGTGAAAGGATGAAGAAAAGCTCTCCCGCGCGATCGCGTCATAATCCAGTTCCTCATCCAGATGCGCTTCGACGTAGTCGATCGCTCGCTGTATTCCGGTGATCCAATCCATCGTTATCCCTCCCGATAAACAAAGCATAGCATAATCCTTTCGAACCGACCCGACTTTTTCTGCGATTCGGCACCGGGTAAACCGATATTGAAAGATCGCCGCATTCACGCAAGCGGAATGCGGCGATCCATTACGCTTTTCCGGTCTTTCATTTCACCATCCACGTTGCGGTTTGGCTGTTCAGCCCTTCATCCTTCACAAAGCCCATCGATTCATAGAGCCTGATCGCGGGGACGTTGTCGGTCTCGACTTACAGCGCAACGCCGTGCGGACGGTTCAGCTCGATCGCCTTTGCGAGCAGCTTCCTGCCCCAGCCCCTGCGGCGGCGATCCTCCTTCACGAGCAGGTCGAAGGGTTCGTTTTCCTCGTTGTTGTTTGTGATATCGATATAGCCGACGACTTCGCCGCCGTCCACCGCCAGAAGCGCGTTGAAAATATTCGGCGCCTCCGCGACCTTCTCGCCCGTCCAATAGCAGTCGGTCGTGTGTATTGCGCAGTATTGGGCTTTATGCTTTTCCGAAAGCAGCTCGATCCCGGCCGTGTCGACAGCCGGCGGATCGTTTTTGAGCGTCATCCGCTGCATCTCCGGATCGAAGTGCGCGCCTTTTTCCTCCAGCATCGCCCGGATCGCGGTGTTCATCGGGTTGAATACGAAATCCGCCTTATACCCCGGGAAGTTCGCGGCGAGATATGCGGCGGCTTCTTCATAAGCCTTGAGCGAGCGGGAGAGCCCGACGAGCATTTCGAGATAGTTATCCTCATCGATCACGTCGAAAACGAAGAGCCCCGTTTTTATGCCCTCGTCCGTCACGCCGAGAACGTGGCAATACGGCTTATTGACGGCGCTTTCGAGATTTCCCTCGGTGTTTTCCTCCGTGGAAAGCATCGGTTCGGAAAAAAGAGGGTCGGAATTGATATCCGCGATCAGCTCCCGCCAGGGTTCGAGTGAATAAAGCCTTTCGATCATTTCAAACCTCCATACGGCCTATGCCCCCCGCCGGATCTGCGAAGGGCTTTTTCTTTAATGATTCCGTCGTTTTCCGCCCGGAGCTGTCAGCTCCAGTGCTTGAGCGTGGAGAGATAGCCGTCGTACGCTTTGCGGCGCTCATCTTCCGGAAGGTTTTGGGGGTCCGGCATGTGACTGACGAGGAAATCGAGCAGCGCATCCTTGGACTCATAGACGAATTTGCCGTCCGTATAGCACCACTTGCAGTAATCCTCGTTGAAGCTTCCGTCCTTCTCGCGGCTGATCATTTCATCTTCGCCGAGGGGCATCCCGCAGCACTGGCAGATGAGAGCGCGCGGCGAGCCGAGAAGCGTATTGATCGAAACGCCGAATTCCTTCGAAAGCAGCTTCAGCGTTTCCGTATTCGGCTGAGTTTCGCCCCGCTCCCAGCGGCTGACCGCCTGGCGAGTGACGAGTATCCTCTCCGCGAGCGCCTCCTGAGTGAGGCCGCTCTTTTTCCGAAGATCCTTTAAAACCGTGCAAGTTTCCATAGCGAATATCTCCTTCGTTTTGATGCTCCGATTATAACCCCTGTCGGATCGTTTTGCAAGCAACGTGCTGTTGCGTTTGCGGCATTTTCAGCCCCGCACCGCCCTTTCGAGCCTCCTGCTGCGGATCGCCGCGAGCGCGCAGCCGAGGGCGAAGAATACTGCCGTCATCAGCAGCAGCCCGAGCGCGAAGAGCAGCAGCGCGGGCAGGGCGGAATACGGCTTTTCGCCGAAGAAAACAGTCCAAAGCTGCCGGCTGTTCAGGAAAGGATAGGGATAGAAGCCGTCGAACGCGCCGCGCACGGCGGAAAACACGAGGTAGCAAAGCGGATAGATCATCGCGGTCAGCGCGGTTTTGGCGGGCTGCAGCCGTTCCTGCGTCATCGGCACGAGCCAGAGCACGACAAAGAGCAGGGGCAGCAGCATATGCGACCAGACGTTCACGACGTTCGAAAACCAGATCCCCCGCTCGAAGGGAAAAGGCGCTTTTGCGAAGGGCAGGAGCGCCGTGCAGTAGATGATCCCGGTTGCGAGGATCGGGACTGTGACGACCGCGCGGACAAGCGCATTCCGCGTGAAGGCAAGCAGCCTCTTGTTTCCGAATGAGCCGAGGGCGAAAAGGATCAGGTAAATATCGGCAATGAGGTTCGATTGGTTCGTAAAATAAAGAAGGAATGTCGGGCCGTCGATATAATTCGTGATGATCCGGCTTTCGAGCAGCTCGTCGAGCCGCGGGCGCAGAAGGTTTTCATAGCTAGCGGTGAGATGCGCGATCAGGAGGATGCCGATAATGCCCGCCGCCAGCAGCAGGATGCCCGCCCCCCTGCTTTCGAAGCGGCTTGCCCGGGCTTTTTCCCCGTTTTTATCCGTCATAAGCGCTCCTCCCGACAGTTTTTCTTTACGGCAACAGTTTAGCACAGCCGGCAGCGCGAATCAACTCATAAGCATTAAACCGCAGCTTGAAATTCCCGGATCGGCATACGGTTCGGAATAAACGAAGATGAGCCCCGAAGGACTCATCTTCGTTTTGTGTTTAAAGGAAGGAACAAAACATGAAAATTGCAAATTACTGCCGCTCAGTTGGTGCCGGTCAGCGCGACGCCGTTAACATAGAGCGTGTAGCCGTTCGTGATGATATTCGCCGCATTGCCGTTGAATTCGGTGATATAGCTGTCGCCGGTGAGGGTCCAGGTGCAGTCAGCGCCGAGCGTTACGGAAACGTTTCCGACCTCCGTCGAAACGACCGCGCCTTTCGCATTCGTGATGCTGCCGTCGATCCTGCCCTCGAAGGAGGAGCCGTCGGTAAGGTTCAGCGTCAGCTGAGAATTGCTGCCGACGAGGATCGCCCCGACGAGCCGCTGCGAAGCCGCGTTCAGCGTTGCGATATTGCTTCCGCCGCTCCAGCCGTCGTCGCAGACGGAGAGGAGCACGTTTTCGCTGTCCTCGTTCACGAGCGTAACGCCGTTCAGGTTGATGATCGCCGAAGTGTTGGTGACGTGGAAGATATGGCCGCTCCTGCTCGTCAGCCTTCCGCCCGTCATCGTGAAGGAAGAGGTGCCGCTCGCCGCATCGCCGGACATGGACTGATAGATCATGATGCTGTCATGGAAGGTCGCCTGTCCGTTGCAGTCGGTGTTGTTCGCGGTGAGGTCGCAGTTCGTGAGCTCGATCGAGTTCAGGCCCTCGATGCAGACGCCCTCCGAAAGGTTCGAAACGAGCGATGCATTGCTGACATGGATCTCCGCCGTGGAATAGATGACCGGGGAGCCGAGGCCGCTCGTCGTGTATGTGCCGCCGTCGACGTATACCCTGCCGCCGCCCCTGTCGGAGCGGATCGCCGCGGAGGAACGCCCGCTCGTCCGGATGTTCAGATCGTAGGCGTAGGTGATCCCGCCGCCCGTGGTCATGATGCCGCCGGAGCCGTCGCCGGTCGTGGTGATGGACGTATTCCGGATGGTGACGGTCGTGCCGTCGCCCTCCGCGCCGTTCCGGCCGCCGTTGCC
>DBXK01000043.1:0-15930 GCA_002309375.1 Christensenella sp. UBA1214 | reverse complement strand
CGTAGAAGCTGCAGCTGTCGCCGCCGCTGCTCGAGCCGGTCTTGGTGACGGTCGGGTCGGCGATCGTGACTTCATCCGACGTCATGATGAGCAGCGCACTTTCGTTCGCCGTCGTGCTCGAATAGGTCTCTCCGCTGCGGGAATCCGCCGAAGTGATCGTGACCGCGCCGGAATAGTCGATATCCGCGCCGCCCTGTCCGCCCGGGCCTCCGGGTCCGCCGGGAGGGGGATTCCCGCCGGAGCCTCCGGGTCCGCCGGAAGGGGGATTTCCGCCCGGGCCGCCGGGTCCGCCGGGAGGGGGCGTACCGTCGGGAGGTGTGCCGCCCGGGCCGCCGGGACCGCTCTGATGTTCCTCTTCGGGAGTGGCCGATGTAGCTGAATCCGCATCGGCTTCCGTATTCTCGTTCTTTTTGCCGCAGGCCGCAAACAGCGTGCAGACAAGCGCGGCCGCGAGAAGGATGCAAATAAGTCTTTTCATGATGTAACGCCTCCGTTCTTTTTGTTTTGTTGCCCTTATTATACCTGCCGCCCTTAAATCGCTCTTAAAGGAAAACAAAAAAAGAAAAACCGTCCGGAAAGACGGTTTTCCTCAATATCTGCGGTTATTCCTCTTCGGCTTTTTCCGCCGCCTCGAAATTGGCTTTCAGCAGCAGGTAGCGGCTGTATTTATCCGCGTTCGCGAAGTGTTCCTCGCGCTTTTGCGGCACGCAGCCGTCGTAATCGAGCTTTTCATCGCCGAACTGCTCGCNNNTGAGGTCGAAGCGGAAGCCATCCACCTCGTTGAAGCAGTGGTACGCGCCGTCCGGCAGCAGAACGCCGAAGACCTCTCCTCCGAGAAGATCCTGAACGAGGAAGCTCGTGATCGAGCATTGGCCGAGCGTCGGGTTCTCCGGCGACCATTCCGGGCGGTAGCGCGGCGCGCAGGTCTCGACAGACCAGCATTTCAAAAGTTTTTCATACAGTGCGCGGATGCTCTCCGGCGCGGTTTCGGATCCGTAAAAGCTCATATTGCCCTCCCGCCGCCTTGTTGCGGCCCTTCTTTTCGCAATAATATTATCACAGATCCGGTCCGTTGACAACAGCGGAGTTTTTGCCGGATCGCTATTGATTTCTCCGCGGAGAAAATGGTATAATTAAGTTTAGTTTAAGCGCTTTTGCGACTATTCCGAGCGAGGTCATTGGGATGAAACGCTTCCTTGCGGTTTTGATGTCGATTCTGTTTTTAGCGGGCTGTTTCAGCTGCTCCGCGCCTTCCGCGCCGCATCAGAGCGCTTCCGCCGACGATCCCGTCGTCGCTATCCCCACTTCGGTCCCTCTCCCGCCCGCTTCGGCCGCGCCCGGAACAGCCGAGCCCGGAACGGCGGNNCCCCGCCGAAACGCCCGAGCCCACGCAGGAAGCCTCCGCCGAGCCGACCGGATCCGCAGAACCGTTCGAAACGCCCGAGCCGACCGAAACTGCAAGCGCGGATCCGACTTCCTCCGCAGAGCCTTCCGGAACGCCCGCGCCTTCAGGATCCCCCGCTCCTTCGGCGTCGCCTTCGACTTCAACTCCGGCGCCCACTTCACAGCCCATCGATACGCCCGCACCCACGGCAACGCCCGAACCCGTCGTTTCAGGCGACATTTCCTTCAGCGAATCCCCGTCCCTGCCCCTTCCGAGCACGAATGAGGATATCCCGCACGGCCAGCCCTTCTGCTTCGGCGGCAAAGTCACTTCATCGAAGCCGATCGTTTCCATCCGCGCCTTGATCACCACCGCCGGCGGCGCAGCCGTGATCGATCAGGCTGTGACCTTCCCCGCCTCCGAAAACAAGCTCAGCGTTGAGCTCGTCGACCGAACCTTCCCCGCCTCCGGCAATCAATCGCTGACCGCGAAGGTGAAATTCGAAAGTCTCTCCGTCGGAACTTATTATTTCTATCTCTACGCAACGGTGAACGGCGGCAGCGAAACGCGCCTTGTCAAGCATCAGTTCAAGATCGTCAAACACGAATGGAACCAGCTGATCTCCAACAATCTGCGCAATAATTATGCCTATGCGCTCTCGTTTTTCGGCAGCAGGGATCAGTTCATGTTCCGTTATAAATGGGCGGACAACCGCAATATCACCGTTGAATCGAGCTGGATCAGCGAGCATTTCACGAGCGTCACCTCGCCGATGAACCCCAATAAGCAGTGGTACTGCCATAAGCTGGCGGCGCCGCATTTCACCGAGGCGTTCAATTACATCAAAACGAGCCGCATCCGCGTGCACGGCGCGCACGACAGCGGGATCATCCCGCTTTCGGAGCTGCTCGTATCCTTCGACGGGCTGTTTAACACGCGTTTTGTGACCGACCGCACCTTCGTGAGCCATCATTCCTTCGGCACGGCGCTCGATCTTAACGCCACCATGCAGGTCAATAAGAACCGCATCGAGAACCGCGAGCTGATCCGAACCGAAGTGCAGAACCACCTCACCTACAACGGGATCAAGGAGCAGAACGGCGTAAAGTATTACGATTTCACCTATGACGGCAGCTGCTCGGAGCTCTATCACGGCGTTCCCGCGACGGTCATCAACTATCTTCTCTATGAGCTCGCCTTCTACCGCGCCGGCTTCGGCTGGGGTTATTACTACGTTCACGCCTGCGACGGAATGCACTTCACGGTCTCGGAGATGGATCCGAACATCCACAACACCTCGAGCCGCTCGCTCCGCAAGGTCTACAGCTATATCGGCTGAAAAAAGCTTCCGCACCGGCGGATCCAAGATATTCAAAATTCAAACGAAAGGAAGCGCCTCCCTGGCAAAGCGGGAGGCAAGGTCAGCAAAATGCCCATTCTCACAAGGCCCGAATCGATGCAGCGCATCACCACCCCCGCCCTCGCGGAAAAATTCATCGAAGAGTCGATTGCGGATATCCGCGCACAGGTCGGCGATAGGAAGGTCCTTCTCGCGCTCTCCGGCGGCGTGGATTCCTCCGTCGTCGCTGCGCTTTTGATCCGCGCGATCGGCAAGCAGCTCGTCTGCGTGCACGTCAACCACGGTCTGCTCCGCAAGGGCGAACCCGAGCAGGTCATCCGCGTTTTCAAGGGCGAGATGGACGCGAACCTGATCTACGTCGACGCCGTCGATCGCTTCCTCGACAAGCTCGCCGGCGTTTCCGACCCGGAAACGAAGCGCAAGATCATCGGCGGCGAATTCATCGAAGTTTTCGCCGAGGAAGCCCGCAAGCTCGAGGGCGTCAGCTTCCTTGCGCAGGGTACGATCTGGCCCGACATCATCGAAAGCGAAAAGGGCATCAAGGCGCATCACAACGCCGGCGGCCTTCCCGAGGATCTTAAATTCGAGCTCGTCGAGCCCGTCCGCATCCTCTTCAAGGACGAAGTCCGCGTCGTCGGCAAGGCTCTCGGCCTTCCGGACAACATGGTCTACCGTCAGCCCTTCCCCGGCCCCGGCCTCGGCGTAAGGTGCCTCGGCGCGATCACCCGCGACAGGCTCGAAGCCGTTCGCGAAAGCGACGCGATCCTCCGCGAGGAGTTCGATAAGGCAGGCCTCGCCGGAAAGGTCTGGCAGTATTTCACGATCGTTCCCGATTTCAAGTCTGTCGGCATCAAAGAGGGAAAACGCTGCGACGAATGGCCCGTCATCCTCCGCGCCGTCAACACCCGCGACGCCATGACCGCCACCGTCGAGGACGTTCCCTTCGAATTGCTCCAAAAGATCACCGACCGCATCACCCACGAGGTCAAAGGCGTCAACCGCGTGCTCTATGACCTCACGCCCAAGCCCACCGGAACGATCGAGTGGGAATGATGACACGGCCTTAAAAAAGCCTTGTAAACACTGGGTTTTTTATAGGCCAAAACCCGATTTGATTGCATATTGATGTCGCCTGTGCATAAAGGACCGTTTTTCGGTCCGGCAAATGGCTTACGGGAAGGTTTTTCCCCTCCCGGCAAACGTATTGAAAGCCCCCGGCTGCTGCGAGCAGTTGGGGGCTTTTTTCGTACCTTGAAAACCGAATATCAGTCGACCGGAAGGTCAATGTCAATAGCGGGACTCATTTTGCGGAAGCGCTTCCCGTAAAGCGGATACCGGTAACGCCATTCGTCGTATTCGTCGCGGCTCATCGCTCCCGAATCGAGCTTCTGCTTCTGCTCCGCCCACTCGCGCAGCAGCGGGACGAGCTCCGCCCCCATCCCCTCGCTTTGAAAGCGCAGTTGGGGTTCGCCGCCGTTCAACTCCACGGTGAGCCCGCAGCCGTCCTCCAGTGCGAACAGAGTGTGCATGAGACCTATGAGCGAGTCGATATCGGGCACCGTGAGCGCGTTAGGTGAAACGCCCAGGCAGCCCGCGAGCTTCTCCGTGAGCTCGTCCTTGGGCACACGCAGCCCCGTCTCATACTGCGCTATGCGCGAATCGGCCGTAGCTTCGCCGAAGCCCGCCTTCACCCCGAGATACTTCATGCTCATGCCGTTTTTCATGCGGAAAAACCTGATCCTTTGCCCTATCGCCATACCAAAGCTCCTTCATGCTTGATGGGCCTACTATAGCATATTTGTTAAGTGCAGGCAAGCCCGACAGGCGCATAGAGGCTTTGATCGGTCGCCCCCGGAAAATATATTTCCCAAAAATAATTTTTTGGGGTTACACCCCCCTGATTTTTTTGCCATAGAACTATAGAGGGACTTTTTCGACCGTAGAGGCCAATGATCGGAAGCAGGCAGATGGCCCATAACAAATTTGTTATACCGGTATCTGGCATCGGGCTTATTTGATCGAAAAACAAGGATAAGCGGCTTATGAGAAAAAACAAGCAAAACGCTGAGAAAATCAAAAGCGGCAACGTACGGCAAAAAGTATATTTTTTACTGAAGAAAAATCAATGCTACTTTTGGGCCTGTTTTTTGCCAAGTAAGTGAAGGGCTGAACCGAACCCCCGCGCATTTTGACAACCGAATATCGCTTCCCGAACCGACATCCAACGAAACTTCCGCCTTGAACGCGTCACGGCATTGGGCGGCCCGGCATAGGAATGCGGGGATCCGAGAGGATATGCGGGCCAAGGCCCGGGAGAGGGAAGAAAAGGGCTCAATAACGAAAATATATTTAATAATATATGCAACCCACGGGGGTTGCACGTTTTTTATCACATTTTGGGCCTAAAAATCAACATATGGTGGTCGGCAATATGCTTGCGACTACATATTGCGATTTGAGGCCGAAATTTTGGCAACCCCCGTGGGTTGCCGATTTTGGAGCAAAAATAGTGTATGATGCGTGAGAAAGCTTTAGTGAAGGCTGCGGATGCAGGCAGATGCCCCATAACAATTTAGTTATAACGGTATCCGGCATCGACCTTCCAAGCCGCATACGGCAGCAAGAGACCGAGCGGATCGGGCGCCTTTTTTGAAAAATATATTTTTTCGATTCGGGCACCCCCGTGGGTGCCCGTTTCAGAGCCTGTTTTCAGCACTTATTTACAATATATTGTGTGTTTTATGGCTGCCGCCACCATATATTGACAAAAACACTCAATTATTCGGGCACCCACGGGGGTGACTGAAAGATTGTTTGAAAAAGTGTATGATACCCACACCGGATCGCCGGAAGGGATGCAAAGGATGAGTTGATCCGAGAAGAACCCGCAAAATATATTTTCGGGCAACCTGACTCAAATTGGCAGGTTTTTGGCCGTTTTCGGCGGTTTTCAGAGCTCTCAAAAGCAAAAAGTTCTTTTACTTACAGGGTTTTTCAACCTGACAATTTCTGTCATTCTCTTCCGCGGCAGCGCAGGCTATAATCCGAAAAAAGAAAGGAGGTGAGGATATGAACAACGATAAATTCATCAACGCGAAGCAGATCGCGCAAGAGCTCGATATTTCGGACTCCTATGGTTACAAGATCATCAGGCAGCTGAACGCCGAGCTCAGAAGGAAAGGCTACATCACGTTGGCAGGACGTGTGAGCAGACCGTACTTTTACAAGAGATTCTACGATGAAAAGAAGGAGGACAAATAATGGGAGTCTATAAAGACAAAAACGGAACATGGTATGTCTGGACCAGATATACCGACTGGACCGGCGAGCACAAAAAGAAGTGCAAGCGCGGGTTCGAACTCAAGCGCGAGGCGCTGGAGTGGGAGCGCAGGTTCCTGCTCGAAACCTGCGCCGATACCAACATGACCTTCGAGGAGTATCTGCATCTTTACGAGCGGGACATCCGCCCCAAGCTCAAGGAGCACACCTGGCTCTCGAAGGAGTACCTCATCAAGCAGAAGCTCCTGCCCTATTTCGGGCACAAGAAGCTCTGCGACATCACCACAAGGGACGTCATGCAGTGGCAGAACGTGATGATCGGCTACCGCGACGAAAAGGGAAAGCCCTATTCCCAGACCTACCTCAAGACCATCCACAACCAGCTCAGCGCCATGCTGAACCACGCCGTAAAGCATTACGGGCTCTCCAAGAATCCCGCCGCGCTCGCGGGGAGCATGGGCGAAAAGGAATCGGGCGAGATGGATTTCTGGGAGAAGGAGGAATACCTCAAATTCGCCGAGGCCATAATGGACAAGCCCCTGGCATACTACGCCTTTGAAATGCTCTACTGGTGCGGCATCCGCGTGGGCGAGCTGCTGGCGCTGACGCTCGCGGATCTCGATTTCAAAAAGGGCACCGTGAGTATCAGCAAATCGTATCAGCGTATAAAGGGCAGGGACGTCATCACCACGCCGAAGACCAAGAAGAGCAACCGCACGGTCAAGATGCCGAAATTCCTCTGCGAGGAGATGCGGGACTACACCTCGCGCCTCTACGATCTGGAACCGGACGACAGGCTCTTCCCCTTCACGCGGAGGTTCCTGGATCACGAGATGAAGCGCGGGGCCGAGGCCGCCGGGGTGAAGAAGATACGCATACACGATCTTCGCCACAGCCACGTTTCGCTCCTCATCGACATGGGCTTCTCGGCGGTCGCGATCGCGAACCGCGTCGGCCACGAGAGCATCGACATCACCTATCGCTATGCCCACATGTTCCCGTCGAAGCAGACGGAAATGGCGGACAGGCTCGACGCCGCAAAGGAGGCAAATACGTATGTCGCAGAAGAATCTTGACAAGCATAACCGTTTCCGCTCGAAGTCGGTGGTGTTCCGCGTTTCGCCCGAGGAGGCCGTGGAGCTGAACCGCGCCGTGGCGATCTCCGGGCTCCCCAAGCAGGAGTACTGCTACCGCCGCTGCATGAACCGCGAGATCACGGTCAAGGGCAGCCCCCGCGTTTACATCGCGATGAAGCATCTTCACGAGGAAGTGCTCGGGGAGCTGCAGCGCATCGGGACGGGCGAAAACGTGAGCCCCGATCTTCTCGAAACGATCCGGCTCATGACCGTAACGCTGAAGGGCTTACAGGAGGAATCGACATGGAAGCAAAAGAAAAGATGACTGCCGGAGCCGTATCTGTTGCCGCAGACACGAAGCAGTCACCACTTAGCACTGCTGATATTATAGCAGAACTCGGGGATTTTTGCAATACCGGCGAGGAAGAAATTTTCGTGGACCCGCGCAAGCTCGATCCGCGGTACATCGAGACGCATACGATGCAGGACCTGCTCGATACGGCGTTCGTGCCCCGCCTGCCGATTATCGAGGGTTTCCTCTACCCCGGCACCTACCTCATCGCGGGCTCGCCGAAGATCGGCAAATCCTTCCTTGTGACGCAGATAGGCTACTCGATCGCGACGGGGACTCCGCTCTGGGGGATGCCCGTGCAGCGGGGCTCGGTGCTCTATCTCGCCCTCGAGGACGATTGTCCGAGGCTCCAGCGGCGCATCTCGCGCATGTTCGGGGTCGAGGGCACCCCCGACTTCCATTTCGCTACACAGGCAAGGTCGGTGGAAAACGGTCTCATGCAGCAGCTCGAGGGCTTCATCCGGGAGCACGCGGATACTCGGCTTATCATCATCGACACCCTGCAGAAGGTGCGCGGCGACGAGAGCGAGAAGTACAGCTACGCGAACGATTATCAGATCATCGCGAGCCTCAAGGCGCTGACGGATTCGATGCCCATCGCGATAATGATCGTTCACCACACCCGCAAGCAGGACGCGGAGGACAAGTTCGATACCATCTCCGGCACGACGGGTTTGCTCGGAGCCGCTGACGGCGCGGTCCTCCTGCGCAAGGAGAAGCGGACAAGCCCCGAGGCGACGCTCGACGTGGTAGGCCGCGATCAGCAGGATCTGAGATTCAAGCTGCTCTTCCGTTATGAGAGCTGCACCTTCGACCTCACCGAGACGGAGACCGAGCTGTGGAAGGATCCGCCCGATCCCCTGCTCGAAGCCGTGGCCGCGCTGGTGAATGAGGACGCGCCGCTGTGGGAAGGGACGGCAACGGAGCTTGCGATGAGGATCGGGAGTCAGCTTCCGCCGAACCACCTCTCCAGAAAGCTCAATGTTAATGTCTCCCGTTTGCTCTCCGAATACGGCGTGCTCTGCACTCCCCAGCGCAGTCATGAAGGCAGGCGGATCCGGCTGCTTTACATGAAGGCGTGACGGTCCGTGACGGTCGTGACGATAAAATAGACACTATGCATTTTATCGTCACGCGCGGGGCTTGAAGGCCGAAAAACCTTTATGAAATAAGGGTAAATCGGCGTGACGATAAACTTATTTTTATCGTCACGGTGACGGTAAACGAACCAAGGCGATAGGGTTTGTTTATCCCATGGACCCGTTTATGGGAGGGAGCGGAGAGCGAAGTTCATCCTCCTCCGCCCCCTCCATGCACCGAAACGGCCCCGCAGGGCGCAACAGCACTTTTGGCGGGCGAAGACTGACGAAAGTGCTTTTGCGTTACTTTCGCAGAAAGTAACAAAGGCATACACCCGAGGTTAATGTTTATGAAAAGAACCATCAGCGCAATGGTCGGGAAGGGCTCCGCCAGACACAACAACCGCAGTTTTATCGCGGAAAACGTCGACGGCTCCCGCACCCGATTCAACATCAGTTACATCGATGAACCCCTCAAAAAGGTTTATCACGAACTCTTCGACGAGGCGCTTGAGCGCTACAACGCCAAGCAGAAACGCAGGGATCGCGTCATCCCCGATTACTACGAGAAGATCCGGGCAAGTCACCAGGAAAAGCTGTTCCATGAGATCATAATGCAGATAGGCGATAAGGACAATATGGCCTCGGGAACGGAAGACGGCGAGCTGGCAAAGGAGGTGCTGGACGAATATTACCGCGGATTTCAAGAACGCAACCCGTATCTGCGGGTGTACTCCGCGCACATCCACATGGACGAGGCGACGCCGCATATCCATATCGACTTCGTTCCGTTCACGACCGGAAGCAAGCGCGGACTTGATACCCGCGTTTCCCTCAAGCAGGCATTGGCCGCGCAGGGCTTCACCGGCGGCACGCGCGGCAATACCGAATGGGCGCAGTGGGCGGAATCGGAAAAGCAGGCGTTAGCCGAGGTCATGGAGCGTTACGGCATCGAGTGGGAGCAGAAGGGCACGCACGAACAGCACCTCTCCGTTCTCGACTTCAAAAAGCAGGAGCGGGCGAAGGAGCTTGCCGCTCTCGAGTCCGCGCTTGCCGAAAAGCGGGACGAATTGTCCCAGATTCAGCTCCGGCTTGAGAGCGCCGACACCGCGCAGGAGGAGATCGACCGTATCGAATTCCGGCTTTCCCACAGCCCCGACTACGAGGTCCCCGATCCGCCGAAGCTCATGACCGCCAAGACCTACCGCGAGCGGTTCGTCCTGCCGCTCATGCAGAGATTCAAGGCGCTCGTGCGAACGGTGCTCGTCTCGCTCGTCAAGGCGTTCGACAAGATCGCCCTCCTTCGCGGCGAAAACGAGGATCTTGAAAACGAAAACCGCAGGCTGGAGAAGGAGCTCTCCCGCCTTGAGGAAAAGAACGACAGGCTCCACAAGGAAACCCGTGACTACGCTCTCCTCCGACGAGTCTTCGGCGACGACTACGTCGACGGGCTCGTTTCGGAGGCGAGAGAAAAACAGCAAAAATCAAATGAGCAAAAGGAAAATCGAAAGGAGAAGCATTATGAAGAAATCTGAAGAAATCACTCTTAACCCCAACGACTTCCCCGCCGTTATCGACGATGACAAGCTTGGGGTCGAATACCGCCTCGAGGGGGATCGATACATTCCCCATTACAAAAAGGGCGTCAAGCACCGCGATCATCCCAAGGCGTTCTTCCATCCCGATATAAGGCAAATCGATCCCCCGTTCGAGCTGCTTGAGGCCATGACGACACGCGGAACGATCGGCAAGTTCGGGCGTTTGTACTTCGATCACCTCCGCAGGCACAATATCCCGCGATACGCTAAGCTTGTCGCGGCTGCGACCCTGCCTCTCGATCTCGAGGAGGTGGATGACAAGGGCATGGTCAGAGTCCTCGAGCTTTGGCACCGGCTTGTCGACGAAGAAAACCCCGAGGGGCTTACCGCAAAAGACGGCATCGCATGGATCAAATTTGCCGGAGCATGTGCGCGCCGCGCCGAGGAGCAGGTCGCCCGGGATCTTTTGAACGAATGGAACGAGGAAATCAATTGACCGAAAGGAGAAATATCATGAAGAACTCTGACAACACGTTACCCGCAACCGTCTATGACGAGTCGAACGGCCTCACCTACGATCTCGTCGGCGACTATTACTACCCCCGCCTTGCCGTTCCCGAGGAACCCGAGGGCGACATCGGCCGCTTCGGGCGAATGCGCAAGCGCTTTCTGAAGGAGCATCGCAAGGGCGTTTTCGCCGAGCTGCTTCTGACCGGCACTCTGCACTACTACCTCGTCGAGGTCAACAACGACGCGCTGACGATGATCGAGCGCATCACCGATCAGCTCGCCGAGGCCGAGGGCGTGACCGAGGAATTGAAGGCCCGCGACCAGCTCGAATGGATCCGCGCGATGAATTCCTGCCGCGCCCGCGCCGAGGAGATCGCCGTCCGCGAGCTCATCCTCTCGTGACAAAAAGGACCGGGCCCGCTCCCCCGCGGCCCCAATGAAAGGAGTTTTATGAGTAAATTCAAAGCACATTCGCACTATCAGATGTACCGCTCGGACTTCGTTTTTTCCGACTACAGCTTCATCGACGAGGAGGGCACCTTCCGCGCCGTCCTCGACAACAAGATGTGGGGAAGGATGAATCTAACGGCCTTCTTCACCTTCGAGGACGGACGCAGGATCATGGCATCCGCCTATCAGAACAACGATTATTACCTCGGCCTGCCGGATATCGACGTCGGCTCAACGCTGGAGCTCACCTTCCTCAAGGGCAAAAGGAGCCCCCGCATCTGCCTGCGCGGGGTAACGCTCATCGCCCCGCCTCCCGCGGAGGATGAGGAGTAAACCGAACGACGGGCTGCGTCCTTCGCGGCGCAGCCCGTCGTTTTGAATCATTGAATCATGCTCAAAGATATGATAAACTTGTTAAGTCCAGTCGGCTTGTTAAATGAAGCTATTGATGGACGACGGGAGAGCAAATATGAAAATCATACTTTCACGAAAAGGCTTTGATTCAGCTAATGGTGGCATGCCCAGCCCGATTATGCCCGACGGGACTCTTTTGTCAATGCCGATCCCATCAGATGATAATGTGTTTTATGATGAATTGACCTATGGTGGGCACTCATATTCCGAAATATTACATCAACTTGCTCCCCGTAAAAAGTTCGGTCAATGTCACGTGGATCCCGATATTCGGAAAAACTGCAGGCAGAAATCGGTCCCAAACTGGGCGCCTGCCTTTGGCCAAATCGGAGCCGCTCAAGGAGTCTTGAGCAACGCAAAAGTAGAAGTCGGTGATATTTTTCTATTCTTCGGATGGTTCAGAAAAGTGGAATTACACGTAGGGAAGTACCGTTTTGTTCGCAGAAATGCCGGGGACTTCTATGATCATTCCGACTTGCATGTCATATATGGGTATTTGCAGATAGGTGAAATAGTCTCCGGCAGAGATCAGATTTCGAGATTTCCATGGCATCCGCATTCCTCAGATATCCGTTTGGATGTCAGCTCCAACACTTTATATCTTCCGGCAAAAACACTGTCCGTTCTTCCAGACCTCACCGGTTATGGCACTCTTGATTATCGGAATGATCGTGTATTGACCATGAATGGAAAGAGCCGTGCAACCTGGAACGCTCTCCCATATCTGTTACCCGAGCACGTTTACGGTCAAAGGAAAAACGGTGCGAGAGGAGCCGGTTTGTACTATGGTGGGATTTGGCAGGAACTGGTGATAAATGAGTCGGAAGGACTTATAGACTGGGTAAAAAGTATTATACATTAAACTTGTTCTCTGCTTTCGAGCCGTTCTCCCCAAGACGAATTGAGTAGCGGAAGTAAAAACGAAGAGTAAGAAAAACGAAATGGCGGCACCGAAAGGCGCAGCCCGGAACATTGCTAAAACCGTATTTCGGTATTGTATTTTTCTTTCAGCTGCAGTATAATACTTTTCGGATACAGATTTATATTTCTGTATGCAGAAAGTGAAAGTATGAGCAAAACCGAAATTGCAGAAAAAACAATAGCTGAAAACGGCGGTATCGCAAAGACCGCGGAGCTTCTTTCTGCGGGGCTCTCAAAGTCCGATATCGGACGCCTCACCGAAAGTGGCGTCATCGTGCGCATTCGGCACGGCTTTTATCGTCTGCGCAGAGGGATGCATCTTCCCGAAGCACTCAGCATCGCCGTCATGCTGCCCGACGGGATAGTCGCCGTCGAATCCGCGCTCTTCCTTTACGGCTACAGCGATTTCACGCCGCGCGAGTGGAGCATCGCCGTGCCTCGCTCCATCTCCCTCGGCAAGCTGAAGATCGACGTGCCGATCAAGGCGTATTTCATTCAGCATGACGTCTACGAGCTCGGCAAAACGGCTATGCTCGTTGACGGTATCGAGATGAACGTTTACGACCGCGAACGCACCGTCTGCGACTGCTTCAAATACCGTTCGAGGCTCGACAGCGAGCTCTTTGCAAAGGCAGTAAAGGCATATGCTGCCGATGAAAACAAGGATCTCAGCCGCCTTGCGCGCTATGCAAAGGCGCTGGGAGTCTACAAAAAAGTCAAGGATACTATGGAGGTTTTGCTTAATGGCTGATATAGGAGCATCCGTGCTTGCACGGCTCAAAAACAAGGCTGAGGAGAGCGGCAGAAGCATGCAGCTCTGTCTGCAGCTTTTCTGTCAGGAGGAGTTCCTGCGCCGCGTCGAGCTCTCGAAATATGCGGACAACCTCGTCCTCAAGGGCGGGCTCTTCCTTTACACGCTCACGAATTACGACAGCCGCGTCACCGTAGACATAGATTTCATGATGCGCCGTCTGCCGAATACCCCGGAGGATATGCGCGGCATTCTGGAGGAGATACTCGCCGCAGACACAGGCAACGATTTCATCACTTTCGAGATCAAGGAGGTCTCCCCCATCGCGGTCGAAAAGAAATACGCCGGCGTCCGCGCGATTATGACAGTGCGCATCAAAAACACGCGCACTCCCGTAGGCGTCGATTTCGGAGTCGGCGATGTGATCGTCCCGCACCCGGAGAAGCGCACCATACCCGTTCAGCTGCCGAGCTTCAAGGCACCCACGCTGAACACCTATTCCCTTGAGACGACGGTCGCCGAAAAGATCGACGCCATACTCAGCCTGATGGAATTTTCAAGCAGGATGAAGGATTATTACGACCTCTTCTTCCTCGCGAACAGGTTCGAATTCGATACCGATCTGCTTGCGGAGGCCATGAGAAAGACCTTTGCAAACCGCGGGCACGAGTTCACCATGGAGCGATTCGATACGGTTTGCGGCTTTGCTTCCGACGACGCTATGCAGCTCAAGTGGAAGGCCTTCACCCGAAAGATCCACGAGGAAGATCTCTCGCTCGAAGCCGTTCTCGATACCATCCGCACGTTCCTCACAGAGCCTATGAAGCTCGCGTTGAAACGCTGACCTTTTCAAGAAAGCTCCGCAGATCTGCGAATCTGCGGAGTTTCTTATAAAACGTGTTTTTATTTGTGCGATTCGGTCGTCTACAAAAGATTATGCGCCTGTCTCTCTGTCCGGAAGACCTCGCAGCCTTCCCTTTGTCCAATGTATTTGAATCCGAGTTTCAGGGCGATATGCTTTGTGACCTCCTGTGCGGGAGCGCACTCGATCACGGCGTCCTTCCCTTCCGCAAAGGCCCTTTGCATAAGCTTCTTTGTGAGCTCGGTCGCACAGCCCTTCCCCCAATGCTCGGGGTAAAGCACCCAGCCGATCTCACGGCTCGTTTCGTCATAATCATGATAGATCACGTAGCCGATGAAAGCGCCGTCATCCTCGACCGCCCAAACGAGAGGTTCTGTGCACAATCCTGCATGCTCAAGAAAAGCTGCCGTTTTCTCCAAATCGAAAACGGGCTCGATATGCTCCATCACTTTTTCATCCGTCAGCAGCCGGTAAAGCGGCATGAGGTCGGACTTTTTCATTCTGCGGATCAGCATTGCAGTTCCTTCTTCATGTATCGCGGCTCGTGCTCCGCGTAGCCGTGCTTCGGATAGAATGCGTAGGACTCGAACCACTGCTCGCGCGGCTCGCCGAGATGCACCTTTGATACGGCGATCCCGTGCGCCTTCATTTCCGATTCGATCCTTTCAAGCAGCGCAGAACCGATACCCCTGCGTTTTTCTGACGCCTTGACGTAGAGCCTGTGCACGAACGCTTCGTTCGTATCTCGGATGCGCGAAAAGCCGCCGCAGCCGATCACGCGGTCATTCTCGTCGATTGCGAGAAAGAACATATCTCCCCGGTCAAAATAATTGGCCTTCACGTCAAGCAGATCCGTATTGATGCTCGGCTTCCTTCCGAGCGCGTCCTTCGCCTGCAGAACCATGAATATCATGTCGTCACGGTATGACTCGCTAAATTCGATTATCTTCATTCTCTTTCCAGTCCTTCGAATGACTCGAACAGGAAGTGCATCCTGTCCACATGTTTATCGGTATGCCAATGCCCGCAGTACCAAGCCTTATAGTCGATGCTCTCCTCTATGGTATCGAGCCAGCGTTCGGTGCTGTCATCCACCCCGCTTTGGTCTACACCAGAGAGGAACATCTCGACCGGCTCGTACTTGAACGGGCAGGTATGTGAAAGCACGACGTCGATCGCGTACGCGGAAAGCTGCTCTTCGACGTATGCCTTTATCTCATCCGAGGGCTGCTCGTCCTCCCACCAGCCGTAACCGCGGGCAAGCCTTATGGGTTTGTCTACACTGTACGCGCCGCCTATGGCAATGCATTTCATCCCCTCAAGGTCGAATATCTCCCCATCCTTGGCAAAAAGCAGGTTCGGATAATCCTCCTGTACCCAGACCTTGCCGCCTTTCCATTCCTTGAGCTCATAACCCGGCACGTTCCACGGACGCATCTCATGATTGCCGTGAACGCAAAGAAGCCTCGGTCCGCACATATCGAGCATGGCCTTTACAGCGTCGTCCCTCTGCCCGCCGTAAAAGTTTGCACCGACGTCGCCCAGCAGAACGATGATATCATCCTTCCCCGGCTCCATTCGCCTGCAAAAGTTCACTATTCTCCACGGATCCCCGTGAATGTCGCCTGTGAGATAGATCATACTCGTATTATAGCAGAAAAACAGGCGAGCTTAAACCGGGATTCCGGGTAAACCTGTTTTTCTTTGTTTTTCAGCGCGAAGCGCGCTTTTCCTTTCGGCGCAGAACAGCATGGTCTCCTCCAGTTCTTTTATAAGGCATTAATCCCATTCATCTGAAGGGTTCAAAAACTCACGGTCAAGAATGCGTCTCGCCTTTTCGAATAGCCTTCAACTGCACCTGCTTATATGATATAATGACTATTGTACCAACAATCAGAAAACCTCGGGAGGATATAAACGCAGCAACGCCTCTGAACCACATCGGCTCGGAGGC
>DBXK01000020.1 GCA_002309375.1 Christensenella sp. UBA1214 | reverse complement strand
GGCGGCACCGAATACGCCGGCACCACAAACCGCTGGTCCGACGGTATGCTTGCGGCTTCCACCATCGATTTCCTCCTCGCCGAGCCAGGCTCCGAGGATCCCTATGCTATCCACGAGGCGGACGTCAGCGGCTTCGTCAACCCAACTCCCGGCATGACCGGCGCGGAGTTCCTTGACGGCCTCGCCGTCCCCGAAGGAGCGCATTACCAGATCTACGCCGTCGAAACATATGACACCACGGACGATACCGCCGTATATGACTCCACCGTCCTTATCGAAGGCCATACCTACGAGATCGGTGTAACGCTCGCGCCCGTCGGCGACTACTATTTCTGGCACGATGCAGCGCTGACCGCGAACGGCGGCGACCTTGCGCTTAACCCGGAGTATTCCGGCGTTATCAGCGCGAACCAGGCGCTCATCGTCATTGCGGAGCTGACCTGCGCGGAGCCCACGCAAATCATCGACACGGTCGAGATCAACGGCTTCACTCCCCCGGTCTGGGGCGCGGCTCCGGATAACGAAGTCAGCATCCCGGAGGACGCGCATTATACCCTGGCAAACGTGTTTTGGTACATTACCTATTCCGACGGAACCAACGGCCTCTTCCCCGAGGACGGCCTTTTCGATATCGAAGGCGCCAGAGTGAATCAGAGCTACAGGTTCGTTCCGGAAGAGGGTTATGAATTCACTCAGTATCCGACTCTCATTATCAACGGCGGCACCGAATACGCCGGCACCACCAACCGGTGGTCCGACGGTATGCTTGCGGCTTCCACCATTGATTTCCTCCTCACCGAGCCCGATCCCCTGCCCGGTCTTGACGAGTCGCTGAACGTCGAGGGCGGCACGATCCACTTCGAGAGTGAGGGAACCTATCCCTGGATCGTCGTCGAGGAGGACGGCAGGATCTTCGCAAAGAGCGGCAACGAGGGCGTTGCGAGCAGCACCTCGACCATGACCGCGAACGTCACCGTCGATGCGGGCGATCAGCTCAGCTTCGAGTTCAAGGCCTGGGGCGAGGGCACCGGAACCTTCTGGGATCACTGCGATTTCTACGTCGGCTCCGAGCGCGTGCTCTATTACGGCGCATACGACAACGACTGGGAGATTTTCACCTATACCTTCGAGACCGCGGGCGATTACACCCTCACCTGGAGCTACACGAAGGACAGCAGCGTCAATAAGCCCGGCGACTGCTTCTCCGTCGATAACGTTCAGATCGGCGAAGGGGCCGCTCCCGAGCTGATCCCGATCCACGAGATCTATATCAACGGCTTCGAGGATCCCGTTGCGGGCGACCTTCCTGCCGACCACAGGCACCTCACCATCCCGGACGGCGCAAATTACAGCTTCTACGATCAGCAGGAGCCGATGTGCTGGTTCAACTCGGACGGCTATGAGATCAACACCGCCTTCGTCGAGGGCGAATCCTATTCCGAGGGCGGCATGGTCATGGCGAACGAAGGTTATTACTTCGCCGACGACTGCGTCTTCTATCTCGACGGCACGACCGAGAACACGCACCCGATGTCCTGGGTCGATTCCGGCGAATTCCCGACCCTTGCGATGGGCATCCATACCCCGGTGCTCTGCGGCGGCACAACTCCCCCGGTGACCGTGGTCGACACGATCTACGTCAACGATCTCGAGATCCCGCCGGTCGCGGGCGAAGCGGCGGACGATCACCTGACCGTCACCATCCCCGAGGGCGAGCCCTATGCGCTCGAGTACATCCGCTGGTTCGATGAGGATGCGATCATCGGCTTCCACGATGATTTCGTCGAGGGCGGCCACTATTCGATCAATATCTCCGTCGGCCTGCCGGAGGGCTATGAGTTCGCGCCGACCGTCACGGTCTATATCAACGGCCAAACCGACCTCACCTCCGAATATGTCTATAACTACGGCAATTCCTATTCCTTCTATACGATCCCGTTCGAGTGCGTCGGCGGCAGCACTTCGCCGATCGCGATCACGAGCGTCAATGTCAACGGCTTCATCGCGCCCGTTGCGGGCGAGACCGCCGCGGAGTTCCTGAACCTTTCCGTCGAGGATGGCGTACACTATCAGATCGCGGAGATCGAGGGCTATGACATGACCGACGGCGCGTTCGATATCATCACCCCCGAAACCGTTTTCCTCCCCGGCCACAGCTACCTTGTCGGCTGCACCGTGCTTGCGGACGAGGGCTACTATTTCGCCGATGACTGCGAATTCTTCGCAAACGGCGGCACCGAGCTCGTGGATCCCGAATTCACCGGCGTTTATTCCGAGTCCCTCGCCGGCGTGACGTCGATCATCTGGACCGTTGAAGACAGCGGCCCGCAGCTGATCGACCTTGTCGAGATCGACGATCTCACCATCCCCGCATGGGGCGAGCACCCCGATTTCGACGTCACCGTCCCGGCGGATGCGCATTACACCGTATCCTACGTCTGGTGGACTTATTACGATGAGGATATGGACTTCTTTGACATGTATCCGGAGGACGTCTTCAACGACCCGACCATGCGGTATTACGCAACGATCGAGCTGACTCCCGATGAGGGCTGGGAATTCTCCGACGACTGCGTCGTTTACATCAACGGCGGCGAAGAGCTCGTCGATTTCGCGCTCATCGATCCCGATTTGATGGACGCTGCGACGATCAACTTCACCGTTGAGGATCCCGGCGAGCCGCCCGTTCCGACGATGCACGGCGACGTCGACCTGAACGGCACTGTCGAGATCGCGGACGCGATCCTTGCGATGCGCTATCAGATGGGCCTGATGGAGCTCGGCCCCGAATCGCTCGAGCAGGCGGAAGTCACCGGCAACGACACGATCACCATCGGCGACGCGATCCTGATCATGCGCTACGCGATGGGCATCATCGACCACTTCCCGATCGAAGGATAAATCCTGTCTAATGAAAAGCAGCGGCCCCAAACGGGGTCGCTGTTTTTTATGCAGTAATGCCGAAGGCAATTCATGTGCGGGGGCGGACGCCGCCGGGATCGCGGCGCATCAACATATAAAACGTAATAATTGTTAACATTTCTTTACAATTTCCGCGCGATATGTTATATTGATCCCGCAGGCCGCATGCGGCGCGGGAAGGCGGCTTTCCGGCGCGGCGGCAGGTGCACATAAAAAACCGAGAGGAAATTTTTATGAAAGAGTTTTTCGGCATCCCCGAATACACGCGCACGCCCGAGGGCGCGTTCTCCTGGCAGCACATAACCTTCGTCGGGTCGCTGCTTGCGGTCATGTTCATCCTCGGCATCGTCCTGGGCCGCAAATACCGCAAAAAGCCGATGAAATCCAAAAACCGCGTGGTGATCATCGCGGCGATCCTGATCGACGTTGTGGAGCTCATCAAGCTCACGGCGTTCGGCATCAACGAGGGAAGCTGGTCCTTCCTCCGCACGAACCTTCCGCTCTTCCTCTGCAGCATCCAGCTCATCGCGCTGCCCGTGGCGGCGTTTTCGAAGGGGCGCCTGAAGGAAGCCGCGCTCGATTTCGTCTTCCTCTTCGGCCTGCTCGGAGCGGTCGCGGGGACCGTCGGCGCGATCCAGAATTACAACGCCTACCCCGTGCTCGGCATCCATAACGTGGCCTCCGGCATCACGCATTCGATCGCGGGCTTCGCTTCGCTCTTCGTCGGCATCTCCGGCATGGCGCAGATGAAAAAGAAGAATATCCCGATTGTTCTTGCGATCCTGGCTTTCTTCTGCGCGGCGGCGTTCATCGTCAACAAGCTTGTCGATTACAACTATATGTTCCTCGTCCGGGACGACGGCACGCCCTATTCGATCGTCACGAGCCTTGTCGGCGGGAACCAAACGCTTTATACCATCGGCGTGATCGTGCTGTTTTTGATCTATCTTGCGGTTTTCTACCTGATCCATCACCTCTGCACGAGAAAAAAGGCGAAATAACAGTTGGTTTAAAGCCCCTTTGGGGGCTTTTTTTGATTCGCGATGAATTATACTATCAAGTGCAA
>DBXK01000052.1:27037-42351 GCA_002309375.1 Christensenella sp. UBA1214 | reverse complement strand
GGCAGACGTGGCGGACTCAAAATCCGCTGATGGCGACATCGTGTGGGTTCGAGTCCCACCACCGGCACCAAAAACCGGGTTTTTCCAACCCGGTTCTTTCTTTACTCAAAATGCCAAAAACCCAGTATTTATATAGCTTTTTTGAACATTCGCAAATTGCCTTGAGTAAGCTTGAAATCGTTAAAAATCGGCTACGTTGCACACCGGTTGCACACCGGTTGCACACCGATTTTCCCAATCGCCACGACCGTTTTTTTGCCCTCGCCGAAATCGCGTTGCACACCTTTTGGCCATTTTCGTCCTTTTCGGGCAAATCTAATCTGTTTCTATGGTGCTTTTCTGCGCGTACATAAGCCTGTTGCTTGCTCAACAGATTGGCCGAGTTGAAAAAACGCTGCTTGTATGATAAACTTATCTTGAGAAATGTAGAATTGATAAAGCATTACCGATAAGGGAGCATTTATTATGGTATCACTAAAGTTTAACAAACGGAGTATTTCAGAAGCATTGCGCCAGGATCGACCCAGCCAAATCTGAACACTGAGATTATGGGTAATTATCTACAGATAATTCCACCAATGCAATTACAAAAGGAATACATTAGCTTCGTAGAACAAAGCGATAAATCAAAATTTGGCGGTTCAAATCGCAATTTATCGAGATGTTTGGTGATCCAGAGTCTAATCCAATGGGATGGCGAAAAGTTACATTCGAAGAGATAAGTGATTTGATCACGGACGGTGAACATGCTACTCCGAGACGGTGTGACGAAGGAATCTACTTGCTTTCAGCTCGAAATGTTCTTAATCATGAATTGTCGTTCGAAGAGGTAGATTATATTGACCAGGACGAGTATGACAGAATTGCAAAGAGGCTGGTACCTCAAGCAGGAGATGTTTTGATTTCTTGTTCTGGTACAGTTGGTAGGGCATGTACAGTGCCTGAAGACCTGAAATTCCAATTGGTGCGGAGTGTAGCATTGGTTAGGTTTAAGAGTGAGATCAATCCTGTTTTTATGGAACATCAAATTACGATGCCCTATATTCAGAGACAGATTGATGCTTCTAAGAGTCAGACTTCGCAAGCTAATTTGTTTCAGGGGAAGATTAAGAAGCTCACAGCCATTGTTCCGCCGGTCAAGCTACAGGATCAGTTCTTGAGGTTTGTCGAACAGATCGATAAATCAAAAAATGTCGCCGAAAAAGCGACTGCAGCAATACGTTTTATGCTATAATAATGCCAACAAACAAAAACGGAGGTCAACACAATGCCCGGAACATTTACTGAGCAGCAGGTTGAAGATATGGTCATAAGTACTCTCAAGGCAAACGGCTGGGAGTACATTCCTGCGTCCGAGCTTCCCCGCGCGGATTCCGACGTTATGGTAGAATCGCATCTTCGTGATGCGCTCATCCGCTTCAATCCCTGCATTGCGGAGAATCCCGCTCATGCGGATACCGTTATCTATAAGCTGCGCGCATTGATCTCCACAGTTCGCCCGCACGATCTCGTAACGCAGAATGAGCGCTTTAAAAAGCTGGTTTTTGAGGAGAACAGCTTCCCCTTCGATAAGGACGGCCGTTCGATCAGCATCCGCTTTTTCGATTATGATAATCCCGCAAACAACCGATTCGTTGTAACGAATCAATGGGTGTATCCGCAGGCCGCAGGCGGAAAGCGGCTCGACGTCGTTCTGCTTATCAACGGATTCCCCGTGGCGATCGGCGAAATGAAGTCCCCGGTTCGCCCTTCCATCAGCTGGATGGACGGCGCGGGCGATATCCTCAATTATGAAAAGTCCATTCCGGAGATGTTCGTTACCAACATCTTCAACTTTGCCACCGAGGGTAAGGGCTTCCGCTATGGCGCGATAAACGCTCCCGTTACCCTGTGGGGACCTTGGTATGCCGATATTCCCCATGAGGAGGGCGATTTTTCAAAGGTTCAAAAGAGTGTTGCTTCCATCACCCGCAAGGACGTGATTCTCGATCTGTTCCGCTATTTCACGCTGTTCTCAACGGACAAGCACAACCGCAAGATAAAGGTCGTCTGCCGCTATCAGCAGTTCGAAGGCGCCAACCTCATAATCAATCGTGTCAAGGCAGGATACCCCAAGAAGGGCCTTATATGGCATTTCCAGGGAAGCGGCAAGTCGCTGCTGATGGTCTTTGCCGCACAAAAGCTCCGTATGATGAAGGAGCTTAATTCGCCGACAGTCATCATCGTAAACGATCGAATCGATTTGAGCGGACAGATTTTCGGCACTTTCTCCATGGCCGACGTGCCTAATCTTGTGCCGGCAGATACCAACGCGGAGCTCATAAAACTGCTCAAAACCGATATCCGCAAGGTCATCATAACGAAGATATTTGAGTTTGCGAAGATCACTGAAGCCATCAATTACCGTGACAACATCATTGTTATGGTCGACGAGGCTCACCGCACGCAGGAGGGCGACCTGGGAGCGCGTATGCGCATGGCCTTGCCCAACGCATTCTTCTTCGGACTTACCGGTACCCCTATCAATAAGCTTGACAAAAACACTTTTGCTACCTTCGGTGCCGCGGAGGATCGTACCGGATATATGAGCCGTTACTCCTTTGCTGATTCCGTGAGCGATAAAGCTACGCTGCCGCTGCATTTTGAGCCCGTCCCCGTAAAGCTCCACGTGGATCAGGACGCCATAGACGAAGCTTTCAATCAGCTTGCGAATGAAGCGGATCTTACAGAGGAAGAGCGTTCAAAGGTTGCGCAGAAGGTTCGTATGTCCGCGATCATGAAGGATCCGCACCGCATCCGCGCGGTCTGTGAGCATATCGCCAATCATTTTATGACGAAAGTCAATCCGAATGGCTTCAAGGCGCAGGTCGTCTGCTATGACCGTGAATGCTGCGTGCTTTATAAGAACGAGCTTGATAAGCTGCTCGGCGAAGCGACCTCGACCATCGTCATGGATACCAATAACGATAAAGCTGACGAGTATAAGAAATGGCGCCGCAGCCGTGATGAAGAAGCGAAAGTCCTTGATGATTTCCGAGACCCGAACAATCCTCTTCAGATCGTTATCGTTACCAGCAAGCTTCTGACCGGATTCGACGCCCCGATTCTGCAGACGATGTACCTCGATAAGCCCATGAAGGATCATACACTCCTCCAGGCAATCTGCCGTACCAACCGCGTTTTCAATCAGGATAAGACCTACGGCCTGATCGTTGATTATATCGGTATCTTCGATAATGTAGCAAAGGCGCTGTTCTTCGATTCCGAATCGGTCGAACAGATCATTTCAAATATTGAGAGCGTAAAGGGCAAGGTGCCCGAGATGGTCGAAGACTGCATTCGCTTCTTCCCGGGCGTTGACCGCACTCGGGATGATTGGGAGGGGCTTGTAGCCGCTCAGGACTGCCTGCCTGATGACGAAACCAAGGATAAGTTCGGCGCAAGTTACCGTGCTCTCAACCGCGTTTGGAATGCGCTTTCACCGGATGCCTGCCTGAATCCGTATAAGGCAGAGTATAAATGGCTGTCAAAGGTTTACGACTCCATCCGTCCGACGGACGAACGCGGCCGTCTGATTTGGGCTGCACTCGGTCCTAAGACGCTGCAGCTTGTGCATGACAATATCTCCGTTGTCGGCATCGATGAAACGGAAGATGTCCTTGCAATGGATGCAGAGATTATTGAGAAGTTCATATCCGGCGAGGCGCTTCCCGATAAGAAGCGCAAGAAGGTCGAGATCGATCTTACGGCCATTATCCGTTCTCATCCGGATGATCCGAGGTTTGTTGCTCTTGGCGAGAGAATGGAAAAGCTGCGTGAAGAACATGAAGCCGGCCTGCTTACGAGCATCCAGTTCCTCAAAGCCCTCCTTCTTCTTGCAAAGGATGCCGCTCAGATGATGAGGCAGACTCCCGTTTCCGAAGAGGATCCTACCGCACGCGGCAAAGCGGCTTTGACAGAGCTGTTCCAGAACATCCGCAATGAAAACACACCCGTCATCGTAGAACGAATCGTTAACGATATCGACGGTGTTGTAAAAATCGTCCGCTTCCCCGGTTGGCAAAACACTTCGACCGGCAGAAAAGAAGTCAGCAGAAATCTTCGCGATATCGTTATGAGGAAATACCGAATAAAGGATACGGATGTCTTCAACAAAGCGTATAGCTATGTGGAGCAATACTATTAATACGCCTCGTTAGACGGGTTGGCCCATATATGCCTTGAATTCCTTCCATTCGTTCGTCATTTCTTTTTCCTTCCGCTCGTTTCAGATATAGTGTTGAGCGCGTGTTCACCGACGTAAGACGGCAGCACTCGGAGCGCAAACTCCCTTTCGCCCAACGCTATTGCACATTTAAGCACTTCACCTTGTCCCATTTGACGCCTTCAATGAACTCCTTGATGCGCTTTTCCGTCGTCGGCTGATACCATTCGCGGTCGTTTTCATCGCCGACGATGTTTTTATACCTCAGGAACAGGCTCTTTTTGCCTTTGCGCTTCTCAAGATACTCCGAAAGATCGGGCTTGATACCGCTCTTTGCCGAATCGATCTCCAATCCGGTAAGTATCGCAAGGACTTCCGTATCACGCCGCGCCTGATCGCGCTCCGCACTGTTGCTGTTTTCATCGTAAGCGACTATCCCCCTGCGAAGCGCGGCGTTGCTTATCTGCCCGACCCTTGATGAGAATGTGTTCTTGACCGTTTCGAATCGGGCTTTGAGATCTTTTGCGTCCGAGATGAGCGGCTCTGCCGAGGGAATCTTCAGCAGCGGAGGCGTGCCGTAAATATCGTAATTGTTCTTAACGCACCCGTTAAGGAGGACATCGGCTATGGTCTTTACCATATCTCCGTCATAGTCGGCTCCTCCCAGGCGTTCCGGGATGAGCGAACGCGAATCGACCATGAGCACATAGCTAAGATGTGAAAGATACTTCTTCCTCAGTTTCCCGACGTCTTCAAGAGGGTACGCGATGGCTTCTTCGTTTCGGGAGATATGCGGGCTCCTCAGGAGCGTATAAATCTCCTGCTCTTCATATCCGGGGCAGGGTGCGTACATTTCGCTTCCCCAGAGGAATTCCTTTTCCAGTCGGCGATATGCTTTGCCTTCTCCAACGGACTCTCTTACGACGTATGCGATCAGCCGAATGAGATCGTCGGAAAGATAGCGGTTGTCACCCGCGATCAAAAGCTTGCCGAGGGCATAGTTGTTGCAGATGCTCTCCGCACGCTGTTCGAACTCCCGAGCTGTCAAAGGCTCTTCAAGGAACAGCGGATTTTTGACGATCGCTCTGAGCAGCCCGCGGCGTTTTGCGGGAAGGGAGTAGCCGCCCGTTTCAAGCTCTTCCCTGCATTTTGCATACCGGAAGTCCATATCGTTGGCGTATGACCAATACTCTTCTTCCGTGGTCTCGGCAAGCCAGTATCTTTTGTCTTCTTTCGGAGATCTTGTCCAACCGAGGGGCAGATCATCGGGGCGGAAATCATCGTTGCTTGCCATAAGTGTATTCAGGAATTGATAATTCAGCTCCGTCGTTTCCTGCTTTCCCGGTTTGTCCATTCCGGTAACAAACATGCTGTGTCCGTATTCTCTGCACCTTGCTATGTACTGCTTCCAGGTAAGCCCGTTTTCCGTCATCCAGCCGAAGCCCTTGAACATGCTCTTCGTTATTATCATATCGATCTTTTTCGAATCATGCTCGATGCCCCAAATATCGCGGATGAAAGGCACCTTCAATTCCGCAAGGAGCTTTCGGATATCTACCTTATGTACCACGCCCTTGATATAGGGCAGTCTGATTTGGAATGAATTGTGGTTTTCCTCGTCGTTTGGACTCGGGGCAAACTCATTTGCTATTGCGCTTATCTCGATTTTCTTTTTGAAATCATTTCGCACATTCGTCAAAATGAGTGCGGTCTGCTATCATGTTCTCAGAAACTCGAAGGAGGACATGACTATGCGGACCGTCTTCAAAATACTGCTCGTTCCGGTGTGGCTGCTGCTCGCAGTGCTGAAGCTTGCGTTCAAGCTCGCGTCAGGAGCGGCGGCGTTTGTGCTTACGTTCGGCGGAGGACTGCTGCTCATGTATGACCTGTTACTGCTGATAATTGGCTGCGGCTCAAAGGAGCTCATGCTTCAGCTGTTGACAATCGGCGTGCTGCTGATCGTCGTTCCGATTATTGCGGGGATAATGACCGGCCTGCTGGAAGCGGCACAGGAACCCATCGCGGAATTCATTAAATCATAAAGGAGGAAATAATTATGGAGATCACTTACACAAAACACGGCGACTATTACTATCCTGACCTCACACTCCTTCCCCAACCGACCGGTGATATCGGCCGCTTCGGACGGATGCGGAAGAAGTTTTTGAAGGAGCATCAGCCCGACACCTTCGCGTTGATGCTAATGGAGAACACCCTGACTCAGCACCTCATCGATATCGATCGTGAGGCAAATGAACAGATCGACCTCATTACCTCCCGGCTCGCAAAAGCCGAAGGCGTCACCGAAGAGCTCAAGGCTCGAAATCAACTCGAATGGATCCGTAGAATGAACTCCTGCCGGGCAAGAGCGGAGGAACAGGTCATTCGGGAGATCGTTCTTGCCGACTAAAACCATTATCAAATAACGAAAAAACTGCTGCAGTGATCGTTTCTCCTGCAGCAGATTCTTTAATGTCAGTAAATATCAGACGTTTTGTCTGTAACGCTTTTTATCCTCGTCCGTATCGGGCAGGATCGCCGCGGTTTGCGTTGATGGAGCGGCGCTTGCGCTTTCGGTGTCCTCCGAGCCGCAAGCATCGAGCCAATACGGGTCATCGATATCGAGCCCGAAGCTTGCTTCCGCTGTTTTTCCGGGCTCGACCTTGACGGTCTTGCCGTTTTCCTCGAAGTATCGCCAGCTCCAATCCGAGCTTTCCGTGACGGAATACTCGCCGGCGGGCAGGGCTTTTATCACGGCGCTTGCGCTCGTTTCTCCGGCCGCAAGCACGATCATAACTTCGAGAGACAGCGCATTCTCGCCGTCCGGCCCTTCGACCGCGAAGATGAAGCTCTGCTCCCTCGCGGCGTCCTCGGCGGAGCGGGTCACGCTGATCCTCAGCACGCCGCTGTAATGGAAGTTGATCACGTTATACCCGTCGGTCCTCATCCCGTAACCGGGGACGGGGTCCTCGGTTACGGTGTAGCGGATCGTCCTGCCGTCCTTCGTCTTCGGCTGATTCGGGAAGAAATACTTCCAGTCGCCCGCCCTTGAGGTCACGGCGGAAGCGACCTCCACGCCGTCCGCAAGCAGGCGGATCGTGACGGTCTCCGGGCGGATGCCGTCCGCATCATTCCCATCCTGCCATATCTTCGTGCCGGAGATAGTGAAATCCTCCTTATGCCAGGTGTTCGTGATATCGAGCCCGTCGATCTCGCAGGTGTAATCGTCCTTGTACTCATAGCCATCCGGATACTCCTCCGAAACGACATAGGTGGCATCACTGAACAGACCGTCAGGATCGTCGGGCAGAGTCAGCTCCCAATCCCATTCGTCCTTATCCTCAAAGTCGGACTTGGAAAGTATTATAGGAGAGCCGGCAATCTCCCCGTCGGCATCCTTGACGTGGATCTTGATATAGTCGGGGCGCTTATCCTCATCGTCGTCCACCCAGAACTTGGAGCCGCTGAGCGTATCATCGTCATCGTTATCCCAATCGATCTTGATATTTATGACGTTCGCCATGAGGTGATAGTCGTCCACCACCGTGCTCCAGCCGAAGTTCTTTATATCGTCCATGGTCAGCGACTTGGCCTTTGCAAGCGCCTTGCCCGCGAGACCGGAGAGGTCGAGAATATCCTCGGGGTCCTCGATGCCGAGTATCGTCGGGATCGCCTTGGTCGGGATACTGATATAGCCGTCAAACGGATTGAACGAAACGGGAAGCGAGAACCCGATGAGGTACTTGATGATCTGTCTGATGACCTCGCTCCAAAGCTCGGCGCCTTTATAATCCATCGGAATGCCGCAGTTGTACTTGCTGAGAACGAACTCGGCCTTCCAGTCACAGTCCTCATCGACCTTGGCGACCGCAAGCTCCGGTATCTTGATGCCGAAGATCTTTTTGGCGATTTTGCCTATCATGCTCACGTCGAGGCCGATCGTCAGCTCGCTGAGCAGCGTCAGCGCGTCCTTGCCGCCCTCCTCGGGGTTTATCACGGGGAATTCGTAATCGAGTACTCCGCCGATATCGATCCCCGCAGCGCTTGCAAGATCTTTGGCTTTGTCGAGCGCGCCCTCCTTCGGGCTGCACATGAGTACGACCCACGCGGAATCGGGCATATCGTCGTCGTCAACGCCGATGCCGATCCAACGCTTTATAACGTCGATCTCGAGGATCGCCATATTGGTGATTGTGTATGTGCTGCCGCTATTTTTATACTCCACCTTATACTTCGTGACGTGCGCGTCCTCAGTGCCCCCGGAGAGGACAGAAACGTATTCGTCAACGTGATAAGTGACCTCATTCGTCGTTTCGCCCTTGTCGCTGTCGTCCTCGTCATAGACGATTCGTGCGTCAGCAGATGCGAAGGAGAGCAGCTCCATCAGCTTTTCGTATAGGTTATTCGGCGTTGTGCCGAGCTTGTCGAGCAGCGAATCGTAGCCCTCGTCCGCGGCGTTTCTGATATCCTCCGGCAGGCTGTCCCAATAGGTCTTGCCCTCGGTCCTCAAGATCGAGATCCACTCGTCGTACTTTTCCTTGCCCTGCACGATCAATTCGCGCAGCCTTCCGCCAAGCTCCTGAAGGGCGGTTTCCTCGCGAAGCTCGCGCACGCGGTAATCGGAGCTGCCGGAGCTGTAGCCCTCAATATAAAGCGAAGCCTTCCAATCGTTGTCATCGTCCAATTTGACAAGCTTCACGGTCTCCCACTTGCCGTCCTTCTTCTTTTGAACGACGGCTTCGATGCTGTCCGGCCTGTCCTTCTGCTCAAGGTCGATATCCCATTCCTTCTCGATGGTGAGCGACGGATAGCGGTTGACGAACTCGGCGATATTCGTCGAATTGTCGTCGGTCGGGACCTCGCCCTCCTTCGTCACCCAGCTCTTGAACTTGACCGTGCCGTCGGGGTTGGTGCTCTTTACCACCAGCACCTCGCGAACGGCCTCGTCATATTTGCAGGCTTCGTCCTCGCCCTTAATCTCATTTAGGGAGTAGACGTAGATGCCGTCCTCGTCGATGAAGAACTCAGCCTTGGTTTCGCCCGCGCCGTTGATTGTGAGATCGTTTTTCAGCGGCTGGGGGTAGGTTTGATCCTCGCCCTCGTAACCGAACTTCGGATCGAGTCTGAATTTATACTCCTCGTTCTCGTTCTCGGGGTGGCCCTCGACGGTCTTCTTGACGGTCATTGGGTAATAACCCGTCAGCTTATTGGTGACGCTGCAGGTCCACGTGCGGGTCTGCTCGTCGAACACGGGCTCGGAGTAGGTCGCGGTATAGCCGTAAACGTGGCTCTCGATGACGGAGTAGGTCAGCTCATTGCCCTTCGCGTCGTGACCGGGGAGGTACTTGGCCTCATAGGTGCCGTCGGAGTTTACGGGAACGGTGATGGTCTTCACGTATTCCTCGTGCTTGTTGACGACGGAAAGCTGCACGCTCTCGGGGCGGAGGCTTTCATGCCCCTCGTCGCCCTCCCAGTTGACTGTGCCGGCTACGTTCATGTAGTCGGAGCCGACCCATGTGTAGGTCACGCGGAGGAAGATGCAATCCTGAGTTTGTGAATCTAAACTTATCGTTGCCTTAAAGCCATCGAAAGCTTGCGGTCTTAAGGTATAAACGTATTTGTTTCCGTTGCTGTCCGTGCGACTGAGACGATTTCCCTGTGCGTCCGTCCGAACAGGCACATTGTTTGTATGTATTCCGCCGTGAGCCAACTGCTCAGTCGCTATTTTTTCTTCATTGCGGTACACGTCCACAAAAACGTCCTGCGGCACGGCTTCGCTCGGGTATTCCTCACCGTTAAACACAAAATCATGGTTTATTAAGAGCATGAGGTTATCGCTCTTGCGCAGATAACGAACGGTGAAGTTGTAGAAAAGATTTCCCCAGCCCGGGCGAGTATATGCGTAAGGTGCTTCCTTTACGGCGACGTAGCCGGGCAAATCAGGTGCAGCGACCGAATAGTTCGATATTTCTGCCACCTCGGTCTTATTCAAGCTTGGGTCGCGGTTCCACCAACCGTTATCCTTGCTTAAAATAAATCTCCACCCATCTTTCCCGGTGACGTTGTCCTCGACACGGAACATAAGCTGCATATCTTCGTCGGGCTCTATGTCGAATACCGCCTGTGCTTCCGCCTGGACCGAATCATACCAGATAATGTAATTAACAACGTCAAGTCCGTAAGGCACACCGACCCATGCGGGGCCTTCGTCGCCAAACGGGATGGTCTCGGTTACGGTGTATTCCGCTTCGGGATCGTAGTCTTCAAGGTCGAGCTGCCAGAACCATACCCTCGAGCTGCCGAAATCCTCCTTGTTGAGCGTGATATCCTTTATCGGCACCCCGTTCTTTTTAATATGCAGAACAACATATTCCGTAGGTTCGTCCCAATAGGATTCCTGCCAGCGCACGGTGCCGTGCAGGGTATGCTCGGCAGGATCGGTGTTTATCACCTCGGCTATCTGCGTATAATAGTCGTAGTCAAATGTCGCAACGCCGGGAATGCTGAGATAATCGCCAAAGGACGCGACCCTTGCCGATACGTTCAGGTCGTACTCGTTTTTGAGGAAGGTCTCGAAAACGGAGTTGTCAAGCTCATATCCCTCGTACTGCATCCTAATGCCGCTGCGGTATTTGCGCACCATAAAGGATCTGCTCCAGTCGTTGGCGGCGTTGAATATATCGATCGCAAGCGGCACGTTCTCTATACGGCTGAGATCGTCCCTTGAATAAAGCAACTCATTCTGAACAAGGGACTTAAGTGTGTTCTCCCCGCCGCTTAGGGGGTTCATGATGAGAGTCCAATCGGTGGGCACGCCGCGCTCGATCGCGATGTTTTCCCAACCTGTCGCGGGCTTTTGCAGCAGCGCCAGATAAACGTATTCCGGCTTGCCTTCGGGGTCTGCAAGCATCCAACGCTTGTTGATCTGGACATCCATCACCGCTGTACCGACGACGGTCGTCTCGATCGTTTCTTCGGTGGCGTTTTCATCATAGCTTATATAGTACTTGTTGGTATGTGACTGTTCCGCGTTGCCCGCAGCGTCGGTAAAGGCGTCCACTCCGCGCAGAATATAACAGAAATAGTTTTCAGGAGAGATAATATCGTAGCCATGATAGTCGTTCTGCTCCATAATGCGCACACGATATTCGTAAAGGAAGGCTGTACCGTCGGAAATGCCGAATTTGGGAACCTCAACGTCGTCAACGTTCCATCCGGTCGTACTGTCAACGTTCCAATAATAATCGGTCATCTCCCACTCTGCATCGGTGCCTGCTTTGCGCCTGAAAAGCATCAGGAATATGCCGTTGTAGTAACCGGTGGGTTCCTCATGTTTATCGACGTCCACCTCCCAAACGATATTCGTCTTTACCGTGATCTTTTCATCGGGCTTCAGGACTATGTTCACGGTCTCGTTTTCGTCCCGGATAATATTATGCGGTTGACGCCCGGTGCCCGCCATGGTCAGGTTGTTGTTTGTTCCCGTGGCAACGAGCATATAGCGGTAGTCCGCCCTGTAGGGCAGATAGATATAAGCCATGCCGTCTTCCCCTGTGACAGAGGTGACGAGCGCGCGTTCGGGCTCCGCAAGCTCCAAAGCATCCGCGGGGCTCACGGTCATATCCGCGGCGGGCATCGTCCTTGCGTCGTCGAGCCAAACTGCGACGGGAACCTTGTAGAAAATGTGCGGGCAGACGCCGTCACGCATTCCCGAATCAAATGTGAGGGAATTATGGAAGTGCGTCGTGCCGTCATCTACCTCACCGGAATCAACAAAGTAGAAAGACCAATCGTCGAAATAAAGATCGACCTTGAAATAGACGGAACTTCGGTGCACCTCGCGTATCGTGATGCCAAGACAGCCCGGCTCTCCCACAGCCGCGCAGGTATGTATCGAAACCTGTCCGGTCTGTCCGGAGTCGTACGTATCCTTTTCAAGCCTGGCGGTAACATAGCATCCGCCCATGTTGTCGTAATTGAGAGAAAGCACCGGGCCTATCTGCACGGTATAGAACCATAGATTGATGCTGATCTCAAGGAAACCGCCCTGAATAAGAAGCTGCGAGCCGATATAGAAACGAACGTCCCTGTTTACCCAGCTTTCATCCAATATGTTGAGCCTGTTCAATACGACGGGGTTCCTGTACTTGGAGATGCGCGTACCGAAGAGCAGGCTCATCGTGATATCGATATCGGTCGAAATAGTACCCTCCATCTCAAGGGGCACGTTGTCATAGAACTCCGTTTGCAGCTTGTACAGCACGTTGATCGTAAAGAGCTCTATCGGTACGTGAACGCCCGCGATGGTAACGCTCTCACGACCGCCGCTCGCGCCAGTCGTATGGAGTCTGAAGTCCATATCGAACTTGAGATTCAGAACAAGCTCAAACTTGAGCTTCCATACGTTTACATAAACGCTTGCCGAGGGCCAGGAGGGCTCGAAGCTCGTTATCTCACCCTCCCAGTTGGTGCCGGAGGGATTCGTTTCAAAGTCCACGCTGACGCCCTGATTGCCCGGCGCCTGCGAGCCGTCGCCTTTATACTCCAACTTGCCGTCGGAAAAAAGCTCGGTCAAGGCTATATCCTGCGGGCTCTTTAAGCGAAGAGTCACAGAGTCTTCGGCAAGCTCCGGCTCTTCGGCAAATACCAGCACCTCGTCGCAGCCGATATTCTCATGCAGGAAGACTATACCTGTCCTGTCCGCAAGGGCTTCTGCGGGAATTGCCGGGGTGATGATGACCGTCAGCCCGTCCTCGGAATAGGCTGTCTCGTAGTCTGCGCTCTGCTCCTCGGGTATAATAAGGAAGCTGTCCCTGTAAACCAGATAATTGGGCTCGTCCCCGCCGTCAGCAAGGTAACGTATCCTGAGGGAAGCCTCATAATACTCGGGTTCGTGTTCCTCCGTGGGGTACGATTCAAGCAAGGATCTTGTCCTTTCGGGATCCTCCTCAATGCTGTTGAATGCGTTTGCCAGCACCTCGCCGACAATGTTATAGGTTCCGGACACGGCTTCGTATTCCACCTGGTCCGACGCGGCGGGAGCGGCCGCTGCTTCGGCGGGCGAGGATGCGGGCACATCGACGATCTCTGTCGTCACGACAGGCTCGGACGAGTTCTTGCCGACGGCTTCGATCGTTGCGCTGACAGGCAGAGACGCAAACAGCATTATCGCCGCAAGGAGCAGCGTGAAATATTTTTTTATCATGTTGGTTTTCATTTGCTCGCCTCCTGCGCTTTACTTCGTTATGACACGGTCGCTGCCGATCGTGCAGCCCCAAACCGCCGTAACGGTCGGGGTATCTTCATCGTCCGTTGAACCCGATTCCTGAATTATCTCCGCGGAGATGTCCACCGAAAGGCTGCACCCGTTCGGCGCTTCGGTTATTGCCGAGAAGTCCGTTATGAGCGCGCTCGTTTCGTCCCCGCTTTCGACGGGATTTGAATAGTAGTAATACCCGTCGCCCGCCTTGAACCAGCCGCTGCCTGCGGTAAAGGTGTAATCCGTTCCCTCTTCGGCGTTTTTGCCATATATGCTGCCGTCCTCCGTCTTCCAGTTTGCGATGACCGCCGCACGCACATAGACCGTGTAGCCAATATCGCCGACGACCGCCTTGCCGTCCCCGTCAACGGTGACCTCGCCCTGCGGCGCGGGGGTGTATTTGCCGGTATCTCCGAAGCCGATCTTGTTTTTATCGAAGCATTCTTCAGCAGTTTTTCCTTCTTCAGCCTTTGCCATGTATGGATAAAAGCTCAGATTCGTTTCGGCTTCGCCCTCCGCAATATAGGTGTGGCTGACGGTAACGGCGTCGTCCTCAAGGAGGAAGAGTTCGATATCCTCTTCACCTTCCGAAGCGACCGTATCATTATACGCGTAGACCTCGCCGCCGTTTTGACCGGTCACGCCCTCGAGCTTTTCCCAATCCCCGATCAGAGTGAACGAGACCTTTCCATCGAGCGTGCTGACGACCTCGACATAAACAAATGCGGGAATATCGGTCTTGCGTTCGATTCGAACAAATGGATCCCGCGCCGCATCCACGCCCGGCATGAGTACGAACTCGCTTTCGGAGACCTCCTTCGATTGATCGAGCTGATAAGTGCCGTCGGGCTGGCGCAGCGGCTCGTGCTCGAGCACGGCGACCTTGTCCGCAAGACCGGCCCTGATTATGAGAGTGCACGGTATGCGGATCTCCTTAACGTATTTCGCGCCGACGGTCGCGCCGATCACGGCGGCGGCAAGCAGCGCCGCGATACCGATCAAAAGCACCGTGCGCAGCCTTGCGCTTTTTCCCTTAAAAGCCCTCATATACGCTCCTTTCACGGATCCGCGCCCGGATCCGCCGATGAATATACCTATACAAATACAATAATATCAGGGGCTGTCCAACAAATGTCCAACATAAAACGGATTAAACCGCAGATTTGACAACCGAACCGGCATCGTGTATCATTTAGCCGGTATAGATTCATTAAAAAGAGGTGCGATCGCTATGGTATGGAATATCAACACGCTGATGCCGCTGTTCCCGGTTTGCTTTTTGCTGATCGGCCTCACCGTCACCGTGGTGCTCGATCCCTATATCAGCAAAAAGCACCGCGTCATAATGTTTATTATAATCGCGCTGAGCCTTACCCTCGTCGCTCAGAATATCGTCGAAAACGCCCTTGCGGCGGGTCCGCTCCGCCGGTTTTGGCGTACCACCGCATCCGTTTACGGTTACACGGTGCGCCCCGTAATCCTGATACTGTTTCTCTATATCATCTGCCCGGATGAAAAGCACCTCGGCTGCTGGGCGCTGGCGCTCGCCAATTTTCTCATACATATCACGGCATACTTTTCGCATATCTGCCTCTGGATCGACAATACAAACCACTATTATGGCGGCCCCCTCTCGAAGACCTGCCTGTACATCAGCCTGCTGCTCCTCGCCTACTTGCTCTATCGCAGCGTCAGGAATTATTTCTTCAGCGCCAAATCCGAAAAGAGGGGCATCCTCATCCATGTTTTCGTGGTGCTTATGATACTCGCCGCCGTATTCATGGACGGAAAGGTGAGCGGTGAAGATCAGCCCGTGACCTTCCTGACCTATGCGATCGTGATCGGCAGCGT
>DBXK01000052.1:0-27005 GCA_002309375.1 Christensenella sp. UBA1214 | reverse complement strand
CACGAGGAGGACCTGAAGGCACAGCAGCGGATCAAGATCATGATGAGCCAGATCCAGCCGCATTTCCTCTACAACACGCTCTCTTCGATCCAGGCGCTCTGCCTGACCGATTCCGAAAAGGCGTTTGACGTAACGGAAAAGTTCGGAACGTATCTTCGGCAGAACATCGACTCGCTCGACCGGCCGGAGTTGATCCCGTTTGAGAAGGAGCTCGAGCATACGCGCGTGTATTCGGAGATAGAGATGATCCGCTTCCCGTCGATCCGAATGGAATACGATACGCCGGATACGGGCTTCATGATCCCCGCGCTGACCGTCCAGCCCCTCGTTGAGAACGCGATCCGCCACGGCGTGCGCAGCGTAGAAAACGGGCTCGTCCGCGTTTCGTCGAAAAAAGCCGGGGGCTTCCATGAGATCGTGATAAGCGACAACGGAAAGGGCTTCGACGCGGCCGCCGCCGAAAACGCGGACGGGACGCATATCGGCATCAGGAACGTCCGTGAAAGGCTTGCGAGCCTGTGCTGCGGGACTATGACGATCGAAAGCGCGGAAAACGCCGGAACGAAGATAACGATCCGCATCCCCGCGGAGGACGGAGGATCCGGACCGCTTGCATAAAAGTTATCGCGCCCACCGTAGATTTGATCCGCGATGGGCGTTTATTTATCTGCTCTCCGAAAAATCAAGCAAAAAGCCGTTTTCTCCCTGACTTTGTTGGACATTTGTTGGACAATGATGTTTATACTGTTTTGAGAATTGTAATGACTGCAAGAGGCTGCAACATGAGGATCATCTGTATTGACGACGAACCGCTCATACTGAACATGACGGTCGAGCTGTGCGAAAAGCTGCCGGAGGCGCCGGAGGTCACGGGCTTCACGAAGCCGGGCGACGCCCTATCGTGGCTGGAGGAGCATTCGGCGGATATCGCATTGCTCGATATCAACATGCCCGAAATGAGCGGGCTGGAGCTTGCGGCAAGGATCCGCACCATCGACCCGATGACCGCGATAATCTTCCTCACCGGGTATTCCGAGTATGCGGTGGACGCGTTCAGGCTGCACGCCTCCGGCTACCTTATGAAGCCCGTGAACAAGCAGCGCCTTGCCGAGGAGATCGCTCACGCGGCAGGGCTTCGCGCACAGCCGCACGCGCTGCCCGGGCCCGGCTCGCGCATCAGCGCCCGCACCTTCGGAGAATTCGATCTCTTTGTGGACGGCGAACCGCTGCCCTTCCCCAGATCCAAGTCAAAGGAGCTCCTCGCCTATCTCATCGACCGCCAGGGCGGCGGGATCACGCGGGCGGCGGCCGCGGCGGTGCTCTGGGAGGAGACGCCTTACGACCGTTCCTTGCAGAAGCAGCTCGACGTTATCATCCGCTCGCTCCGCAGGACGCTGGAATCCGCCCGCGCGCAGGAGATATTCGAGCTTAAGAACGGCACGATGCGAATCGTTCCCGAAAAACTCGACTGCGATATGTACCGTTTCCTCGGCGGCGACCCCGCGGCGGTCAATTCCTACCGCGGAGAATACATGAACGCCTATTCCTGGGCGAGCTTCACCGAGGCTTTCCTGGACAGGATGAAAAACAGAAAACAATAAACCGCTATAAGGAGGTTATTAATTATGGAGAACAAATTCGCGCGCTTTATGCGAAACACCGGCCCCGCAAGGTTTTTGATCCCCGCAGGCATCATCCTCATCATCTTCGGCATTATCATGCTCGGCTTCAAGACGGATAATTACGTTGAAACTGTGGGCAAGGTCACCAGAGTCGAACAGTACATCGACCACAGCGGCGAAAATGAGCAGACCGTTTATGACGTCGACTTCGATTACACAGTAGACGGCGTAAAGTACACGGGCAGCTTCGGCGGGCTCGGCAAGGCCTATAACGTCGGCGACGACATCAAGGTCTTCTACGATCCCGAGGATCCGCAAAAGACCACCAACGCGAAGACCGGCATATTCGGGCCGATCGCCATCGGTCTCGGCGCGCTTGCGCTGGTCGGCGGCGTGCTTTCCGCAGTAAAGGCCTTCAAAAAGTCAAAGGAGCTTGACGAGCAGATCAAGGCCGCGGGCGGCTCGCTGAATATCGAGCCCCTGCCCAAGAGCCGGCTCACCGAGTATTACGTCAGCTACGACGGCCAGATGCTGCGGCCCGGCTACATAGTCGAGGACGGCGCCCGCAACGTGGTTTACGAGGCCAAGATGGAGAAAAACGCCCTCGTCGGCGCAAGGCAGTTCACCTTCACCGACGTCAGGACGGGCAGATCGGTCGATCACGAGGTCGGCCATACCCTCACCCAGAGCTTCAACGACGAGCTGTTCTCCGCCAAATCCACCTTCAAGTTCGACGGCGAGAAGATCTGGGACGTGCTGCACTCCCGCGGCATCCGCATCCAGACCAACCTGACCAGCAAGTTCCCCAACATGGTCTATACCATCGGCAGGAACGGGCAGTTTATGGCCACCGTCGAGACCAGCGGCAAGTACATCCACGAGGAGGACGCCGCCGAGCATACTCTCAACATCCCCGTCGGCCGGTATTATTACCGTGTCTGGACGAACGAGACCGATCTTGAGAATCTGTTCCTCACCGTCTTCGCCATCTCCGAGACGGAGCAGACCGTAGTCGAATAATCGTCAAAATACAACTGCCCCCGCAAACAGTTCGGGGGCAGATGTGTTTTGATCGGTGCTGCTTCAGGCGCTGACGTTCTTTTTCCTGCGGATAAGCAGTGCGCCTCCCGCGCACAGCACGAGCGCGGCGGCCGCTGCGCCGACGATCCACCAAACGGTATTGCGGTGCACCTGCTGCCGGGCTTCCAAAAAGGCGTTCACGCGCAGCGATACGTTTTCTTTGAGATTTGTATAGAAGAACATGTTGTCGTAAAGATGGAAGCAGCCGTCCGGGAACACGTCGAGCACCTTGGGATAATCCTCCGTGCTGACGCCCGGCACGATGAGCGAGCCGCGCGCCTCGTCGATATAAGCCCCGCAGAAGCCGGGGATGGGTCCTTCCTCCCCGGAGAAGACAGCGCCTTTATTGAGCGAGCTGTCGGCAGCGGTCCCGTCGGTCATCCAGTTCAGGGGATTGATGGAATACGTCTTCACGCCCTCGGGGATGATTATCGAGCCGGTCACGGTGCCGTCCTCACACTCATAGCAGATGACGGAGCCGATGTCGCTCCCGCCTTTCGCGGGGACGATCTGGGGGTACTCCTTTATATCCTCGTCCGTGATCCTCCAGCCGATCGCGTAGACGGCGACGAGCCGGTCAGAAAGCTTCCTTCCCTCGGCGGTACTCCCGAAGTATTCCTTCAGAAGCTCGATGCACATCTGCGCACCCTGCGAAAAGCCCGCGAGCACGATCGGGCGGCCGTCGTTCTCATTGTCGAGATAATACGCGAACGCGGCGGAGACGTCGAGATACGCGTTCTTCATCGCCTTGTCGAAATCCTCCGCGCCGAGCGTGTACGCGTTTATGGACATCTGGCGGTAGTAGGGCGAATACAAACGGCAGGCGTCCGCATAAATGCCCTTCTCTGCGTCGAGCGCACTCAAGAACCGGCCCTTGAGCTTATCGTTGAGGTCCTCGGAGTTAGCGTAGCTTCTCGTATCCACCGTCGGACAAACGATGAAAAGATCCGCGGGCTTGTCCCCGCCCTCGCTGAAATACGCCCAGTTGGCAGCGTCGGAATAATCGAGCGGCCCGGCAAAAGCCGGCACGCTATCGTCGGGTTCTGCGAAAACGGGCAGGGCGAACGCGAGCAGCATTATAAAAGCAAGCAGTAAGACGGTTTTTCTCATTTTCTGTTCCTCCGGGGCGGATAGGTCTAATTTGACAGCGACGTTATTATAATATGCCCCAACCGCTGCTGTCAACAGGAAGAGAAAGCGCCGCCGGCGGCTGTTATTCCCCGTTTTTCTTGAAAAAGAAGAACGTTTATGATACATTCAGATCGATCGTCGGTCTTTGCGGAGGTTATTATGAAAAAGCTTTTTTATGCAATCATCGCGCTGCTTCTTGTATGCGCAATGCTTTGGGGCTGCGCTCCGAAAAATGATGCCAAAAGCGGTACCGGGCCGCAGGAGGACGAGTATGCTTTCAACGTCGAAAACCAGGCGTACTGGCGTGAAAGGCTTCAGTACTACCGCAAGGATGACGGCGTTCGCCAGGTCATGCTCGTCCGGTGCACGGAGGGCAGCAATGCGACCGTTCAGTTTTATACAAAGCTCACCAATCAGAACAACGCATGGACGCTCCTGTTTGAAACGGACGCCTATATCGGCAAGAACGGAGCCGGCAAAACTCAGGAGGGAGACGCCAAAACGCCTTACGGGGATTTCGGCGTTTTAAGCGCGTTCGGGATCCTGTACGATCCCGGAACGAAGCTTGATTATATCAACGTGACCGAGACCACCTATGCCTGCGATGAGGAGTGCGAATATTACAATCGGATCATCGACACCCGGGAGACCGGCCATGACTGCAGCGGCGAGGAGATGTTCATCTATTCGCCCGAATACAATTACGGCATCGCGCTTGATTATAATCCGGCGTGCGAATGGCCTCTCGGCTCTTCCATCTTCCTCCACTGCAAGGGCGCAAAGGTCTTCACCGGGGGCTGCATCGCCATCGATGAAGAGCTGATGAAGCTCGTTCTTATGAACGCGGAGCCCGGCATGCGCGTCATTATTCATGAAGAATGAGCAATAAATACTGCATTATTGGAGAAACAAGTATGAAAAGGCTGCTTTTCTCGATCATCGCGCTGCTCCTTGCGTGCTGCATGCTTTGGGGCTGCGCTCCGAAGAACGACGTCCCGGACGCCACCGAGCCGCCGGAGCCCGCGAGCACCGACGCCGCTCAGCCGACCGAGGCTGCAGGCACGGACGTTCCCGGGACCGAAGCGCCGGAGGCTGTAACGGCAGGCATGGCGTATGAAGGTGTAAGCAATTACTGCCGGTACGTGTACGGCTGGGGAACGGGCAGAGAAGGCACCGAAAACTGCTCGCTGATGATGGGCGAAGAGACGGAAACGGAATACCTGGTGTTATTCCGCAGCTATACCGATACTTTTGTTGATTTCTACGTCGATAAAACGAGCGGCTCCACGAGGACGGTGGAGCGCATACCGTCGCTCAATATCGAGGAAGAAGCGGGAACGTTCGATCTGTTCGATTATCTTGGGGAAAATGCTCCTACGCCCGTTCCGGAAGAGCCGACGGCGGAGCCTGAACGCTTCGTTTTCCGGCCGAAGGTCTGCTCCGTGTATCTTGAGGAGATATTCGGCGAGACCATGTGCGAGACCTGGTTCAACCTCGTGGATGCCGTCATGGCGGGCGAAAACACCTTTGCCTGCCCCGATAAGCACACCTACGATTGGGTCATGGGACAGTTCCCGAATAAGTGCTTCCCGGTGTTCGTGGAGCTCATAGACTTTGCGTATGACCGGAACGATCCGGTCAAAGACGGCGTCGGGAGCTTTACCTGGCTCGTTTCCCCCGAGGAAGCCGCGGCGAGGATCGCGGAGTTCGCAGAGCAGATCGAAGGCATCCTAAACGAGGTGCTCGAACCCGATTGGTCGGACGTTGAAAAAGCGCTTGCGCTGTACGTTTACTTCTCGAGGACCTATGAATACGATTGGGATACGTACCATGTTGATATGGAAAATCAGGTGGATTATACCACGACCTTACGCCTCTTCGAAACGGGGACGGGCATCTGCCGCGAGATCGCTCCGGCGTATTCCTACCTTTTGATGCAGGCCGGCGTCGACGCCGCCACTGTCAAGGGCAGCTTGCATGAATGGAGCTATGTCCTCATAAACGGCCGCAATTACCATATCGACCCGACATACGTGCTCAGCGAGATGGATAAGCTGATCTACTTCATGATGACGGACGATCAGCGCGACGCGACCGGCTGCAGTAAGGATAATTTTATCTACGTCTCCAACTATGCGCAGGATCATCCTCATCCTGACTACAAGGCGGACGACGACTTTTTCGCGCCGGTATGGGATTACCGCTTTGAAAAGCTTTTCCCGGACGAGAACAGGATCCGCTGCTGGCGGTATGCCGAAGGCGATGCGCAGGAGCATTTCGAATTCGATTATTCCGGTTTTGATCAGCAATAAAGCGGTGCATACGGCAGAATAAAAAGACCGGAGCCGATCCGGGTAAACAAACGGTAACGGAAAAGGAGAAAGCAGGATGCGATCAGATACGATCCACGTAACGAACGGAGGCGCCGGCTTCGGCAAGGCGCTTGAGCAGGCGGAGCGCGTTGCGGCGTTCAAGGACCTGACCGAAAAGAGCGCGATGCATCTTCGGCTGCTGACCGAAGAGATGATGGGCATAATGCACGCGCTGACCGGCGAAAAGGAAGCCGATTTCTGGATAGATGACGAAGAGGGAGTGTTCTCGCTGCATCTTACAGCCAAAGCGGAGATGGATTCGGAAATGCGGAAAAAGCTGCTGGCCGTTTCCCAAAGCGGCAAAAACGCCGCCGCCAGGGGCGTAACGGGAAAGCTGCGGGATCTGTTCGAAAGGTTCATGGCTCCCGGCGATATGAGCGTCGGCCGATCGCTTGCAGCCGGCTTTTGCTGTAATAACATAGATCCGGAATTCGGCATGATGCATTTTATGCCGGATGATTACTGGTCCCTGCGCCGCTACAGCGCTTCGCTTGAAAGGGCTTCCGAACCGGATGAAAACTGGGATGAGCTTGAAAGATCCGTTGTCGCGAACCTTGCGGACGACGTGAGGATCGGCATAAAGGGCCGCGACGTCGAGATCATCATTATCAAGAGATTCTGAAAGGAGCCACCATGGAACTGAATTTTGAAAGCAGCAACAGTGCCGCCGTCATCGGCATCACCGGCAGGCTGGACACCGTGACCGCGCCGGAACTGGAGGAGTACATCAATTCCAGGCTCGGCGGAGTCGAAACGCTGACGCTTGACTGCGCAGGCCTTGAATACATCTCCTCCGCGGGCCTTCGCGTGCTGCTGCGCACACAGAAGAAAATGGCCGCGTGCGGAGAACTGAAGCTGATAAACGTGAGTCCGATAATCATGGAGATCTTCGAAATCACGGGCTTTAATGAGATACTGACGATCGAATGAAGCCGGGACGGCGGGCATGACCCGCCGGAGGTCCGAGCACTGAATAAGTGATGAGCATCGAGCTCATCGGTAAAGCGTGAGCCCAAAGCATGAAACACGTATTTCGAGTTCCCGGTCGCTTCCGCGTATCTGAAACGATAACGGAAGCGGAGCGATTCCGTACAATTATATTCACGCAAAAAGCACCGCAAAGAACGGTGCTTTAATTTATTCATGTGCCGACTTGGTACTCAGCTCTATGAATGGCGTTACAGGTCAGCCGCGGCTTCGATAGCCGTTTCAGGCGCTTGATCCTTTTTGATGCATCCGGACTTTTGCGCGCTCATGAGAAGCTCGAGCTGCATGCAGTAGCCGTTCAGTGCGGGCATCAGATATCCCACCGTGGAACCGATGATGACTGCGAGCGGCATCATGGAAAGATCCGTTCCGCAGGATGAGAACATGATCGGCAAGACCGCAAAGGCCGAGCCTGGGATGGGCGGAGCGGCAATAGCAACAATGACCGAAACGAAAACCAGCTTTGCAAGCATAATCGTGTCGACCGATCCTGCGGACATATATGTGAGGACCCAAACTATCGAGCCGAGCATTATCGCGCCGCAGGGCATATATATGACGATGCCGAGCGGCAGTCCGAAATTGACAAACTTTTCGTCGATACCCCATTTTTGCTTGCAGCATTTCATGCTCTCGGGAAGAGCCGAAACCTGCGAGCTGGTGGTAAGGTTGATGATAAGCGCCGGAAGCTGTGCGGAGAAAAGCTCTTTGAACGGACGCTTTGTGACGATCAGAGCCCGGACCAAAGTCACAGCGACGGTAATTGCGGAGGCGCCGAGGCAAATGATGACGATCTTGGATACGCCGCCCAGCTCCGAAAGCTTTCCGCTCAAAAGCAGATTCGTAAAGCCGAGGTAAACGAACAGCGGAAGCAGCTTGCAGACCGCCGCCATCATACGGTTAACGAGCGTTCCGGCTTCGTCGATGAACGTGCGTAGATGTCCCACCTTGTCGCCAAGGCCGAGCATGATCACGCCTATGAAGACGGCTATAACTATGACCTGCAGGTCGTTGTCTATACGGAAGGGCTCGATGAGGTTGCCGGGGATGATATCGAGGATGAGATTTGTGAGGTCGCCGAATACGTTTCCTCCGCCCGCCGATGAGGTCGGGGAGATGATGCCCATTGGCAGACCAACGGCGATCATAGCGATCATAGCGATCCCATAGGTCACCATCATTCTTTTCAGGAGTCTTCCGCCGAGTTTTCCAAAAGAGGAAACGTCACCGATCCCGCTTATCCCAAGAATTACCGCACAGAACACCAGCGGAGTTGCCAGAGCCGAAAAGACGGCGGAAAGCTTGGTGAACAGCCCCGAAACGAGCGGGATCATATAATCATTAAGAGCTGCCTCGGGGAGAAGTCCCGATACGAGCCAGGTGACGACCGACAGCACTGCTGCAAGAAGAATCCCGATCAGCATCGAGTTTTTTCGTTTCCTTAGGGGCGCCGGGACCGTTACGACGTTAAGACCGCGGTTCTGGCGGTAGGCATATTGCGGATCAAGATTGAGTTTGGCAAGAATGTTATACGGTAAGCTTGCTTCCGGATCTGTCTCAAGAGGATTTCGCGGAGCGCCCTTTTGCGACAGTTCAAACGAGATGCTCCCGAACCTGCGAATACCTTTAATGGTGCATGGCTCATCTGTTCCGTACAGATCACGAAAACGCAAAAGCAGCTCCTCAATGGTAAGCCGCAGCTTTACCGTGCTTTCCGCTCGTTTGCCGGCGTATTCCCGGTACGCATTGACGGCATTTTCCGACCATGAATCGATTACTTCGTTCGTCAGTTTTTTCGTATCCTGAAAGAATATCATTCTCATCATCCTCGCTTTCCGAATTCTTTATATTATAACACCGTGTCCAGCAAATGTCCAACAAACACGGGCGGCTTCAAAATAATTTGGGAAGTTATGCGAAAAAGCGGCGGAAGCAATTCCGCCACCGGGTGGTTTAGAGCCTTATCGGCAACACGTACTGTCACAACTTTATTTGCGGAATCTTCTTTCGATCTCCTCTTCGCATTCGCGCAATATTTCCTCGACCGGGGCGCCTTCAATATCGAGCCCGACGGCCTTTATCAGCTCAACGGTCTCGATCCCGTAGAAATTCTGCGCAAGCGCCCTGACGTATCCAAACCCGTATTCCTCCGGGAAGAAGTCCCCTCCGGCTGTCGTGACGTAATACAGCTTCTTCGCACGGCACATTCCGACCGGCACGCCCTCCGGCGTGTATCGGAAGGTTATACCGACCACGTTGATCTGCTCAAAATAGGTCTTTAATGCCGCCGGGAACGAGAGATCCCAGAATGGAGCGGCGATAACGATCGCATCCGCTTGTACAAACTGCCTTGCATAGCCGAACATCGGATCCGCAAGATCCCCTTCCTGCAAAAGACGGTCCCGTTTTTGAAGGAAAGCCTCGTCGACCTTCGGAAAATCGCATTTTTCAAGGTTTACGTGCTCGTAAGCACCGCCGAGAACATCAAGCAGGCGGAGCGCGAGTCGCCTCGTCCGGGAGGCTTCACGAACACAGGCGTCAATGAAAAGTATCATTTTTCAGCTCCTTTGACTTTACCGGGCTTTACTTCCCCAGCCTTGCGGTCAGCGCATCGAGCTGTTCGCGGCTGAGCCCGATCGAAAGCAGGTATTCTGCTGCTGCTTCCTTCATGTCGGCCGTCTCAAGATCGTACGTTCCAAACAGAGCGGAAAGCGTCTTAATAAGGTTGTTCCTGAGGATGATCGCATACGTTGCGTCGTCGGGCCCGACGTGATAAAAGTTTCGGTAAGTGAGCATATAATCTGCCGCGACCTCATCATAGTCTGCGCCGACGAAGCATTCGAGGATCGCGCACAGGATGCCGCTGCGGTCCTTGCCCTCCTTGCAGTGGATAAGATACGGTCCGTCGTTCCCGATGATAAACAGCACGCACTCCCGGACCTTTTCGCCGAACTCCGCCGAGGCGAAATCATAGCTCATTTCGATATTTGCTATCGTACAATCGCTGTAATAGCTTCCGGGGAAAGCATCGAACTCATTCATCCCGTCAGCCGGGTCGCCGAGGTTTATCACCGATCGGATCCCCGCTTTTTCCATCGCCTGCATGGCGAACTCGTTCCTGCCGAGATCCGGATCGATCGGCGAGCTGCTGCGATAGAGAACGCCTTCCCTCATTCCCGAGACCGCGACCGCTCTGAAATTCGCAAAATCCTCGTCCGATAGATCGGCATAATCCTCGCGTTCGTTCGTCCTTTCAAGGTTGCGGGCGTTGTATTCGTCAAGATAGCCATGCTTTTCTTTCAGCGTAATAGCGACCTCGGTGACGGACTGATCCCATTCATAGCCCGGATCCTCTTCAATAGTCCGCTTTTCGCCGATACCGGTTTCCTGAGCGAACGACCCCATATTGATCGCGAGGGTGATATCGTCGTCCTCGGGATCGTATCTCATTATCATACACCCGGCGTCGACGTCGGTGTAGGACGTTCCGACTGGAAGCGCATATTCCCGGTCCGCGATCTTCACGGTGACGATGTCGCCGATCTCGATGCCATTCGCCTTCAGCTCATCGAACTTCGCAGCCAGTATCACGTTTCCGGACTTTTTGATCTTCGCGATCTCCACTGTAAAGGGCTTGGCAGCTTTGCTGCAGCCCGAGAGCAAAAGCAGCACGGACATGGCGGCAAGAATGATGCAGACTGTCTTATTTATCATTTTCATAGTGAATACCTCAGCTTATTTATCAAATGTTATTATACCTTTTTTATTGTTGCCGCACAAGAGAAAACAAGGCGGAGTTTTAATGCGGATGCTTACTGCATCAGTGTTAACTGCAAAAGGTTCTTTACCGCGACGCGGCATAGGGTCAGAGGGCACAGCCCTTGCAAGCGGCCGTTTGGGTATAAAAAGGCGATGCTTGCAGGGACATTAACCCATCGGTAATTCATATGGCCTCGCAGAGCGCAAAGCACTTTTGATGGACTTGCTCCGTCAAAAGTGCTTTTGCGTTACTTTCGCAGAAAGTAACAAAGGCATTAACCGGGTTGTTGGTAGCTTTATGACCGTTTCCCGAAGGACAGGCCTCGCCAGTGCATATTCGGCGGAAGTTCGAACCGCGTTGCGTTCCTGCCTCTCGACCGGTCGGGTAATCGGCGTTTTCTCCCGATACTGATCGATATGTCCAAAGCCGAGGTGCACATCCTCGAGGACGAAGCGGAAAGCGAACGCTATATCCTGCAGCTATGGTTTGAGGCAATGCACATCTATTTCCTGAATAAGCCTCCGCTCAAGCTCCCAAAGGAGTATGAAAAGGAGCTCGTCAACATACAGCGCGGCTTCATGCCGGAGGATGACCGCCTTGGCATGATACAGGGCTTCCTTGATAAAACGAGTGAAAACTGCGTCTGCTCCCGCATGCTCTACCGCGACGCGTTCGGTATAAAAGACGAACCGCGAAATAAGGATCTGCTGGAGATAAACGAAGTCATGAACGCAGGCATTGCATCAAAGGAAATAGCCGGCTGGAAGAAGTTCGACCAGCCTCGCCGTTTCCGTGAATTCGGCGTACAGCGGGGCTGGGAGCGTATCACGGATGATCTCGGATTCACCGAAATACAGTGTGCATTGCCTGAGGGTCTATTCGATGATAAGCCTTCCTCCCAGTAAGCCCAAAGGGGTTAATTCTATGTTACTGTAACTGTTACAAGCACCAAAATAGAATTTTATGAGATTAATAGAAGAGAAAGGGTTTTTAAGCCCCGTGTAACGCTGCCGCTGTAACACGGGTGCGAGAAAGGAAAAGCATTGAAAGAAATAAGGATCTGTGAATTGAAGCCCTTTGAGGGGCATCCTTACAAGGTTATTGACAATGAAGAGATGGATGCGCTTGTGGAGAGCATTCGGGAACATGGGATAATGACGCCGCTGATCGTGCGGCGTATCGGCGATGATCGGCATGAGATCATTTCCGGTCACAGGCGCGCGCACACGGCGGAGCTTGCGGGGCTCGTTACCGTTCCCGCGATCGAGATGGATATGACAAAGGATGAGGCAGCGGTTGCGCTTGTTGACAGCAATCTGCATCGAGAGCATTTGCTGCCGAGCGAAAAGGCGTTTGCTTATAAGCTGAAGATGGAAGCTCTTGCCCATCAGGGAACTTCTCGCCAAGTTGGCGAGAAGTGGAGTGTTTCGAAGATAAGTGAGGATGCAAATGAAAGTGAGCGTCAGATACATCGTTATATCCGCCTAACACACCTTATCCCCGCTCTTCTCGATATGGTAGATGACGGACGTATCGCGTTTTCCGTCGGTGTTGAACTTTCATTCCTCGACAGTGATCTGCAAGCTGCGCTCATGATCGCGATCGACCTCAACGACTGCACGCCGTCATATGCCCAGGCCTGCCGGATGCACAAGGCAGTAAACGACGGCTCAATCAGCGAGGAAATGATCGATAAGATCATGGCGGAGGAAAAGCCCAACCAGAAGGAAAAGATCAGCATATCCGCCGACGAGCTTCGCGGATACGTTCCGAACGGCACTCCGTCGGAAATGAAGGCGTTTATTCGAAAGGCGTGCGAGCATTATTCGGATTATCTCAAGCGAAAGGAGCGAAATAACGTTGAAACGAGATGAAGATGTTAAGAATACGCCTCAGCCTGTGATCCTGCCGTTTGAAAGCCTTGAAGAAGCGAATTCGCAGGCGGAGTTTTCCATTAAGGCAGCCGGAACAGTCTATACCGTAACTACGCATTTTGATCCTTCCGGCAAGCAGAGCGTATTCGATCAGCTGAAAAAGCTCCTGCTCCCTGATTGACCGTACATTTGAGTTTTTACGTCGGGCACGGTATCGTAAATATGCCTTTACTGTGCCCGATGTGGAAAGGAGCCATATGAAAAACAAATCATCCGGGCAGGAAAAGATAACAGCTCTGTATTGCCGTCTCTCTCAGGACGACGGCAGAGAGGGCGAAAGCAACTCGATCTCCAATCAGAAGGAGATATTACAGGCATACACCAAGAAGAACGGGCTGCTGCATCCCAAGTTCTTCGTCGACGACGGTTTCTCCGGCACGACCTTTGACCGTCCCGCCTTCCGTGAAATGGAAGCCATGGCCGAGAACGGAGAGATAGCTACGATAGTTGTGAAAGACCTCTCCCGCTTCGGCAGGAATTATCTTGAAGTCGGCCAATACCTTGAGATCAAGTATCCGACGCTCGGAATCCGTTTTATCGCCATACAGGATAACGTCGATTCCGAGAGCAACACCGGCACCGAGCTCATGCCGTTCTCCAACATCTTCAATGAATGGCATGCGGCTACTACGTCCAAGAAGGTTCGAGCCGTTTGGGCTTCTAAAGCCGCTCAGGGAAAACGCGTCAGCCATATTATCCCTTACGGATATGTTCGGGACGAAAAAGATATCGAGAAATGGCATATTGACCCGGAAGCCGCGGAAGTAGTGAAACGCATTTATGACTTATGCCTTTCCGGTAAAGGGCCTTCACAGATCGCTCGAATACTGGAGGCGGACCGGATTCCGACACCTTCGGAGCACTTTATCTCCATTGGTCGGAATCCCTGCAGCAAGGTCACGGCTATTCCGTATAATTGGTCGGGTGACTGCGTAGCGGATATACTGGATAATCGGGTGTACACCGGCTGCGCTGTGAACCACAAGACGACGCGTGTCAGCTACAAGGTACATAAGATGATCTATCACCCCGAAGAGGAATACCAGATCATTCCCAATATGCAGGAACCGATCATTCCCGAAGAAACGTGGCTTCGGGTACATGAACTCAGGTCACATAAGCACAGGCCGACAAAGTACGGTTTCACCAGTATTTTCTCCGGATTGGTTTTCTGTGCCGATTGCGGGAAGAAGCTATACTTCCTTGCGCCGAAAAAGGATCGTCCCAATAGTCAGCACTTTGTTTGCTCAAGTTACAAAAACGGACATCATGGCTGTACGACGCACCATATCCGCGAGGTAGTCCTTAAGGAGATCGTTTGGGAAAGCATAACGAGGTTCGTGGATTTTGTCCGTTCATATGAATCGGTTTTCGTCTATCTGCTGGAACAGCGGAATGCGAAAACACGTTCCGTTGATCTCAAACGCATGAAAAGAGCTGTTGAGAACAACAGAAAGCGTATTGATGAAATAGACGTACTGATCGAACGCATCTATGAGGACAACGTAAAAGGAAAGCTGACCGACGAGCGTTTTCTGACAATGAGCCGCAAGCTTGAGGAAGAGCAACGCTTGCTCAAAACCGAAACGGAAGCTGTTCAATCGGAGCTTGCAAAAGAAGAGGAACGGAAAACGGACCTCCGCCTTCTTCTGAAAACCATAAGGGAACAAACGGATATCAAAGAGCTGACGCCGCAGCTGGTGAATACTCTAATTCGCCGGATCGAGATCCACGAAGCCGTAAAAAACGGCAACGAAAAAACCGTTGCTGTGGATATCTTCTTCACAGGGATCGGCCTGTTCTCGGTCCCCGATTCGGAAGAGCTGTCCGCTTTGATCGCCGAATTCTCCAAGCATTCAGCATGAAAACGGTGCAGGCATTAACCGCCTGCACCAACCCTCAAAAAGTATCCTTATACGGAATGCACCGTGTTGCGTTTTCCGCGGCCGGGTTTTGCACGCCGAGCTGCGCAGCGTAGTGAGCAAGCAGCGAGAGCAATGTGCAAAAACGAGTCCCGCCACCGGTGTCATCACAGAAACCTCTTTTGTCTACCACCGCAGGAGAGGTTTTTTGTTGCCATTAACGGAGAAATCATGTATAATCCTATCAACAAGCGGTTGCTTACGGAGATCATATTATGGAATTCAGAAAAATCTTTGATACCATTCCCGAGCAGTTCGACAAATACAGGCCGAGATACAGTCGGGAATTATTTGATTATTTGATCGAATACGCAAAGCTCGGCACGGAAAAGACCGTTCTTGAAATCGGTCCCGGAACCGGTCAGGCGACGGATCCGATCCTCGGAACGGGATGCGATTATAACGCCATCGAACTCGGTGAGCACCTGTGTGCAAAGATGGTGGAAAAATACGGCCGGTTTTCCAATTTTCATATTGTGAATGATGATTTTATCACCCACGATTTCGGAGAACAGCGATTTGATCTGATCTATTCCGCAGCGACAATTCAATGGATTCCGGAGGACGTCGCTTTCTCAAAAACGTTTTCGCTGCTGAAACCGGGCGGAGTTTTGGCGATGATGCTGACAAAAGCGGATTATAAGGCCCCGAACGAGGAACTGTATCAGCAGATACAAAAGCTGTATGATCGGTATTTCAAGCCGGATATCCCTTATATCCATGGCCGTTTCAAATATGATAACGCTCCGAACTACGGCTTTGTGGATTTTAAAAGGTATGATTTCCGCGGGAGACGGGAAATGGATCCGGACGAATACGTTTCCTTCTGCGGCACGCATTGCGATCATATTGTGATACCGGAACCTTATAGGACGCCGTTCTTCGAAGGGCTCAAGAACACGGTCGCCGAAAACGGCGGCAAAGTTGTGTTTGAAGACACCTATGTGCTTTATCTGACAAAAAAGCCGATGAACTAACAGAATGCAGACGACAGGGATGCCTTTTAGGCGTTCTTTCTGTGCTTTGGCGTCCTTTTACGCGGTCTTTTACAAATAACAGAGGGTACCCACCGGGTACCCTCTGTTATTTGGCATTGATGAAGGGACTCGAAGGGCGGATCAGCGAAGCATCCGGTGGATGCTTCGCCCGCCCCGGGTTTTGCATCTTTAATTCTTGTTACTGTTTTTCAAACCTGCTCCTTTTTTCGGTTCATCCAAACAGTCCGCGCTTTTTTGCCGGTTCCGAAGAGACGGAAACGAAGGTATAACCCGTGTCCTCGATCGCCTTTTTGAGCTTTGTTTCATCAAAGCCGTCTTCGATCAGGAACGTCGCCTCCGCGTGCGCCTTCGAAGCCTTGACCTTCTTTGCCTGCGGGAATGCCGATCTTATCGTTTCCGCGATATGCGCCTCGCACATCGGGCAGGCCATACCGTTGATCTTTGCGGTAATTTTATTCATAGTTTCCTCCTATTCCGCGTCCTTGAGCGCTTCCACCATGTCGATCTTTCTGTTCTTCCTTGCGACCATCCAGCCGACGAACAGCGAAACGCCGAAGGTGAGCAGGATGGAAACGATGTAAGTCGTCGGCCCGAGCATCAGCTTCATTTCGTATTCGGACGCGAGCGCCGAGAGCATCCATTGCAGCGTTCCGAGCCCCGCGGGGAGCCCGAGCGCCACGCCGATAACGGTCATCCAGAGATTCTGCGAGATCAGAAGCTGCCCGATCTTTTTGCTGCGGAAGCCGAGCACCTTGAGCGTCGCGAGCTCCCGCGAGCGCTCAACATAGCTCATGATGCCGAGATTATAAAGCACGACGATACCGAGAATCACGGCGGCGATGACGAGTATGAACACCATCCCGTCCATGATCTTCACAAAGCTTGAAAAGCTGTCCATAAGCTGCCGTTTATCCTGCTTGCCGGATATCAGCTCCGACGGCGGGATCTCATCCGAAAGCTTCTCCGTATAGACCGCCGAAACGCCGTATTCGATCCCGAGCTCATCGGCGAGCCTGTCGGTCATCGTGATGCTTTCGGTCATGATCGAGCGGTTATAGCCGAGCACCTTCACGCGGTAGGTCTTTTCGCTTCCGTAGGGCGAAAACTCAATGTATTCGCCGATCTTCGCTTTGTCGGCAAGCCTCAGGCAGAGGTAAACACCGTCGTCACCGAGGTCGATCGGCTTGTTGCTCCTGTCGATGACGTCGAACCTGCCCTTTTCGTTATGAACGATATCGAGCGTTGCAGTGTAGCCGTCGATGCTGATGCCGGAATAGCTTTCCCAATCGGCGTCGAGCTCTTCGATCAGCAGGCCTGCGGCTTCGGCGTCCGTATTCTCGACAAGGTTGACCTTTGTTGCGTAATGGGAGACCCCGTTATCGAGAAGATCGAGGAAGCCTTTCATCGTGTCGCGCATTCCGAGGCCGCCGACGAGCAGGACCATACAGCCGATGATGCCGAGCAGCGTCATTGCGAAGCGGCTCTTGTGGCGCATCAGGTCGCGGAGATTCCATTTCGTTGCAAAGCTCCGCTTTCCGAAAACGGGAAGCTTTTCGAGGAAGGATTTCTTCATCTTCTTCGGAGTATAGGGACGAAGGGCGTCCGCCGCCGTTCCCTTGAGCTGCGCCCGCACCGAAAGGAAGCTGATCAGTGTGAGGAACGCGATCGTTCCCGCGATCACCGGCCAGCAGAACGCCGGAGTCGCCGCCGTCCAGTCCGGCATATCGAAATAGGTCCCCATCATCCCGTTTTCGCTCATGACCGCCTTGCAGACAAAGTAGCCGAGGACGGCGCCGAGCGCCGCTCCGACAAGCCCGATAAACAGGCCGTAGAGCGAATAATGCACGAGGATCGTCCTGTTTTTGAAGCCGAGCGCCTTCAAAACGCCGATCTGCGTTTTTTCCTTCGTTGCGATGCGGTGCATCGTCGTGACCATCGTCAGTATCGCGATCGCGAGGAACAGCACCGGGAGGATCGAACCCATCGCTTTTCCCTCCGTTGCCTCCCCCATCGCCTCCTTATAGACGGCGTGGTCGGTTTTCGGAACGACCATCAGCGTTTTCCCGAGCTTTTCCTTAACGGCGTCCTCGAGTTCATCCTTCTCCATTCCGGAAAGAAGGTTGATCTGCGGATACGCTTTATCGAGCGCCTGTTCGAGCATCTCGTCGGTCAAAGCCGCCTCCGCCTGCGCTTTCGCCGTTTCCTCCGGCATGCCGGCTTTGCGCATCTCGTCGGCAATGCTGCCGATCAGCTTTTCGCGCAGGATTGCCCTGAGCTTCGCCGGCGAAATATAGGCGTAACCGAAGACCGTGAAATCGGGCATGACCTGGTTGCTGTCGGCAACGCAGATCATATGCTCGCCGGCTTTGATCAATCCGGCGACCTCTGCGCTGACCTCCGTCCCCTGGAATTCGAGGGTGATCGTATCGCCGATGGCAATGCCGTTCAATTTCGCGAACTTGTCCGAAAGCCAGATGCCTTCGCCGTTTTCATCGTAGTCGCTGCCGCTCATCAGGGTAAAGGTCGAAACGGTATAGTTTTCCGAAACATCGACCGCAAGCGCCTTCTTGCTCCCGCCTTTCAGCTCAAGATTGACAGAAAGATACCTCGTTGCGGCGCCGACGCCTTCGATCGAAGCGATTTTGTCGAGCTCAGCCTTTGTGAAGCCCGTTTCGGAATAGAGGCGAAAATCGGCGTAATTCGTATCATCGAAAAAGCGCGAAACATCGTATTCGATCGTTTTCCATTCCATGTTGAAGCCGAGGAAAATGCCGATCCCCAGCATCATCATGATGATCATCGAAATGAACTGCGCCTTATAGCTCCATGCCGTGCGGAGCAGCTTTCTTACGAGCATCACCACTCCACCTCGTCAGCGGAAAGCGGTTTTTCCTGCTCCTCGATCGAGCGGATCTTTCCGTTCTTGACGCGGATCACAACGTCCGCCATTTTTGCGATATTCTGGTTGTGCGTAACGATCACGATCGTTTTGCCGTAGCTCTTCGTCATTTCGAGCAGCAGCTTCAAAACCATGACGCCGGTCTCCGAATCGAGCGCGCCTGTCGGCTCATCGCAAAGCAGGATCTTCGGGTTTTTGCAGAGCGCGCGGGCGATCGAGATCCGCTGCTGTTCGCCGCCGGAAAGCTCCGAAGGGAAGTTGTTCAGGTGGTCGAGAAGCCCGACCCGGCCGATCATTTCCTTCGCGTCGAACGCATCCTTCGAGATCTCCGAAACGAGCTTGACGTTTTCATAAACGGTCAGCGTCGGGATGAGGTTATAAAACTGGAATACGAACCCGACCTTCGATGCGCGGTAATCCGCGAGCTCGTTGTCCGTGAGGCCGGAAATATCCGCGCCGGAGACCCTGATCGTTCCCTCGCTCGGGCTGTCGAGCCCGCCGAGAAGGTTCAAAAGCGTGCTTTTCCCCGCCCCGGACGGGCCGAGGATCACAACGAATTTGCCCTCATCGAGCGTGAAGCTCACCCGGTCGAGCGCCTTGAGCACATGATCGCCGCTCTTATAGATTTTTGAAACGTTTTCAAACTGAACAATAGCCATAAACACTCCTTGATAACAGCTCATTTGGTTAGCCTCCGCTAACCTGTTCTTCAAAACAATAGCGGACTCTGGTTAGCCGCCGCTAACTAATATAGCACACTCAATCCTGTTTGTCAACACATAATTCGTTTTTTTGTCTGAAAAATGCTTTCCGCGGCGGGTTCATGACCCCAATGCTTTTCCTGATTTATTTCGACGGAGGGGGAAAAAGATCATCCCGAGCGATTTCGTGATCAAAACGAAGGATGAAAAGACGATCGAAAGGGTCTGCCGCATGAAATGAGTTCCGGTTAAGGCTTCACAGTATTCTCATCAGCCGTGATCAAAAGAACAAGAGGGGCGTCAACCCCTCTTGTTGTCTGTCGATATGCAGCGGGCAAGCAGCCTTTAATAACCGAGTTCCCTAATAAATGCTTTGGCGTCGTTCTTATACTCTTCCTTCACGTCGACATACAGTAACGTGTTGTCGATCCTGCTCAGATACATATACTTGCCTTCGCCGGTTTTCTCATAGGTTTCTTTGCTTCCGAGCGAAAAAGAGGAAGCAGTCCCCGATCTTCCTTCAAAAACCGTTTTGTTCTGTTCAAACGTATACTGTGCATCTTCATTCGAATCCATAACATAGAATTCGACCTGCCAGGCAACAGTAAACCCGCTTTGAACATAAGCGATCGTACCTTCTTTGTAATCTCCGAATGCATTTGACTTCTGCGTTTTCATTCCTGATGCTTCTGCTTTGGATATAAAATCGGCAGTAGTCGTCGCTTCTTTGGACTTCCCGCAGGCGCAGAACAGCGTCGCGAAAACAAGGATCAGTGCAGTCATTAAGACCAGTTTTTTGCTGTGAGAGTTTTTCATGGTTTTCCTCCTGTTGTTTTTGCCGAAGCACCTGCGGACCGGCCCGTATCGCTTCTTATATCGGTTCTTTTGAGCAAGTCCATAGGTATCGGCAGCTACAGATATTGTATCAAAAAGGCGCAATGGAAGCAAGCGTTTTCTAGCGAACCGTCGTTTATCCGCAGGCCGTTATTCATTTTGCGGTTCAGACCGCAAGATCAGCATGATGCACTTGCGCTTTCACAACTACTCGATATTGAAAAAAGCATGCCCGTTCGCTATAATACCAGATGAAAAATTTCCCCGCTTATCGGGGATGACACGCTCCGTGTCGCCGATGTGACGGAGCGGTCCTTGCTTTTTTCATCACTTCATGCTACTTTCGACACGGCTTGATCGAAGAGCGAAAGGACGATGTGAAGATGAAAAGCAATTCGAAGAAGGAACTGATCGCAGGCGCCGCGCTTATTGCCGCATTCGCGGTCTGGACGGTGCTCATCATGTCTGCCGACGTTCAGCCGGTCGGTCCGAACGGCACAAAGGTCGGCCTTGCGGGATTCAACGCTTGGTTTCATCAACTGAGCGGCGTCAATATGACGCTTTACGCCGTCACGGACTGGCTCGGGCTCGTGCCGATACTCGTCTGCATCTGCTTCGGCGTGCTCGGCCTTTCTCAGCTGATCCGGCGCAGGAGCCTTCTGCGGGTCGATACGGATATCATCCTTTTAGGCGTTTATTATGTGCTTGTGATCGCGGCATATCTGTTCTTCGAGATGGTTCCCGTCAATTACAGACCGATCCTGATCGACAGAAACCTCGAAGCCTCGTATCCTTCATCAACAACGCTGCTCGTGCTCTCCGTGATGCCGACGCTGAAGTTTCAGACCGACCGCAGATGTAAAAACCGGCCGCTTCGGATCGCCGCCAACATATTTGTTTTTGCGTTTTCTGTTTTCATGGTCGTCGGGAGGCTGGTCAGCGGCGTGCATTGGGCGACGGATATCATCGGCTCCGTGCTGCTGAGCTTCGGTCTTTTCATGCTCTATAAGTTCTGCGCCGAAGCCGCTTTAAGAAGGAAAAGCTGCCATACGGAGGAATAATATGGAATTCAAAGAAAAGCTGCAGGAGCTGCGAAAAAGCCGGTCTATGACGCAGTAGGAGCTTGCGGAGGCGCTGTTCGTTTCGAGGACGGCGATCTCGAAATGGGAATCCGGCAGGGGCTGTCCGAGCATCGACTCCCTCAGGCAGATCTCCCGCTTTTTTTCCGTCACGATCGACGAGCTGATCGGGCCGGAGGAGATCATCACCGCGGCGGAAAAGGAAAAGAAGGAGCTCGCCGGCAAATACGTTTCGCTGATCTGCAGCGCGCTCGATATCCTGGCCGCCGTGCTGCTGTTCATCCCGGTCTTCCGGAACGGTTCGGAAACGCCTTCTGCGGTTTCGCTTTTCGGCATGGAAGGCGAAAGCGCATGGCTCGGGATCGTGTTCGCCGTGATCATCGGCCTGACTGTTTTGAACGGGATCTGCGGAGCGATCATCGCCAATTTCGATAAACCGCTTTGGAACAAGCACCGGCTCTTTACCGGCGTCGGGCTGTCGATCATCGGAGTGATCGTTTTCATTGTCACAAGGCAGCCCTACGCGGGCATCATCTGCTTTGCGCTGCTTGTCATAAAAGGCTTTCTTTTGATCAAGGTCAAATAACAGAAGTATTTCGGAGGAAATATGAACAGAACTGATTGTATCATTCGTTTGGAAAAGAAGGAGGACGAGCGGGAGGTCGAAAACCTCATCCGCGAATCGTTCTGGAATGTCTACCGCCCCGGCTGCAGCGAGCATTACGTCATGCATGTGCTGCGAAACGACCCGGCGTTTATCAAGGAGCTCGATTTCGTGATGGAAAAGGACGGCCGTCTGATCGGGCAGAATATGTTCATGCATACCGTCATAAAAGCTGACGACGGCAGGGATATCCCCGTGCTGACGATGGGGCCGATCTGCATCACCCCGGAGCTCAAGCGGCAGCACTACGGCAAGACGATCCTCGATTATTCGCTCGAAAAAGCGAAGGAAATGGGCTTCGGCGCGGTGCTTTTCGAGGGCAATATCCGCTTTTACGGCAAGAGCGGCTTCGATTACGCAGAAAAATTCGGCATCCGCTACCACGACCTTCCGGAAGGCGCGGATCAGTCGTTTTTCCTCTGCAGGGAGCTCCGGCCCGGATATCTGGACGGCGTGACGGGCGTTTATCAGACGCCGCAAGGCTATTACGTTCCGGATGAAGAGGTCGAGGAATTCGACAAAGGCTTCCCGCCGAAGGAAAAGCTGAAGCTGCCCAGCCAGATCTTCGGCTGATGCAAACATTATATTTCGGTATTTATATTGCATTTTCCCGATAAATGTTGTAAAACAATGGGGTAATGCTTAGTAGTGAGCGGGTCCCCCCCTTTTCGGGCGCTCGCGGCATTGAGCGAATCAAACCGATAAGGAGAATAACCATGGATTTCATCGTTGAAGTTTCCGCACGCCACGTGCATCTGACTCAGGAGCATGTCGAGGCTCTGTTCGGCCAGGGCCATGAGCTCACCTTCGACCGTCCCCTTTCCCAGCCCGGCCAGTTCCTCAGCAAGGAAAAGGTCACCATCAAGAACGGCGACAGGAAGATCGAGCGCGTTTCGATCCTCGGGCCCGTCCGCAAGGCTTCCCAGGTCGAGGTCAGCAAGACCGACAGCGTCGCCCTTCGCGCAGAGGGCTTCATCCGCGAGAGCGGCGACCTCGAAGGCACCGCGCCCATCGAGATCGAAGGACCCGAAGGCAGCATCACCCTTCCCGAAGGCCTCATCATCGCAAAGCGTCATATCCACATGACCCCCGCCCAGGCGGAGGAAGTCGGCCTCAAGGATAAGGACGTCGTTTCCGTCGCCGTCAACACCGACGAGCGCAGGACCATCTTCGGCGACGTCGTAGTCCGCGTCAGCGAAAAGTTCGCCCTCGCGATGCATATCGACACCGACGAAGCCAACGGCGCAAACGTTCCGAGGAACGGCTGCCAGGGCCATATCGTCAACGTCGAATTCTGAGCTTGATAATTAAAGCGTCCCGCTCCGATGATGGAGCGGGACGTTTTTTGATTCATTTGCTTCTTCGCAGCGTTACGGCAGTATCCCCGCGCCGGAAAAATCGACGGCAGTACAGTCGTTGAACTCCGCAAATCGGATGAGCGTTTTTAGGAGAGCGTTCCGCATCGCTTTCGTCAGCCCGATCCAGGACTCCGGCCAGAAGCCCTTGACCTTCAGCACGCCGCTGCTGCGGTCGGCCGCGGTCTCGATCCTGCCTATGAAGTGATCCCCGAAGAGCACAGGGAGCGTATAATAACCGTATTTGCGCTTTGCGGCGGGAGTGTAGATCTCCCAGCTGTACTGAAAATCCCACAGCGCCTTGATCATCGCCTTATCCCACAGCATCGGATCGAGCGGCGCTATGAATTCGAGCCTCGGCTTGAGGTCGGCGGTCCCTTCGATGACGGAACGCATCAAATCGTCATTATCCGAAAGATAATAAAACTCCGCTTTGATCCCTTCGACCCGAACGGGGATGACAGCGCCATCGCTTTCCAGCTTTTCAACAGCCTGCTTCCGCCGTTCGGCATTCAGCTCAAGGCCGAGGAACGCGCTTGAATTTTTGTTCCAAAGCAGTCCGACGGCCCCGATCCGGCGCTTCACGCGCCATGCAAGCAGGGAAAGCTCATCGGAGCATGGATTCTCCGCCGTAAGGAGCGCTTCGGGAAGATGCCTTTCGGCAAGGTCGTAGAACTTCCGGCTGCCGTTTTTATGATGGATCACGAGCTTGCCGTCGGTATAAAGCTGCTCGAGCACGGAACGTGCGGCAAGGGAGTTCTTATGCCAATTCCCGCTCCAGTGCATGGATGAATGCCAGAAAAGCTCGCCGTCGATCGGCAGTGTATCGCTCGATACCGGCCCATGCTCGGTGATATAGGCGAGCGCGCGGTCTTCGAGCTCGTCGAGGCCTTGAAAGCTGCACCCGAGCGCGCGGCTCCTTTCGCGATAACCCGAAAAATACGGCCAATCCTCGGCCGGCCATATGGAAAGCTCCTTATCGGCATAATCCACCAGCAGGCGATCCTTATAGAGCAGCTCCTGCAGCATCGCTTTTTTGAAGCCTTTTACGCGGGATTGGAGCGTCAGCTCGGCATTTTTGCCGCATACGTCCACCGGATCGTACTGGATGCAGCCTGCCTGCCGGACATAGCCGTACGCACCGCCCTTGCCGGAAAAACGGTATGCGCCGATCAGCCCCTGTACGGCAAGGATGAACTGCCGCGCCTGAGCCCTTGTGATGACAGCAGTGCAGGTCTGTTCGGTCATTTCTTGGTTCCCGCCGCCTTATGGCAGCTCCCGCTCATCGGGCAGTTGGCGCAACCGCAGCCGCAGGAGCTCTTCCCCGCCTTCTTATCGCGGACGATCTTTATCACGGCGAGCACGACGATCGCGATCACCGCCGCTCCGACGACGAGCGTCGCCCAGTTTGCTTTCAGCCATTCGAGCATGGATCTTCCCTCCTTCGGGAGCGCTCCGACGATTTTCCGGAGCTCCCGCTTTTTAATTATATTCCGCGTAAATGCCCGCCGTCAACACTTCGGGAGGATGACAGCGGGCTTTTTCGGTACGCAGTATGCTTATTTCGCTTTGGCTTCCTTGATGGAAAGCGTCGTCGCTTCTTTATACGGCCTGAAGAGCAGCCAGCCCATAAGGCCGAGCACGGCGAGCGCGGCGATCAGACCGATGACATTGATGTTCCCGGTGAACACACCGCCGAACTGATTGATCATCAGCGCGATCGCATAGGCGAAAATGCACTGATAGCCGATCGCGAACCAGGTCCACTTCGCGGAGTTCATCTCCCTGCGGATCGCGCCGATCGCAGCGAAGCAAGGTGCGCAGAGCAGGTTGAAAACGAGGAAGCTGTAGCCGGTCACGCCGGTGAAGGCCTGCCTGAGAGCCTGATAAACGGTGAGGCTCTCCGTCCTGTAAAGGATGCCCATCGTGCCGACGATGTTCTCCTTCGCAACGAGGCCGGTGAAGGATGCGACTGCCGCCTTCCAGTTGCCCCAGCCGAGCGGCGAGAAGATCCAGGCGATCGCATTGCCGATGCCGGCAAGGATCGAATGATCGAGCTCATCCTCGGAGAGCATGCGGAACGCGCCGTCCACAACTCCGAAATAGCTGAGGAACCAGACAACGATCGTGGAAAGGAGGATGATCGTGCCGGCCTTCTTGATGAAGGACCAGCCGCGCTCCCACATCGAACGCAGGACGCTGCCGAGGGTCGGCCAGTGGTAAGCGGGAAGCTCCATGACGAAGGGAGCCGGGTCGCCGGCGAACATCTTCGTCTTCTTCAGGATGATGCCGGAGACGATGATCGCCGCCATACCGATGAAGTATGCGGAGACGGAGACGATCGCGCTGCCGCCGAAGAGCGCGCCCGCGATCATTGCGATGAACGGGATCTTCGCGCCGCAGGGGATGAAGGTCGTGGTCATGATCGTCATNNATACGGCGGTCGCGTTCGTTTTCGATCGTTCGCGATGCCATGACGCCGGGGATGCCGCAGCCGGTGCCGATCAGCATCGGGATGAAGCTCTTTCCGGAAAGGCCGAAGCGGCGGAATACGCGGTCCAGAACGAAGGCGATTCGCGCCATATAGCCGCAGGCTTCAAGGAAGGCGAGCAGCAGGAACAGCACGAGCATCTGAGGCACGAAGCCGAGCACCGCGCCGACGCCCGCGACGATACCGTTCTGGATCAGGCCGTAGAGCCATTCCGGAACGCGGGGATTGCCTTCGCCGTCGAGCAGCACTTTATCGAGCAGGGCCGGGATGCCGGGCACCCATACGCCGTCCTCGGCGGGATCCGGCTCATCAAAGCCCTTTTCTTCGAGGTATTTGACCGCGTCCTGATAACTCATGCCCACAACGTCGTCGCCGGCGTCCTCGGGCACTTCGTCGAAATAGACGGTCAGCTCTTCGGTCGCAAGAGTCTCCTCATCTTCAACAACGATGGTCTTCGTTCCTTCGCCGGTAACGGCTTTGATCTCTGCAAGCGCGGCTTCGGGATCGAAGTCCTCCGCCTCGATATCGAGCGCGGGTTCGCCGTTTTCATCGATATAGAAGGCGTTGACCGCGTTCATGGCGTCGCCGTAGGCTTCGGATTTCTCCTCATACGCCTTGCCGCCGATGCCGAAAAGATGCCAGCCGTCGCCGAAGAGGCCGTCGTTCGCCCAGTCGGTGAGCTTTGTGCCGGGCGCATTCGGCGCCATTGCGATGAAGTAAACGAGGAACATCACGAGCGCGAAGATCGGCAGACCGAGCCAGCGGTTCGTGACCACCTTGTCGATCTTATCGGAAATCGTCAGCTGTCCGTGTCCTTTCTTCTTGTAAATGCCCTTCAGCAGCTCGCCGATATAGACGTAGCGCTCGTTGGTGATGATGGATTCCGCGTCGTCGTCGAGCTCCTTCTCGACTTCGGCGATATCCTTTTCGATATGCGCCCTGGTCTCCTCCGGAAGCGCAAGCTCCTCGAGAACCTTGCTGTCCCTTTCAAAGAGCTTCACGGCATACCAACGCTGCTTTTCCGCCGGATAATTATGTACGCAGGCTTCCTCGATATGCGCAAGGGCATGCTCGACGCTGCCGGTGAAGGTCGACGTCGGGCGATGCGCCTTCTCCCCCGCCGCCTTGATCGCCGCCTCCGCGGCTTCCTTGACGCCGGTGCCCTTCAGCGCGGAG
>DBXK01000029.1:11052-19112 GCA_002309375.1 Christensenella sp. UBA1214 | reverse complement strand
GGCTATTCCCAGAGCGTCACCTTCGCGGGCGACTATGTTTACGAGGCGACCTTCTGGGCCCACATGAAGAACGGCGAGACCGCGGCCGAAGCCTATGCCGCGATGGTCTCCGCCCACGGCATCCCGGATCCCTACGGCGACGCTTATCCGATCATGATGAGCCCCCTCGATCCCTTCCCCTCCAACCCCGACGCGGCGCAGACCGTCTACTGCGACTGGCTGCTCTACGGCGACGGCGATCCCGAGCCGATCGAGAGCGTCTCGCTCAATGACGTCGAGCTTTACACCGGCACGAGCGCGACCCTCCGCCTGAACGTCACCCCGCGCAGCGCGGATTACACGGTCGAGTTCGTGAGCTCCAACCCGAACGTCGCCGCCGTCAGCGGCAACACCGTCACCGGTATGCGCGAAGGCACCGCGACGATCACCGCGAACGTCCACGACAACATCGCGAATGCGGATCTGAGCTGCACCGCGGCCGTCACCGTCACCGATTTCGAGGGCTGGATGCTCGTCGATGAAGTCGAGGTCGGCGAAAGGTACATCATCGTCGACAGCGGTTCGATCAACGGCACCACCGGCTACGCGGTCGGCAACCAGATCGTCAGCAACAACCACTATCTGAACACCGTCGCCGTCACCGTCAACGCCGACAACACCCTTACCCTCGGCGCGGGCGTCAATGCGGACGCGATCACCTGGATCCCCGCCGGCAGCGCTTCCGCCGGTTATACCTGGCAGAACGTCGGCAACGGCAAGTACATGGGCCTCGATTCCGCTCAGTACCTCTACCCCTCCAACACGCCGGTCGCCTGGCTCTACCAGAGCGACAAGGCCTTCAACAACCAGGTCGACACCGACGGCTACTACTACCTCTCCTATTCCTCCGGCGATACCAATGCCGGCCGGAGGTACACGACCTCACAGAACGCGACTGCGATCTATATTTATAAGTATGTTTCCGCTCCGGAGCCGGTCGAACCGACTTATTATAATGTGACCTTTGTCGATTGGGACGGCACCGTCCTTTCCGAGCAGCAGGTCGAGGAAGGCGCGGCGGCGGTCGCTCCCGAGGATCCGAGCCGCGACGGCTACACCTTCATCGGCTGGGACACCGACTTCAGCTGCATCATGCAGGATACCGTCGTCACCGCTCTCTATGAAGAGATCGTCGAGCCCCCCGTCGGGCCTGACGGCGACGTCGACGGCAGCGGCGAGGTCAGCGTGACCGACGCTCTGCTCGCGCTGCGCATCGCGATGGGCATCATCGCCCCGACCGATGAAAATATCGCGCACGGCGATATGAACGCGAGCGGCGCGATCGAAGTCACCGACGCTGTCATCATCCTCCGCATGGCGATGGGCATCGCCTGATGCGATATATCCGTTCCCACGGGACGCACCTTCGGGCGCGTCCCTTTTCGTTTACACAAATGTCAAAATTCCATCGCGCGCGTTTTTCGCCCCGTCCGCCGCGTTTTTCTTTGTTCCGCGCCGATAAAGGAACGTCATCTTGCCTGTATAATTTATATTTTTCTTCGCTCCGGCTATTGACATTTTCGCAAAAAACAAGTACAATATTGTTAACTACGGTAACTTGAAAGAATGCTGTGTTCAGCCCGGTCCGCCCGGGCGGGATAAAAGCGTTTTCTCGACCGGTAAAGCCCCCGGAGGGCAATAAATCAATGGAGGATAAAAAATGAAGATCCGCAAGCTCCTCGCCGCAGCTCTCGCACTCATCCTCGTCCTCGCCGTCGTTCCGGCCGCTTCTCTTGCTGAGAAGATCGGCGCCGAAGTCAGCGAAGCACAGGCAATGCGCAAGCTCGACAACACCTGGGCTGTTCTCGAAGCAGCCGAAGCCGAAGCCATGGCTTCCGGCATGGACCGCAAGAACGTTATCAAGGCCGTTTATGAAGCGGCTCTGAACATCGAGGCCGTCGATGCAGACGGTTTCTCCGACTTCACCAAGGACGGTTTCTTCTTCACCGTTGACGGTATGTACTGCGCGTACAACTACCGCCTCCGCAACGAGCTCGACACCAACTGCGAGCCTGTGACCGAAACCAAGATCGTCGTTCCCGGCAGCGGCGTTTCCGCGCAGCATGCCCAGAGCCCCAACGTATTCCTCATCGGCCCCTACTACGGCCATGACAGCAGCTTCACCGACCAGTACAAGCAGGAAGCTCAGTCCATCGCGAACGCCACCGGCGGCACCTACACCCTGCTCCAGAGCACCGGCGCGACCGGCCCCGCCATCGCGGAGAACTATCCCGACAAGGGCGTCGTCATTTACGACAGCCACGGCACCCAGAGCGGCACCTCTTCCTACCTCTGCCTGACCACCAACTCCGGCATCACTCAGGAAGACTACAGCAACGGCTGGGCAGTCAACGCGGGCAGCGCCGCCTACATCGACGGCCGCTACATCCTGCACCACATCACCGCTCCTCTCGCGAATCCCTTCGTTTGGATGGCGATCTGCGAGGGCATGAAGCGCCAGGGCCAGGGCACCACCGGCTACGCTCTCCTCGAGGCGGGCTGCGGCGCCGTTTACGGCTATTCCCAGAGCGTCACCTTCGCAGGCGACTATAAGTACGAAGCAACCTTCTGGAACCACATGAAGGACGGCGAGACCGCAGCGGAAGCTTATGATGCGATGGTCGATTATTGGGGAATCCCCGATCCTCACGGCGATGCTTATCCGATCATGATGAGCCCCACCGATCCCTTCCCGGCCAACCCCGACGGTCCCCAGACCGTAACCTGCGACTGGCTGCTCTACGGCGATCCCGAGCCCGTTGAGCTCGAGAGCTTCAGCCTCAGCGCCAACGAAGTCGAAGCCTACATCGGCCGCACCGCGTCCGTCAGCTTCCTCCGCGTTCCCGACAACGCGAACCAGTACAACCTTGAGTGGACCTCCGCCAACCCGGCCATCGCGACCGTAAGCGGCAACAACCGCGGCGCGACCATCACCGGCACCGGCGCAGGCACCACCACCATCACCTGCACCGTTTTCGATATGACCGGTGCGACCATCGGCACCGCGTCCGTCACCGCGCACATCGTTGAGGATACTTCCCTCCGCGACGCGCTGAACGTCGAGGGCGGCTCCCTGAGCTTCGGCACCAGCGAGCAGTATCCCTGGACCGCTGTTCAGGAGGGTGACCGCTACTTGGCAAAGAGCGGCAACGCCGGTCAGGACAGCTCCACCTCCACCCTGACCACCACCGTCCAGATGCAGGCAGGCGAGACGCTGACCTTCGATTATATGTTCGGTTCCGAGAGCAATTACGACTGGTTCAACTTCCTCGTAAACGGCACTCAGACCCTGCACCTCAGCGGTACCAATAACTCCAACTGGACGACCTACACCTACACCGCTCCTTCCGCAGGTTCCTACACCTTCACCTGGGAGTTCACCAAGGACTACAGCGTGAACAGCGGCATTGACTGCGCGAAGGTCGACAACGTTGCCTACTCCGGCGACCAGGGCTCCACCATTGAGCCCGACGGCGACCTCGACGGCGACGGCAACGTCACCACCACCGACGCGCTGATGGCTCTGCGCATCGCGATGGGCATCAACCAGCCCACCGATGAGCAGATCGCTCACGGCGACCTTGACGGCGACGGCGTCATCAGCACCACCGAGGCTCTGATGATCATGCGCCAGGCGATGGGTCTCTGATCCCTCCAAACGACCTGACAAAGGCGCTCCTCCCCCGCGGAGGGGCGCTTTTTTTCGCGTATATTTTCCGCCGCGCATTATATATGAAATTCCTATATTTTTTTCTTGTCCTGTGCGAAAAACTGTATTGACAAAGAATATAAAAAAAAGTATAATGGAACGGTGAATGGCAATCAGGAGTTATTGCCAGAGCAGCCGCTTCGGGCGGCACCAAATCTATTTTCCGGAGGATAAAAAATGAAGATCCGCAAGTTCCTCGCCGCAGCTCTCGTGCTCGTCCTGGTCCTCGCAGCCGTCCCCGTCGTATCCCTTGCGAATACGATCGACTCGGCTCTTTACGAGACCCGCCAGCTCAAGAAGCTCGACAATTTCTGGACTGCAATCGATGCAGCCGAAGCCGAAGCAATCGCTTCCGGCAAGACCCGTGAGGAAGTCATCAAGGCCGTTTACGAAGCGGCACTGAACCTCGAGAACGTCGATACCGACAGCTTCTCCGATTTCGGCAAGGATGGCTTCTTCTTTACCGTTGACGGCATGTACTGCAATTACAACTACCGTCTGCGCAACGAACTGGTCAAGCCCGAAAACGTTCCCGAAGATGAAGGCATCATCTTCATCCCCGGAACGAGCAAGGACGCCGAATCGAAGAATGTTCTTCTCGTCGGTCCCTACTACAGCAGCGACTCCAGCTTCACCGATCAGTACAAGAACGAATCCACCTCCATCGCGGAGGCGACCGGCGGCAGCTGCACCCAGCTTATCAACGCCAACGCGACCGGTCCCAACATCGCTGCGGCATACACCGACAAGGGCGTTGTCATTTACGACTCCCACGGCGTTCAGAGCGGCACTTCTTCCTATCTCTGCCTGACCACCAACACCGGCATCACCACCACCGACTATAACAACGGCTGGGCGGTCAGCTCCGGCAGCGCCGCTTATATCGACGGCCGCTACATCCAGAACCACGTCTCCGGCACCCTCGCCAATCCCTTCGTCTGGATGGCGATCTGCGAAGGCATGAAGAAGGCCGGCAAGGGCACCACCGGTACGGCCCTCCTCGCGGCGGGCGCGGGCGGCGTCTACGGCTACAGCCAGAGCGTCTCCTTCACCGGCGACTATAAATACGAGGGCACCTTCTGGACCGAGATGAAGAACGGCGCGATGGTCAAGGACGCTATCGCCACCATGAAGAGCACCTGGGGCAACTGGGATCCCGCATACTCCAGCTCCTCCGGCGCTGCGTGGCCGATCGTCATGAGCCCCGTCGACTCCTTCCCCTCCAACCCGGACGGCACCCAGACCGTTAACTGCACCTGGAAGCTCTTCGGCGAAAGCTACACCGTGACCGCGACTTCCAACAACACGAACTACGGTACTGTTTCCGTTAACGGCTACGTCATCACCGCCTCCCCGAAGACCGGCTATTATGCGGCCGGCTATACCGTGACCAGCGGTACTGCGACCGTTACCCAGGACGGCAACACCTTCACCGTCAATCCCTCCAGCGACTGCACCGTCCGCATCAACTTCGCCGCGAAGACTCAGTACACCGTAAACTTCATTGCAAACGGCGCTTCTCAGGGCAGCCAGACCGCGTATACCGGTGATTCCATCACCGTTCCCACTTCCGTTTCCGTTAACCCCGACGGCTGGGCCTTCATCGGTTGGGTCGCGCAGCAGGTTTCCGAAACGACCACCAAGCCCACCTATTACGCTCCCGGCGCAAGCTATACCGTGAACGGCAACACGACGCTGTATGCGCTGTATAACCGTCTCGACGGCGAAGGCGGCGAAACCGTCTATCAGAAGGTCGATACCCTCGAGGTCGGCGGCAGGTACGTTATCACCGCGGGCAACTACGCTGTCGGCAATACGATCTACAATACCTCCAACAACCATTACGTGACCTCTAAGTCCGTCTCCATCAACGACAGCACCAACACGCTGACCCCCGGTTCCGGCGTGGATATCAACACCATCCTCTACGAGATCGAGTCCGGCAGCGAATCCGCAGGCTACGTCTTCAAGAACGTTGCCAACGGCAAGTACCTCACCCTCGGTTCCGATGAATACCTCATCGTCGGCGACACCGCGCTTGCATGGCTCTGGGAGGGCGCCGACCTCAACAACCAGGTCGACTCCGAAGGTTACTACTACCTGTCCCGCAGCTCCAACAGCAGCTACTTCACCACCAGCAAGCAGACCAACGGCACCATCGTGATGTATGCTGAGACTACCCTCGGCACCTACTACTACACCACTTCTCCCGTTGAAGTTACGCCCAATGAGTACACCGTAACCTTCAAGGATTGGGACGGCACCGTTCTCAAGACCGAGACCGTTGTCGAGGGCAATGCGGCGACCGCGCCCGCGAACCCGACCCGCACCGGTTACACCTTCACCGGCTGGGACGTTGACTTCTCCAACGTCACTTCCGACCTGATCGTCACCGCTCAGTACACCATCAACACCTACACCGTCCGCTTCCTCGATTGGGACGGCACCGTGCTCAAGACCCAGACCGTCAACTACGGCGGCAATGCCACCGCTCCGGCGAACCCGACCCGCACCGGCTACACCTTCACCGGCTGGGATAAGGCCTTCACCAACGTCCAGGCGAACCTCGACGTCAATGCTCAGTACACCATCAACACCTACACCGTCACCTTCGTCGACTGGGACGGCACGGTCCTCAAGACCGAGACCGTCAACTACGGCGGCGCTGCCACCGCTCCCGCCGATCCGACCCGCGACGGTTACACCTTCACCGGTTGGGACGTTGCGTTCAACAACATCACCGCGAACCTCACCGTCACCGCTCAGTACACCCAGAATGAGCAGCCCCCGGTCATCACCGCGGACGGCGACATCAACGGCGACGGCAAGGTCGACACGACCGACGCTCTGCTCGCGATGCGTGCCTCGATGGGCAGCATTACCCTGACCGCCGAGCAGATCGCCCGCGGCGACGTTAACGGCGACGGCGTTGTCAACGCGACCGACGCGATCATCATCATGCGCATGGCTCTCCGTATCGTCCCCATGCCCCTTGACTGATCGAAACAAAAGCCAACTGCAAAAGGCTCTCCTTCGGGAGAGCCTTTTCTTATGCAAAATACTTATAATACATTACAAAAAAACGGCCCCTTTCGGAGCCGTTCTCTTTCGCTTTTCGCTTACGCCTTCTTGGCGGTCTGGGCCGCGACTTCCTCTGCGAAGTTGTCGCTGCGCTTCTGGAGGCCTTCGCCCATCTCGTAGCGGGTGAAGCCGATGACCTCGAACCTGCCGTTGATCATCTGACCGACGGACTCGTCCTGGTTCTTGACGAAGGGCTGCTCGAGGAGGCAGACTTCCTTGTAGTACTTCTCGATGCGGCCTTCGACCATCTTCTCGATGATCGCAGCGGGCTTGGGCTTCGGGTCGTTCTTGGCCTGCTCGCGGAGGATCTCGCGCTCATGCTCGAGGTCCGCCTGGTCGCAGTCGTTCCTGGAGAGGCAGGTGGGCTTTGCGGCCGCGATCTGCATGGAAACGTCGTGAGCGACTTCGGGATGCTCGTTGTTGCTGATCTGGAGCAGGACGCCGATCTTGCCTCCGAGGTGGACGTAAGTGTCGACGATGCCCTCAACGCGGTTGAAGCGGCGGATGGTGATCTTCTCGCCGATCTTCGCAACGGCGCCGTTGATAACGTCGGAAACGGTCTTGGTCTCGTCCTCGGCGAACTTCTGGGCCATCATCTCATCGACGTTTGCGGGGTTCATCTTCGCAACGTGCTTTGCAAGGCTTGCAACGAGGGCCTTGAAATCATCGGTCTTCGCAACGAAGTCGGTCTCGCAGTTGACCTCGATGATGACGCCGACGCCGCACTTCTCGCAGACGAAGCAATCGACGATGCCTTCGGCCGCGATGCGGGCAGCCTTCTTGGCGGAAGCGGCAAGGCTCTTCTCGCGGAGATAGTCCATTGCCTTATCCATATCGCCTTCGCACTCCTTGAGCGCCTTTTTGCAGTCCATCATGCCCGCGCCGGACATTTCACGCAGTTTCATTACGTCTTTAGCGGTGAATTCCATTATTTTATCCTCCGATTATGATTCTTTTGGGATGGAAGATCAGAAGTTGTCTTCCTCATCGTTCTCTTCGGGAGCTTCGCCGCCCGCCTCAACGGCGGAATCGGTCATCTGCTCGCCCTGCTTGCCTTCGAGAACGGCGTCGGCCATCTTGGAAGCGATGAGCTTGACAGCGCGGATCGCGTCGTCGTTGCCGGGGATGACGTAATCGACGTCATCGGGATCGCAGTTGGTGTCGACGATCGCAACGATGGGGATGTTGAGGGTGCGGGCCTCGAGAACGGCGATGTGCTCCTTGCGGGGGT
>DBXK01000029.1:10893-11038 GCA_002309375.1 Christensenella sp. UBA1214 | reverse complement strand
TTTCCTTGATGCCGCCGAGGTTCTTCATCAGCTTCTCGCGGAGGGCGCAGAGCTTAACGACTTCCTTCTTGGGCAGGAGCTCGAAGTCGCCGTCTTCTTCCATCTTGTTGATCTGGTTCAGCTTTGCGATACGGGTCTGGATGGT
>DBXK01000029.1:0-10743 GCA_002309375.1 Christensenella sp. UBA1214 | reverse complement strand
GATGTAGATGCCGTTGCGCTCGGTGAAGATGTATTCCTTCATCTTCGGGTTCCAACGACGGGTCTGGTGACCGAAATGTACGCCTGCTTCGAGCAGCTGCTTCATGGAAATAACTGACATGCTAAAAAAACCTCCTGTTTTTAAATTTCCGCCCCGCACATCATCTTCCGGAGGGACCTTCGGCTTTCGCCGCGGGCACAGGCTCCGAAATCCGCACGGGTGAGTTATTTCATGCCCGGCGATTATATCACTTTCGCCCGGATTTTTCAATATCATTATTCGGTAAAAATCAAGTATATTTTCGCCGTTTCCGATAAAAAAAGCGGAGCCTTGCTCCGCAGCGGGTCCGCGCGTTTCGCCGCGCTTATGCTTCGTCATGCTCCTGCATGAAGGCAGGCTTCGGATGCCTGCGGAAAAGCATCGTGATCCCCCAGATCCCGGCGAGGCCGACGAGGGTATAGATGATCCTCGAAACAACGCCGCTCATACCGCCGAAGATCGCGGCAACGAGGTCGAACTGAAAGATGCCGACGAGGCCCCAGTTCAGCGCTCCGATAATGATCAGGATCAATGAAACAGTATCCATTATGCTCACTCCTTTCGGTATTCCGCCGCGGCCCTTCTTCGGGCGCGGGCGTTTTATGAGCATAGTATCTGCACCGGAGAGAAAATCATTCCATCGTCAAAAATTGGATTTTTTGAAGGATCGGTCTAAAAGAGTTCGATCTCGAGGCGGTCGAAATCGACCTTTTCCATGAAATCGCCGGGGCGGAAGCTCGTATGGGAAAAATTAAGAAGGTCGCGGATATGCTTTTTGAGGATCACGGGCCGCGAAAGGTTCAGCTCGCGGCAGAGCTCGCCGATCGGCTCCGCCCAATCCCGCACCTCGGCCGCTTCCTTTTCCGCGATCGCGACCGTATGCTGCGCGATCGTCCTGTTGTCCTTCCTCACCCTTGCCCAAACGTTCATGGCTTTTCCTCCTCCGCTCCCGAACGGATCTTGAATAAACGAAACCCGGGCAGGGCTTCCGACCCTGCCCGGGCTTTGATCGGATCAATCCTGGACGAACCAGATGAACATTCTCAGAACGCCTTCGTCGGTCATGCCGAGCGAATAGCCGTACATGACGTACCTTTCGCCGACGGCAAGCTGCGAGGCCGTTGCATAATGATCGTGATACTCGATCTCGATCTCATGGCCGTTCTCGAGGGTCATCTTCGCGAGCAGATAATCGCCGTCGTAGAGGATCTCCGAAATCGTGCCGGTGAGCTTGAAGCCGCGCTTGTCGGTCACATGGGAGGGCTTGACCATCTCGTCGTAGTTATCCGGCCAGACGGTCGGGACGTACTCGTTGTAAACCGGCGGCCTCTCGACCGAGTACGGGCGACGGTATTCCGTCCCGGAGGGCGTGGTCACGACGATCGTGAAGGGATAAGCCTTGCCCGCGGTCGGCATATTGACGGTGAAGTTGAATCTGCCTTCATCGTCGATCTCCGGCTCGCCCCTGAGGCTGAAATCGGGATCGTCGGAAACGACGCTCAGCTGGGAGCCCTTCGGGATCGTGCCGCTCACGCTGATGAATTCATCGGCGTTGGAGAGGCGGGTATAATTCTCGATGCCCTCGGGGATGATTACGACCTCCTCGGGAGCGAGCGCCTTGTCGACGGTGACGGTGAAGGTCTTATTGAAGATCACGTAACCGTTGAGCTTCGCGATGAAATCGAGCGAATGGCTGCCCGGCACATCGAAGGTGATGCTGTGGGCAAAGCCGCCGTTCGGATCGATGCTGACCCTCTCGCCGTTGAGAGTAACCTCCGCGCCGTACTGCGCCGGGTTGTCGATGCGGCCCGTCACTGTTGCAACGCCTTCATCGGCCTTGAATTCATCGGCGGTGCTGAAGGTTATGGAGAGCTCCGGCACTTTGATCTCGACCGGATTGAATTCGATCGGGGTCAGCTCCCCGTCCTCGCCCTTGATATAGATCTTCGGGGTGACGGAGCAGGGGTTCGTCTCGATCGGCTCCGCGGGCAGCAGCTCCGCCTTGCCGACGTTGAAGATTATGTAGTTCTTATGCGAAACGGTGTGCTCCGTCCTGTTGCCGGCGCTGGTCTCGAAAACGAGCACGGTGCCTTCTTTTTCGTGGATGGTGATATTGTATTTGTTCGGATCGTTCGGGTCGATGTTGATCTCGTATTTCTCCTCGACCGCCGCATCCTTATGGTTGGAAAGATACCAGATGATGCCGCCGATCAGCGCAAGGAGGATCACGCCGACGATGATGATCGGGATGATGCTGCCGCGCTTTTTCTTTTCGCCGCCTTCGCCGCGGTTCGTCCGCCTCTCCGCGGGCTCTTCGCGCCTTTTTTCGGGGCGTTTTTCGGGGCGTTTTTCGCTGCGTTCTTCGGGAGCCTGCTGTGCACGGCGGGGCTGAGCATACTGCTGCCTGCCCGTCTGCTGCGGCCGGAACTCTTCGAGCTCATCGGCAAAATCTCCCGCGCCGCTGTCCGCCGCTTTGGCAGTCGCCTTTGCGTCCTCGGCATATTTATCCGCCTCGTCGAAGAGGCTGCGCTTCCTTTGCGGAGCGGCTGCTGTAGGGGCTTCGTTCTCCTGCTTTGCCGGTTTCGCCGGTTTTGCCGGCTTGGCCGGCCTGCTGCCGGGCATATCGGCCCAGTCCTCAACGCCTTCCATGAACTTCTTTTCGAGTTCATCGATATCTTCCGTATCGAAATCCAGCTCGCCGTCGCTGAGATTGTCGGTGATCTCGCCCTCGTTTTCGCGGATGAATCCCCAGGCGCCGCCGGTCGCTCTCGCATTCTGCTTACGGCTCAAAAGCTCGCCGCATTCTTCGCAGAAGGCGGTGGAAGCCGGATTTTCATGGCCGCAGTTCTGACACTTCATACTTGTTCCTCCGATCGTTCCATCTGTTGGTTATCAGCTTTCGCAGCGCTTCCGGGCTTCTCGATGGGCCCCGTCCGCGCTGCCCTGCATACATGGTTATTATACCAATTTTCGGGGGATGTTTACAAGACCATTTTCGCCTTTTTGCAAAATTTTTGCATATCATTTTCCCGCTTCGCCGATTCGGCTTGAAAACCCCGCCGCGGTATGATAAAATGCATACGCTGTCCGGTTTTTTCCGGCGCCGAATCTTTATTATCGTCCGGCCCCCGCTCTTTCCCTGCGCGGTCCCGCCGGATCGGGAGGTTATTTTGAGCACAATCCGCGATATTTCCCTCGCCCCCCTCGGGCACAAGCGCATCGAATGGGTCAAGGACTTCATGCCCGTGCTTTCGGAGCTTCGGGAGCGCTTCCTTGTCGAAAAGCCGTTCGCCGGCCTGCGCGTTTCGGTCTGCGTCCATCTCGAGGCGAAGACCGCCTATCTCGGCCTTGTGCTGCGCGACGGCGGAGCGGAGGTCTCCATCACCGGCAGCAATCCCCTCTCCACGAAGGACGATATCTGCGCCGCACTCGCGGAGGAGGGCATGGATGTTCATGCCTTCTTCGGCGCCTCTCCGGAGGAATATGAGGAGCATATCCGCAGGACCGTTGAATTCCATCCGCATATCCTGATCGACGACGGCGGCGAATTCGTTTCGATGCTGACCGATAAGCATCCCGAATACGCGGACTGCGTGATCGGCGGCTGCGAGGAGACCACGACCGGCATCCACCGCCTCCGCGCCCGGGCGAAGGACGGCTCCCTGCCCTTCCCGATGCTCGCCGTCAACGACGCCGACTGCAAGCACCTTTTCGATAACCGCCACGGCACCGGCCAGAGCGTCTGGGACGGCATCATGTATTCAACGAACAACATGGTCGCGGGCCGCACCGTCGTCGTTGCGGGCTACGGCTTCTGCTCGAGCGGCATCGCGATGCGCGCAAAGGGCCTCGGCGCGAACGTGATCGTGACCGAAGTCAACCCCTTCCGCGCCCTCGAAGCGGCGATGGACGGCTTCCGCGTCATGACGATGGACGACGCGGCGCCCCTCGGCGATATCTTCGTGACGGCGACCGGCTGCCGGGACGTCATCACCCGCAGGCATTTCGAAAAAATGAAGAACAACGCGATGCTCGCCAACGCCGGGCATTTCGACGTGGAGGTCAGCAAGACCGATCTTGAGGCGATGGCCGTGGAGAAATCGGAGCGCAAGCCCTTCATCACCGGCTACCGCATGGCGGACGGCCGCGTGCTGAACCTTCTCGCGGACGGGCGGCTCGTCAACATCGTCGCCGGCAACGGCCACCCGGCGGAGATCATGGATCTTTCCTTCGCGATCCAGGCCCTTTCCGCAAGGCATCTCGCCCTGCACGGCCGCGATATGAAGCCCGGGCTCTACAACGTGCCGAAGGAGATCGATGACGAGATCATCATGATGAAGCTCCGCGCGATGGGCCTCGGCCTCGATAAGCTCACTCCGGAGCAGGAGGCCTACCTTAACGGCAAATAAGCATCCCCCATCCCGCCTTGGCGTATCCGCGCGTAAGGCGGGATTTTTTATCGGGCGTCATGTATTAGCTTTCGCCGCCCCGCAATAAACTGATAATGAGCGCCCGTTTTCACAAAGCGCTTGAAAAAAGCATGGCGGTGGTGTAAAATGATGAGAAGAAAAAAGCCCGACGAAGTCACTCTTGCGCTGGCGCGCTGGAGGGATGCGCTTCATCGCTTCGATCTTGCGGAGAAGGACGAAGCCGCGTTCACGGCGCTTGAGGCGGAGGCCGCGAAAAGGCGGTATATCTGCCTTTTGAACAGGAAGCGGGAGCGGGCAGCAAAATAAAGGAGAAAAAACCATGCCGAACGGCATCGACATCCCCGAATTCACGATCCTCGGCCTCACGATCCCGAACATCCATATCGGTATGGGTGCGCTGATCATCGCGGCCATCATCCTCGTCGTTTTCCTGATCTTCAAGCTCTTCAGCATCGGCATCAAGGGCTTTGTCAAGTTCCTGATCAACTCGCTGATCGGCGCGGCGCTGCTGTATCTTTCCAACCTCGTTGTCGGCGGGATCTTCCATTACGACGCACTGACGCTCCCGATCAACTGGCTGACGGCGACCGTGACCGGCATTTTCGGCGTTCCGGGCGTCATCGTCCTTCTCATAATCCGCTTCTTTACGATCTGACATGCTCGATCTTCTCATTAAAAACGCAAATATCATCACGATGGACGAGCTCTCCCCCGTCATTCGCGGCGGCTCGGTCGGTATTGCCGGCGGGAAGCTCGTTTTCGTTTCCGAAACCGTGCCGGAAGCGTTTTCTCACGAAGGCGCGAAGCGGACGATCGATGCGAAGGGCAATATCGTCATGCCCGGCCTCATCAACGCTCATGCTCACACCGCGATGTGCGTGATGCGCGGCTATGCGGACGATTACCGCCTCGACGACTGGCTTTTCAACAAGATCTTCCCGATCGAGGGCCGGCTGACGCGCGAAGCGGTGCTCGCCGGCGTGCGTCTCGGCATTGCGGAGATGCTCGCATCCGGAACGACCTCATATTCGGATATGTATTCGAACCAGCCCGCCGCGGCGGAGATCATCCTCGAAAGCGGGCTCCGTGCGAACCTCTCGAACGGCATAATCGCCCTTTCCGAGGATTTCGATATCGAAGCCGACCGCGCAACAAAGGAGCTCGCCGCGCTGATTCGCGATTGGCACGGCGCCGGGAACGGCCGCATCCGCGCCGACGCTTCGATCCATGCGGAATACACCTCCCCGCCCTGGGTCTGGGAGCGGGTCCATGCCGCCGCAGCGGAAAACGGCCTCGTGACGCATATCCATCTTTGCGAAACGGCGAAGGAGACCGCGGAATGCATGGAGCGGCACGGCGGGAAGACGCCCGTTGAAATTTTCAGCGATCACGGCATTTTCGATACGCCTGCCGCCGCCGCGCACTGCGTGCATCTGACCGAAAACGATATGCGCATCATGGCCGAAAAGGGCGTGAGCGCCGTGCACTGCCCCGTTTCGAACCTCAAGCTCGCAAGCGGCGTCGCGAACGTCAAACGCATGGCGGAGCTCGGCATTAACCTCGCCCTCGGCACCGACGGCTGCGCCTCCAACAACGACCACGATCTTTTCGAAGAGATCAAGCTCGCCGCGCTCCTCGCGAAGGGGACGAGCCTCGACCCGACCGCCGTGCCCGCATACGAGGCGCTCAGGATGGCGACCGTCGGCGGCGCGAAGGCGCAGGGCCGCGAAAACGAGGTCGGAAGGCTGAAGCCGGGCTTCGAGGCGGACCTCATCATGCTCGACGTCCATAAGCCGCGCCTGCAGCCGCTCTTCGATCCCGTTGCCGCCGCCGCATACGCCGCAAACGGCAGCGACGTCTGCCTCACCGTCGTCCGGGGTAAGGTCCTCTATGAAAACGGCGAATGGACGACCATCGACGCCGAAAAGGCGATCGCGGAGGTCCAAAGGGTCGCCGTGCCGATCGTGCTCGGCAAAAAATAACGCTTTCCGGAGGAAAAAATGTTCAATTACGGTTTCTTTGATTACAAGGGCAAGCTCCGGGCGGAGGGCTTCGATTCGGATATGTTCAGCCTTCCGCATCTCATATTCATCGCGCTCGTCGCAGTGCTGACTTTCGTCATCTCGTACCTGCTGCGGAATACGAAGCACAGGAAGATCGACGTCTTTTTGAAGATCTTCTCGATCTGGATGGTCTTCCACGAGGTCTCGAAGATCTGCTGGGAAAGCTACTATGATTTCACCGTCGGCAGCGGCAAATTCAACCTGCAGATCCTGCCGCTCTATACCTGCTCGCTGTTCATCTATACGCTCCTCGCGGCCGCCTGGGGCAAGGGGAAGCTCCGGCAGTACGCGCTTGCGTTCATCACGACGGTCGGTCTTTTATACGGCGGCGTCGGCGTCGTCTACTGCAACGGCCTCAATTTCTATCCGTTCTGGACCTTCGGCGCGTTCTATTCGCTCTTCTTCCATTCCTCGATGTTCGCTGTGGGCGTGTTCCTGCTGATGACCCGCTATTACGAGCTCGAATGGAAGGATATCTTCCGCTCCTTCGTGCCGATCGTGCTGCTTGCGCTGATCGCCGTGCCTGTCAATTATTACCTGAACATCAACAAGATCGAGGGCTCTGACTTCATGCTGCTGTACAGCGGCGGCGGCGTGCCGATCTATGAGGGCCTTGCCGAAAAGCTCGGCGAAAAGGGCCTGCGCTTCATCTATACTCTGATCATGCTCGCAACGCACCTCGCCCTTTCGGCGGCGGTCATCGCGATCTATAAGCTGATTCGCCGCATCTTCCGAAAAAAGGCGGAAGCGCCTGCGGAAAGCTGAGTTTTTCTTTGTTCAAGCCCCTCTTCCGGGGCTTTTTTTGAAATATTCGCAAAAAAGCGTAACATTTCGGCTCGAACCGCTGTTTATAGGGGTGAAAGGCCTTTAATTGAAAAAGGAGGAAAGCGAATGGACGATTCCGCTCTCGTCGGGCAAAACTGATTTCCATACCGTAACGGCACATAACGAAAAGGGCCGGAGCTTTCCATCAAAGAAAACTCCGGCCCTTTTAATTAAATCAGTTTGGCTCAGCCGCGGATATCGCTCCAGACGACGTCCAGAACTTCCTTCGCGAGCTCGTTCACGCGGTCGACGAGCTTCTGCCCCTCGTCCGCGAAGAACTTCGCCTTCTCCTCGTCCTTCACGCCGCCGAGGTTGATCTGAACGTTCATCCAGGCGCCGTGGGCCGCGGTATGGAGGTTATGTACGCCGACGCCGAGGTCGCTCGCGCAGTTGGTGTTGTAGTGCCCGGGCAGGGTCGCCGCGAGCTCCATCGCTTCCGCTGCGAGGCGGAGGGTCTCGAACGGCACTTCCGTCGCAACGAGGGTCGCGTCCGCGATCGCCTTGCGGCGGGCGGCCTTATCCTCATCGGTCTCCTTCGGCATCTTGAACGCCGCGGCGACGAGGTTGTATGCGTCCGTGTCCTTATCGACCTGGAGGGTCAGCGCACGATAGATCGGCATGCCCTCGTCGATGACCTTCTGCGCGGTGGGCCATTCGGCCTCGTAGCGCTTCTTGCTCGTGGTCTGGCCCGCGACCATCGTCACAAGGCCCGCGCCCTGCGCGCCGCAGAGCGCCGCCGCGCTTCCGCCGCCGGGGGCGGGTGCGTCGCTGGCGAGAACATCGAGATAACCGGTTACCTGCATGTCAATGAGCTTCATAAATTTTGCCTTTCTTTATAATGATTTTTGCCTGGTTGGAGCCCATCCGATAAAGGAGCATCGGGAGCTCATCGGTGTTCCAGATCACGAGGTCGGCCTGCTTGCCGGGCTCGACGGAGCCGACTTTTTCGCCCATTCCGATCGCGCAGGCGGCGTTCAAAGTGACCGCCGTCAGCACTTCCGCGGGATAGAGGCGATAGCGGAGATAGCCGAGGTTCATGGAGAGCTGGAGGTTCAGCGAGGGGCAGGAGCCCGGGTTGAAGTCGGTCGCGATCGCAACGGGCACGCCCGCAGTGATCATGTCCCTTGCCCTTGCGAAGGGTTTGCCGAGGTAGAGCGAGGTCTGCGGGAGGAGGCACGCGACGGTCTTCGATTTCGCCATCGCCGCGATGCCGGAATCCTTCGTTGCGATCAGGTGCTCCGCCGAAACAGCGCCGATCTCCCCCGCGAGCTCGCTGCCGCCGAGGGGATCGATCTCGTCCGCATGGATCTTCGAGGGAAGGCCCATTTTCTGCGCGGCGAGAAGGATCTTTCGGGACTGCTCCACGTTGAAGACGGAGCTTTCGGTGAAGACGTCGCAGAAATCCGCGAGCTTTTCTTCGCAAACGGTCGGCAGCACCTCGTCGATCAGGTAGTCGATATAATCATCGGCCCTGCCCTTGAATTCGTCGGGGATCGCGTGCGCGCCGAGGAAGGTGGAAACGACGTCCTGCTTCGCGCCGTCGTTGAGGCGGCGGATCACGCGGAGCTGCTTGAGCTCGGTCTCCATATTGAGGCCGTAGCCGGATTTGACCTCGACCGTCGTGACGCCGAAGTTGAATTCCTCATCGAGGAAGCCGAGGCTGCGCTCATAGAGCTCCTCCTCGGTCGCCTTCCTGGTGTTGACGAGGGTGTTGAGGATGCCTCCGCCCGCGTTCAGGATGTCGAGATAGCTCGCCCCCGCGATCTTCAGCGGGACCTCATGCGCGCGCCAGCCGCCGAAAACGAGGTGGGTATGCGCGTCCACAAGGCCCGGCGTGACGAGCGCGCCGCCCGCGTCGAGGGTGTTTTCGAACTCCCCTTCGGGCAGAGCGCCGTTTTCGAAGACTTCGGCGATATTGCCTTCGTCATCGACGAGCACGGCGGCATTGCCGTATTCCTTTATTTCGCCCTGCGCGGCTCCACAGCGGACGGTAGCTCCCTCCGGCGTTGCGAGCAGGCCGATATTCTTTATAAGAAGCATGATTTTTCCCTTACAGCAGATAGTTTTCGATGATCTGCTTGTCCGCGTCGAACTCGTTCAGCTGGAGGTAATACTCGCAGGAATCGATCAGCGCGCGCATTGGGGTGAGGCCGATGATCTCCGTGCCGGTGACGTGGACGCCCCAGCGCCTCGCTTCGGCCTTCGTGACCTCCACGACCCTGTAAAGCGGGGTGCGGGTGAAGTCGGTCATGTTGATGGAGACCTGCGCGTATTTGTGCGCGGGGATGCCCTTCTCCTCGTCCGCCTCGACCTCGATCAGGAAGCCGTTGGACTTCACGCAGTCGAAGCCGCCGTTCTTGCGGCGGATGATCTTCGCGATCGCCTTGGCGATGTTGACGTCATCGGTGGAAAGGTTGATGTTGAATGCAACGAGAGGCATGCGGCAGCCGACGGCGGTGCAGCCCGCGGTGGGATGTATCTGCGCGCCGCCGAAATCGGGCGTCCACATCGGGTCCTTGACCTTCTCGGCCATGCCCTCGAACTGGCCCCTGCGGATATCGGCAAGGTTCACGCGGTGCGGCGCGGAAGCGGAATCCTCATACAGGAAGATCGGGATGCCGGCTTCGTTCCAGATGCGCTCGCCGAGCTGCTTGGAGTATTCGACGGTCTCTTCCTTCGTGCAGTCCTTCAGCGGGATCAGCGGGCAGACGTCCAGCGCGCCCATGCGCGGATGCTCGCCCTGGTGATGGTTGAGGTCGATGAGCTCCGCGGCCTTCTTCGCAAGCGCGACGGCGGCGTTCATAACGCCCTCCGGACTGCCCATGAAGGTGATGACGCTGCGGTTATGGCTCGCGTCGCTCGAATAATCGAGCAGCGTAACGCCGGCGGTGTTGCGGACCTGATCGACGCAGGCCTCGATGACTTCGCGATTCCTGCCCTCGCTGATATTGGGGACACATTCGATGATCTTTGCCATTTTATTATTTCATCCTTTCAGAAACGGTTTTTTCGATTAATTTATCGTCCGCGAAATACGGGATCGTGATATGGGCCTTCCCCGCCCACTTTTCGTTATACTTGATGCTGGTCTCAACGGAATGCTCGTTGCGCGCCCAGTTGCGCCTTGCAACGCCGCCCATGACGTCCCACATCATGGCGCTCTTTATGATCGCGTCGACGCGCTCGCTGCCGTCGAGAACGAGGCCGAAGCCGCCGTTGATGGATTTGCCGATGCCGACGCCGCCGCCGTTATGCAGCGCGCAGAGGCTCATGCCGCGCGCGGCGTTGCCCGCGAAGCACTGCACTGCCATATCCGCCATGACATTGGAGCCGTCCTTGATGTTCGCCGTCTCGCGGAACGGGGAGTCCGTGCCGGAAACGTCGTG
>DBXK01000024.1:22086-49446 GCA_002309375.1 Christensenella sp. UBA1214 | reverse complement strand
GGCGGCTCGGTGGTCGGCGGCTCGGGGGGCTCAACGATCTCTACCTGATCGCCAACAACGTAGTACGGGATATCCATGCCTTCTTCAGCATCGAGCGGGAAGCTGCGGAACTCCCAAACGATGGGATCGAAGTGGTAGACGCCGAAGTCAGCATCTTCCTTCGCAGTGAAGTGCATGACGAGCAGCGTGCCCTCGCCGGTGAAGCCTTCCTCGGGCATGATGACGCCGAGGCGGATGGAGCCGGGGATGGTCTCATAGTCGACAACGACAACACCCTGTTCTGCGAGAGCAGCAAGGAAGTCGCCGAGGTCAACGCCGGTGAGCTCGAAGTTCGCATCGTTGTAGTTGACCATCATGTTCAGGCCGTGCGCTTCGGGATATTCGCCGGTGATCAGCAGGTTCGCGTCGAAGGATTCGCCGCGCTCGACCTGCTCGGGAGCGATATCAACGGTGAAGACAGCGCCTTCGCCGACGATCTCGACATCAGCGGGAATGGTGATGAACGGGATGTCCTCGCCTTCCTCAGCATCGAGCGGGAAGTAACGGAATTCGGAAACTTCGGGTACGAAGGGGTAAACGCCGGTCTCTGCGTCATCGTTCGCGCGGACGTCCGCATAGAAGAGGATGCCGTTGCGATCGAAGGGCTCATCGGGCATCATGATGCCGATGCGGATGGAGCCGGGGATGGTCTCGTAGTCGATGATGTAGGTACCGCCGTTTTCAACGACCTGATCAAGGATGTCATGGGTATGTACGTCCTCAACGGTGAAGTTGTTGGCGTCATAGTCGAGCTGGAGAACAAGGCCGTGAGCCTCATATTCGCCGGTGATGACAACATCGACCTCGAAGAGCTGGCCGCGCTGTACGAGTTCGGGAGCAACGACGCCGAAGATGACTTCTTCGGGTTCAACGGTGCCTGCGATCTCGATCTCGCCGTTCTCAACAGCGTACTCGATATCGGTGGGTTCGCCGTCAACGGGGAAGTTGCGGAACTCGGTAACATTGACCGTAACGGGGTAGATGCCCTCCGCAGCGTCGTTCTTCGCGGTCAGTTCTGCGGTGAACATGGAGCCTTCGCCGGTGAAGGGCTCATCGGGCATGATGATGCCGAGGCGGATGACGCCGGGGGTGGTGGTCGCATCGAGGATGTAAACACCGCCGAGATCGGCGACGTCTGCCAGGAACTGGTTCTCAAAGAGCTCGGTCAGCGCGAAGTTGTCGGCATCGTAGGTCAGGGTGTAGTTCAGGATATGAGCTTCGTATGCACCGCCGATGCAGGCGTCGATGAAGGTGGATTCACCGGGAGCAAGGAGCTCATAGCTGGGATCTACGAAGAAGTTGACGACCTCTGCCTCGGGCTCAACGTAGAAGTCGATGGTCTGGATGATCAGAGCGCCATCATTCAGCGTTGCATACGCGATGTACTCGGTGCTGCCGTTGATGGTGACAGCAAGAGTCCTGGGCTGAGGTGTATCGGTCTCGGGGATATCGAACTCATAGCCATCTTCGGGAATGACAACGATGCCCATGAAGTAGCCGACGGTCGGATCATTGAACAGCTCATCGGAGCCCATAATGATCTCTTCATCGCCGGTCCACTTGCCCCAAACACTCTGGGAGATGTAGTAGTGAGCGTCATCGGGAATGGTCACAGCATAGAAGGGAGCTGCGTTCCATTCGGGCACTACGAAATCGCTGATCGCAACTTCGGTGATCAGGATCGGTTCGGGCGGAACTTCGTCGGTGATCTCAACATTATCGACTGCGAAGTAGTCGCCGTTCGGGTTGACGCTGCTGTCCTTGGTGTAAGACCAGGTCAGATCGTAGGTGCCGGCCTCTTCGAAAACGTAGGAGAAGACTTCCCAATCGTTATCGTATGCGCCGTAGTAGAGCACGCGCTCTGTGCCTACGTAGAAGTCGCAGTGATCCCAGAAGGTGCCGGTGCCTTCGCCCCAGGCCTTAAACTCGAAGACGATGGCTTCGCCGGCTTCGACGGTGACGGTGGTGGTCAGCACGGAGGTGCTGCTCGCAACGTTGACGTTGCCGCTCTGCGCGAACAGACGGCCGTCTGCCTCGACGACGATCCAGGGATAGGTCTCGCCGGTCTCGAAGTGGAGTTCACCGCCCTCAACGTTCAGCGCCTCATCGAGGTCGCCTGCCGGAGGCTCGGTGCCGGGATCCTCGACGGTGAAGTCGATGGTGTAGGCCCAGTAATAGTTAAACGATTCGCTCCAGCCCTTGGTCTCGACGATGGTTGCATCGCCGTTGATAAGAACGGTCACCTCGTCTGCAAAGGCATAGCCTTCTTCGGGGATGATCTCCCAATATGCATAGTAGACGTAGCCTTCATTATCGAAAGCCTCGCTCGGAGCCATGACGTCGCCGTCCTCGGCAACGTCATCCCACCAGTTCCAATCCATGTAGTCGATGGAATAGTGAGCGTCCGCGGGAACGGTGCAGTCATACGCGGGATTCTCGCCCCATGCGGGAACGACGAAATCGTTGATCTCGATGGTGTCGATGATCTGCGGTTCGGGCGGAGGAGTCTCGCCGGGATTCGGGATGGTGATGTAGTCCAGCATCGCGGAGTACTGATCCTCGCAGTCATAATGACGGAACGCGACCTGGATCTGCTGACCCGCGTAAGCGGAAAGATCAACGGTGTACTCAACGGGAGTGACGTCCTCGGGAAGCATCATGCCCCAGAGTTCTTCGCTCCAGCCTTCATCGCCGACTACGGAGACGTAAACGCCGACATACTCCTCGTTGAAGGAAGAGCTGCGCGGATTGAGCCAGAAGCTGATCGAGGTGCCACCGGTGAATTCGGGGGTAACGAGCCAGTTATCCGGGGTCAGCACGCCGACGCCGCTCATATAAGAGTCGGACCTCATGCAGCCGTTGCCTTCGTAATGATATTCATACGGGCTTGCATTCTCGACCCAATACCAGTTGTAGCTATCGCCATCGCTGTCGATGGTTTCGAAGCCCTGATCCCAGGGATCGGTCTCAAAGTCCCAGATGATGCCGTCGAAGGGCTCTTCGGTCGGGGGCTCGGTGGTCGGGGGCTCGGTGGTCGGAGGCTCGCTGCTGGGCTCCTCGGTCGGAGGAACGAGGCCTTCGACGATCTCCACGTTGTCAACGCAGGCATAGTCGCCGGTGCCGTTGACAGAGCTGTCCTTCTTGTAGCGCAGCTCGATGGTGTGCTCGCCCGCGGTGAGGTCGTAAGTGAAGGTCTCCCACTCGCTGTGGTTCGCGCCCCACTTCTGGGCCAGTGCGTCGTCAACATACAGACGGAGGCCGTCCCAGTCGTTCGTGTCGCTGCCTTCGCCCATGCTGATGAAGTCGAAGCTGAGCGCTTCGCCGTCAGTCGCGGTATAGGTGAAGGTGATCTTGGAGACGGAGCTCGCAATGCCGATGTTTGTGCTCTTTGCATAGAGCCTGCCATCCTCTTCGATGATCTCCCAGGGGTAGGTTGCATCATTCTCGAAGTGGAGTTCGCCGCCCTCAACGTTCAGCGCCTCGTCAAGAGTATGCTCCGGCGGAGGCTCGGGAACATTGAGCTCGATCGCGCCGTCCACGGTGGTGAACGGAACGGGAGTCTCGTCACCGCCGACGGGAACTTCGTTGAACTCGGAAACGACGACGTGGAGAGGAATGTTCTCAGCCGCGTTCTCGCTGACGGTGAAATTCATCGTGAACAGCTCGCCGCCCGCGGTCATGCCGTTGGTCGCATAGAGCAGACCGAGCTTGACCTTACCGGGTTCGGAGGTGGTGTCGAGGAGCTTCATCGTTGCGCCGGAAATAGCGCTGCCTTCGGTAGCACTGTTCAGCGTCAGCAGTTCAGTATCATACTCGACATACATGTTCAGAGTATGGGCCGTGAAATTCGAACCTTCGAGAGTGACGGGAACGCTGACCGTGTCGCCGGGAGTAACGTCAGTCACTGTCGCACAGGTGAAAACCACTTCGCCCTCTGCCTGGACGGGAATGGATACCAGTGAAAGTACCATCATTACCGACAGCAGTGCCGCAAAGAATTTTTTCATGTTTTTCTCCTTCCATTTTACTACTAAGCCATAAGTTCCGCTTCGCGGAAACCGCAGCCCGAATTTTTCCGGAAGGGGGATACCCTCCCAGTCTTTTATATTATATCAAGACTAAACAAGGATTGCAACTGTTTTTTGACATCGAAATGCCTTTTTTCGGGCTTTTTTCCTCCCGATTTCTTCCTTTTTATAAAAACTCCCGCTTTTTCGGGAAATAAACAATCCCGCTTTCGGCGGGATTTGACTTCATTATATTATTTACGGCTGCGCCGGCATGCGGCAAAAAGCTTATCTTTTGTCCGAAGTAAGGCCCTCGCGGTATTCCGCAAGCTGCACTTCATCCCATATCTCGAGATCGCGCGTTCCGGAAAGGGACTCGATATGGTGGGTGAATTCATGGCGGATGATCCTTCGCAGCTCATTCTTGAGCTCCGCCTCCGGAAGATGTCCGTAGGTCCTTATGATCGAGCCGCCGTAGAGCATGATGCTGCGGCCGAGATTGCGGTCGTTTCGGTATTCACCGAGGATCAGCAGGGGCTTTCGCGGATCGGATTTCGGGTGGACCTTCGTTCCCTCCGTCAGCGCGACGCCGCCGTCGAGCTTCTCAAAGAAGGGCTTCGGCAGTTCCTCCGCGACCTCGTCCGCAAGACGCTGGATCTGCTGCATCCGGCTTTCACGCGGAACGGAGCGGAAAGGCTTTGCCTTCTTCGCCGCGTTTTTTCGCTCCTCCGGCGTGCGCAGTTTTGCGCGGTCATGCCGTTTTTCAGCGCGATCCTCCCGGCGTGCGGGCTGCGTGCCTTCCCCCATGATGGCTTCCTGCATCATGCGGATCGACTCGGGCATACGGTATTCAACGGTCCCGACCTCCGTTTTCGGCGGCTGAGCGGGCTCCGCCGCTTTGATCCTTTTCGGCGGCAGTTTTTTGCGGAATTCCTCCGCCCGCGCGGAAATGGAGCGGAGCGCCTCTTCGGCAAATCCGTCGATCCTTTCGGCTGCGTTGCGCAGTTCTCCATCCTTTTCCGGCGTTGTTTCGGTTTTTTCTTTCATGTCGAATGCAGTCATCAGTAGATCCGGAAGCTCTCAGCAAAATCCAGCAGCACGATCGGATCGATCTTGTCGTTAAAGAACTCCGCCGCGATGAATACGCCGCGCTCCGGGTCATGGGAAACGACGGCAGGGTTGAAGACCGCAGGCACACCGCTGCCGGCAAAGCAAGTCTCGGTGATCGCCGTGATGTTCGAAGCCTCGGAATTATAGAAGGGGTGATAGCTGCGGTCGATCATGAAGCGGTAATCGCCGTAGACGATGCTCGAATAGATCTGGTAATAATTCTTGATCGGGTCATACTGCGTATAATAGGGAGAAAAGCCGATCGTGCCGACGCATTCTCCTGCCTCGTTAAGGATATAGACCGTCCCCATCAGAGGGTTGTCCTCCCCGCGGATCTCCGTAAAGCCTCCCGGCGCCGTTCCTTCGCGCTCGATCCGCCAGCCCGGCGGCAAAAGGAAGCTCACAACGAAGGGATCCCTTCCCGTTTCCGCACCGAGGCCCGCGCCGAACACGACGGTTTTGATGACGCATCGGTCCGCTTTGTCCGCCGGGATCTCATACGGAAGCTCCACCGTCCCCTCTGTGCCTGCGGGATAGTATTCCTTCCATTCGTCATCCTCCGGTTCGGCGGGAGCCGCTGTTGCGGCGGGTATGCTCCCCGTTCCGTTCGGCGTCTCCGGTGTTTCCGAGCAGGCGGAAAAAACGGGCAGCACAAAGAGCGCAAGCGCAGTTATGAGCGCCGCGAGCTTCAGCTTTTTTTCGTTTCCCGTTTTGATCCGGCTTTTCAAATCATTCCCGCTCCTTCGAGGGTTCTCCCTCTTCGGAGTTTTCTCCTTCCGCCGCTTCTGCCGGCTCTTCGGCTGCTTCTTCGGGCTCTGTTTTCTCCGCCTGAGGCGGCTCTTCTTCGGCCGCTTCTTCGGGCTCTTTTTCCTCCGCCTGAGGCGCTTGATCGGCGACTGCCGCATATGGGGCCGGGCCGGCTGTCAGCGAAGCAAGCATTTCCTTCAGCTTCTCCTCGCGCTGGCGCGCCGCTTCCGCGGTGAATTCCGCCATATCGAGCTCGTTATGCAGGCGGTCGAGTTCCCTGATGACCTCATCGAGGAACAGGTCGACCTCCGTGACGTCATATCCCCAGAAGGCGTGAGGGAATTTTTTATTGATGATATCTTCTCGTTCCATAATCGCTTTGCGCTGCCTTTCACAGCACCGTTTTCCGGCGGAGGCGGGAATCGGGATCCCGCTTCCGCCCGGAGTTACCGACCGCGGCTATTGCCGGCCATTGTTATTCGGCTTCAAAGCCGGCGTCCTCGCCTGATCGGCTGTTCGGCACCCGTTTCAGTCAAAATTCAAAAGTGTATGTCACTCCCGAAAGCCGTCGGAACTGCCGATGATATCAATGTTTGCGGGCGCAACAATGAAGATCCTCGACGAAACCTTATAGACCCTGCCGTCCACCGCATAGCAGGCGCCGGACATGAAGTCCAGGATGCGCTGCGCGGTCTCGACCTCGATCTGCTCCATGTTGACGATGACGGGTTTGTGGCTCTTGAGGTTGTCGATGATGTTCTGCGTGTCCTCATAGCTGACGGGGCGGTAAACGATCATCTTGCTGCTGCCTGTGCCGGGCAGATTGACGATGTTCGAAGACTGCCGCCTCGGTCTGCGCTGCTCGGGCTCCGGTTCGGGCTCGGCATAGACGCTGCTGAACTCCTCGCTGTACTCAAGCTCCTGCTGCTGTTCTTCGCTCGGCTCGAGCAGAGCGTCCCACAGTTTCCTAAGTCCTTTTGCCATTTTTCATTCCTCCTAAGTATAATTGTTGGCGCTTGGAGAAAATCGGCGGTGACAACTCCGCCCCGATCTGCCGCTTCCGCCCGAATGGACGGTCGGGGTCAGACCGGCTTGACCGCGCTTCGGGGCCCGAAGATCGCGGAGCCGATCCGCACCATCGTTGCGCCTTCCGAAATCGCGGCTTTATAATCCCCGCTCATGCCCATCGAAAGCTCCTCCATCGAAACATTGCCGGCCGGGAAGCCGCGCAGTTTCTCGAAGAGCTCCCGCATTTCGGCGAAATACGGCCTTGCCTCGTCCTCACTGCCCGCCGGAGGAACGCACATCAGCCCTTTCACCGCGATGCCGGGCATTGCGGAAATCATCTCAAGAAGTTCGGGGAGCTTTTCCGGGGCAACGCCCGATTTCTGCTCCTCCGCGCCGATATTGACCTCGATCAGTATCGGCTGTATGACGCCCCGCAGACCGGCGAGGCGATCGATCTCCGCAGCAAGCGGCAGCCTGTCCACCGACTGGATCAGGTCCGCCCTGCCGACAAGATACTTTGCCTTGTTTAACTGTAGCCCGCCGATAAAATGCTTTTTCACGCCGTAACCGGTAAAAAAGTCGAATTTATCGTTGAATTCCTGCGCTCTGTTCTCACCCACTTCCGCGAGCCCCGCTTCGAGCGCCGGGCGGATCTCCCCGATCGATTTGAATTTGGTGACGCCGATCAGGCGCACGCTCCCGGGCTGTCTGCCCGCTTTGATCTCGGCTTCGAGGATGCTTTCGCGGATCCTCTCGAGCCGCGTTATTTCCTGCCTCGCTTCGGTATCCAATATCTTACCTCCGTTCCCGTGGGGATTTCGGCGCCTTCACGGATCCTGATGACTGCGTTCTTGCCGTCCTCCGCAAGCACGTCCACATAAACGTTCGCACGGCCGTTGTCCGTCACGATCTCGATATACGGCTCCCCGTCCTTAAACTGTATCGCCCGTTTTTCGACCATCATTCCCTCCGCTTCGTAAGCGATGCTGATCTCGCAGGTGCGAACATCGATCAGCGCGCCGAGGTTTTGGGAGAATCGGATGATATTCACAACGTTTTTATCGTTGACGAAGCTTGTTACGCCTGTGCCGATGAAGCTGCCGTAGCCGGCGATCTCGACCGAATACTGCTTGCCGGGAGCAACGCGCAGCGGTTCGGATGTGCCGGTCAGGAACGCACAGTACCATTCGTTCGGATTGACGATGCGGAAAGCGCTGCTCGTTGAGCTGCCCGTCCATTTGAATCTTTCGCTCTTATCGAACGCCTTGCTGATCAGCTCCGCCGTGATGAGATCCTGCCCGATCTTGTCGGCGTTCAAAGTTGAGGCGAAGTCGTCGATATAGAAGCTCACAACGCCGTCCCTCTCCGCGGCGACAGTCACGCGCTGCGATTCCACGGCCTGCAAAAGGTCGGCCTCCTGCTGATAAAGCCCGCGGAGCGTCTCGTTCTGCTGCGATTTATCGCGAAGGTAATCGCTGCGGTCGCTGAGCAGTTTCCTGAGATTGCCGCTGATCGTCTGCACGGCGGAGGCGTTGCCGGCCATCACGGCCTTCGAGAGCATGTCCTTTGCGCTCACGATGCCGTCATTCAGGCTCTTGAGCTCCGGGTCGCGTGTCTCGCCGTCGCTCCTCAGCTGCGCGTCGAGGATCTGCTCACGCACGGCGAGCAGCTTCTCGGTGTTCTCGCGGCTGTAGCCGAGATTATAAACATTCATGACGTTGTCGCCCTTTCGGACCTGCTGTCCGTTGCGGACGAGATAATCCGCCGTATCGAAATCCTTGACGACGGCGACCTTTTCGCTGCGGATCACGACGGCGCTGTAGGTCTTCGTTCCGGTCAGCTTCCCCGTTTTTGAAACGGCTTCAGCGCCGCCGAAGATCAGGATGAACGCCAGCACTGCGGCAACCACAAGCAGGAATGCGAGTATGATCACGAGCACGCCTTTTTTAACGTGCCGGCGCTTTTTTCTGAATTGAATCAGTTCCAATTGCGACCTCCCGCTCAGTTCTCTTCCGGCAGCACTTCATAGCCCTTTTTCTCGCTGCGGCCGTACTGCCTGTCGAAATTCTCTTTGTTTTTCAGCAAATATTTATTGAACAGCGTTTCCGCGTCCATGCCGGAGCGGATGCACATGCTGACGAAAAAGTGGAGGATATCCACGATCTCGCCCTGCAGGGCCTCCTGATCGACGGGCTTTTTGTTTTTCCACCATTTAAAGTTGACCTCGTCCAGCACTTCGGAAAGCTCCGAGAGCATCGCGAGCACTTCCTTCTGCATCCATTCCTCCTGCGTGAAGGAAAGATGCCTCCGCTCGGCGATGTCGTCGTCGAGCTTCTTCTGCATTTCGAAAATTATATCGAGCTTGTCCATTGTCGTTTCTCCGTTCGGGTATTTTTGTTTCTCCGGCGGGAGCTTATCTGCTCCCCGAGAGGATCCTTTCGAGTTTCTTCCGGGTCTTTCCGACCCTGCCGACGACCGCCGCCTTCATTGCGGAAAAATCGCAGACATACGGCAGGATCGCGTTGACGTCGTCCACGGTCACGGCGTCGATCTTTGCAAGCACCTCGTCGTCCGTCAGATAATTGAGCGAGAACAGCTCGCTTCGGCCGAGGGCCGAGGAATGTGCGGAGGTGTTCTCCCTTCCGAGCAGGAAGCTCGTGCGCATCTGGCGTTTGCTCCTCTCGAGCTCCGCTTCGGTGATGCCTTCGCTCCTGAGGCGCGCATATTCGTCCATCATCAGCGAAAGCACCTGCTCCGCCTGTTTTTCATTTGTTCCGGCATAAAGGGTGAAATAACCGCTGCCGGTGAAGAACGAAGGGCCGGAATAGACCGAATACGCCATGCCGTGCTTTTCGCGGATGCTCTGATAGAGCCTTGAGCTCATGCTGCCGCCGACGGCGTTATTGAGCAGATGCAGCGGATACTGGCGCGTATCTTCGTTCGCAAAGCCCGGGAACGCGAGAGCGATATGGAGCTGCTCCACATCCTTCGGGATGAATATGAACCGCTCCCCTTCCGCGGCTTGCTCCGTTTCCGCGCCGAAGCTGCCTGCCTGCTCCGCGGCGCCTTCGGCGATCCTGTCGAAGCGAAATGCTTTTTCGGCCATTGCACGGAAGCTTTCCGGATCGAAGTTTCCGGCTGCGGAGATGACGGTGTTCTCCGGGCGGTACCTTCTGGCCATATAAGCGCGGATCCTGTCCCTGTCCATCGCCGCGACGCTTTCCGCTGTGCCGAGGACCGGCAGTGCAAGGCGTTTGCCCCTGTACCAAAGCGCGCAGAGGCTTTCATGAACAAGGTCCTCCGGATTATCCTCGTTCATCGCGATCTCCTCGAGCACGACGCCTTTTTCGCGTTCGATGTCCGCGGGATCGAGCTTCGAATCGCAGACTATGTCCGAAAGTAGCTCCAAAGCCGTTTCGAGGCTTTCATCGATGACCTTCACATAAAAGCAGGTGCACTCCTTGCTCGTGAAGGCGTTCATATTGCCGCCGATCGCGTCGATATCCTCCGCGATGCGCTCCGCGTTTCGCTTCTCAGTGCCCTTGAAGAGCATATGCTCGATGAAGTGAGAAACGCCGCTTTCGCCGGCGGCATTCTCATAGACGGAGCCCGCCTTCACCCAGCAGCCGATCGAAACGGAGCGGTAATTATCCATTTTTTCGCCGACGAGACGAAGCCCGTTCGGCAAGGTTCCTCGGTAAATAAGAGCCATTGTTTTTCCTTTATATCTCGGCCGCGGCGGGTTCCTGTCGGGTCTGCGCCTCGGCCGCATACCTTCTCAATCGTATATTGTACCGCTAACAGTGGTGCACGTCAAGCCCATTGAACAATAATATTCGAAAATGCGGGGAAGCGCCTCCGCAAAAGAGGCCGTCGGTGCGCAGAGCACTATATCTCCTCCGTTAGTATTGCCCGCCGCCCTTCTCGCTATTTCCCCGGCAGTGCCGCGGATGCAGACAAGATCGAGTGTTCCCGCAACAGCAGTCATGCCGAGCTTTGCCGCCGCATTCTTCGCTTCTGCGACGTTCCCCGTGAAAACGAGCAGTGAGGGCCGCGCCGCACCGAGGCTTTCGATCAGATCCGCCGTTTGTCGGGCCTCCTCAAGCACGGTCTTCGCATCGTTTGCGTTCGCCGCTAGCACCGCGATCTCATGGCCTTCCCCGGCGATCCTGCGAACAAGCGCAGGGTCTGCCTGCGCGGCGTTTTTCCCGAGGGCAAAGGTGATCTTCGCGCCGTTTTCCCCAAGGCAGGAAAGCAGCTCGCCCGTCGCTCCCGCATTCCAATCCGCCGCACAGACGATGGCGACGCGCTGTGTGTTCCTTCCCGTATAGACCGCACCGCCGAAAAAGCCTCCGCCGGCTGGGACCAGCATTGCCGCCCTTCTGCTCGATATCAGTCCCAGCGTCAGGAACAGCCCCGCGACGATCGCCGCAAGCGCAAGATCCGTGAGCGCGGTAAGCGCGGCATGGCGCATCCTCCGTTTCCCTTCCATTGGCTGCCACCGTTCCGCCCAGACGGACGTCCTTTCATTTAATACTTCTGATGATATTATGGCAGGCTGCGGCCGATTATTCCCGTTTTTTGCGTTTTTTACCGCAAGAACCGCATAATATCCTCCTTTCTCTCCGCTGCAGGGGCTTTCATTTTCTCGCGATACGGTGTATAATAAAGTGATGTTATGTCGGCCTGCCCTCTTTTCCGCTTTGCGGAAAGCGCGCAGGCGCAATACGGCCGCCGCTTTCAGGCGCGCCGCTCATAAGGAGATTACCCGAAATGGAAAGAAATAACAGAAGAAGATCCGCTTCATCGAATCGCACGGTGCTCACGCTCCTGCTCGTGCTGCTTGCCGTCGCCGCGCTCGTTGTGATCTTTATACTTATCAACAGCAAGGTCAAGAAAAACGAGGAGCAGCGGCAGCAGGATCATACCGCCGTCATTCCCGGAGGCGATGGCGACGAGATCCCCGACGCGCTCTATATCAGCGAGCTCATGCGCGGCAGCGAGGGCTTTGTTGAGATTGTCAACAATTCGGATAAAACCGTCGACCTCGGCAATTACTGTCTTTCCGATACCGAGACCGATGCCGACAAATGGCGCTTCCCCGAGGCTCAGCTCGAACCCGGCGCCTATGCTGTCGTCAATCTTCTCGGCAAGGACTTCGTCGGCGAAGCAAAGGTCAGTGAAACAGAGTTCAATGCGGATTTCAAGGTCGGTTCTGACGAAACCGGCATCTATCTCTTCAGCCGCGGCGGAAAGCTTCTCGATAAGCTCATCATCGACGTCAACATGCCGAAGGATTCTTCCGCCATCCGCACCGAAAACGGCGTGGCGTACACCACCGAACCCACGAAGGGCGGGCCGAATTCCGAAAAAACGGCCGAAAGCTTCAGCTGGACGGCGATGGATGCAAACGACCCTGTCCGCATCAACGAGGTCCTTCCGAGCAACAAATACGACATCACCGACGAGGACGGCGACCGCAGCGACTGGGTGGAGCTTTATAATTCCTCCGACCTGTCCGTCGACCTCTCCTCCTATTTCCTTTCCGACAAAGCGGATGACCCGGCGAAATGGGCGCTGCCCGCAATAACTCTCGAACCGGGCGAATACCTCATCGTCTTCCTCTCCGGCAAGGACCGTACGGACGGCGAGCTGCACGCTTCCTTCAGCCTTTCCGCGAACGACGACGGTCTGTTCCTTTCCACGACGGACGGGATGCGGCAGGATATGATCACCGTTCCCGCCGAGCTCAGATCGAATGTTTCGATCGGGCGCGCGGCGGACGGGAGCCTCCGCTATTACCCGAAGCCGACTCCGGGAGCGGAGAATTCAACGGTTGGCTTTACCGATTACATGGGGGTTGGCGGGTTCAACCCCTCTTCTGTTTATATCAGCGAGGTCTGCTCCGTCACTGCGCCCCGCAGCGGCGAAATGGACTGGATCGAGCTGCGCAACGGCTCCGATGCGGATATGACTCTCACCGGCTGGCATATCTCCGACAGCGCCGGCGATCTTTTTCTCTATGAGCTTTCCGAGCTGACCGTCCCCGCCGGTGGCTATGCCGTTATCAGCTGCTCCACCGGCATCAAGGACGCCTGGGCAAAGCCCGCGCCCTTTGACCTCTCCCCCGCGGGCGAAACGGTCTACCTGACCGATGAAAACGGCGTTATCGTCGACTGCTTCGAGACCGGCGCCCTCCGCAACGGCGTCACGAGCGGCCGCGAGACGATCGTTCTTTCCGAAAGCGGCGAGCGCACGGGTCATGAAAGCGACCGCGTTTTCTTCGACCGCCCGACGAAGGGCCGCGAGAATTCCGACGCCTGCTATCTTTCCTATGCCGCGGCTCCGGTCTTTTCCGAAACGGCGCTCTACCGCACCGAGCCCTTCACCGTTGAGCTCAGAACGCGTAACGCCGACGGAACGATCCACTATACCCTCGACGGCTCGAAGCCGACCGAATCGAGCCCCGTTTACGAAGGGCCGATCTCCGTCAGCGAGAACACCGTCATCCGCGCCGTGACCTGCGTCCCCGGAAGGATCCCGAGCGAAGTCGCGACCGCGACCTATCTTTTCGAGGAACCGCACACCATCCCCGTTGTGACGATCGCGATGGATGCCGCCGATTTCCGTGAGATGTACGCCGTCACAGAGGACGGCATCACCGCAACGGAGAAGGAAGGCTTCATGCAGTATTTCGAGAAGGACGGCAGCCTCGGCATCGAAGCCCCGGCCGGCTTCCGCGTTTCGGGCGCTTCGACAAGGAAATATCCCCAGAAATCCCTCGGCGTCTACTTCCGCGCCGGCTACGGCCGCCGCACCGTCGATTACCCCTTCTTCGGGAATGATTACATAACCTCTTTCGGCGCGCTGGTCCTCCGCAACTCCGGTCAGGACTGGGGCAGCGCAAGGCTGCGCGATTCCTTCACGAGCACCGCAGTCCTCGGCATGAACATCGACGCCTCCGCCGCAAGCTTCGTCGCCGTCTATATCAACGGCCAATACTGGGGCCTCTACGACCTCAAGGAGAATATCAACGAGCGCTACCTCGAATCGCATTACGGCGTCGACCCCGACACCGCGAACATCATCAAGCGCAACACCTATGAGCTCGAAGGCAGCAACGCCGATTTCCTCCGCGTGCGCGCCTTCTGCGCCCAGAACGGGCAGGTCATCCCGCTGACGGACGAGCGCTATAATCAGCTCGTTCAGTGGGTCGACGCGGAATCCTTTGCGGATTACCTGATCGCGCGCGATTATTTCCGCGACGCCGATATGTTCAACCAGAAATACTGGCGCACGACGGATTACAAGGTCCGCTGGAGAGCGATCTTCTATGATTCCGATTTCGCGCTCGACAGCCCGATGTACGGCGTGCTCCATGCCTATTTCAATATCGACGGCATCCCGAGCGCCAACGGCTCGAAGAGCAACACCGATATCTACTGCGCGCTCAAATCCAATGAGAACTGGCGGCATTATTTCATCGTCCGCTATATCTACGTCGTGAAGTATTATCTCAACAACGAGCGCCTGCTGCCGCTCTTCGATTCGATGGTCGAGACCATGCGGCCGGAGATGCGCCGCCATATCGCCCGCTGGAACCATCCTTCGAGCTATGCGTTCTGGGAGAGCAAGATCTCGGAATACCGTTCCTTCCTGCTCGAGCGTCCGCAGCGCGATAAGGATAACTTCATGTATACCATGGGCCTCAATGCAAGCAAGTATGCCGAATACGAGCAGGAGGCCGACGCCCTTTACGAACAGTACGGCGGCGAATTCCAGCGTGTCTTCAATACCGGCACGGATGATTAAAGCAAGATTAACCGGAGGAACTGCCGAACCATGAACATAGTGATCGTCGGAGCCGGCAAGGTCGGCAAGCAGATCGGCATCAAGCTCACGAGCGAAGGCCATGATGTTGTCATCATCGACAGCAACAAGGAGGTCCTTTCGCGCAGCGGCAACGAGATGGACGCGATCTGCGTTGAAGGCAACGGCGCGGACTACCGCGTTCAGCGCGAAGCCGGCGTCGCCGGCGCGGACGTGCTGATCGCCGCGACGGAGCACGACGAAGTGAATATGCTCTGCTGTCTGATCGGGCATAAGCTCGGCGCGAAAAGGACCATCGCCCGCGTAAGGGACCCCGAATACACCGCTCAGCTCGATTTTCTGAAGGAGGAGCTCGGCCTTTCGATGGCGATCAACCCGGAGCTCACCGCTTCGGAGGAGATCGAGAGGCTCCTCAGGATCCCGAGTGCGCTGAACGTTGAGCTCTTTGCCCGCGGAAGGGTGGAGCTTGTTGAACTGCGCCTCAATGCCGAGAACCCGCTCGTCGGGATGCAGCTCGTTGAGATAAACAAAAAATTCCAGCTCAAGATCCTCTTCTGTGCCGTGCAGCGCGGGGAGAACGTCATAATCCCGAAGGGCGATTTTGTCCTCGAGGTCGGCGACAAGCTTCACGTGACCGCCGCGCCGGAGGAGATGTCCCGCTTTTTGCGCATGGCATATCCCGAAAAGCGCAAGAAGGTCAAGACCGTCATGATCAGCGGCGGCAGCAGGATCGCCTATTACCTCGCCCGCTCCCTCGATAAGATCGGCGTTCAGGTAAAGATCCTCGAAAACAACCCTGCCCGCGCGATTTTTCTGAGCGAGGAGCTGCCCCATGCCCTTGTCATGCTCGGCGACAGCACCGACCACGAGCTGCTAGTTGAGGAGGGCGTCGAAACCGTGGACGCCTTCATCGCAGTCACCGGCATGGATGAAAACAATATCATCAGCGGCCTTTTCGCAAAATGGAAGGGCGCAAGGAGCGTCATCGTGAAGGTCAATAACGAGAACATGATCGGCGTGCTCCCCGATTCCTCCCTCGACGGCATCATCTCCCCGAAGCAGCTGACCGCGAACAAGATCCTGACCTTCGTCCGCGCGATGAGCTGCAGCCCGGAGGAGAGCAACGTCGAGACAGTCCATGAGCTCGTCGGCGGCCGTATCGAAGCGCTCGAATTCCTCGCGAAGGGCAGCCATCCGATGTACGGCATGCCTCTCAGGGATCTCAACAGATATCTGCATAAGGATCTGCTGATCGCCTGCCTTGTCCGCCACGGAAAAACGATCATCCCCGGCGGCAACGACTGCATACTTTCCGGCGACCGCGTGATCGTGGTCACGAAGCATAAAATGTTCAACGACCTTGCCGATATCCTGACCGGCAGCATTTCATAAATCAAGCGGAGGCGGCTCTTGAATTACCGCATGGTCTTCAATATGCTGGGCAAGATAGTGCTCAGCGCGACGGCACTGATGCTGCTGCCGATCATAATCTCCGCCTGCACCGGCGCGAGCGATCTTCTCGCGCTTGTCCTTTCCGCGCTCATAACCGCCGCGATCGGCGGTCTGCTGCTGCTCATCAAGCCGAAATCGAACGCGATCTTCGCAAAAGAAGGCTTCGTGATCGTCGCCCTCTCCTGGCTTGCGATGTCCCTTCTCGGCGCGCTGCCCTTCCTCCTCGGCGGGATCTTCCCGAATTATCTCGACTGCATCTTCGAAACGGCGTCCGGCTTCACGACGACCGGCGCGACCGTCTGCACCGCGATCTCCGCGATCCCCCACGGCATCGGCTTCTGGCGCTGCCAGATCATCTTCGTCGGCGGCATGGGCGTGCTCGTTTTCGTAATGGCCGTCATGCCCCTTTCGAAGGAGCGTTCGATGCACATCATGCGCGCGGAAGTCCCCGGCCCGAGCGTCGGCAAGCTCGTCGCAAAGGCAAAGAATACCGCGATGATCCTTTACGCGATCTATTTCGCGCTCATGGTCATCGAAGCGATCTTCCTGCTTTTCGGCGGGATGAGCGCCTATGAAGCGTTCACGACCGCGATGTCCACCGCCGGCACGGGCGGCTTCATGGTCCTCGACGAGGGCATGATCGGGCTTTCGCCCTATCTTCAGACCGTCGCAACGGTGTTCATGCTGATCTTCGCCGTCAACTTCAACCTGTATTTCTACATTATTTTGAGGAAGCTCGGCATTGTGGCGAAGAACGAGGAGCTGCATTGGTTCCTCGGCATCTTCATCGTCTGCATCGCGATCATCACCTTCAACATCCGCCATCTTTACGGCAGCCTGGGCGAGGCGTTCCACCATGCCGCATTCAACGGCGCTTCGATCTACAGCACAACGGGCTTTTCATCCTTCGATTTCGATAAATGGCCGACGCTTTCGAAATGCATCCTGCTTCTGATGATGCTCCTCGGCGGCTGCGCCGGCTCCACGGCGGGCGGCATCAAGACCTCCCGCTTCATCATTCTCGTCAAGAACGGCTGGAACGAGCTGCGCCGCCTTGCGCATCCGAAATACGTCCACGCCCTGCGCCTCGACAACAAGCCCGTTCCGGAATCGGTCGTGCGGTCCGTGCTCGTCTATTTCTCCGTCGTCGTCGCGCTCGTCTTCGCCTCCGTGCTGATCGTTTCGATCGACGGCTGCGATTTCGAGACCTCGGTCTCCGCGGTCTTCGCCTGCATCTTCAACGTCGGCCCCGGCTTCTCGAAGGTCGGGCCCGTGATGAATTACGCTCATTTTTCCTACCTCAGCAAGATGGTGCTGACGCTCGATATGCTGATCGGCCGCCTCGAGGTCTGGCCGATGCTGCTGCTCTTCTCCCCCTCCACCTGGAGAAAGCGCTCGATGTACCGATAAATCCTTAAAAATCCCTCCGGCTTCCCGCCGAGAATCAACGAAAAGAGGTTCCCGAAATGAAAGTTCTGATCGTCGCAAGCGAATGCGTCCCCTTCATCAAGACCGGCGGCCTTGCCGACGTCGTCGGCGCGCTCCCCGCTGCCGAAAAAAAGCTCGGCGCGGAAGTCGCGGTCATGATCCCGAAATACAGCCGGATCCCCGAGGAATACCGCTTCAAAATGACCCACGTCACCGATTTTTATATCGGTCTCGGCTGGCGCAGCCAGTACGTCGGCGTGGATATGCTCGAAAAGGACGGCATCCGCTATTATTTTCTCGATAACGAATACTATTTCAAGCAGAATTACGTCTATACCGACGGCGATTTCGAAACGGAGCGCTTCTGCTGGTTCGCAAAGGCCGTGCTCGAATCGGTGCTCCGCATCGGCTTCGAGCCGGACGTGCTGCACCTCAACGATTGGCAGACCGGCCTTATCGCGATGCTCCTCAACGAGCAGTACCGCCACCACAACGCGCTCAGGGATGTGAAGACTGTTTTCACGATCCACAACCTCCGCTATCAGGGCCTCATGAGCCCGCTGTTCGCAAACGACCTGCTCTCCCTCGGGCAGTACGCGCTTTCGAAGATCGAGTATTACTGCTTCGCCAATGCGATGAAGGCCGGCATCATCTACGCCGACGCCGTTTCGACGGTCAGCCCCTCCTATGCGAACGAGATCCGCACCCCGAAATACGGCGAAACGCTGGACGGCCTGCTCTCCTCCCGCGGGGACGGCATCACCGGCATCCTGAACGGCATCGACCGCAAGAGCTACAACCCCTGGACCGATAAGGCGCTCGCCTGCCGTTATTCCAAAAAATCCCTTGCGGGCAAGGCGAAATGCAAGGCGGCGCTGCAGAAGGATCTCGGTCTTAATGCCGATCCCGATGCGCCGGTTGCCTCCGTGATCTCCCGCCTCACGAACCAGAAGGGTCTCGACCTTGTGGATCAGGTCCTCCCGGGCCTTCTCGACCTCGGGATGCAGATCGTGATCCTCGGCATGGGTGACGCCTGGCTCGAGAACCGCTTCGGCTCCCTCGCGAATTCCGATTACGGCCGCGGCCGCATCGCCTTCCGCTGCGAGATGAACGACGCGCTTGCGCGCAGGATCTACGCCGGCTCCGATATGTTCCTGATGCCCTCCGCCTTCGAGCCCTGCGGGCTTTCGCAGATGATCTCCCTGCGCTACGGCACGATCCCCGTCGTGCGCGAAACGGGCGGTCTTGCGGATTCCGTCATCCCCTACAACAAATACACCGACGAGGGCAACGGCTTCTCCTTCCGCAATTATTCCGCTTCGGAGCTGTATAATGCCTGCCGCACCGCTGCGGAACTTTACCGAAACGACAGGCCGGCCTGGCAAAGGATGGTCGGCCGCGCGATGGACGCCGAGCTCGGCTGGGACGAGAGCGCGAAGCAGTATCTCGCAATGTATTCGAGGATCACGGGGAAAGCATAAAGCCTCAAATCGTTATAAACAAGCAGAAAACGGACGGCTCCGCCGCCCGTTTTTTATGCCGCATTCATTCAAAAATGACAGTGACCTCGTGCACTTCCCCGTCGTCGGCAAGTTCGATCGGCCCGCTTGCTTCTTTTCCCCGCCGGGCTTCGATCCGATAAAGCGTCCGTCCGTTTTCGCCGAAGCGGTATTCGATCCCGAAAGAATCGAGCGTTGTGCAGGGCCGGATCCGGAGCTTGTTCCCGCGTTTTCTGATTCCGAGGATGTTCTCCGCCGCCGCGCGGTAAAGCCAGCCCGCCGCGCCGGTATACAGGCTCCAGCCTCCCCTCCCCGCGAGGCGGCCGAGGGAATACACATCCCCGCAGACTGCATAGGGCTCGGTTTTATAGCGTTCGATCCCCGTCCCATCCGCATGGGAAAGCGGGTTGAGCTCGCGAAAGAGCCTCTCCGCCGTTTCCGCAAGGTCGAGCCTGCAGGCGGCGATCACGCACCAGGCTGCGGCATGGGTGTACTGTCCGCCGTTCTCGCGCACGCCCGGCAGATAAGCTTCGATATAGCCGGCGCTGCGGCCTTTTCCTTCAAAGGGAGGCGCAAGCAGCTTAATAAGCGAATTCTCCCGATCCTCGAGCGCGGCAAGCGTGTTCAGGAAGGCCTCCCTGCAGTGCTCAGCCCCCGCGAAAACCGCAAGGGCGGCGCTGACGCAGTCGAAAACGCCGAGCGCTTCACCTTCTCCAAAGAATGCGCGGATGTATTTTTTGCCGTCCCAGCAAGTTTTTTCAATGTTTTGCCGCAGCTTCTCCGCCTTGTCTTCCAGCTCCTCCGCGCTTTCCGTTTCACGGATCTCGCGCAGGATCTCCGCCATTCGCTCCGCCGCCATAACAGCGAGGAAAGCTGTGACCGTGCTTTCGCCGCCCCCCTCTCCGACGGCGTCCATGCCGTCGTTCCAGTCCCCGCCGCCCATCAGCGGCAGGCCGTGCGTGCCGAGGCTTTCGAACGGCAGGCGTGCCGCCCGCAGACAATGCTCGAGGAAGCTCGCCCCGCCCTTTTCCGGAAACAGCTCGTAAAGATCGCGCCGCTCCGGCGGGATCGGCTTGCTTTCGAGGAAGGGCACCTCCTCAAAAAGAAGCGCACGATCCCCGGTAATGCGCAGATATTCGCAGGCAATTAGCGGCAAAAAGAGGCGGTCGTCGCTGATCCGCGTCCGCACGCCCCGCCCGCTGTCATGCCACCAGTGGAGCACATCCCCTTCCGGAAACTGCTTCGCGGCGCAGGCAAGCAGCTGCTCCTTCGCCCTTGCGGGATCCGTCAGCAGCAGCGCCGAAACATCCTGCAGCTGATCGCGGAAGCCCGTCGCCCCGCCGCTCTGATAAAAGCCGGTGCGGGTCATCAGCCGGGATTGATAAAGCTGGCAGAGGAGCGGCCCGTTCAAAAGCGCATCGAAGCGCGGTCTGCCCGTTCGGAAGCGGAGCCTTTCGAGCTTTTCCTTCCGAAACATATGCGCATCCATCAGCGATCGATCGAAATCCGCCGTGCGGAGAGTATTTTCGAGTTCTTCCTCCGCCGCACAGCCGAGCAGCAGCACCGCCCGGGCCTTTCCTCCCGGCAGAACCGAAAGCGGCGTGCGCACTGCCGGCGGCGTCTGTTCCCCCGCTTCGGCGGAAAGGAGCCGTCCTCCAGGCGCGGCGGCAAGGAACGCCGTTTCGCCTTTATCCCAAAGAATGTCCCTGATGAAAACGGCGTTTTCCTCGGTTCTGTACCGTTTTGTTTCGCGGCGCAGGTATTCTCCGAGGACCGGCGCGGCCGAGAGCTCGAAAACGAGCTCTTTTTTCGCGTTTCCGGTGTTTTCGGCTTCAAGGCAGAAATACTTGACGGGCAGCTCCGCATCGACGGTCTCCGTGAGCGAAAGGCGCAGCTCCTCCGTGCGGCAGGAAAAGCGCGTATAGCCGCAGCCGTGCGCGCATTCATAAACTCCGCTCTTCGGAGGCAGCCCGATCCTCTCCCCCGTGCCGGCGTCGGTCAAACTCAGCCTTTCGCCGCGCCCGTCGCGCAGAACGTCGTTCGTCCAGGGAGTGAGGCGCGAAAGCCGCGCATTCCCGGCGAAGGTATAACCTCCTCCGCTTTCGGTGACGAGCGTACCGATGCGCCTTCCGCCGATCGCATTCGACCACGGGAGCGGCGTTTTTCGCCCGCCGGACAGGATGATGCGGTATTCACCGCTCTTCTTTTCAAAGCCGCCGTGACCGTTGAACTCTTCGGAGCTGCTTCCGTCCTCTTCCGGAGGGAGAAGCTTCATGCTTTCCGGCTTTTTCCTTATGTTTCGGATCTTTTTGCGCCTCGTGTCCTCCGTCAGCGCTGCGAAGGGCGCGGCGGGATCGAGGCAAACGAGCGCACAGCCGAGGATGAAGCCGCGCTCCGCCCCGGTGATCTCGAACCCATGGATCAGCCGCGCAAATGCTTTCCCCGAAACGATGCCCTCGAGCGCGGTTCGCAGCGGCTCGCCGTATGCATTCGTATAATTCCCGATGAAAACGAGCTGGGCTTTCAGCCCCGAACGGACGATCCGATCGAGCGCACGGACGATCAGCGCCGCGCCGGAAAGTTCTTCGCAGCATTCCATCTCAACAGCGACGATCGGATGCTCCGATGAAAGGCCGAAGCGCCAGAGTCCGGCTTTGCCTTGGCTTTCCGCTTCGCCCTGCGCCTTGCTGCGTCCCGCCGGCGTGTCGGTCAGCAGGCGGTAAGCAAGCAGTGAAGCGAGCGCGAACTCGCGCCGCCCGATCCCGTTTTCGCGGAAGCGCTGCGCTGCCCTTGCCCGCGCAACGGGTTCGACGCCGCCCCCGGCAAGGCGCTGGAGCTGGCTGCTGACCGTATCGAGCGCCTCCTCGCGGCTGTCCGCAATTCCGCAGAGCAGGCGCAAGCGCGCGGACTCCCCCGGTTTGAGCCGAAGCTTCGTCACTGCAGAATAATAGGGCTCGACCGGCTGTTCCGTCGGGATCTCGGCTGCATCCGCGCGGTCGTCTTCCGCGATCCTGCTCAGGCAGGCGAGTTCGTCCCCGCCGCGTCCGGGCCGGAAGAGGCCGTCCGCGCAAAGCTCCGCTTCCTTTGGCGAAACGAAGCAGAAGAACGCGGTTTTTTCCGTTCGGCCCGGTCTTTTTCGCGCAGTGAAAAGCAAGGTATCGCCGACTTTTCCCGAATCGACAGTCACGCGGACGAAGGCGGGATGAGCCCGATCCTCCGCTTCCGGCGCAAGCGCGATCTCGGCGAAAGCGCCGACGGTGCAGCTTTCTTCCGTCCTGCCGCAGTTCACGATCTCGAGAGTTCGCAGTTCGCAGTTCGCGCCGGGAAGCAGTACGCCGAGCGAGGCTTCGATCGGGCCGATCCTCGTGCGCAGCGAAAGCTTGTGCGGCTCTGCGGTCAGCTCTCCGCCGATCGTTTTGGCGATCCTCCCGACGGCGAGCGCGAATACGATGCCGCTTTCGGCAAAGCTGTCCGGCCGGTACCGCGTCAGCAGGATCTCCCCGCTGCGCGAAACGCCGCGTCCGTCCGCCGTCATAAAAACGGAATACTCCCTTTCCGCAAGTATGCCGCAAAGCTTTTCTCCCTCCTCCGCTGCGACGGGCGGCAGGCTCTTCCGAATCGTCGGGCGGCGGAGCATCGGGCGGAAGGCGCCGGCGCGGATCGGATCCGACGGCATGTTTTCGAAAAGCAACTGTTCGTTTGCCGCCGTTTCCGGAAGCTCCATGAACCTTCTGCGCAGTCCGCCGTTCGTCAGATAATTCGCGATCGAGCAGAGTATCATGCCCTGATGATGCGCCATGAAGCTGCCGACAGCGTGCGGCTTATCTCCGACACGGCTTTTCGTTCGGTCAAGCGCCTCGAAAAAGCCGTATTTGCCGAGCATTCCGAGCTCCGAAAGCTTTTTGATGTTTTCAAGCGCGAGCTTCGGCTCCACGGCAAGCGCCAGCGCCGAAGCATACGGCGCGATGACGTCCTGCTTTTCGTTTTCGTGCGAAAGGGCGAGCGCCGGCGTTCCGAAAGCACGGTACTGGTAGCGCAGCTCTTCGTCGAAGGCGTAATATCCTGATTCCGAAACGCCCCAGACCTCCCCGCGCGAAGCGAGCACCTGCGTCAGAACGGCGCTTCTCGAAACCTCCTTTTGAAGGCTCCCCTCCGCCGTATCGAAAAAGAGAAGTGGCATCAGGTATTCGAACGCAGTGCCGCTCCAGCTCTTCAGACAGCGTCCGCCCGGCGCGTCGCAGGCGATCCGCCCGAGGCTGAACCAATGCCGTGCGTCGACCTTTCCCGATGCAGCGGAACAGAAGCTCAGTATCCTCGCTTCGGAAGCCCAAAGGTCGTAATGCGCCGGCGTCAGCCTCCCGTTTTCATAATCGAGGCCGATATAAAAAAGCCTTTTCGGCGCGTCATAAAGCGCCGCGAGATCCATGCCTTCCGCAAGTGATTTCATCCTTTGCGCGAGCTCCTTTCGAAAAGCGGGACCGAATCCGGCAAGCTCCTCATCGGGGAGCTCCGAGACAGCAGCCGCCGCAGTCACAAGGCAGCAGAAAAGATTCCCGCAGTCCACCGAAGAAACAAAGCGGGGCTTCGGCAGCGAAAGATCCGCCGTATTGTACCAGTTAAAGGGCAGTCCACGCCATTTTTCAAGCTTTTCAAGCGTTGTGACCGTCCTGTCGAGCCGCAGCAGCAGCCCGTCGGCGTCGATGAAGCCGAGATCCTTCGCACAGACCGCAGCAGCGAGCGCCATGCCGATATTCGTCGGCGAAGTCAGCGGTGCGATCCCCCGCGGCGGCTCCTGCTGATAATTGTCCGGAGGCAGGAAATGCGTTTTTTCCGAGCAGTTTTCTTCAAAAAAGCGCCATGTCCTCTCCGCGGCTCCGTAAAGCAGCTCCTTCTCCTCTTCACTTGGGGAATACGGCTTTTTTCTGCCGTCAAGCCGCATTATCACGAACGGTGCGGCGGCAAAAAGCGCCGCGAGGATCAGCGCGGGAACGAGCAGCGGCTCCGACGAAGCGATCCGGAATACGGCCGCCGAGGCAAGTCCGAGGCCCGCTGCGGGGCAGGGCCAGAGCTTCAGGTACTGCCCTCTTCCCTTCCTTTCGCCTTCAGCCGCAGTGCGCCATTCAAGCATCCTCTTATGCGAGACCGTCATTCGCCAAAGTGCGCGAACGATCGCATCGGCGTCCTTGAGCGCGGCAAACGGAAGGACCGCAAGCTCCGTCAGCTTCCTCCGCAGCATGATCGCCCGCGGGCGGACTGCGACGCGCTTCCCGGCGAGGATGCGCAGCAGATCCGGGATAAGGGACAGCACGGGTTCGATGAACATGCAAATCAATGCCGCGGAGAATGCAGCTGCGAATCCGAGCGCAGCGGAGGATGTCAGCGCGAGATAATTCGCCCCGGGAATGAGCCCTCCGAGCACGTTCATAAGCATTTTATATCGCGAAACCGGATCGACTGCGCGGCGTTTTTTGCCCAGAGCGTACACAAGCAGCTGCGTATCTCCCCGCAGCCAGCGGTGGCGGCGGCTCATCCGGCCGAGAAAGGAGGCGGGCTCCCCGTCATAGAGCACGGTCGAGCCCGCGAACGCCGCGCCGGCGAGGCTGCCTTCGAGCAGATCGTGGCTGAGAACGGTGTTCTCCTCGATCAGCCCCTCCGTGCCGCGCCGGAAGCCTTCGATATCGATAATTCCCTTTCCGCCGAAGCTGCCGTTGTTGAAAAGGTCAAAATAAAACTCGGAGACCTCCGAGGAATAGGCGCTCATGCCGCTCTCCCCGCTCGTGAGCATCGCAAAGCGGCTCTTCGCGGCGGAGCGGGAGGTCGAAGCCATCCTCGGAACGATGATATTATAGCCCGCATAAGGCTTTTTTGAAGTATTATCCTTGTATGCCGGGCGGTTCAGCGGGTGTGCCGCCGCCCCGATGAGCCTTGCGAGCGCACCGTTCGGCATCACTGTATCGGCGTCGAGAACGGCAAGATAGTGAAACGGCCCGGAGATCTCCGGCTCGATGCAGACGAGATCCCCTCTGCGGCCCTCCGAAACATAAGCCATGAGATCCTCCACGGCCCCCCGCTTCCTCTCGCGGCCCATGTAAAGCCCGTCCGCCCCGGAGAACCGCCGACTGCGGTGGAGGTAATGGAAGCGTGCTCCGTTTTCCGAGGGGTAGCGTTCGTTCAGCGCCGAAATGAGCTTCTCCGCCTTTTCGATCAGAGCCGCCTCGCCCTCGTTTTCCCGCGTTTTCGAATCGGGGAAATCGCCGAGAACGCAGTATTCCGCCCTCTCAAGCCTGTTGGCAAGATAATGCCGCTCCAGCGTTTTCCCGGCTTCCTCGAGCGAATTTTCGCCCGTGATCAGCACCGGCACTGCAACGAGCGTGCGGCAGTCCTCCCCGCGCACATATGCGGGAGCAAGCCTCGGAAGCGGACGCGGCTTTCTTATCCGGGCCGCGGCGCAGATCAGCAGGGTATCCGAAGCGGCAAGGGCCGGCAAAAAGGTCAGCGCCGCGGCAAAAAGGCTCTTGTCCGCAAGCCCGGCGAGCAGCGAAACGCCGGCGGCAAGGAAAAGCTTTGCGGCAATCAATGCGGCAAGCAGCGCTTTATTCCGTTTCTCCAAATCGGCCGTGCGTGCCTTTTCCGGCCGAAGCGCCGCGATCAGCGCGCCCCTGCCCTCCGCGATCAAATAATACCCGATATGCGTTTGCCTGTTTTCGCCGGCGGCTTCGGTTTTCCCCGCGTTTTTTGCCTTTTTCCCGAGTGAAAGCGCGCAGCGGATCGCCGCCGAGGCCGTAACGCCGCAGCGCCTCCCGATCCAAGCCGCGGCTTCGAGATAGCCGTTGATGCTCTCCCTGTCCATCCGGCGGCAGACTTCATCCTCCGAAAGGAGCCTGCGCGCAGGATCCTCCGCTTCGACAGTCTCTGCGAAATCCGCCGTTGCCGAGCATTCGAGCCCGGCGAGCAGTTTTTCAAACTCCGCAGGGGCGTCATCCGCCGGTTTTTTCAGCAGTGACGCCGTTTTTTCGAGCAGTGCAAGGCGAAGCGCCAAAGGAAAAAGACGGATCTCCGCCGTCGAAAGAGCGCTTTTCTTTTGATATTCTCCGATGAATACCGCCGCCCGCCCCGCCGTGACCTCCGGGCAGAGCTGAGCGAACGAATCGGCAAGCGCGGCGATCCGCAGCCTTGCGCTCCAACGCCCCGCCGCCATGACCGGCAGTCTCTCCCCCGGCGCGCGAAGGCCGTTTTCGGGCAGCAGCGCGATCTGTTTTTCGATCCTGTAAAAATCCTGCGCGATCAGCTCATCGAAAACGGAGGCGCAATCCCTCTCCGTTCGGGTAAGGGCCGCCCTCCCTCCGCGATACAGCATTCGGACCACCCGCTCCGTCCGTCGCTTTTCCGTGTGCAGAGCAAAGCTCCTGCGCCTTCCGCGGGCAACGGGGAGTTCGCCGGCCTCGTTCGCCGCAGCGAAGAGCGTTTTTGCGCTTTCCGTCATCAGTCCGCCCTCCTTCAACCTCTCTTTTCGATGATCTCGATTATTCGGGAAATGAAATCCGCGATATACGGCAGATTCGACGCCGCCGCAAGCCGAAGGAGATAGACGGCGACCGCTCCGAGTATCGTGAAGCCGATCGCCGTTCCCGCCCCGCGCAGAAGGCCGAGGCGGAATGCGCGGCGGAGCATCAGCTTCTCATCGCCGACATATTCGACATATTCAAGGAACCTCGATCTTTCGAGCTTCGCCGTCATGCCCGCAAGCGTTTTTTCAAGAAGCTCCAGCTTCCGGAAGCAATTCGCCTTATCGCGGCATTTTCTTCGTTTTCCCATAAAAACAGTTTTTGCCGCTTTCCTTTCGATTATCCGCAAAAAAAGAACGCCTTCCTTTCGGAAAGCGTTCGTTTCGGTTTATTTGAGGACGTTATCTGAAGATCCTGTATGAACAGATGAAGTTCCTCTGGAACCATCTTCCGGGCTTGTTGTACTGCCTTTCAACGACTTTGCCGTTGCTGCAGGATGCGTCGATCATCATGCCGCCGCCGCTGCAGATTCCGACATGGCCGTAATAGACGATAACGTCGCCCTTCTTGATATTGCTGAAGTTCGTGTTGCGCTGATATCTCGGGTTGTTCCTCCAGTAGTAGCTGGTCAGATAGCCCTGGGATACGCCGGCCTGATTCAGGCACCAGTAGACGAGACCCGAGCAGTCGAATTTATTCGGGCCTTTGGCGCCGCGGACGTATTTGCAGCCGAGC
>DBXK01000024.1:0-22064 GCA_002309375.1 Christensenella sp. UBA1214 | reverse complement strand
CCGCCGTTATTGCCTCCGCCGCCGTTGTTGCCGCCGCCGTTATTGCCTCCGCCGCCGTTGTTGCCGCCGCCGCCGTTGTTGCCGCCGCCGTTGTTGCCGCCGCTGCTGACGGGCGCTTTTGCGCGGACCGCACTGTCGCTGAACAGCTTATTCATCGTGTTCCTGCCGACTTTGCCGTCGATATCGAGCCCGTTGTTTTTCTGGAAGAGCTTGACGGCCGCTTCAGTCGTGGAAGTGAAGTAGCTGTTGACGTCCGATGCACGCAGGTAATTGAGCTTGTAAAGACGCTTCTGGACGTTCAGAACATCGCTGCCCTGCATTGAGATCGAAAGGGCGTTGCCGATCGCGTCGCTGCTCATCAGCTTTTCGCGGGTCGTCGGGCCGAGGTAGCCATCCTCAACGAGCTCGTTCTGCATCTGGAAACGGCGAACGGCCATCCTCGTGTCGTTGCCGAAAACGCCGTCGGGCTCGGTCGTCAGATAACCGAGCGCCTGCAGACGCTTCTGGAATTCGAGGATCTTATCGCCCGTGTCGCCGAGGCCGAAGGCCTTCGCGATACAGTCGGGATTATAGAGGGCTTCTTTTGTGTTCTTGCCGACCTTGCCGTCAGCATCGAGATGGTTGGAATTCTGGAAATCCTTAACGGCGTCTTCGGTCTCCTTATCGAAAACCTCGTCCGCATTGTCGAGATAGCCGAGCTCATAGAGCCTTTCCTCGATGTCGAGGACGTCCGTGCCCTCATCGCCGACGGTGCTGAGATAGACCTTTGCGTCGTTGCTGAAGAGTGCGTTATAGGTCGCGTTGTTGAGCTCGCCGTTGACGGGCAGATCGTTCCTGCGCTGGAAGGCTTCGATCGCGCCGCGGGTGATGGAGCCGAAGTAATCCGTGGGTTCATCGGGATCCATGTACCAGAGCAGCATCAGCCTTTCCTGAACGCCGGGGATTATGTCGCTGTGCTCGCGGTAATTCGCGACGATCAGCTTATCGCTTGCGTACGGAACGGGAGTGATGTGCGGGATCGGCGTCGCAACGTCGACATACGGTTCCGGCGTCTCGATCGGCGGGAAGGTCTCCGGCGGGTATTCCGTTTCGGCCGGTTCCGCCGGGTTCGGGGTCGTTACGATCTCATCGTCCGGGATGACCACAACGGAAGCTTCCTGGTCCTTTTTGCTGCAGGCGGCTCCGGGTACGAGCGCCGCGAGCATCATCACAGCCAGAAATGCTGCTGCAAATCGTCGGACTGCTCTGTTTTCCTTTGTTGAGTTTTGTTTGCCTTTTTCGTTTTTTGCGGCCCCGGCGCACTCGGCGCCGTTTTCTTCACGGACCGTCTTTTTCGATAACAGCTTGTTCATACTGCCTCCTTTCGGTTTTTCGGAGCACGTTCTGCTTCCGCTTCTCCCAGCGGGATGCTGATCCCTCCGGAGCGGCTGCCCTGCATTCAACTTACAAAAATGGGACCTTAAACGGGCGATCGGCACAGGCGTTCGGCTCCTCTCTCAGCCCGACGCCCGCGGCCGGCAATGCTCCAATTTTCGCCTGCGGCAAAACAGGCGGGCAAATACGGCAAGCTTCATACCCCCCGGCCTATCCGGTTCATGGGGCCGTTTGCCGCAATTTACCCTCGGATCATACGCCGTTCGGAAAGATCTCGAACGGCCATATTCCCCGATTCTGTGTATATTGTACCATACTATTCTCAAAAATGCAAATACTGTTTATAAAAAAGCTGAAACGGGTGCGTTTTTTTGCTGATCACGCTCCCGTTTTTGCTGTAGCTGCGCTGTTTTTTGAAATGTCATCCCGCTTTCGAAGAAAAAACCGGACCACCGCGGCTGCGGTGATCCGGCAGTGTTTTCAAGCCTCAGACGACGGGGCCGCCGATTTTGGTGAAGACAATCGGGAAAGCGAAGGTCTGAACGTCTTCCGGGATCTCTTCGCCCTCGGGAAGGCTGATAGTCAGCGTGCCTGCGGTGAGTTCATAGCAGTATTCGAACTCGGAATCCGACATAAAGCCGTTCATCATCAGCCTGTCGCCGCGGATTTCGAATGTGCCGTCGTGGCAAAGATCGTCCGCCGGCGTCTCTCCTCCCATCAACCCGATCAGCTCGTTCCTCAGCTCCTCCTCGGAGCTTACGGATATGCCCGCCAGGGCAAAGAATGCGTAAAGCTCCTCGTCGGTAACTTCCGCGGGATCCTTTTCCAACATCTCAGCGGCGATCTCGCGGAAAGACTGCAGCATTGCGGGCAGCATCTGATCGATGATGCTGTTGCGCAGCCTTTCGGCTTCTTCGGGAGAAACATCGAGAGAATATGTGCCATCGGCCTTGAACGTCAATGTGAAATCAAGCGAAATATCCGTAAATTCAACGAAATACGGGGAGTCTTCCTCCGCCAGCTCCGCATTCATCGCGTCGGTCATATCAAGGGAAGCGGCCCAGGTTCCGAGAAGCTCCGCCGGGATCTCGCCTGCTTCGCCGGGCTCGGGAGTGGGCTCCGGCGTCGGTTCCGGAGTGGGTTCGGGAGTGGGCTCCGGCGTCGGTTCCGGAGTGGGTTCGGGAGTGGTTTCCGGGGAAGCGGGCTCCTGCGTCGCCGAAGCATCCGCGTCCTGCTTGCCGTCGTTCCCGTCCTTATTGCCGCCGCAGGCTGCAAAGCAGCAAAGCATGAATGCCGCCGCCAGCATCAATGCGGCAATGCGAAGTACAGCATTACTTTTCATCATATTATTCGATTCCTTTCGGTTATTCGCTGAATGCGTATGTTCATTTTAGCATTTATATTTGAATAGTGCAAGCTTTCTCCCGGCAGCCGGATCGAAAACCCGGCGGCAAAAAGCGCAGCGGAGGCCGGCTCAGCCTGCCCTTGACAGAACGAGCGGAAACACCTTCGAGCCGATGTCGTCCGCTCTCGGCGCAGCGGGCGAGATGCTGATCTTCCCGCCTTCCTCCCGGACTTTGTAATCGCTGTAGTTTGCAAAACCGCTCATCGTGAGCCTGCTGCCTTCGATCCGGTAGTCGCCGCCGGAGCTGAATTCTTTCGCGATGTTCTTCGTGTCCATCGTGTATTTGAGCAGCCCGGCCATGGTCTTGAGGGAGCTCCAGCTGCGAACGCCAACGATATCGATTATTTTCCCGCTGCCGAAAATATCGTCCTCGGTGATCTCGGAAGGATCCTTGCCGTAGATCTCCGCCGCATATTCGATGATCGCAAGCTTGATGATATCCCAGTTATTGTCGATCATAACGTCGATGCAGTCGTCGATCTGCCCGCGGTCAACGGCGGTTCTGTAGGTGCCGTCTTCAAAGAACTCGGCCGTGAAATCGACCTCCATGCCGCGGAACTCGATCCCCCCGATGTCCATGTCGAAGCTGCCGAGCGCCTTCACAAGCTCGACCGCAACAAGCGGCGCGATATTCAGCCGGCCCCTCCAAAGGCCGGTGATCTCGACCGTCGGTTCGGGCGTCGGCACCGGCGTCGGTCCCGGACTCGGTTCGGGCGTCGGCACCTGCGTCGGTTCGGGCGGCGGTTCCGGCGTTGCGCGCGGAACAGGCGTCGGAGTGGGCCGGAGAACAGGGGCGGCGGTGAGCACGGGGAGGGAAGCTTCCGTGCGTTTTTCCCTCCTTCTTCCCGGCTCGGTCTTCCCGCAGCTGCATGCGGCCAAAAAAGCGAACAGCACCGCCGAAACAAGCAGCAGGGCGAGCAATCTGAATTTTTCATTGCGGTCCTTCATGCTTTTCCTTTCGGGCGGTACCGTTCGGTTCCGTTTGAATTATTTGGTCTTTTCGAGAACGAGCGGGAAGATCTTCGCCGCAGGCTCGGTTTCCGCAAGGTTCTCGGGAGTGAGGGTCAGCGTGGTGCCTTCGAGCTTGACGGTGAAATCTTCGACCATCTTGTAGAAGCCTTCCATCTTCAGCTTATCGCCGCTGAGAGAGTACTTGCCCTCGCAGTTGAAGCTCTTGGCGAGCTCATTTGCGTCGATCATCGGAGTGAGCCTCTTGACCATCTCGAAGAGCGTATCCCAGTCAGTAACACCGGGCAGGGGGATATAGCCGCCGAAAACCATCTCGTCGGTAACGGCGGAAGCGTCGATGCCCTCTTCCTGTGCAACGAAGGCGATGACCGCCTGCTTGATGGCCTCGCTGTTGCTGTCGACCATGGAAGCGATCTTGCCGTTGACTTCATCGGTCTCCATTGAGGCTTTGTAGTTCCCGTCCTTGTCGAAAGTGACGGTCATGGTAACTTCGGAATCCTTGAGCGCAATGGTGCTGAGGTCCATTTCGATGCCGCTCGCCATTGGCAGGTTCGCGATCGCATCGATGATACTCGGACCGATATCGACCTTCGCCTTCCATTCGCCGACGACGTCGATCTCATCCTTCTTGCCGCAGGCCGCAAAAGCGGTGAAAGCAAGCGCCGCAAGCAGCGCCGCCGCAATGAGCTTTACAAAAAGATGCTTCTTCATTTCAAATTCCTCTTTTCCGGATTTACTTCCTTTTCGGCTTATGCAAGCCTCAATATGAAAGTATTGTAAATATTATAACATATGCCGGAGCGGCGTTCAAGCGCTTTGCGCCTTCTGCTTTTCGGTAAAAAGATTCCTTTTCAACTGTTGCCAAGTCTATGAAAATGTGCTAAAATATAGTATACAGCCAATTATGCGCGGCCTATCGGCCATTCGGCGCTGAAATATAAACAGCTGGAGGTAATACCATGTATAATGTGATCACGATTTCGAGGCAGTTCGGCAGCGGCGGCCGTGAGCTCGGCAGAAGGCTTGCGGAAGAGCTGGGCTTCGCGTATTATGACGACGAGATCATTGCGGAGATCTCCAAGCGCACCTCCCTTTCGGAGGAATATGTTCAGCAGATCGTCGAGCATCGCCCCGTGACGCTGATGCCGATCACGATCGGCCACAGCTTCTACCCCGTCCAGCATCCGCTGATGGAGCAGAGCCAGAACATCTATCAGGAACAGGCGGAGATCATCCGCGAAATGAGCGAGAAATCGCCCTGCGTCATCGTCGGCTGCTGTGCGGACTATATCCTTCGCGACAAAAAGCTGCTGCGGCTCTTCGTTTTCGCTGATATGCAGTCGAAGATCGAACGCTGCCGCCTCAAGGGGCCGGATGAGGAAAAGCTGACCGAAAAACAGCTTCGCAAGCAGATCCTGAAAGTCGAAAAGAACCGTGCGAAGTATTATGAATTCTATACCGGCCGTGCCTGGGGCGACAAGCTCAATTACGACCTTCTGATCAACACGACCAACACCGACATCAAACTCATCGTCAGCGTTATCAAGAGGATGTTCGACAAGAACGTCCTTGCAGAGGCGGAAGCAAAGGAATGATCCCGTTTGTCGGGCAGTATTCGGGCGGCAGATCGATCTGCCGCCCGTTTTTTCAGCGATCGCCGAGCACTCTTTTTTCCAGGAACGCGACCAGATAATACATCACCGCCGCAAGGATCGAGAGCACTGCGATCGACGCCATCACGAGGTCGAGCTTGAAGACCTGGCCGCCGTAAACGATCAGGTATCCGAGCCCCGCTCTGGAAACGAGGTACTCCCCGACGATGACCCCGACCCAGCTCATGCCGACGCTGAGCTTCAGCGCCCCGATGAGCGTCGGCACGGACGCCGGCAGAACTACCTTTATAAATATCTGCCTCTTCGTTGCGCCGAGGGTCCGCATGAGGAGCTGCTTCTCGCCGGAGATCTCATTGAACCCGGTCAGCACCGTCATCACCGTCACGACGGTCGAAACGAGCAGCGCCATCACGACGATCGCCTTTATTCCGCTGCCGACCCATACGATCAGGATCGGCCCGAGCGCGATCTTCGGCACAGCGTTCAGCACGACCATATATGGATCGAGCACGCGGCAGAGCGTCGGGCTCCACCACATCGCCGCCGCGGCTAGCGTGCCGAGCAGCGTTCCGAGAGTGAAGCCGAGCACCGTTTCGAGCATCGTCACGCCGATATGATAGAAAAGCTCCCCGCTTTTGTAGAGCCGCACCGTCGCAGCGAAAACGCGGGAGGGGCTGCTGAAGATGAAATCGTTGACGAGCCCCGTCCGCGCCGCAATCTCCCAAAGCAGCAAAAAACCGAGGAGGATCGCAAGCCGCATCGCCGCAACGAGCCGGTCCCGCCGTGCAAGCTTCCCGAGGAACACCCTCTGCTCCGCCGAAACGGGCGGTTTTTTTCTTTTCGGGGCATTATTCTTCATATCCATCGCCGAGACCTCCCTCCAGCTCGCTCCAAACGAGGTCGAAATAATCGTTGAATGCGGGCATGCTCCTCCGCTCCATCGGCGAAGCTTCCCTTCCCTCCGCGCCGGGCAGGTCTATGATTATCTCCCGCTTCAGCCTTGCCGGGCGCTTCGTGAAAACGAGGATGCGGTCGCTCATCGCGATCGCCTCCGAAATATCGTGCGTCACGAGCACGGCCGTGTAGCCTCCGCCCTTGATGATCGAATGCACCTCCCCCGCGAGCAGCAGCCGCGTCTGGTAATCGAGCGCGGAAAACGGCTCGTCGAGCAGCAGCAGCTCCGGGCGGAAGGCGAGCGTCCTCGCGAGCGCCGCCTTCTGACGCATCCCTCCCGAGAGCTGGCGCGGATAATGCCTTTTGAAATCGGAAAGTCCGCAGAGCCCGATCAGCTCGTCGGCGTATCTGCGCGTTTCGTCGTTGATCCGCTTCTTGACCTCAAGCCCGAGCAATACATTGTCCTCGATCGTCCGCCAGTCGAGCAGATGATCCCGCTGGAGCATATAGCCCGTCAGATCCGCCCGCGGATCCGGCTTTTTTCCGAGGATCCGCACCTCGCCCGAGCAGGGCTCGACGATCCCGGCGAGCATGGATAATATGCTCGTCTTGCCGCAGCCCGAAGGCCCGACGAGGGACACGAATTCCCCCTTCCCGACGCTGAACGAAACGCCCGCGACAGCCGGAGTTTCGCCGCTCTTTTCATGGTAAACGAGGCGAACGTCCCTGACCTCCGCCACCGCTCCTCCGCTCATTTGTTCCGTTCCGCCCGCCCCGGGGCGGCTGCTTTCTTCCGCCATGGTCTTCCTCCCGATTTTTGCAAAACTTATACTTTCACATTATTCGCGCGGGACGGAAGCGGACACAAAAATATACATATATGCGGAGAAAAACCGCCTTGACAAAAGGAAAAAGCGGTTCTATAATCAGCTCGATCAAACGAAAGGAGAGCATTTATATGCAGCTGCTTGTTATAACGATCGACCGCACCGACGAATTCCTCGCAACGCTCGAGGGTCTCAAGGCGCACGGGATGAACGGCATCGTTTTCCCCTCCACCAGCCTCAAAAACGCCCTGCTCGGCAGCAATATCGACGCCGCGCCGATCTTCGGCCGCCTGAGCAAGGTCATGAGCCACGATTTCGAATCCAGCCACACCGCCTTCCTCGTTCTCGATGAAGACCAGGTCGAGCATGCGAAGCGCGTTATCCGCCGCAACACCAACGGCCTCGGCAAAAAAGGCTTTATGTTCACCATCCCCGTCGGATCGTACGAGGGCATAGAGGAGTATTGAACGAGGCCATAGGCCGAATTCAACGCGGCTCGGCGAGCGAATGCGAGCCGCGGCGTAATCCGCGGTCAGACCTGCGGATCGCCTGATTATTTGAAAGAAGTTACTGTATGGTCACCCAACCTTTGTTGATCGTCGCCCTTGCGATGGCGGCGGGCCTCGTCCTTTCGAGGCTTATGAAGCTTTTGAACCTGCCGAACGTCACCGGTTACCTGATCGCCGGCGTGCTGATCGGCCCGTATGTATTGAACCTTGTGACGATGGAGCATATCCAGGGTATCAAGCTGATCACGACCACCGCGCTCGGCTTTATCGCCTTCTCCATCGGCGGCGAATTCAAGATCAAATTCCTTAAAAAGCTCGGCAAGCAGATCATTGTCATCACGATCGTGCAGGCCGTGACGACCGTTGTTGTCGTCGCAGCCGCGCTGCTGCTGATCCCCGGCGAGCACCGTCTTCCCCGCGCGCTGCTGCTCGGCGCCATCGCCGCAGCGACCGCGCCCGCCGCGACGCTCCTCGTCGTCCGTCAGTACAAGGCCCGCGGTCCCGTCACGGAGACCCTTCTGCCCGTCACCGCGTTCGACGATGCGATTGGTCTGATGATCTTCTCCCTCTGCCTCGCTCTCGCGATCGCCTTCTCCGCCGGAGAGGGCCTGACGGTGCAGGCCGTCGTGCTCGAGCCCCTGCGCGAGATCGGGCTTTCGCTGCTCGTCGGCGGCGTTGCGGGAGGCCTTCTCGGCATCATCACCCGCTATTTCCGCTCGAATGCGAACCGCCTCTGCCTGATGCTCGCAACGGTCTTTGCCTGCGTCGCGCTCAGCGAGAAATGGGAGCTTTCTTCCCTTCTGACCTGCATGATGGTCGGCGCGGTCTTTGCGAATATGCGCAGGGATTCGATCCGCATCCTCGAGATCGTGGACGGCTGGACGCCCGCCCTCTTCATGTTGTTCTTCGTTTTTTCCGGTGCGGAGCTTGATTTTTCGATCCTGCCTGCCGTCGGCATCGCAGGCGTCGTCTATATCATCGCCCGTTCCTTAGGCAAATACTTCGGCGCATTCGCCGGAAGCGCGATGTCCGGCGCCGAGCCGACTGTCAAAAAATACCTCGGCATAACCCTCTTCCCGCAGGCGGGCGTCGCGATCGGTATGGCGCAGATGGTCGCCGCAACGCCGGAGCTTCCGGCGGAGCTTTCGGGCCAGGTCGTGACCGTCGCGCTGTTCGCCACCCTCGTTTACGAGCTGATCGGGCCGATCCTCACGAAGATCGCCCTTGCGAAGGCCGGCGAGATCGCCCCGGAGAATCTGAAGCATCATATTAAGAGGAATTGGAAAGACCTGCTGAACTGGAAGCTGTAAAGGTTGCATCCGATTTCTTCTTCGCCCTCGGTCTTCTTTTTCTTCGAAAGCATGAGGTTCGTGATGATGCCGAGGATCAGCGCGCAGGCTATGCGAGCGAACGCGGGCCGCGCGGGTCAGCGCGCCGCGCCGCGAGAGGCGCGGAACGCGATCGTTCTGCTTCGATGGAAACGATAAATTAAAACAGGATCCTTTCCGGGATCCTGTTTTTTGATTTAATTGATGGTTCTATTACTTGATTACCTGCTGGGGCTCGTCCTCCTCGCCNNTTCTTTTTCTTCGAAAGCATGAGGTTCGTGATGATGCCGAGGATCAGCGCACAGGCTATGCGAGCGAACGCGAGCCGCGCGGGTCAGCGCGCCGCGCCGCGAGAGGCGCGGAACGCGATCGTTCTGCTTCGATGGAAACAATAAATTAAAACAGGATCCGTTTCGGGATCCTGTTTTTGTATAAATCAAAGTTCTTATTCTTTACTTGATCACCTGCTGGGGCTCGTCCTCCTCGCCCTCGGCCTTCTTTTTCTTCGAAAGCATGAGGTTGGTTATGATGCCGAGGATCAGCGCGCAGGCTACCGACGTAATCGTGATGGTCTGGCCGCCCTTGAGAGTGAAGTTCAGCACGAGGCCGCCGACGCCCGCGATCAGGATGACGGAGGCGACGAAGAGATTGCGGTTCTCGTTGAGGTCAACGGGCTGGAGCATCTTGAGGCCGGATACCGCGATGAAGCCGTAGAGGGTCATGCAGACGCCGCCCATGACGCAGGCGGGGATGGAATCGAGGAACGCGACGAAGGGCGAAATGAACGCAACGAGCAGGGCGAGGATCGCCGCGCCGGTGACGGAAACGACGGAAGCGTTGCGGGTGATCGCGACGCAGCCGATGGATTCGCCGTAGGTGGTGTTGGGGCAGCCGCCGAACAGAGCGCCGGCGAAGGAGCCGATGCCGTCGCCGAGGAGGGTGCGGGAGAGGCCGGGATCGGTCAGCAGATCCTTCTCGATGATGGAGGAGAGGTTCTTATGGTCCGCAATATGCTCCGCGAAAACGACGAACGCAACGGGGATATACGCAACGGCGATGGTGCCGATATAGGCGGGGGTGAGCTCGGAGAAGCTCTTGAACGCCTTGAGGAAGCTGAATTCGGGAACGGTGATGAAGGTCTTGATGCTCACGCCGTCTTTGACGAGGGCTTTGATCGGAGCGAAGTCGATGATGCGGAGAGCGGCGTTGCCGGTCGCCCTGCCGATCAAAGTGAAGATCAGCGCAACGATGTAGCCAGCGATTATACCGATTATGAACGGGATCAAGCGCAGCTGTTTTTTGCCGTAAGTAGAGCAGAGGATGACGGTGAACAGCGTCACAAGCGCGCAGGCGAGCGCAACGAAGGGGGAAGCGGTCTGGACGCTGGAGGTCGTCTTTGCAGTGAAGTGGGCAACACCGTTCTCGTCGATTATCGCATTCTCGGGAATGGCGGCGATATCCTCAGGCTTTGTGTTGGGGTTGTTGGGATCGACCTGCACATAAGCATATTGCTCGACAGGAGCCGCGAAATCGCCCTTCATCATGTCGCCGACGGCGTTGCCGGCAAGGGAGAGGCCGATGATCGCAACGATGGGCCCGATAACGACGGCGGGCATCAGCTTTGCGATCCATTTTACGCCGGCCGCCTTAACGACGATCGCAATAACGACGTACACGAGGGCGGCGAATGCGGCGCCGAGGATCAGGCCGAGGAAGCCCATTTCCATGCTCGCGGCGCCTGCGAAGGCTGCGAACATCGAGCCGAGGAACGCGAAGCTGGAGCCGAGGAAGACCGGACTGCGGAAGCGGGTGAAGAGCTGGTAGACGAGGGTTCCGATGCCGGCGCCGAAGAGGGCGGCGGAAGCGGTCATTCCGTTGCCGACGATCGCGGGAACGGCGATGGTCGCCGCCATGATCGCAAGCAGCTGCTGGAACGCGAAAACAAGAACATTCCTGAATTTCGGCTTGTCGCTGACGTTGTAGATAAGTTTCATGCTGTACTCCTTTATACTCCTTCATGTTACTTTTTTTCGGGACCGCCGAAGCGTTCCTTTATATATAAAGAGGATACTGCAAATACAGCCCGATGTCAACAAATTGTGACAATATATTGGACTTGCCCCGAGGCTCCCGCAAATCTCAAATTTCCTCTTTTAACTGCTTGCGAAATTTGTTATAATATTAATGTTAATAATCCTTCGCGGGCGGAAGACCCGCGCAATAACCAAAAGCATCACGGGGGCATAGACTGAAGATGATCATTATCGGCATTTGCGGCGGCACGAGCAGCGGAAAATCGACTCTTGCGAGAACGATCAAGGAGGAGCTCTCCTGCTCCTGCGTGATCCTCGGGCAGGACTGCTATTATTTCGACCAGAAGGCCAAGCCGATGGAGGAGAGGGCGAAGGTGAATTACGATTCGCCGGAGATCTTCGACCACGACGAGCTCTATATGGACGTTCTTGCGCTCAAGGCGGGGCGGCCGATCACTAAGAAGGGCTATGATTTCCCGAACCACTGCCGTGCGGATTCGGATGAGCTGATCTATCCGCCGGAGGTGCTGATCATCGAGGGCATCCATGCCTTCTACGATGTGCGGCTGATGTCCCATATGGATCTCAAGATCTACATGCGGGTCGATACCGATATCTGCCTGCTGCGCCGCATCGACCGCGACATGAAAAAGCGCGGCAGGACGCTCGAAAGCATCGCCGCGCAGTATAAGGCGACGGTCAAGCCGATGTACGACGAATACATCAGCAAGTATATCGACAAGGCGGATTTCGCCGTCATGCGCGGCGGAAAGAACACGATGGCGGCGGAGGCCGTGACCGCGTATATCGAGAAAAAGCTGCTTCAGGCAAAGGAAAAGAAAGCTCAGGAGACGGAGAATAAATAATGGAGAGCGAAAAGACGCCCGAAATCAAGAAAAACAAGGCGCATCCCTTCAAGCATCTTCGCGTCGTGACGAAGCACCGCAACGCCGTGTTCGTTCACTGCGTCCGCGCAGGGATCCCGATCCGCGGCTTTTTCCACGATATGTCCAAGTTCTCCCCCTCGGAATTTATACCGAGCGCGAAGCATTTCGACGGCCACCGCAGTCCGAACGAGCTCGAGAGGGCGGAATACGGCTTTTCCTATGCCTGGATGCATCACAAGGGCCGCAATAAGCACCATTTCGAATACTGGACCGATTACAACCCCGTCACGAAGGCGATGGGGCCGGTGAAGATGCCGCTCAAATATGTGATCGAGATGTTCTGCGACCGCGTCGGCGCCTGCAAGACCTATAAGGGCAAGGACTATACCGACGCCTCCGCCTACGAGTATTTCGCCCGCGGCAAGGCGAAGGACCGCATGCACCCTGAGACCGCGAAGCTGCTCGAAAGGCTGCTGATCATGCTCCGCGACGAGGGTGAAAAAAAGACCTTCCGCTATATCCGAAAGGAACTGAAAAAGCAGAAAGAATATTGATTAAAAGTATAAAAAAAGACGGAGCCGCCGTCTTTTTTTGTTTCCGATAAAGCCTGCTCCCCGCCGCCGTGAGACCAAGACCGCCTCCTTCAGCAGCCGGCAGCTCAGCTCTTCAGCAGCTTCGGTTCATTCTCCGCACGCTCCTGGAGCATCCTCAAATACCCGACCTTTGCGCTTTTCGCGAAAAGCTTGACGGTATGGGTGAGGTCCTTCCTTGTTTGCTCGTCCAGTCTGCGGACGGAGGAAAAGACCTTGCGGAAGGTGGCGAGCTTGTTCTGCGTGAGCTCGCGGACCGTTGTGACGTTCGTGTCGAGAAGGATGCTGTACACCGCATCGACAAAGCGTTCCCTTCTCGCCGGCTCAAGGCTCGCCATCCATGCCTTGATCGTATAATCGAGGAAGCGGCTGCCGTTCGTGACCGATTCGAGCTCGGTAAAGCCGCCGCGCCCGACCTCCCAGGAATAGGTGTCATGCTGCCAGATATTGCTGTTCGTCGAGCGGACGATCGTGTATTTTTCCTCGTGCTCGAGCAGCATCCCGACGACCGACGACTGCGGAACGAAGGTCCTTACCCGCTCGCAGATGCGCTTATAGCCGTCGCTTTCGAGCACGGACGGATCAAAGCCTGGCCCGTCGAAATTATAGATGAGATCGATCCTTTTTTGCAGCTCTTCGCTGCAGAACGCCGAGGAATAGACGGCAAGGTTGCCGCCCTTCGAATGCCCGCCGGCCACGCGGGAGCGAGCTCGCCCTCCTTTGGCTCCGAGGGCAGGATGCCGAGCTTGCGGCCGAGGGAATCGAGGTAGCGGACGGCCTCACCCTGCGCGGGCACGGGGCAGGTGAAGCTCATGTTGAAATCCTCCTTCCAGCCGACAAGGGTGTTGTCCGTGCCGCGGAAGGCGACGTAATAAGTATTGCTGTCGAGCCGGAAGGTGACGGCGGCGAACTGCACCTCGTTCTTCGCATCGAAATGGCTGACATAGCAGAGTAGCTCTATCCCGCTGTAGCGCGGGCAGTCCGAAAGCGCGGTGAGCAGTTTGATATTGTTTTCGGAAAGGGGCTTGACCGTCGAACGGGCGGAAGGATCGAGCAGCTTTTTGACGGCAAGGGGAAGCGGCACCGCGTCCATCCCGCCATAATACATGAACCGATCGAGGCGCATATAGGAGATCCGCGCAAGGATCACGGCGTCGACCTCATTGAAAGGCTTCGACGAAAAGGGAATATCCCCGCGCCAGATCAGATAATCGAGAATGTTTGCCATAAAGAATACCTCCGGCAGAAGCTCCGCCGAAGGTATTATAGCATAATTTTATATAAAATTCCATCTTTGCGGCCAGGCTGCCGCCTGCTTATTCGAAATCCGGGATATTATCGTCGTCGCTTGCGAAATGCATCCTTTCGTGATGGAGAAGGGTCTCGACGAGCCCGTCCGGCGTGATCTCATACTTCACGAAATCGTAGTAAGCCATGTCGCTGCCGTGGGCGCCGATGCCGCTGTAACGCTCATCAAAGCGGACAAGGAGCTCGTTCTCGGCCGCCCAGCAGCAGTTCAGGCCGCCGTGCGTGTGCGGCGCGATATTCGTGTATTTTTCGCGGAAGGCCATCGGCAGCTCGCCCTTATAGATCGTTTCGCCGTTCAGCTTCCGGATCCAGATGCTGTTAATATCAAAACCGACCTTCGGCACCCATTCCTGATTAACGCCGAGAACGACTCCCGAGGACATCACCATCGGGTAATACTGCCGGCCGTCCCCGTCGATCCATTCGAGCACGCGCTCCCTTTCGCCGTCCGCACCGACTCTGGAGGTATAATAGTTCCAGACGTATTCGCCGTCCTCGTCCGTGCCGACATACTCTTCGTCCCTGAACCATACCGTTCCGTCCGTATGGACGTAATAGCTGTAATAGCCCCAGTTAACGCCGTCCTCGCTGTTCAGATAGATCGTCTCCGGCTCGTCCATTGACGGATCCCAGCGGAGGATCTCATCCTTCATCTTGACCTGCTCCCGCCATTCCAGCCAGGCCTCGTATTCGTAATCCGAGCTCGGGATATCTTCGGTTTCTTCGTTGATCCCGTCGTACGAAACGAACATATAGGCGCTGTCCCCGAAGAAATACATGCCGGGCTGCGGATTGAAGTAGGATTCCCGAACGGCGAGGATATGCTTTTCGTAATCGTCAAGATCGAAGCATCCGAAGGTCGCCGTGTCGAACGCGTTGCCGTTCCGGATCACCTGATCCGTGCGGGCGTAGAAGAGATGGTCGCGGTGAAGATAGAAGCGCACCATACCGCGGCCTTCCCCGCTGTATTCGAATTCGTGCACCTTTTCCTTGTTCGTGCCGTCGAGATCCATGCGGAAGATCGCGAAATTGCGGCCGTTGTTCGTGTCGCCGACCCACCAGAGCTGCCCATCGCGGTAAACGAGGGAATTGAAGGGCATAGTGATATATGCATTGCAGGCGGTGTTCTGATTCTTTTCCCCGTGCAGGCATTCCGGCTTCGGGCAGAGATAACCGCTCTCCTCCATGATCTTATCATAGTACATCAGGTAGCTGCGGTTATAGATATAGTAGGCGTCCTCGGTCTCCAGCATCGCGCAGTCGTAAAGCGCGCCGTAGCGGTTGTCGTAATCCGTTTCCGGGTTGAAGGCCTGTGAAGCGGGATCGGGCGTCGCCTGTTCCGCTTCGCCGGAGGCGCTGCCGTTCTGCGCGGAAGAGTCGTTCGATTTGCCGCACGAAACGAGCGGCAGAGCAAGAGCGAGGATGAGGATGAATGCGATTGTGCGTTTCATTTGGAACTCCTTTCTGAAAGGTGCAAGTTTCGCGGGCGAATGCGAGCCCGCGGCGTAAAACCGATTCCCTTATATATGTCCGCAGAATGCTGTCTGCACGCCGGAAACGAAAATATATTTCCAAAGGAACCGCTCGTGCGATCCGAAGGCCATCCGGCACGATCTCATATTTTACGAAGGCTTCTGTCCGCAATTCGTTTCTGCAGCCTTCATAAGTATAGTACAATGCCTTTGTATATTTGTCAAGCGCCGCCTGCTTTTTAAACGTTTAACCGTTTTTTGCTCTTCCGCATATTATGGCAGCAAAGGCTTGCGGAGGTGCGGATAATGGACTCGGATTTTGCGGAAACGATGCATCGGGCGGATACTCTCGATGCGCTGCCGGTCGGCTCGGCGGCATATATCTCGGCGGCGGAAGCGAAGGGCGAGCTTGCGCTGCGGCTGACGGAGCTCGGGTATTTCCCCGGGGAAAGGGTCGAAAAGGTGCTGGAAAGCCCGCTCGGGGATCCCTGCGCCTACCGCGTGCGCGGCACGGTAATCGCCCTGCGCAAAGCCGACGCCGCGCGAATCAAAGTCCGCCCGGAGGCGGAAAAATGGGACTGATCCGCCGCTCATCCCGCCGTGAGCCGATCGCAGAGAAAGAGCGCGGCAAAGGCCCGGTGATCGCGCTCGCGGGGAATCCGAACGTCGGCAAAAGCACGGTCTTCAACGCCCTGACCGGCCTTCGCCAGCACACGGGGAACTGGACGGGCAAAACCGTCGAGCTCGCGTGCGGCCGCTTTTCTCTCGGGGAAAAAGAGCTCACCCTTGTTGACCTGCCGGGCTGCTATTCGCTTTCCCCGGCTTCCGGCGAAGAGGCCGTTGCGCGGGATTTCCTTCTCCGCGAAAAGCCGGACGCCGTGATCGCCGTCGTCAGCGCCGCCTGCCCCGAAAGGAGCCTCGCTCTCGCGCTCGAGGTGCTTTCCCTCGGTCTTCCGACGGTCGTGCTGCTGAACCTTGCCGATGAGGCGGAGCGGGCGGGAAAGAGGGTCGACGCAAAGCTGCTCTCCCGCCGCCTCGGCGTGCCGGCCGTGCTCTGCTCCGCGCGAAACGGCAGCGGCCTTGCGGAGCTTCGCGCCGCGCTCGAAGAGGTCCTTTCGGGAGGAGGAGGCGACCGGGAAAGCGAGTTCTTTACCGGCGATTATTATAAGCATCGCGGGGAGGGCGGCATGCTCGAAAAGAGCGAGCGCTGCCTTCGGGAATGCTCTCGCCTGCTCTGCGGCGCCGCTTCGGAAGCTCCGCATAAGGGGAAGAGCCTCACGGAGCGGATCGACCGGATCGTGACCGGCCGTTTCACCGCGCTGCCGCTGATGTTCCTGCTTCTGCTCGGCGTTTTCTACCTCACCCTCGTCGGCGCGAATTATCCCTCCCGCCTGCTTTCGGGCGCGTTCGGCTCGCTCGAAGAGCTGCTTTATCGCTTTCTGACGCATCTCGGGGCGGCGCCCTTCGTTCGCGATGCGCTTGTGCTCGGCATTTTTCGCACCGTCTCCTTCGTCGTTTCGGTGATGCTGCCGCCGATGGCGATCTTCTTCCCGTTGTTCTCGCTGCTCGAGGATCTCGGCTTTTTGCCCCGCGCGGCGTTTTGCCTCGATCGCTGCTTCGCGCGCTGCGGCTCCTGCGGAAAGCAGGCGCTGACGATGTGCATGGGCTTCGGATGCAACGCGGCGGGCGTGGTCGGCTGCCGGATCATGAGCGGCGAAAGGGAAAAACGCATCGCGATGCTGACGAACAGCTTCGTGCCCTGCAATGGCCGCTTTCCGCTGATCATGACCCTGACGGGCCTTTTCTTTGTCCCCGGCGGAAACTCGCCCCTCGCCGCGGCCGCGGTGCTTGCGGCGCTCGTTGTCATTTCGGTGCTGATGAGCCTTGCGGCGACGAAGCTGCTTTCGGAAACGGTTTTTCGCGGCAAAAGCGGAAGCTTCCTGATGGAGCTGCCGCCCTACCGCCCGCCGAAGGTGCTGCGGGTGCTGATCACCGGCGCAGTCGACCGCACTGCGAGGATCCTCCTGCGCGCGGTGCTCGTTGCGGCGCCGGCGGGGCTCGTCCTTTTCATCCTTGCGAATATCCAAACCTCCGGCGGGCCGCTGCTTTCCTCCGTCTGCGGGTCTCTCAATCCCCTCGCGCGGTTTTTCGGTCTCGACGGGCCGATCCTCACGGCGTTCATCCTTGCCCTCCCCGCGAACGAGCTCGTGCTGCCGATCCTTCTGATGGCCTATACCTCCGGCGGCGCGCTTGCGGAGGCCGGCGGTGCGGAACTCTTCTCCGTGCTCACCGCGAACGGCTGGACGGCGCTGACCGCGCTTTCGGTGATGCTGTTCTCGCTGTTTCACTGGCCCTGCTCGACAACGCTTTTGACTATAAGAAAGGAAGCGGGCGGCGTGAGATGGATGCTGCTCGCGGCCGCGCTGCCGACGGCGTTCGGGCTTTTGATCCTTGCGCTGATAAACATCGCGGCAAGGCTTTTGCTCTGAACCCTTCCGCCTGCAGAGAATCTGTTTTCGCGGAGTTGCTATTTCATTTTATTAATGATATAATATAATTGTCTTTCAAGGGAACGCCCCAATCATTTCAACAGGAGGAAAAACAAATGAACGCAAAACGCATCCTTGCTCTCGCGCTTTCGGCTCTGATGCTGTTCGCCCTCATCCCGGCGGCGGTATTTGCCGAAGAAGCGCCTGCGAAAAAGCAGGCGGAGCCCGAGAAGCTCCCCGAGCCTGAGCCCGAGAAGCTTGAAGATCCGGAGACCCGCGGCTTCATCGATCAGCTGAACGCCAACGGCACCTTCCTTTCCTATGTCAACGGCAACCCCGGCTGGCTCATTAAGGAAGGCACCAATTCAGATACCGGCTCGACCTACTATTACGCCGAGTCCAACAACGCAGGCCAGCACGCCACGGACGCCGATCTCACCATCTCCCAGTTCTATATGTATTCCGGCGAGACGATCACCTTCCAGTACTGGTTCGAGTCCGAGACCAACTACGACAAATTCATTCTCCTCGACAACGGCAGTGAAGTCTTCTCCGGCTCGGGCAAGAGCGGCGGCGGCAGCTCCCCCGCTTGGGTGAACTACACCTACACCTGCTCCACGAGCGGCAACCATACCTTCGTCTTCCGCTATCATAAGGACAGCACCGGCAACACCGGCGCGGACTGCGCCCGCGTTTACGGCGTCACTTATTCGAAGCATAAGCTCTGGTATGAGAGGCGTGCTGTGCTGAACGAGGGCATGTCCGGCAACTTCGTTGGTTATACGAACAGCAGCTCTTATCCCTTCTATGTCGCCAGCAACGGAAACAGCGGCCATGAGCTCTACCTCTACAACGGCAACAAGAACACTTCGAACTCCACTTCCTACTTCGAAGTGAGGGCGTGGGTCGAGCAGGCGCCGATCGATCTCAAGTTCGACTACGCTTATTCCTGCGAACAGAACTACGACTTCTTCAACTTCTACGTTAACAACAGCCGGGTCTTCCATTATTCGGGAACAGATGATTATAACTGGAAGACTTACACCTATACCATAACCGCCCGCGGTTATTACACCTTCAAATTCGAATACACGAAGGACGGCAGCAATGACGGCGGTTCCGACCAGGTCTGTGTCGACAACATCCGCTTCACTTCGGAGGCGGCCGATCAGAGGGCGAACAGCTATAATATGGACGGCAATCTCAACAGTGCCTCCAGCGACGCATGGCTGACCTTCAACTCGCCCACCGGGACCAGCAGCTTTGTCGGCGCGAATTCTTCCGACGGCAGCGGATACTATGTGATCAGCAACAACCGCTATGCCAACGCTCCCAGCAACGGCAACTCGGAATCGTATATCGAGACGATCGTCAATATGGCGCAGGGCGAGACCCTCTCCTTCCAATATTATGTCAGCTCGGAAAAGAACTATGATAAGCTGATATTCTATGCCAACGGCGTTGAGAAGATGACTGCTTCCGGTTGGGATAATTCTTCCTGGACGACCTACACCTTCACCGCGCCTTCGACCGGCTCGTACCTGTTCAAGTGGGTCTACCACAAGGATGGGTCCAACAGCTACGGCCTTGACTACGCAGCGATCGCATACGTCCGTTATACCGGCAGCCNNGGCAGCCACAGCTACGGCAGCTCAGCGACCGGCTGGGGCTATCACAACGCCTTCACTCTTGAACAGGCGCTGATCGATACCGGCACCAACGGCGGCACCTATGCGCTCGACAGTTCTTCAGTCGTCGGCAACGACTACTTCTTGCCCTATAACGACGGCACCGGCAACTGCATCATCTCCCGCAACAAGTATTACGAGAGCTCGAGCTCCTTTGCTCAGATATGGTGCTATGACATGGTCCCCGGCGACACGATCTACTTCGAATACAAGGTCCCCGCGGAAACCTATGATAAGCTCTACATCAATATCGACGGCGAAGGCAGCAACGACGCCAACCTGACGGCGAGCGGCAGCACCTCCGATACATGGCATCAGTACACGTCCTGGACCTGCACGACTCCCGGCACGGTCACCATCGATTTCGAATTCCGCAAGGACTCCTCCGTCAACAGCGGCGATGACTGCGCGATGATCCGCAACTTTGCGATCGTCAAGGCGCCCGATCCCGGCCTCGACAACGCGATGCGCAAGTCCGGCCAGGAGATGACCTTCACGAGCGGCGGCACCTATCACTGGCAGGCGGGCTACCACGGCACCACGCTCTGCGGCGTTCCGAACAACACCGGCAACCTCTCCGGCGGCGGCACCGCGACGGCGACCGTATCCACCACCGTTTACATGAATATGGGTGATCAGTTCAGGTTCGAATACATCTGCGATCTGAACAATTCCTCTTACAGCGACTGGACGCCGTCGTTCACAGTGACGGTGCTTTCGCCGAATGCCAGCACTCTCCTCAATTTGAACAACACTGCAAACGTCACGAGTTGGACGGCCAAGAGCTATTCTGCATTCACCTCCGGTCTCTACACCTTCACCTGGACCTATACAAGGCCCAATCAGGGTTGGGAATTCGCGCCGGGCGACGAGGTCTGCGTCCGCAACTGCGAGATCGTAGCGGGCAGCACATCCCGGCCGAGCGTAAACGCTGCGCTGAACGTGGATGACGGCAATCTCACCTTTACCGCGACCAACTTCGCCGGCGATTACTGGTTCGAAGACGATATTGCCACCTCTATGACCTTCAATCAGCCGAACACCAATGCGACCCTCACCACGACCGTTCATATGAACGCAGGCGATAGGCTCCGCTTCCAGTACTACGTCTCCTGCGAGGAGGAGTGCGACTATCTCGTCTTCCGCGTCAACAACAGCACCGTATTCCAGGAGTCCGGCCTTGTTGACTGGGAATGGTATGATTGGACCGCTCCTTCCTCCGGCAACTATCAGTTCGAATGGACCTACCATAAGGACGGCAGCGTCAGCCGCGGCCTGGACTGCGCGAAGCTCGACTTCGTTGAGCTGATCTCTGCGGGCTCCACCGGTCCCGGCAACGGCGACGTCGACGGCAACGGCAGCGTGAACGTTACGGACGCTGTTCTGGCGCTCCGCCATGCGATGGGCCTTATCACGCTGACCGGCGAACAGCTCGCCCGCGGCGACGTGGACGGCAACGGCACCGTGAACGTCACCGACGCGGTCACGATCATGAGGAAGGCCATGGGCATCATCCCGTAAGCCTTCGAACATTTGACCCTGACGGGCGCTCCTCCGGGAGCGCCCGTTTTTTTGTTTCGGTTTATTGCCCCGCGGCCTGCAGCAGCGGGGGCTTCAGGCTGTTTTTACGGTCTTTCTCACGGCCCCGCGCGGCGCTTTTGCCGCCTCGTTTCGCGCTTTAAAAAATTTTTAAATATTATTTTTGACGTTTCTCACCAACCGGACGGGTTTTTCCCGAATACCTTTGAAAAATAAATGTCAAGTCGTTTTTTCGGTGCGTATTTTGGCACTTGACACATTTTCCGGCAAAGTCCTTCGATACGTTTTCGGCCCTGTTTTGGGGCACTTATCCACATTATCCACATGCTTATCCACAAAAAAAAGGGTTTAAACGGTTGTTTTTTCGGGATTTATCCACATCGGCCCTGCGGACAATATGGAAAAACGCGGAAAACATTGTCGAAAGAAACGGCGGGAAGCCTGTGCGAAAATTTGAACTTTGAAGCGATGAAGATATATTTGCACAGCCCGCCCCGGCGGACCTTGAGCCCTTTTTCGGGCATAAGAAAACCGCGGAGGCTTTGTATCCTCCGCGGCTCGTTGCCGGTTGCGGCTTTCTTACTTGGCGTATTCCGTCGCCCGCGTTTCGCGGATGACGTTGACCTTGATCTGGCCGGGATATTCGAGCTCGGCCTCGATGCGCTTGACGATCTCCTTCGCAACGACGACGATGTCGGTATCGGAGACGGTATCGCTCTTGACCATGATGCGGACCTCGCGGCCGGCCTGGATCGCGAAGCTCTTGTCGACGCCCTCGAAGGAATTCGCGATCTCCTCGAGCTTCTCGAGGCGCTTGATGTAATTTTCAAGCGTTTCGCGCCTTGCGCCGGGGCGGGCTGCGCTGATCGCGTCCGCCGCCTGGACGAGCACCGCCTCGACCGTTCCGGGGTCTACGTCGCCGTGGTGGGCGAGGATGCAGTGGACGACCTGGTTGTTCTCGCGGTATTTCTTCGCAAGATCGGCGCCGATCTGGTTATGCGTGCCCTCGACCTCGTGGTCGACGGCCTTGCCGATGTCGTGCAGCAGGCCCGCGCGCTTCGCAAGCTGGACGTTGACGCCGAGCTCCGTCGCCATAAGGCCGGCGAGATGCGCGACCTCGATGGAATGCTTGAGCACGT
>DBXK01000019.1 GCA_002309375.1 Christensenella sp. UBA1214 | reverse complement strand
TGGCTCTTGCCGTCCGGGCGGAGATATTTGAGGATACCGCTCTTGCGGACCTCGGTCAGCCGCCTCGTGAGCTTATGCGCAAGGCTGATCGGCATCGGCATGCATTCCGGCGTTTCGTCGCAGGCGAAGCCGAANNATCATGCCCTGATCGCCGGCGCCGATATCGAATTCATCGGCCTCGCCGCGCTTTGATTCAAGGCTCCTGTCCACGCCGAGCGCGATATCCGGCGACTGGGCGTTGATCGCGCTGATGACGGCGAGGGCGTGCCCGTCGAAGCCGTATTCGGGCTTGTCGTAGCCGATGTCGAGCACGACGTCGCGCACGAGCTTCGGGATGTCGATATAGCAGCTCGTCGTGACCTCGCCCATGACCATGACCATGCCCGTCGTTGCGCAGCATTCGCAGGCGACGCGGGAATTCGGGTCGTTTTTGAGCATCGCGTCGAGCACGTTGTCCGCGATCTTGTCGCAGACCTTATCGGGATGGCCTTCCGTTACGGATTCTGAGGTGAATAGCCTTCTCTGTTTTTCCATAGTATCTGTCCTCTTAAAAGTATTGCTTTATTCGTTTTCCGCCTGAGTTATGCCGTGGCCGTGGCGGAAGAGCTGGCGGTTGTCGAGCGCCCAGAGCCTGTCGGTGAAGCAGCCGACCTCGACGCCGGCGAGGGCGTCGAACATCTCATAAAGCTTCGCATCGAGGGTGTCGACGGTGGAAACGATCTCCGCCTCCGGGAACATTGGGGGCTTCGGGGAGCCGAATTCCGGCACGCCGTGATGAGAAAGCAGGATGTGCGAAAGCAGCATCGTCTTCTCCTCCGCTATGCCGAGCTCCATCGCGGCGGTCTGCACCATCGAAGCGCCCATCACGAGGTGCCCGATCAGCTGGCCTTCGGCGGAATATGCTGTCGCAAGGCCGAGGGGTCCGACCTCGAGCTCCGCCGTCTTTGCGATATCGTGCAGGATCACGCCCGCGTAAACGAGATCCGCGGAGAGCTCCGGGTTGATGGCCGAATAGACCTCCACGAGCTTTTTCGCAACGGAGAGCATCGTATGGGTATGGAACATCAGCCCGCCCTTATAGGCATGATGCAGGCGGAGCGCGGCGGGATAGCGCTCGAGCTTTTCCTTGTTGGCCTGCAGCAGATACCGCGTCAGCCTTGAAATATCCTCATCGCCGAAGGTCCCCGCGAAATCATAGAGCTCCTTGAAGAGCATCTCGCCGTTGACGGGCGATTCCGCGACGATCGAAGAAAGGTCGACGTCGTCCTTCTCGTTCATCTTGCGGATGCGTTCGATCTTGAGCTGCTCGATATCGCGGAACATATTGATCGTGCCGCGGACCTTGATGATCTCGCCCGCGGAATAGACGCCGTGCGCGGCGCTCTGGTAATCCCAAAGCTTCGCATTGACCTCGCCCTCCGCGTCCGCAAGGGTGAAATCGAGGTATTCCGCGCCCTTGACGTTCACCTTCAGCTGAACGTTTTTAACGATGCAGAAGCCTTCGACCTGGTTGGTCGCATTGTTTATGATGTTTGAAAGCAGCTTCATCCTGCCCATGTTCCGTGACCTGCCTTTCTGTCAGATTGCGTCGTAGCGCTTGCAGTTCGTGATGATCAGCCCGCCGTCCTTCAGCTCGGCGGAGAATTCGAGCGAGATGACGACGCCGTCCGGGGTGCTGACGCTGACCGTGATCTTCGCATGGCCGTCCTCCGTCCATTCGGCGCCGGTGACGGCGGTTTCGCCGAAAGGCTCGTTGACGCGAACGAAGTAATCATCGCCCTCACAGTAGAAATTCTGGATGAAGCCCTGGCGCCTGGGCGTATGGCGCAGCTTCGTGACGCCGAAAAGGGACTGGATCCTTGCGTCGGCATCGGCGGAGGCGACTGTTCCGAAGCCGCTTTCATCGGCGGTCAGCTCGCCGTTATATAAATAGTAAACGAATTTCTCGAAATCGCCGATGGTCATGCTCTCCATGTCGAGCCCCTCGGCTTCCTGCGCTTCGGCGAAGGCCTCCGCCGCATCGAGGATCGTCTTTTTCTGGCTCTCCGTGAGCTCGAGGCTTTCGCCCGCGCCGCCGGGGGTCTTCTGATCCTCGATCAGCTTTTCATCATCCGTTTTCGCTTTGCCGCAGGCGGTAAAGGACGCCGCGCCGAGCGCAAATGCGGCGGCGAGCAGCAGCGCAAGGACCGTTTTCGCCATTCTTCCGGGATTTTTATTGTTGCCGTTCTTCATGATTCTTTGTTTCCGATCACGTTTTTGCCCGGCGGCGCTTTCCGGCGGGCTAACTTTTATTATAACATATCCGGACCCGGGTAAGCAAGCCTTATCCGTTCATGAACGCGAAGCGCCTGTAGTATTGGAATCTGTCGCCGCAGGGCGTTACGTATACGCCGTCATAGCCCGAAGAGCAGTGCGCGATCAACGGTTCTCCGCTCCGCGAAAAGCCGATCACGATGCCGACATGATTGCCCTTCGCGCCGGGATATTCGTTTTCGAAAACGATGTCGCCGGGCTGCAGTTCTTCCTTCGCGATCTCTTCCGAATTCATCCACTGATGCCAGGTCCCCTGGCCGACGTTTTCGATCGTCCAATCCTTGCCGCGCCCGAGCTGGATATAGCACCATTGAACGAAGCCGGAGCAGTCGAGTCCGTAGGGGATCGTCTGGCCCGTCGTGCTGTGGCCCGTTCCCTTGACCTCGCGCGGCGTGCCCCAATCGGGATCCGGCCCGATCGCATAGCTCTTGCCGCCCCAGAAATAAGTCACCTTCCCAACGAGCGATACGGCGGCCTCGACAACGGCGCGGCGGTCCTCCGAAGCATATTCGTTGCGTTCGAGCGCTTCATCGATCCTCTCCTGCGACAAAGGCCCGCTGTTCAGCAGGCTGCAGGAGCAGAGCAGTGCGGTTATCAGCAGCGCGGCGGCAGCGGCCGCGAATATCCGTGCATGTTTTTTCGGCGAAGTCATGGAAAGCGCACCTCTCATTCGTTTTCGTTCTTCTTCGACAATATTAGCACAAGCGCTCCCGGCGGGCAATATTTTTTTGTAGTTTTTTTGCACGGATTGTGACATTTTTATGATGCGCGGAATAATTATCATATTTATATTTGCCGTTTCGGTTTTGCACGCGGTTTTGGCGCTTCCGCGCTTGAAATCTATTGAAAACCTGCGGGCGAAATGGTATAATTGCCGTGAAAACCGGAGCTGAAAGCGCAAAGGCAAGCCCGCGGACCGCAAGGGAACGCCGGCTCTGCCTTTTCGGCGAACCGCTCCCGTGAAGGAGGCAGGCAAATGGCAGAACAAAACAGGATCATCGAAAAAAAAGTCAGGTCGGGTTGGCCGATGCTCATCACCGCAGTCCTGATCATTATTTTCGGTTTGATATTCCCGCTCTACCGCGTTTGGGGGATCATTGTCACCGCCGTGCTCGGCGTTGCCGCATTCCTGATACTTAGGCTGATCTTCCCCGCGAAAACGGAGCTCATCGAGGTCCAGCCCGAGTACAAGACCGGAATCGCGGAGCTCGACAAGGCGCTCCTCGAGGCCGACGGACATCTTGCATCCCTGCGTCAGCTCAACGAGCGTATCCCGAACGAGCGTATCACCGCTTCCATCAACAGGATGGTCGATGCAGGCGACAAGATAGTTGCGGAGCTTGCGCGCAAGCCCGAGAAGGCCCGCGGCATGCGCCGCTTCCTGACCTATTACCTTCCCACCGCCGTGAAGCTGATGGAGAGCTATGCGATGCAGCAGGATCTCGGCGCCTCCGGCGAGAACCTCAACGAGATCAAAACGAGGATCGAGAACAACTCCGAAACGATCGCGAGGAGCTTCGAAACGAGCCTCGATTCCCTCTACCAGAACGAAGCGATCGATATCAGCTCCGATATCGCCGTTCTTGATGCGATGGTCAACAGCGACAAGCCCAAATCCTGATCTCGGCCCCGCCTGAGCCATCCGAATGCGGCGTTCGTGCGTTTATTAGGATGGCCGGCCCGGTGTTCAGCAAAGGCTGCCCCGCCGTACACAGATAATCAAGGAGAAATCCCAAAGCAACTATATTGATTCGAAAGGAAGAAACCACAATGGAAGAAAAGAAATCAACCATCCCCGAGCTGACTCTCGACCCGGTCGCCGAGCCCGAAGAAAAGGCCCCCACCGCCGAAGAGACCAACAAGACCATGCAGGAGATCATCGTCGCAAGCTCCAGCCTCTCCAAGGAGGAGCTCGCTGCAGTCGACAGCTTCGCCCAGAAGATCGATATCACAAACTCGACCCAGATCATGCAGTACGGCTCCGCAAGCCAGCAGAAGCTCTCCCAGTTCGCCGACGGCGCCCTCGGCGCAGTCCGCACGAAGGACCTCGGCGAGACCGGCGATATGATCACCTCGCTGATCGCGGAGCTCAAGGGCTTCAACAACGATACCGAAAAGAAGGGCCTGCGCGGCTTCTTCAAGAAGAAGGGACGCCAGATCGAAGCGCTGAAGCTGCGCTATGACAAAGCCGAAGTCAATGTTGACCGCATCGCCGGCAACCTTGAGCAGCATCAGGTCGTGCTCATGAAGGATGTTGCGATGCTCGACCAGATGTACGAGCGCAACCTCGATTACTTCAAGGAGATCTCGATGTACATCCTCGCCGGCAAAAAGAAGCTCGAGACCGAGCGCAGCACCACCCTCCCCGAGCTGCTTAAAAAGGCCGATGAATCCGGCCTGCCCGAGGACGCCCAGAAGGCAAGGGATTTCGCGGATCTCTGCACCCGCTTCGAAAAGAAGATCTACGACCTTGAGCTGACCCGCAACATCAGCCTCCAGATGGCGCCGCAGATCCGCCTTATCCAGAACAACGACACGATGATGGCGGAGAAGATTCAGACCTCCATCGTCAACACCATCCCGCTTTGGAAGAGCCAGATGGTCCTCGCCCTCGGCATCGCGCATTCCCAGGAAGCGATCGCCGCGCAGCATGCCGTGACCGATATGACCAACGAGCTGCTGAAGAAGAACGCCGAAACGCTGCATATCGCGACCGTTGAGGCGGCGAAGGAGAGCGAGCGCGGCATCGTCGACATCGAGACGCTGACCGAGACCAATCAGAAGCTCATCAACACAATGGACGACGTGCTCCGCATCCAGAAAGAGGGCCACGACAAGCGCATCGCCGCCGAGGCCGAGCTCACGAGGATCGAATCCCAGCTCAAGCAGAAGCTGGTCGAAGTCACCGGCATCCGTCCCGAACAATAATCAATCAAGCGGCGGACAACTCCGCCTTCCAATGAACGAACCCGGGCGCTGCGTCCCGAAAAGCGCGGCGCCCGATCCAGCCGTCCGCTGCGGTCGCCGAAGGGCGTGAAAGGAGTCAATAAAATGAAGAAACTCGCTAAAAACGTGCCGCTCTGCACTGTCATTCTGGTTCTTGTGGCGATCCTCGCCGTACCCCTGCTCGGCGCTTTGAAGCTTTCCAGCGCGTACAGAGGCGCCGAACGGCAGTTTGAGAAGATCCTCACAACACCTTTCGCAGCGAACAATAAGGATATCGGCAGCGATTCGCTGAAGGTCATCAATGCCGCAAAGACGCTGCTCGACAAGGGCCGCCAGCTCGGAAACGATTCCGCAGTCATCGAAGACCGCGGTCGGGAACTCCTCGAGGCGATCGAGAACTGCGAGGCGGCGAAGACCGGCGTGCAGAAATACCTCACCTGCGAAGCGCTGGATTCCGCGGCCGAGCGTTATTACAATGCCTTCAGCGCCGACGACAGGGACGCTCTCAAGGATGACAAGCAGCGCGCCGACACATACTACCACACGATCAAAAACACCTACCGCCAGGCTTATGCCGCTTATACGCAGCAGACCTCCGAGCTGGTCTCCGGCTTCCCCGCTGCGCAGATCGCGGGTCTTTTCGGGATCGGGGGTGGAAAATAAATGAAATCAAGGGCGAGGCTTACCGCTCTCATCATCGCAATCGTAATGCTTTTGGCCCTCGGTTCCTTCCCCGCTGCGGCGAATAATTCCTCCCGGGAGGAAAGCTGCCGCGACGAAGCCGGCGTTCTTTCGGAAAAAACGATCGATTTCATTGCCGAACGAAACAGATACCTTGCCGCGAACTGCAGCGGCGCCGAGATCTTCGTCATGACGGTCCGCTCCCTCGATGGAGATACCATAGAACACTATGCCTCGGCCGTGATGCGCAAGCAGCAGATCGGCAGCGCAAACGAGAAAAACGGCGTGCTGCTGCTTCTCGCGATCGAGGATAACGAATACACTGTCATTCCCGGCAGCGGGCTCGCGGATATCCTCTCCCCCGCCGTGCTGACCGAGATCAACGCCTGCAGCTGCCAGCCCTGGTTCGAGATCGGCGATTACGACACCGCCGTGCTCGAGACCGTTCGCAAACTGAACGAAGCCATTCTCGCAGGCTGCGGCCAAGGCGAAAACGGGCTTCCCAATGCCGCGGGCGGCTGCGCCTGCAGCTCCTGCTCCTGCCGTAACTTCGGCCTTTTTTCGCTCGCCGCCTGCAGCGCCTGCGTTCTGGCCGATCTCGGCGATTCGCTTGGAGGTAACAGATGATGAAATCACGCCTTAAACTGATACTGCTGATCCTTGCGATCGTTTCCCTGCTCGCGGTCTCCGCGTGCAAAGCCGCCGCCGACGAGCCTTCGCTGAACGTTGTGCAGCCGAATGGCAGTTTCGTTGTCGACAAAACGAATTCGATCGGCGACGGAACGAAGAGCTATATCGAGCAGCGCAACTACAACCTTCAGAAGAACTGCAAGGGCGCGCAGATCTGCGTCGTCGTGCTGAGCTCGACCGGCAGCGAGGACATCATGGATTACGGCTATGCAGTCTTCAAGGAATGGAAGATCGGCAGCAGCACGGAGAACAACGGCGTTCTTCTGCTGCTTGCAATAAACGACGGGCACTACTGGATCACCCCCGGCTACGGGCTCGAGGATGTCTTGGATTTCGACGTTCTGAACAGCATCCTCAAGGAGAACTGCGAACCGTATTTCGATCAGAAAGATTACGATACGGCTGTGCGGAAAACCTTTGAACGTCTTAATGAATTGCTCTGCGCGCAGTATAACGCGAATCCCGGCGCAAACGTCAGCGGCTACGGCGGCTTCTCCGGCAACGGCGGCGCTGCGATCCCCTCTTCCGGCGGAAACAGCTGCATTAGCCTGAGCGGCCTGAGCGTTTCCTGCTCTGCGTGCTCCGGATGCTCCGAATGCAGCTCCTGCAGCGGCATCGGCCTGATCATCCTCGCCCTGATCGTGATCTATGTTGTGATGCAGGTCCTTCGCGGCATGGGCAGAGGCGCTTCGCGCACCGGTTCGGCTCGCTCCGGCGGCGCTGATCCCTCCGGCGGAGGCGGCAGTCACAGCGGCGCTTCCGGCACGGCGTACAGCACGGGTTCGGCTTACGGCCGCGCTTCGGGCTCCGGCTCGGCGTATGGCGCCCGCTCCTCCGGCACCGGTTTTCGCCCGCGCGCATGGATGTTCGCTCTTCCGATAATAATGAAGGCCGCCCGCCGCAGCGCAATGCGCGGCCCCTTCCGCGGCTTCACCGGCTCTCCCTTCAGCGGCACCGCAAGAGGTCCCCGCCCCGGCGGAAGCTTCAAGGGCTTCACCGGCGGTTTCGGCGGGTTCACCGGCGGAGGCGGCGGCTCCCGCGGCGGCGGAGCAGGCCGGAGATGACCTTGCAGCAGATACACCCACGGGCTCTCATCGGAGCCCGTTTTTTTATGCCCGCCCCGGCGAAAGCGATATATTTGAATCTCGAGCCGATTTTTATTGACTTTGCCCGATCAAGCGGGTATAATAAGTCTGTTCGGGATGCGATCCAGAGCCTCCCAAACCGAATATCTGCACTTGTAGCTCAGCAGGATAGAGCGTCCGCCTCCTAAGGGGAATGTGCTTGTGTCAAATAAGGTCAAAGTGCGACCGCATTGGAAAATGAAATGCACTTGTAGCTCAGCAGGATAGAGCGTCCGCCTCCTAAGCGGAAGGTCCCGGGTTCGAATCCCGGCAAGTGTGCCACGAAAAAGCCTTGAAAACATTAAGTTTTCAAGGCTTTTTCTTTTGCTGTTTTTGGCCAGAAAACGACCGCATTAGAACCAAATCTCCACTCTTGCACAACTCAAAGCAACTCAAAAATGCTCTCTTAGGCGACCGCATCAGAACACCTTTTGACGATTCTAATGCGGTCAGGCAAAGGCCACTTTACTACAATTTTACTACAATCACTTCATTTTGACCGCATTTGAAACCCGCATTATACGTTTTGGCTTCACGACCTAACTTTTCAGCTCCAAATCATCGATTTGGGGCCTTTTTGTCGTACTCGATCATTTCTCAGCTTATTCAATTTTCATAGCATCCATATGCACTTTTTGAGGCTCACCTCTTCCTGCAAAAAATATATTATTTTATCCATCCTGATTTTGCCTCATTTTTCAAGCTAGTTATTAGAGGGCAATTCTCAAGGCTCTCTGAGTTCTTTGACAACTGAATAGCCAACTCGGGCAACAGCATAATGATACTTCCGTCTTGAACGCTTCACAGCATTGGACGGCTCGGCACAAGCATGCGGGGATCTGAAATAGGATATGCGTGAGAACGACGGCCCGACGAGGTAGGAACAACTTCTACTTAATATGGAGGCACACCATGACCAAAGTAATCGCTATAGCGAACCAAAAAGGTGGTGTCGGAAAGACCTCCACCACCGTGAACCTCGGTGCCGGACTTGTGAGACAGGGATATGCGGTACTGGCGATCGACTTCGATCCTCAGGCGAACCTCACAATGGCGCTCGGGTTCAAGTCCCCGGATGATATGGAATACACGGTCTCGAACGTGCTTGCAAAGGCGATGGACGAGGAGCCGATAGACCCCGCCGAGGGAATACTCACCACAGAAGAGGGCGTCGATCTGATGCCTTCCAGTATCCAGCTCTCGCGCTACGAGCTCTCACTGGTAAACGAGATGAACCGTGAAAGTATGCTCCGTCAGTTCGTTGACGCCGCAAAGCCCAACTACGACTACATACTCATCGACTGCGCGCCGAGCCTAAACGTACTTGCGCTGAACGCACTTACCGCAGCGGACAGCGTGCTCATCCCCACTCAGCCGGAGTTCTTCTCGAACGCCGGTCTGCAGATGCTCCTCTCCACCGTTTCAAAGGTCAGAAAGAAGATCAATCCTTCTCTTAATATAGAAGGCGTGCTTGTGACCATGATGGATAAGCGTCCGAACTTCACGAAGGAGCTGGTTTCACAGCTTCGTGAAGCTTACGGCGGTACTATCAAAGTATTCGATACCGAGATACCCAAGTCCATACGCATGACGGAGAGCAACGTCAACGGAAAGAGCGTCTTCGGGTACAACCCCAAGAATCCCGTGGGGATAGCATACGAAGCTCTGACTCAGGAGGTGATCGAACATGACAAAGCCCTCGAGCGCATCGGGCGTGACATTCAGACCGCTCGATGATCTGTTCGAGCCCACCGACGGCAGCTCCGATAAGCCGCAGCTTGCCGAGCTCGACGTAGACAGCCTCGTCCCCTTCTCAAATCATCCGTTCCGCGAATACCCCGAAGAAAAGATGCAGGAGATGGTTGAAAGTGTAACAGAACACGGAATACTGATGCCCATACTGGTCCGCCCGATAGATTCGGGAGAAGGATATGAAATCATTTCGGGGCATAACCGTGTGGAAGCCTGCATACGCGCGGGGATAAAAAAGATACCCGCGACCATACGCGAAATGGACGATGATACCGCCACCATTCTCATGGTTGACAGTAACTTGAGGCAAAGGGACAAGCTCCTGCCAAGTGAAAAAGCCAAGGCATATAAGATGAAACTTGATGCTATCAAACGGCAAGGTGCTCGTTCAGATTTAACTTCAGGACGAGTTGGCCTGAAGTTCGGAGACAAGCAAACAAGGGATATTGTGGGCGAAGAAGCTGGCGACAGCGGCAAACAAGTTCAGCGTTTCATCCGCTTGAACAGCCTTTCGGCTCCGCTTCTTGATTACGTTGACGAGGGCACATTGGCTTTCAATCCCGCCGTAGAGGTCTCATATCTCGATCCCGCAGATCAGCAGGTGGTGTATGAGATCATGGAGCGCGATCAAATATCGCCTTCGCTTTCACAGGCGCAGAAGCTTCATAAGCTGGCGCAGATAGGCAAGATCAGCGAGGACGCTATCGAAGCGGTAATGACCGTTGAAAAGCCCATGTACGAAACCATCACGTTCAGGCGCAACACCGTCGAAAAGTATTTCCCCGCCGGCACGAGCGGCAGGGAGATCGAAAAAACCATCATTCGCTTACTGGAAGAGTATCAGCAAAAACGCGAAAACAGAAAAACATACGAGGAGACAAGATAACATGACTCACAACTACGAAACCAAGGAGCCCTGCTTGGAAAGGTGCGGCGTGTCCGCTCACAAGGGCAGGGTCAGCCCGCTCAACCCCATGACCGCTGATCAGTATCTCAAGAAGGCCGGTATCTTCATGAAGGACGGCTACGTCGATTACGACAAGCTCGAACCCTTTGCCGACGATGCCGCCGACTGCATGTACTCCGGCTGCGTCGTCATCCGCAACAAGTTCATCGAGGCTGCCAAGGCGCATGACTACAGGGAGATGTACCGTCTGCTCACCGCTCAGTATGCGGCGAACGACGAGGATGTACCCTTCTTCATCCGCGCTGTCGGCGGGCTGCATGTCAAGGGCGTTTGGCAGATGTTTGCCGAGATCACGGCGGACAAGCTCGATTACATCATCCAGCTTGGCATTGAGGATGAGCTTGAGGATGACGGTTTACTGGAAGAGGATGATGCTTTGGGGTTGACGGAATGAGTCTCCTTCCCAATGCTCGTCTTCAGTACATCGATCATCTCATGAGAGAAACCCCCGGTTTTTACCGTGATGTTCCGCATATCCGAAACAACTATCGCAAGCATCGGAGAAAGCGGCATCACAAAGTAAAAACCACTACCCCAAAAATAGGCGTATGGCACTCCGATGGTGCTGTATGGCCCGGACCAATAAACCAGAATAATTAACCTCCAGCATACCGAGGTTTATCTGAGAAACCCAATTAACCAAAACAAAAAATCTAAACAAACCAAGGAGAATTTGCATGAAGAAATCTACACGTTTCATCGCGCTGCT
>DBXK01000005.1:816-4345 GCA_002309375.1 Christensenella sp. UBA1214 | reverse complement strand
GATCACCTGCAGAAGACGCTGGACGGTCTCTACGCCGCAGCGACGGCGAACCCGGCGATCCTAGAGGACCCGATCGTAAAGCGCTTCGAAGTCAACCGCGACGAGCTCTCGAATTTCATGGGCTGCTCCGTCCGCGATATCCCGCTCGCGAAGAAGCAGGAGCTGCTGCTTTCCTACCTGCCGATCCTTTCGGAGGAGCCCGCAGTCACCCTGCCCGAGGGAAAGTACCTTGACAGGAACAGCAAATTCCGCTTCCTCTCCAGCCTCGGCGCGGACGTCGCCTATGATTATCAGACCTGCGGTATAGTTCTGGGATTCGCGATGGCGGAGGGAGAAAAACAGTTCCACGGCGGCTGGAGCAACGGCGTGACCCGCTTTGAGGAGCTCCGCGGCCTTGAGGAAACCATTCGCGGCTCCGTTCGTGAGCAGGCGAATTGTATGCGCAATTCCGTGCCCGTGGAGGCGGGAAAGTACCCCGTCGTGCTCTCTCCGGAGGCCGCGGGAGTATTCGCCCACGAGAGCTTCGGCCATAAATCGGAAGCGGACTTCATGATTTCCGATGAAACGATGAAGGAGGAGTGGCAGCTCGGCAAGGCAGTCGGCTCGCCGATCCTTTCCATCGCGGAAAGCGGCGCCATCCCCGGCAGCGGCTTCGTTCCCTATGACGACGAGGGCACCAAGGCGCGCAAGAATTACCTCATCAAAAACGGCGTGCTTGCAGGTCGTCTGCACAGCGCGCAGACCGCCGCGGCGCTCGATGAGGAACTGACCGGAAACGCCCGTGCGATCGACTGCGAATTCGAGCCGATCGTCCGCATGACGACGACATATATCGAGGGAGGCGACTTGAGCTTCGATGAGCTCATCGCGCCTATCGAAAAGGGTTATTTCATCAAAACCGTCAAGCACGGCAGCGGTATGAGCACCTTTACCATCGCGCCGAAAGTCGCGTATGAGATCGTGAACGGCAAGCTCGGCCGCCCCGCGCAGATCAGCGTTATTTCCGGCAACGTGTTCGAAACGCTCGGACTTATCGACGGACTCACAAGGGACGTAGAGCTCCTCTCCTTTGTAGGAGGCGGCTGCGGCAAGATGGAGCAGTATCCTCTGCCCGTCGGCTTCGGCGGACCGTACGTCAGGGTTTCCGAAATGAACGTTCAATAATCGAGGTGATCAAAATGGAAAAAGAATTCATCAAAAAAATAGAACAGTCCGTAACGCTCAACGTCACGGCGGGGAAGATCGACAGCTTCCGCGAGATCGAAAAAACGACCGGCACCGTCCGCGTCTATGAAAACGGCTGCATCGGCGTCGCCGGCTGCCTCGGCGAACCGAACGAAGAAGAACTGGCCGAAAAGGCGAAGGCTGCGCTCGCTTTCGCGATCCCGTATCCCTGCAGCCTCGAAGGCCCGCTCGAGAAAGAGGAGATCCATGACGGGGAGATCATCCCGGTCGCCGAATTCATCCCGACGATGCAGCGCTTCCTCGACCGCCTCGGCGAGCTCTGCCCGAAGTTCGCGCTTACCAACAAGATCAGCCTTACCCGCAGCAGGACGGAATATAAAAATTCCCTCGGAAGGCATCTCGTCAGCTGCGGCAGAGAACTCAGTATCAACCTTGTCGCGCAGAGCCGCGGCAGCGGCAACCTTTTTGACACGGGGTTTGGCTGGAGCGGCGATCACTTCGATGAGGAAGCGCTGCTCGCGGAGTTCAAGAGGGAGTACGACGCCTTCTATAAGCCCGTCGATATCGAGCCCGGCAGATACCCGATCCTGATCGAACCTGCGCAGCTCCTGTATCGTTATCTCAATCATTTCGTCGGCGATCTCTACGCCGCGGGCGCATCGCTTCTGAACGGCAAGCTCGGCGAAAAGGTATTCTCCGATAAGCTGACCATCAAGGCCGATATGAACCTCAAAACCGCTCCAAGCGGCTGCTTCTTCGACGCCGAAGGCTGCGTCGCCCCGGATATGAGGCCTTCTCTCGTTGAAAACGGCGTGCTGAAGGGCCTTCTCACCACGAAAAAAACAGCGGCGGCTTACGGGCTTCCCAGCCTCGGGACCGCGGCAGCGACGTATGACGGCGTTCCCGATATGGACTTGCCCGGCCTTTATGCGGAACCGACCGCAAAGAGCCTTAAGGAGCTCGTGCCCGGCAAGGCGGTGCTCGTGGTGGTCGCGGCCGGCGGCGACGCCACGCCCGAAGGTCACTTTGCGACGCCCGTGCAGATGGCTTACCTGATGGAGAACGGCGAGCTTGTCGGCCGCCTGCCCGATATTACCATCTCCGGCGACTTCTTCGACCTCTTAGGCAAGGACTACGTCGGCACCTCCCACGACGATCCGATAGAGGGCTTTAATTTCAGCGCTTTTGAAATGGACGTTGATAAGGCATGAGCCTGAAAACGACCTTCATTTAAGGATGCGCTTCGAAATGATACGCTGAATCAAAAATAATGGATGCTCTTGGGCATCCATTATTTATTCACACCAGTCCTTACCAACAATATGTTGGGTCATACACCTTGTCGACCTGCGTCTTCCCAATCGTCGTCAGACGACAGAGAAGCTCGGAAACCTCCTGGGGCGTGAAGTACTCGCCGCCGACCTTACCTGCATTTGCGGCATAGAGGCCCATCAGGTATTCATACGCATCACCGAAAGCGTCGATGGCATTCTCCTGATAGTTCTCACCGAATTCCATTGACGCGACGCCGGTGAGGAGCTTCACAATACGCTCATTTCTCTTTGCGACAGTATTGCCCAGACGCTTGTCATTTACATTGATATCATCGCTTTGTTGAATTCTTCAGGCCGTTTGTTGGCGACAAAATGACTGCCGCGGAGAATCACCAGCTCGGCGTTGGGAATGGAAGACGCGATCAAGCGTGTATGCGCATCCTTGATCATATCCCTGGATCCAGCAATGACCAACGTCGGTGCCTGAATCCCGGCAAGCTCCTCCGGAGCCACATTGGGATCGTTGACCATCAGCCCCAACAACTCTGTGTTCTTTTTGGCGGAATCGCTTTTCCCCGCAAACCGGCGGGCAATGCTGTACCCGATCTCAATCGGGAGCTGGGTCGACCGTTTGACGCCGCCCGCATTGAGATTCGCTCCGTTCAAAATGAGCCGATCCACGCGCTCCGGGTGTCGGAGCGCAAAGACCATGGCGATGTTCCCGCCGTCCGAAAAGCCCAGGAGATGGGCCTTTTCGATCTGATGGGCATCCAGAAAACCAAGCAGATCCTCCGCAAATTGCCGGATCGTGAACGGCGCCGTCCCGCGAGGCGTTTTCCCGTGCCCACGGGTATCGATTGCAAAGACCTGATAATATTTTGAAAAGGCATCGATCTGCCCTTGAAAATAGTTGCTGTCCTCGCCGTTTCCATGCAGTAGNNATGAAATAGTGTTCTATATCCATAATCAAATCAGCTTTCTTCTATTCGCTTGATTCACTTTCTTGTATAGACAAACACCTCGTGGATTTCCTCTGTATAGCCCTCATAGAATCCCTTTGGCATGCCGAG
>DBXK01000005.1:0-777 GCA_002309375.1 Christensenella sp. UBA1214 | reverse complement strand
TCCCTCGATCTCGCCCTGCCGGGTCACATCGTCAAAGGTCTTTTCCAACACCACGCTCCCTGATGTGCAGTCGTCGCTCAGCGCGATCCGATACATGTGATCCGGCGCGTCCTCATCGGCATCGCCGTCATCGCAGGTCACATACAGGCTGCCGTCAAAGTATGCGACGCCCTGAATCCACTTTGGAACCGGGTCCATTCGCAACTTTCCCTTGTACGTTCCGTCGTCCAAATCGTACATGTACAGATACGCACTGGAATCGTCATCGATCCAGGAACACATGTACACCGTTCTCGAATCGGGATCGACTGCGATCCCGGAGCATTCTAACTGGCCCGTGTCCGCACGGAAAGGAAAGACCCGCTTGAGCTCGAGGGTGTCGCCGTCATAGACCGCAACCTGGATATTGCTTCCCACGCCGTCCATGAAATACTCGACGCCGAGATACAGCTCGTTCTGATACACATCGATATCGCCGATGTGGTTGACCTCCAGGGAATACCCTGCGAAGGGGTCTGTGTTTTCGGCAACCAAATTCCAGTCCCGGTCGTACTTTGTCAGGGTTGTAGAGCCGCTGACCCAATAGGAATCTCCCTCAACGCAGATCCCCTGGCGTCCGTTCACCCGGTGCACCGAGGAAAGCGTATAACCCGCAGGCGCCGTGCTCTGCCCGGAATTCCCGTCGCTGCATCCCGGCAGGCCCAGAGCCAGTGCGATTACGAGGCAGAATGAAATCAAGCCGGATATTACGGGCTTCTTACGGTGTTTCATGACGAC
>DBXK01000048.1:415-37043 GCA_002309375.1 Christensenella sp. UBA1214 | reverse complement strand
ATTCCTCATCATAGGCGCAGCGCAGGTGGTTTTCGTGGATGATGTGGGTGAAGATCTCCGCAAGAGCGTCGTATTCCCGCTCATCGGAGCTCACGATCGCTTCGGGCATATAGTCCACAAGATCCGCGCGCACGTTTTCGATCGTGCTCTGAAGCACGGGCGTCACGGGGCGGGGCTCGTTCTTTTCCCCGGCGGGAACGTCGAACCAGTGCTCGCCGCGGTACATCTTTTCGCATTTTTCGAGCCTTGCCCATTCGGGCTGATAGGCCTCGTAAAACTCGTTGAAGAGGGCGTAAAGCGCCTCCGTTTCCTCCGCTCTTGTGAGGGCTCTGCCCGCGCCGAGCGGATCTGCAAAGCCGAGGGAGGCGGAGCTTTTTTCTTTCTTGTCCATAAGATTTCCTTTCTTTGGTGGTTGGGATTCAGCTTGAGAACCAGCCGCCGGAGGGTTCCGGAAGGCTGAGGGGATCATAGGCTTTTGCACGGATGAGCTTCGGCTCGGGGGCGGCATGCGGGCGGCTCATCAGGCCGTAGCGCAGCGCTTCCGGCGCGTGGTCGTTGCCGTCGGCGGCGTCCTCGCGGTCGAGACGGTCGAACTGCAGCAGCGGCAGCTGACGGATGAGATTGGTGCAGCAGGGGAAGCACTGCCAACGGGGCCTGCCGTCCGGAGCGGCGGCAAGATATTCGCGCACGCGGCTCCAGCCCGCGATCCGGGAATTATCCGCGGGCGTCAGCGCCAGCCCCTTCGAGGCGAAGAGTTCCGCAAGGGTCTCGCCCTCGAAACCGCCGCCGGAGGAGAGCAGCGCGCCGCGCTTCTGCCACATATCGGGCGAGGCGACGGTATAGGCGATCCGTTCGTCGTCCCGGCTGAGCTCGAGCACCTTCGCGGCGACCTCGTCCGCCCGCATGAGCCGGACGTAGAGCTCGCGGTAGGTATAGACCCGCCCTTCGCCGTCCACGGCGTGCCAGAGCACGCAGCAGGGGTCGTTGTAGCCCCAGTCCATCGAGCGGAAACGCCGCCAGTGAGCGGGGATCTCAAACGGCTCGATAACGTGCTTTTCCCTTGAAAATTCGGGAAAATACTGCCCCTCGTGCACGTCCCAGTCACCGTCGAGATGCGCGCGGCGAAGCTCCTCCGGCAGCGCCATAAGCTGGCGCACATAGCCGGGATCGCTTTCGAGAAGGACCTTGTTGTCGTAGATCCTCGCGGGGATGAAGACGTAATCCTCCGGCCGCTCGCCTTCCGTATACTGCCTGTCGATGAAGAGCCGCTTCACCCAGGCGTGGCCGACGTTGCCGGGGTTGCAGGTGTAATACATCCTCGGTGAAAAATCCTTCCGCGTGGTGCGGTTGCAGGTCGTCAGGAAGCGCATCTGCTCCTCTGTGAAATGCGTCGCCTCCTCGAGGCCGACGACGGCGTATTCCTGCCCCTGATATTGGTAAACATCCTGCGCGGTGTCGCAGTAGCCGAGCTTGAGGCGCGAGCCGTTCGGGAAGAGAAAAACGCGCTCCGTGCTGTTGTAGCGGGCAACGCCGTAAAGCTCCTGCTGCAGCGGAACGATGTGGTTTTCCCGAAGCTCCGGCAGCGTCCTTCGGAGAAGCAGAATACGAAGGTTCGGGTAGCGGAGGGCGAGCAGAACGAATTTCCTGCGCATCGCCCAGCTCTTCCCGCCGCCGCGCGCGCCGCCGTATGCGATATGCCTTGCGCGCGCAAGGAAAAACTCGCGCTGCCTCGGGTTCGGTTCGCCCCGTAAAAACAGTTTCATGATTATCCTTTCGGAAAATATAGTAAAAAGATGGAATTTGCATTTGTTCCGGTTTTCCGCGCCGCGGGGCGAGGGGGAAGGATCCTTCGGGATCCGGTAAATGAAAGGAGAATGTTCGATGCGCCGGTTGAATTGATATGGCCGCATGAAGCGGCAAAGGGTGATCTCATCCGCGCCCCGCGGACTTCGGGAAAACCTGCGTTGGCATTTTATTCAATTACGGGCAGGGCTCTCGCTCCTGCCCTAATTTAATTATATCATTAAGGCTCCGGGGCAAACAATGACGAAATGCGTTTTATTGATACAAATATTGGTACAGCGGGCCTCTTGACAGAAAGGCGCCGCGGTGGTATTCGCGCCTGCGTGCACGGACGGGCAGCGGCAGGATATGGTATAATTAAATTAGGGTGATGCGCCGGAAAGGAGCGCAATGGAAGAAAAACAAATGGCACAATCGCCGAAAAAGCCCGCAAAAAAGCCCCGGGGCAATATTGCCGAAAAACCGGAAAAGCTCAGAAAGCTCGCCCTTGATTCGATAATCGAAATGGTAAAGGACGAATCGCTCAAATCATCCGAAAGACTGAGCGCCGCCAAAGCCCTGCTCGATTATCTTGAAAAGCAGCCCGCCGCGGACGGGGAAAACGAACTCACGGTCGTTTTCGAAAATCTGCCGGATGGCTTTGCGGACTGAGAAATGGCAAAAGAAAAGGAGCGTCCTTCATCAGGGGGACGCTCCGCTGTTTTTCGGATCAGTTTTTGCCGCCGAAGTATTCTTCTTTTGTGAGCCGCAGGATCAGATCTCCGTTTTCGGCGCCAACCTCGCGGAAGCCGAGCTCCTTATGGATGCGGAGCGCCGCTTCGCGCGTCGGTTCGAAGCGGTTATAAAGCGCAGGGATCCCGTCTTTTTCAAAAGCACGGGCGATAAGCAGCGCAAGGCCCTGCTTCCCGTAACCCCTGCCGCGCTCGGAAGCGCGGATTACGATGCCGATCTCCGTGCGGCCGGTATCGGGTGCGAGGTGATAATCCACATATCCGACGAAGGCGCCGTCCGATGAGCGCCTGAGATACGCAAAAAAGCGCTCGGGCTCCCGGCCCACCCAATCGGCGTGCCAGCTTTCCCGATCCGATTCGGGAAAGGGGATGCAGCCGTCCGGCGGGAACCACGGCGCATTATAGGCCATCGTTTCGGGATCGGAGAGAATCTCGCCGTAAAACCAGAGCTCGTCGGCCTTCGGGATATAAAGTCCGAGCTCGTTCGCACCGAAATCGAGGCTGTATTTTTTGAGCAGGCGGCAGGGCTTGTATGAAAGCTTCGATTGCCGCAGGCCCTCGTCCCCGGCGTCGTCCTGACGGTTGATGAACAGGAGCTCGGGGTGAGCTTCTTTCATATGCTTTGCGTAGCTCATCGCGAGCATCTGAAACGCGCCGTGGAATTCCGTCAGCGCTTTTTCAACGCTGACGTGGAGCGTATCGCCGAGCGCTTCGCCGACGGTCACACCGATGACTTCACCGCCGACGGAGAGAATCCCTCCGGTTACACCGAGCTTGTCGAAAACGCGCAGCAGCTCCTCCGAGCGAACGAGGTCTTCCATTGCGTAAATGCTCGGCTTTTCCATTTCCGCATGATGGCGGCGGAGAAACGCGATCGCCGCGTCCCGGTTTTCAGCGGTCAGCGGGGAGTATTCGTATTCCGGATTCTCGCGAATAAAGCGATTGATGTGGTTGCGGTGCGCATGCAGCGCCTTGCCGGGGTAACCGAGGAAATTTTCGATCGGGTAGAGATAATCCGGCTCTGAAGAATCGGAGTCGATCACCGCTTCCCGCCCCACGACCGAAACGATCTTCCCGACGGATTCTTCGGAGATGGTGGAAAAGCGGAGCGGGATGCCGCGCTCGGCGGCGTCTGCAGCGGCCGCGCGGACGGCGGCTTCGAAATCTCCGTCCCCGACAGGGCAGGAATAATAAAGCTTATTCCCGCCGCACTCGTTTTCGGGATCGTCGACGGAGGCGCAGAAAAGCAGCATGCCGTGCGTTACCGTGCCGCGGACGCGGTACAGCTCGCGCCACATGAAAAGGCAGGCCGGCGCATAATCGCAGAGCTGTACGCCGTCCGCCTCGAGTTTATACCGGTTTTGACAAAGAAAATCGGTTGTGATCGGTTGAAAATCAAGCATAAAAGGGTTTGAGGGAAAGCCCGTTCACTCCTCGGTATTCTCCGCGTGCTCTTCCTCGTGGTCATGGCCGCAGCGGACGCAGTTGCAGTCCTCCGCCTTGCCTTCCTTGCGGGCATAGTAATTGTCGATCGCGGCGCGGACAGCCTCCTCCGCGAGCACGGAGCAATGCAGCTTTGCCGGCGGCAGACCCTCGAGCGCCTCGACGACGGCGGAGTTGGTGAGCTTCAGCGCTTCGTCGATGGACTTGCCCTTGATCAGCTCGGTCGCCATGCTGCTCGTTGCAACGGCGGCGCCGCAGCCGAAGGTCTTGAAGCCGACGTCCTCGATGATGCCGTCGTCGTTGACCTTCAGGAACATCTGCATGATGTCGCCGCATTTCGCGTTGCCGACCATGCCGACGCCGTTGGCGTCCTTGATCTCGCCCATATTGCGCGGATGCGCGAAGTGATCCATAACTTTTTCGGTATACATTATTATAGTCCTCCTGGGAAATTACTTTTGTGGTTGATCTTGCTTTATTTGTGCTCCTGTCTCTTCCCGCCGATTGGCATTCTCCGAGTTTATTGCCGGAGCGTGAATGGCATATGGCACCTTCGGTGCGGCCCTGTCCTTTCGGCTTGAGCTGCCGTGGTTCGGCGCCTGGCGCGGCGCCGCGCGCTGACTCGCCGCGAGCTTGCTTCGCCAAAGGCTCGCAAGCGGGATCGCATCTCCCGGGTTTACCGGTTCCAGAGCGGGCTCATATTGCGGAGCCTTTCGACGATCCTCGGAAGCACGTCGAGCACATAGTCGACGTCCTCTTCGGTCGTGTCGTCGCCGAGGGTGAGGCGGAGCGAGCCGTGAGCGACCTCGTGGGGGAGGCCCATCGCGAGCAGGACGTGGGAAGGATCGAGGGAACCGCTGGTGCAGGCGGAGCCGCTCGAGGCGGCGATGCCGTTGAGGTCGAGCATCAGCAGGATCGATTCGCCCTCGATGTATTTGATGGAGAAGTTGACGTTGCCGGGCAGACGCTCGGTCGGATGGCCGTTCAGCTTGACCTCCGGGATCAGTTCGGGGATCCTCTTGATCAGCTTGTCGCGCAGCTTCGTCATTCTTGCGCTCGTTTCGTCGATCGAATTGCAGGCCATCTCGATCGCTTTGCCGAGGCCGACGACGCCGGGGACGTTCTCCGTGCCCGCGCGCTTGTTGTGCTCCTGTGCGCCGCCGGTGAGCAGCGCGGGAATGACGATGCCCTTGCGGACGTACAGCGCTCCGACGCCCTTCGGACCGTGGAATTTATGCGCGGAGAGGGAGAGCATATCGATATTCATCGCCTGAACGTCGATATGGACGTGGCCGACTGCCTGCACGGCGTCGGTGTGGAAGAAAACGCCCTTTTCACGGCAGATCCTGCCGATCTCGGCGATCGGCATGATCGTTCCGACCTCGTTGTTGCCGAACATGACGGAAACGAGGATCGTGTCGGGGCGGATCGCTTCCTCGACCTGCTTCGCGGTGACGCGGCCGTATTCGTCGACGGGCAGATAAGTGACTTCGAAGCCCTTCTTTTCGAGGCGCTGGCAGGTATAAAGCACGGCATGGTGCTCGACGGCGGTGGTGATGATGTGCTTACCCTTTTTCTGGTAGCGTTCGGCGATCCCGAGCAGGACCATGTTGTCCGATTCAGTGCCGCAGCCGGTGAAGATGATCTCGCGCTCCGGATCGGCGGCGTTCAGCGCGCGGCCGACCTGCTGACGCGCGTTCGCAACGGCCTTGTGCGCCTCCTGACCGGGGGTGTGGAGGCTGGAGGGATTGCCGTAGATCTCCGTGAAATAGGGGAGCATCGCGGAGAGAACGTCCTTATTGAGAGCAGTCGTTGCCGCATTGTCCATGTAGACGGTTTTCATGAGTTTAACCTTTCTTTCTGAATAATGTAATCCTCGGCCATATCCTTGATGGTCGTTGAATCGAGAACGTCGTCGATGCGCCTTTGGAGCTTCAGCCAAAGCGGCCTTGCGGCGCAGGAGCAGACGTTTTCGCAGTCCGTCCCGTCCGTTCCGACGCATTCGACGAGGGCTGTGCTGCCCTCGAGCGCCTTCAGCACTTCACCGACGGAGATATTCTCCGGGGTTTTGGCGAGAGTGTAGCCGCCCTGCGCGCCGCGCGCGGCTTTGACGAGGCCGGCCTTCTTCAAAAGGGCGATGAGCTGTTCAAGATAGGCGTAGCTGATGCCCTGGCGCTCCGAAAGCTGGGCGATCGAAAGCTTTTCGCCGCTTTCGTATTCCGTCGCGAGGTCGACCATGGCCTTGATACCGTAGCGCCCCTTCGTGCTGAGCTTCATACTTTCGCCTCCTTTGATCATTCTGCTTGTCAGCAGGGGAAATCATACCATAAAACTCGGAATTAGTCAATAATTCCGAGCGGTTTACTCGGATATATTTTCCGGGCTGTTAAGACTTGCCCTGTCTGTCGGCTGAACAATGCGAACAAAGAGGAAAACACTCATTGAATCTCTATAAACGAGAATATAATAAAAATAAATCTCCAAACAGTTGACACAATGCCAGAAAAGTGATACAATGGAGATAGATGGGAGATCGCGTTGGCCACCGCTCTTTCCGTCTTTCCGCATATTCGAAGGGAAGGCAGAAGCTTTCCCGGAGAATATGCGGAGAAAACGCATTGCCGGATCGACGAAAAGAGCACCGCTTAACGGGGCTCTTTCGTTTTTGGGGGATCGCGGCGATGCGAATAAAAAAGAAAGGACACGGATCGAACCGTAACCGAAATGAAGAAACGATCGAAACTGACAGAACTCCTTGACGCTCTTCGCGCCGGGGAGATGGAGAACCAGGAATCAGAAGGCCGTTCGGAAGCTCCGGAAGCGAAGCCGACGGAGACGAACGAGGCGGCAAACGAGGAAAACGAAGCCCTGCTCGAACTCGGCGAGGCCTTCCTCGCAAGGCTCAGCCTGCCCGAGGGCATGACGAAGGCGCAGGCCGCAAGGGAGATCATCTCCATGTGGGAGAACGCCGGGAATGAAGAAACCGGGAAAAAGGAAGCCGCTTCTGCCGAAGAACCGGCCGAAAGGCCCGAGGCAAAGCCCGCACCTGCGAAAACGCGCTTGCCGCGCATCCTTCGCGGCGGCCTCGGCTCCATGCCGGAAGCAGATTATGAAAGCATGAGCGCGGAGCAGTTCCGCAGGCTGAAAAAGCAGCTCAGCCGCGCCGCAATGGACGGACGCAGGATCCGGCTGTAAGACCGTAGGACATAAACCGAAGCACAAACCGGATTAAACCATCCCGGGAGTTGTCGAAAAACCCAATATTCTATTAGCGAAAGGATCAAAATCAAATATGGACAGAACTTATCTCAATACCACCGAAAGCACCGCAGTCAAATTCCCTTCGAAATTCTATGACAGGCAGCTGCTCGAAAGCGCGAAGACCCGCCTCGTCTACCAGGAATTCGGCCAGAAGCGCTCCATCCCGAGAAACAGCGGCAAGTATGTCAACTTCCGCCGCTGGAATCTTTTCGATCCCGCGAAGGCGGTCAACGGCCTCACCGAGGGCGTGACCCCGAACGGCCAGACCCTCTCCCAGAGCGAGGTCGAAGCGCAGGTCAAGCAGTACGGCGCATACGTCGAGGTCACCGACCTTCTTGACCTCACCGCCTACGATCCCGTCATCAACGATTCCGCGGAGCTCCTCGGCGAGCAGCTCGGCACCGTTGTCGAATGGGTCACCCGCGACGCCGTCTGCTCCGGCACCAATGTTCAGTACGCCGGCGGCAAGCTCTCGAGGAGCGCGCTGACCGCGAGCGACAAGCTCACCACCGATGAGATCCGCAAGGCGGTGCGCACGCTGAAGAAGAACAAGGCCCGCCCCTTCGCGGAGGATGGACGCCAGCCGCACTTCGTCTGCATCTGCTCCCCGGAGGCGACCTACGACCTTCAGAATGACGAGATGTGGAAGAATGTTTCCACCTATTCCAATTCCGAGGCAATTTACAGCGGCGAGATCGGCCGTCTCTACGGCGTGGTTTTCGTTGAAAGCACCGAGGCGAAGGTCTTCAAGCAGACCGTCCGCAACGCCGTCAACGCCAACACCAGCTCTTCGAAGACCTTCGTTCTGAAGAACGACCCGACCGACGAGGAGGCAGCGTATCTCTCCGTCGGCGGCAACAAGATCTATGTCGGCAGCACCGAGTACACCCTCGATGCGGATACTCCCTACGATCCCGACACGAAGACCGTCAAGCTGACCGCCGCCGCATCCTTCAGCGCGAACGACGCCGTTTGGACCAATGACGCCGGTTACCGCAATGCGGAGACCAACAGTTCCCCCGATGTTCACGGCACGATCGTTTTCGGCAGGGACGCTTACGGCGTCATCGACGTGGACGGCAAGGGAGCCGTTCAGCTGATCGTCAAGCCCCACGGCAGCAGCGGCACCGCAGATCCCCTCGATCAGAGGGCGACCGTCGGTGCAAAGGTCACTGCGTACACCGCGGCGATCCTCAATGATCACTGGCTCGTCCGCATCGAGCACACCGTTTCCTGAAAGGAACAGCTTCTCTGACGGCGATATCCCCGCTGCGGCCCTTTCCGGGGCTGCGGCGGGGGATCGAAAACAAGGAGAAAGGACGGCTAACTATGGCAAAGATTTTTTTCACGATCCCGCAGACCGAACGCAGGCGCCGCAGACGGATCGGGATGTTCTATGAAAACGGCGGGGGAAACCACGGCACAGTTGCTCAGAGCGGCGCATACGGCGGCAAAAACGGCTCCGTGCCTGTCCGCGAAAGCGGTGACTCTCAGCAGGGCTACGGCACGCGCGGCGGTTCGTCCGCGGCCGCTTCCGCAGGCAGCTCGGGCGGCAGTTACGAAGCGGGGAGCTTCGATGATTACTATAACCGCCTGATCTCCGCGCTGCACAGCTACGGCATCTCCATGTCGCTGCCGACGCTCGATGAGCTTTACAGCCAGCTTGCCGCATTCCTGCGTCCCTCCGTGGATGCGGCGATCGAAAACCGCCGCCGCTATGGCGACACGGCGATGGCGGAGCTGGATGCCGACGCTTATTCCCGCGGAATGGGCGGCTCGAGCTATCTTTCGAGCATGAAGAACCGCGAGCAGGACAGCATCGCGCGGGATATCGCCTCACTCGAATCGGGCTATACTTCCACGCTTGCCGAATATCTCTATAACGCATCGCAGGAGCTTGCGGGGATCCAGGCGCAGTTCGCGGCGATGCAGCTGCAGCACCGCTATGATATGCAGAAGCTTCACGCGCAGCAGCAGTATGCGGCGGCGCATGCGGGCTCCGGCAGCTCGGCGCACGGCGCTTCGGCCGGGAATGGACTGAACGGCGGAGCAGAGGGGATCGCCGATGGGGGCAGCGTCTTCACGGATGAGGACTATTACGCCAATTACAGCGCGTACATGGTCTATTTCGAGTGCATCTCCGAGCAGGACCGCTATAATGCTTTCCACAGCAACCTCGGCTACTGGGCGGAGATCCGCGAGGATATGCGGCGCTGTCTGACCGAGGAGGCCTATGAGCAGCTCCGCGCGCTCTATGACCCGAGTTGTTCGGGCTCCGGCCACCACGGCGGCAGGGGCAGCCGTCCGGACGGCCTCGCCGGCGCACATATCCACGACTGACACAAAAAGGCCGATCACCCCGTCGGCCGGCGCGAAGCGGAATGCGCGAAATAAGGGGACGGAGGCAGGGGGAGCCGAAGAGAAATTCTCTCCTCCTCCGGGTATTGACGTAAACACTGTTAAGAGAACGAAAAGCGAGCAAAGCGAGCCGCGCGGGTCAGCGCGCCGCGGCGCGATAGCCGCGGAACCGCGGGCGTCAGGTAATTAAGGGAGCGTTTGCAGCGAAGCTGCCCACCTCCATTCATGCCACGACGATAAACTAAGGAAAAGTGATGCTGCGGCAACGAATCGAACAAAGCCGGCTGCGGCAGTTATTGCCCGCAAAATGAGAAAGGAAATGAACGATAATGAAAAACGCGATCGATTTCATCCGCTTCGCCCTCAGTCACGCGAAGCCGGAAACGATACCCCTCGGGGCAAAGCTGCCGATGGATCTTGAGGAATGCGGCATGAGCCCCTGGGAATACCTCCCCGGCACGGCGGGGGATAAGGTCACGGAGGAGATGCTCGAATCGAAATTCACCGATTACTACCGCTATATCGGCTGGACGCGGGAGCATTTCGACCATCTGACGGAGAATTTTGTCCGCTGCGGCGCCGTCGCCTGCTCCAGCCAGGGCCTTTTGACGGCCTATACGGGCATGGAAGCGACGCCGAATTACTGCTACAGCGCATGGTGCACCGAGAAGGGCGAGATCGATAAAATGAGCCGCCCCTTCGCCGTTGGCGAGGCCGTTTTCTTCAAGGATGAGGACGGCAGGGCGGTGCATACGGGCTTTATCTGCGGCTTCCTCGGCGGCGAACCGCTCGTTGTGGAAGCGCGCGGCCTCTCGAGCGGCGTCTGCGTAACGAAGCTTTCGGAGCGGCCGTGGACCCACAGGGGGCTCGTCACGAAGCGGCTGCTGTATGATGAGGACTGCTATGAGGAGCAGGTGATCCTCTCCGTCCGCACGCCGATGCTCCAGGGCGAGGCGATCCGCCTCCTTCAGCAGGCGCTCAATACCCTCGGCTATTTCTGCGGCAGAGCGGACGGCAAATGCGGGGAGAACACGATGCGCGGCGTCTATGAATTCGTGGAGACCCATGCCGCGAGCAGATCCGCGGGGAAAAGGAAAAGAGCCTGACCGATGGGGCCGGGCTCCCGATGAAAGCTGCGTCAGCTTCTTGATTTTTTCCTTGAGCGGTTTCCGCTCTTCGGCGCGGCCTTGACTCCGGCATTGCGAAGAAGGATGATGCTGATCAGCGCGCCGATCAGAACGAGCAGTATGCCGAGGCCTTTGAAGAGCCCCATCGCTTCGCCGAAGATCAGCATGCTTGTGATCGAGGCGAAAGCGGGCTCGAGCGTGTTGATCGCGGAGGCGGTCGTCGAGCCGAGGATGCGAATGCCCGCGAGCAGCAGCCGCAGACCGATGACATAACCGAGCAGCGCTTCGAGGAAGAGCACGCCCCAAATGAAAAGGTCGGTCGGGAGGCTGAAGCGGGATGTCAGCAGCGCAACGACAAGGGCCAGAACCGATGCTGCGCCGGTGATGTAGACATTCGAAACGGCGGTGTCGAGCGAAGCATAGCTCGAATTGCGCCCCGCGAGGAAATAGATCGCATAAGTGATGCCGGAAGCGAGCGCGATCAGTATGCCGAGCGCATCGACCGTTCCGGAAGTCCCTGCAAGGGAAAGCAGCCCGATGCCGACGATCGCGAGCAGGACGGCAACGAGAGCGGCGGGGCGGGCCTTTTCGCGGAAGAACATCACGCCCGCGACCATGACGAAGACGGGATAGGTGAAGTTGATGACGATAGTCATGCCCGGCGGGATGCGCTGGTAGGCATATGTGATCAGCAGCAGTGTTCCGGCGAGCGCACCGCCGCCGAGGACGGAGAGGCTCATGAACTGCCTGAAGGATACGCCGAGCCTTTTGCGGCCGATCAGCGCGCCGAGCAGCGAGAGCACGCAGGCGATGCCCATGCTGATGGCGACGAGGGTCTCGTTTGTGACGGCGCGGGCGGGGTTTTCCGCGGCGATGCCCGCAAAACCGCCCGAACCGAAGACGCCCCGGACGAATTCCTCCGGAAGACCGCCGTTTAGGGCGGTGTTGGAAAGGATCGGAGTGACGCCGTAGCAGGCGGAGGCGAGCACGACGCAGGCGACGCCGGTGAAATAGTTTCGCTGCATAAAAAAGCAATCCCTTTCTGTTGTTCGGCATTATCTTACAACAAAGAGCGGAATTTTGCAATCGGAAAAGCGGGGGAAGCCCTGAAAGGAAAGAAAAATGGAGAACAAAAAAGGAACAGTTGAGAATGCGATGAAAAAAGCCCCTGCCGGGACCGAAACGATTACGATACCGGGAAGCAGCACGGACAGCCCGTGGGAAGGCTGTCTGAATTCGGTCAATTACCGCATCCGCCGCGGCGTGCCGGTGGAGGTCCCGAGCGCCGTTGCGGAGCTCATACGCCGCAGTGAAGAGGAAAAACGCCGCTCGAGCGCACTGCTCGCGCGCTTCGCTTCGGGGGAAGGCGTCAGGCTTTAGTTTTGATTTAAGGAGAGGAATACTATGACTTTGAACGATATCATCATATCCGCCCTTGCCCAGCTGGACAGGGAACACGATACGCAGACTGTGAAGATCTACAGGGAGAGGCTGACGCGCTATGCGAACGATGCGCAGAACGATCTCGCCTGGACGATCGGGCTGATGAGGACCGATTTTGTGATGCCGACAAACGGCGTGCTGGATATCAACACCCTCCCGCGGCCCTGTCTGCGGGTGGAAAAGATACTCCAGATCGGAAGGGAAGTGCCCTTCCGCATGGCGGACAAACCGAATCTCGTGCTGCTGCCGTATGATTCCTCGGCGGCAGTGACCTACCGCTATTCGCCGAAGCCGCTTTCGAGCGCATCGGACGTCAGCGAGCTGAGCGAAGCACTCCATCCGCTGATCGTCACATATGTGGTCGGCAGGGAACGCATGGGCGGGGACGTTTCGACCCAGGGCGGCGGCAATATCTACCTTTCGATGTACAATTCCGCGAAGCAGAAGCTGCGCGGTTATCTGAAGGATTCGGATTCGTTCGCGATCAAAAACCGGTATTGACGGGAGGAAAGCATGAGCATCAAAACCTATGGGATCCCGTATTTTATCGGGCTCAATCAGGCGGGTGACGAAAACCGGCTTTCGCCCGTTTATTCGCCGGACGCCGTGAACATCGATACGGAGGGCGGGCGGCTGCGCACGGCAAAAGGCTTCCGGAAGTTCAGCGCGGCGCTCATCCCCGGCACGGCGAAGATCGACCTTCTGACCTGCCTGAGGACAGCGGAGGGGGATATCCCCGTCGTGATCACGGGCGGGAACCTCTATGCCCTGCTCGAGGGCAGCTGGGTGCTGAAATATACTTACGAAAATGTGCAGTCCGGCACGAGCTACGATTCCGCGACGGTCCGCATCGGCATGACCGATTATCTCGTGATCGCGGACGGCGTGCATCAGATGATCAAATTCGACGGCGAAACGGTCAGCCTTTTCGGAACGGAGGAGGGCTGTTCGGATATCCCGACTGCATATCTGACCGTTTACCGAGGCCGTCTTTTTGCGGCGGGCGACAGCGAGAATCCGGACCGGATCTATTATTCCGTCCTGCCGGGCAGCGGCCGCACAGTGGAGGACTGGGGCTATGTTGAAGCCTCGCCCGCTGTCGAAGGCGGCCATGCGGAGGTCGGCCCCGCCGGAGGGGACCCGATCGTTGCGATCAAGGCGCTTTCCAATCAGCTGCTTATCTTCAAAAAGCGCAGTCTCTACCGCCTTATCGGCGACCGCCCCTCGAATTTCACGATCGAGCACATCGACGCGAGCGTTCCTTCGACGCGGCATACGGCGATCGTCAACTACGGCGACATGCTGTATTTCGTTACGGCGGAGGGGCTTTACTACTACAACGGCGTGACGGCGAGGCCGAATCCCGATATGCGGCTCATAAAGACCGTCATGGCGGATGCGGACGCCTCGGCGAGCCGCGCCGTGATCGCGCGGGACAAGCTCTGCTTCACCTTGAAGCGGGGCGATGCGGACGAAATGGTCGTCTACGATCTCGCCGAAAGGAAATACATGCTCCGCACCGGCTTCAATCTTTTCGATGCGGCGCCGATCGCGGATCGGCTGATATTCGTCAACAGAAAGCGCTGCCTCTATGTTTTCGGCGAGGGCAGCAGCTACGACGGCGACCCGATCAACGCTTATTGGAGAACGCCGCGGACCGATCTTGAGGATAAGGCTGCGATCAAAGCGCCGAGACTGCTCTTCCTTCGCGGCAAGGGCGACGGCGTGAAGGTCGAAACGGAGCTGGACGGAAGGATCACACGATATGATCTGAGGCTCGGCAAAACGGCTTGCGAAGTCCGCGAGCTGCCGCTGTTCGGCGCGGGATGCTGCCTGTCCCTGCGCTTTTCAAACGAGCGGGGAGGGGACTTCGTTTTCGAGGGCGGGATCGAGCTTGAGCTCGGTCTGCGCCGGCGCACGGAATAGGGGGACGTATGCCATGGATATGAGAGCTCTGTATTACGTCATCCTGCCCGTTGAACGCGGGAAGGACGAGGACGCGCAGCGGCACGAGGAGGACATCAAGGCGAACGAGAACTGCCTGAACCAGAATTTCTCCCTGCTCGCAGCGAAGATCTATGAATATGAAGAACGGCTGGCCGCACTCGAGGCGGCGCTCTCCGCAAGAAACGGCGGGGAATGAACCTTCCGCAAACGGGCGGGGGAACAATTGAACCCCGTTCCGGCAAAAGAAAAGCGTTTCCGTAAAAAAACGGAAACGCTTTTTGCTGCTTCGGATTGGCAAACCGTCAGCGGAGCATATTGAGGATGCCCGTAGAAACGGTGTCGAGGCCGGTGATGACGACGAAATCATCTGCGCCGAAGCGCTCACAGAGCTCGGAAGGGGTCGGATAACCGGCGCTGTAATAAAGATTGCGCAGGTCGAGCATCACGACCGTGCGGTAATGCGCCGCAAGGAACGGGACGATCGCGTTGCCGTAGCTGTCCTTGACGACGACGAGCGTGCCTTCCTCCGCTCCGGGGTTCTCGATGACCGTGATGCCGTGGTTGCTGTAAAGGTACGCGGCGTATTTGTCGGTCACGCCTTCTTCGAGCTGCGCGGTGTCGAGGGTTCCGGTATGGAGCTCCTCCGATTCCTCGCCCTTGCCGTCAACGCTGATGATGCGGACCTTGAGCGAGCTGTCATAGGGCCCGACCCAGGTCTCGAGGGTGTCGGAGGGGGTGAGGAAAAGGCCGCTTCGCCCGTAGTAGGTGCCCTCGAAATCATAACCGGTCTTTGTGAATTCGCTCTCCGCAAGGGGCTCGAAGCCGAGCTGCTTCGCGATCGCGCAGTAGGAAACATAGGAGCCGCGCATCGTCAGATGGTGATCGGTGCGGTAATAGAGCCCGCGCACATCGCCGTATCCCGAAAGGACTTCTTCGGCGGAGATCATACGCACGGAAGGCTCAAGGCCTTCGGCAAAACGTGCGATGAGTTCGCCGTCGTGGTATTCGAAATGCGGCTTCGGCAGATCCTCTTCGAGCATAAAGCCGCTCGAAGGGATGATGTAGGCGAAGGAATTGAGCCTGTTCTTTTCCACAAAGGAGCGGATCTTCGTGATATTGTAATCGATCGAAAAATCCGTGTCCTCATCCGCCGGGATCGGCTTTTCGAAAAGGCGGTCGTTCGCGCCGATGGAGATCTCCTCAACGGCGTTGCGCCCCGTCAGCCGGTTAAGATAGCTGTATGCGGAGAAGAAGAACAGCCTGCCGGGAAAATGATCCTCGAGCCAGGTATCGACTTCCTTCGAAAACTTGCCGGAAACTATGTTCTGATAACTCGCGTTCGGTGCGGAAGCGAGCACGCGCCTTTCGTTCGGGCTCAGCTCGCCCTCATGCTTCGGAAGGATGAGGAGCAGGAGCGCGAAAACGGCAATGAACGCGACGAAAACGAAGATCGTCGCCTTGTCGGAAAGGCGCAGCTTCTTTGCTTCGGTATTCTTATTTGCCGCTGTCTCAGCCATTCTGCTTGACGGCGTTGTCAAGGAGCTCGGTCAGCGCTTTTTCCGCGGCGGCGCTGTCCTTCGAGCAGATCAGGAAAACATAGCGGCCGGCGACCTTGTTGATGCAGCTGTCGAGCTTCGGAGCTTCTTCGGGATTGTAGCTCGAATCCTTGCGCAGGTTGTCGAGCCAGGTCTTGAGCTCGCCCTCGGAGAGCTTCTTCGCGGCTTCGGCGTCCTTCGCACCGAGGACCATAACGAAATCGGCGGACTGTTCGCCGGTGGTGGCATAGAAGAATTCGGGCTTCTCATCGGCGGCCTTGAGCTTCTCGGGATCGATGCGGAGCGCTTCGAGCTGGCTCTTGATCGCATCGGCGTTCAGCTCGGCAGTCTCGGGAACGATGTCGAAGCTGCAGCCGTTGATGATGTTCTGGCCGAAGCCGTCGACTTTGATCGAAAGATCGGCATACTTATCGCCGCCGCAGGCGCAGATGCCGGCAACGGTAACGAGAGCGAGAAGAAGAGCAAAAAACTTTTTCATTTGTAACCTCCTGAGGCTATAGTATTGCGGGCATTGTCAGTGGCCGCGCAGGACGCTCATAACAGTCAGACAGATGTGGTCCGACCAAAGCTTCGAATAGGTCTTGTTGAGGTGGATGCCGTCGCCGGAAGCGTCCTTCGGAAGCGCACCGTCAGCGGTCACAAGCACCTCGGGGATGGAGATATAGTAGCAGTTCGGCGTCCTTGCGCAAAGGTCCTCGAGCTGGGCGTTATAGATGAAAATATTCTCGTTCGTAACGCCGGTCGTGCTCGAAGCGGATTTCTCTGCGGAAACGGGCGGGATGCCCATGATGAACAGCTTTGCGCCGGGCTGCCTCCTCCATACGTCGCGGAGGAACTGCTCGTATTTGTCGATGAAGGTGTTGATATTCGGCCAGCCGAGTTCGTTCTGACCGAACATCATGATGACCGCCTCATAGTGGCCGGTATTCAGCTCGTCGATGACGGGGATGCTGCCGTTCGTCGTGGTGTGGGTATAAACGGTCAGTATGCTCAATCCGACGCGGGTGAAGAAATGGCCGTAGGGGATGAAACCGTACTGGCGGAGGCCCTCGAAGATCGAGTTGCCGACGAACGCACAGTTCTTGAAAACGGTGTAATCCGGCGCCGGGGGCGGGGTGATCACCGGAACAGCGGTGACGTTCGGAGCGGGCGTATCGGTCGGCGAGGGCGTGTCGAGCACGGGCGCGGTAGTGTCGATCGGCGCGATGCTGACGGGGACCTGCGTCACAGATTCGATGACAACTTTGACGTCGCTGTTGTCGGCGTCCTGTTTGCCGCCGCCTGCGCCGGAGCAGGCGATAAGGCCCATGCAGGCGAACAGCGCGGCTAGCAGCAGTGCGATCAGTTTTTTATTCATAACAATCATTCCGTTCGGTTGATCTTATTATTGGCACAACAACGTACCAACTTACATTATAACAAAATATCCCGAAGATTTCAAGAGCGGGATCCGCCTAAAGCGATCGGTTTAGGCGGAAGCTGTTATGCGGCCGCAAAAAAGGGAACGCAGCGCGCCGCGTTCCCTGTGGTACGGTATTCGTCCGGCTCTTATCAGTGGCGGCCGGAGGTCTTATCCCCGGGGGAGGGCGTCCCGCTCGGCGCGGGGGTAGCGGTCGGTTCGGGAGTGGAAGCGGCGCTGCCGTCGTCGCGGCCGGAATGCCTGCCGGAAGCATCGTCGGGATCGGGAGTCGGCGTCGCCGGAGAAGCGGTATAGGTTGAAGCGCCGGGCGCGGCAAGATCCTCTCCGCCGTTGCAGGTGAAGATCAGCTCGATGACGTCGCCGTCATTGACGGTGACCTCTCCGATCGGGGTATCCGAAATAGTGCCGTTGATGCGGATGACCCAATAGCCGCCCTCGCCGCAGAAGCCTTTAACAATCCCGCTGACGCTGAGCAGTTCGCCGGTCGTCGGCCCGATCTGAACGGGGATCGAGAACACGGCAAGGGATTCGATCACGCTGCGCAGGGGGGAACCGCTCTTGGTTGTAACGCTCGCGCCGCTGATGAGCAGACCTTCATTGGAAAGATCACGCCTGACGGCGTCGGGAAGATCCGGATGATTGTAAGCATTGCGGGCGTCGACAGTGATGGTGATCTTCGAAACGGTCCCGGGAGCGGGCGTGACGACAGGCCTGCGGGTGGTTTCCGCACCGTTCTGGGAGGACGGGTCGCCCGTCGTGACGGGGGTCTGAGAACCGCCCGCGCAGGAAACGGCAGCCAAAAGCATGAGCGCGGCCGCGGCCGCGGCAAGTATCCGCCTGAAAAACTTCTTCATAAATCAAGACTCCTTTGGTTCTTCTTGACCTCGGCCTTATTATCGGCCGTACAAAATAATATTATAAGGCATCGGAAGCGGAATTGTCAACAAAAACATAGGCGCAGCGCAGGAAAAAAAAGAAAACGGCCCCCGGCGGGGACCGTTTCCGGATTCCGAATTATCAGCTCAGCTCGAATGCGCCGGTATAGAGCTTATAATACCGGCCTTTCTGGGCGATGAGCTCCTTATGGTCGCCGCGCTCGATGATCCTGCCGTGCTCGAGCACCATGATCGCGTTCGAGTTGCGGACGGTGGAGAGACGGTGGGCGATGACGAAGACCGTGCGGCCGTTCATCAGCTCATCCATGCCCTTCTCGATCAGCGCCTCGGTGCGGGTGTCGATGGAGCTCGTCGCTTCGTCGAGGATCAGCACCGGCGGGTCGGCGACCGCCGCGCGGGCGATCGCGAGCAGCTGCCGCTGGCCCTGGGAGAGGTTCTCGCCGTCGTCAACGATCATCGTGTCGTATCTTTCGGGAAGGTGCATGATGAAGGAATGGGCGTTGGCGAGCTTCGCGGCGTGCTCGACCTCTTCATCCGTCGCATCCTTCTTGCCGTAGCGGATGTTTTCGCGGACGGTGCCGGTGAAGAGGTGGGTGTCCTGAAGGACCATCGCAAGGCTTCGGCGCAGGTCGTCCTTTGAAATATCGCGGATGTTGAAGCCGTCGTAGGTGATCTCGCCCTCCTGGATATCGTAGAAGCGGTTGATGAGGTTCGTGATCGTCGTTTTGCCGGCGCCTGTGGAGCCGACGAATGCGATCTTCTGGCCGGGCTTCGCATAGAGGCTGATATCGTCGAGAACGGTCTTCTTGCCGTCGTAGCTGAAGGTGACGTTATGGAAGCGGACGTCGCCGCGCACGCGGGTCAGCTTGCCGTCCGGCGTCTTCCAGCCCCAGACATCGGTGCGGCGATCGCTTTCGACAAGCTCGCCGTTTGCGTCGAATTCGGCGTCCACGAGGCGGATCTCGCCTTCATCCTCCTCCGGTTCCTCGTCGATGAGGGCGAAGATGCGCTCTGCGCCGGCGAGGGCGGAGAGGATCGAGTTGAACTGCTGGCTCATCATCGTGATCGGGCGGGAGAAGTTGCGGGTGTACTGCAGGAAGCTGACGAGCGAGCCGGCGGTGAGGGTGATGACCGCAGGATAATTACCGGCGTTGCCCGCAACGACCATCAGCGTTCCGAGGAGCGCTGTGACCGCATACTGGATATAGCTGAGGTTGCCCATGATCGGCATCAGGATGCTCGCCCAGGTGTTCGCGCCGGCCTCGGCCCTGCGGAGATTGTCGTTGAGGACCGCGAAGTTCGCGTTGATCCTCTCCTCGCGGCAGAAAGTCTTCACGACCTTCGAGCCTTCGGTCATCTCCTCGATATAGCCGTTCGCAACGCCGAGCGCTGCCTGACGTTTTTTATAGTAAGCGCCGCTCTTTTTGCCGAGGGTCTTGACGACGAGGATCATGAGGACCAGCATCACGATCGTCACGACCGTCAGCGCGGGGCTCAAAACGAGCATCATGATGAACACGCCGCTGACGCGGAAGAAGCTGTCGATGAGGTTCGGGATGCTCTGCCCGAGCATTTCGCGCATCGCGTCGGTATCGTTGGTGTAGCGGCTCATGATCTCGCCGTGGGTGCGGGAATCGAAATAGCGGATCGGGAGCTTCTGCATCTTGCGGAACATTTCCTTGCGGATGTCGAGCAGCACGCCGGTGGAGACCTTGATCATCAGCCTTGCGTTGACATAAACGCAGACGATGCCGATGAGATAAACGGCCGCCATCTTGAGGATCTGGCTGCCGAAGGCGGCCCAGCGCTCCGGTGTTGCGTCGAGCTTCAGCATCGGGCCGATATAGTCGTCGACGAGGGGACGCAGCAGCGCGGTGCCTGCGACGTTCGCAAGCGCGGCGACGATGATGCAGAGCACGACCACGATCAGCGTGGCTTTATAATTCTTGAAATAACCGAGCAGGCGGAGGAAGGTGCCTTTCGCGTTCTTCGGTTTAGCGAACTTGTTGCGGTTGTTCGCGCCGGGGCCGCGCGCTTCCCTTTCGGAGGATTTCGGTGCGGGACTCATGCTTCCTCGCCTCCTTTCATCTGGGACATATAGACCTCTCTGTAGATCTCGTTGGTCTCGAGCAGCCTTGCGGGCGTGTCGAAGGCGACGAGCTTGCCGTCGTCGAGGACCATGACGCGGTCGGCGTCCATAACGGAGGCGATGCGCTGGGCGATGATGAACGTCGTCGTGCCGGAAAGCTCGGTGCGGAGCGCCTTTCTGATCGCGGCGTCGGTCGCCGTGTCGCAGGCGCTTGTGGAGTCGTCGAGAATGACGACCTTCGGATCCTTCAGCAGGGCGCGGGCGATGCAGAGGCGCTGCTTCTGGCCGCCGGAAACATTGACGCCGCCCTGACCGAGGTCGGTCTTGTAGCCATCCGGGAAGCTCATGATGAAATCATGCGCACAGGCGGCGCGGCAGGCCTTTTCGATCTGCTCCTCGGTCGCGTTTTCATTGCCCCAGCGGAGGTTTTCTTCGATCGTGCCGGAGAAGAGCAGGTTCGTCTGCAGCACCATCGCGACCTTGTCGCGGAGGGCGTGGAGCTTGTATTCGCGCACATCGTGCCCGCCGACGAGCACGCTGCCGCCGAGGACCTCGTAAAGGCGGGGGATCAGCTGCACGAGCGTCGTTTTCGCGGAGCCCGTGCCGCCGATTATGCCGATCGTTTCACCCGGGCGGACGGAGAAATTCACGTTCGTGAGGGTGAGGTTGTCGGGATTCTTGCTGTAGGAGAAATCGACGTTCCTGAATTCGACGGCGCCGTTTTCGACGGCGAGATCCGGATCGGCGTCATCGTCGTTTATATCGATCTCTTCATCGAGCAGCTCCGAGATGCGCTTCTGGGAAGCCCGGGTGATGATGAAGCTGATGAAGACCATCGAAAGCATCATGACGCTCGAAAGGATCTGGCCGATATAGGCGAGGAAGCCGGTGAGGTCGCCGATGCCCATCTCTCCCGCGACGATCAGCTTTCCGCCGAAGAAGCAGACGGCGATGATCGCGCCGTAGAAGATCAGCTGTGAAAGCGGGTTGTTCCAGATGACGATGCGCTCCGCGGCCATCTGCGCCTTTCTCAGCGCAACGGCGGAATCCTCGAAACTCACGTTTTCATCATCGCCCTTGACGAAGGCCTTGACGACGCGGATCGCGATCAGGTTCTCCTGCACGCGGGCGTTCATGAGGTCGAGCTTTGTGAGCATCTTCTCGAACATCGGGTGCGCCTTGATCATGATGAAGAACAGGATCGCCGCAAGCAGCGGGATCGCGACCGCGAAAACGATCGCAAGGCGCGCGTTGACGGCCACGGCGAAGAAGAACGCCGTGATCATGATGATGAAGTTGCGCACCGTCATGCGGATCAGGATCGTGAAAAGGTTCTGGATGTTCGTAACATCCGTCGTGAGCCTCGTGACGATGCTTGCGCTCGAAAATTTATCTACGTTTGCAAAGGAAAAATCCTGCACCTTGCGGAAGAGCATGTTGCGCAGATTGCAGGCAAAGCCCGTTCCGGCGACGGCGGCAAGGCGGGCGCAGAGCGCGCCTGCGAGCAGGGCGAAGATTGCCATGAGGATCATCAGGCCGCCGTAAGTGAGGATGACGCTGAGATTCGGGTCGGGGACCTCGATGCCCTGCTTGATGAGCTTCGTCATCAGGTAGGGGATGAGGATCTCGAGAACGCCCTCGACGATGATCATCAGCGATGCGCCGACCGTTTGCTTTTCATAGCCGCGGACGGCGGGCAGAAGTTTTTTGATCATTTGCTGTCTCCTTTCGGCTGCTTGTGTTCGGAATTCAGCAGCTTGGAAAGCTCCATATTGTTCATCGCTCCGGTGTCGCCGGATTCGAGGTTCGCGATCACCCGCAGGAGGGCTTCCGAAAAGCTTTCACGCTCTTCCTCAGAAAAGCCGGAAAGCATCTTCGCTTCGAGCTCGTCGAAAACAAGGCGGCAGTTCTTCGCGGCCTCGCTGCCCGCTTCGGTGATGCGGAGGCTGTTCGCGCGCTGATTGTCCTCGCGCACGTTCCTTTCGATGAAGCCCGCGGCCTGCATGCGCTTGATGCTCTGCGCAACGGAGGCGGGGGAGACCTTCATTTCCTCCGCGACGTCCGCCTGGGTGCAGCCGCCGTTCTTCTCAATGAATTCGAGCATGCGCATCTGCGCGGGCGGGATGAGGCTTTCGTCCCTTGAGCGCAGGTGGTACGCCATCAGAAGGTCGAGCCGGTGCAGCTTCGCGCCGACGCGGCATTTTTTGTTCATTCGCTTCTCCTTTCATCGGATCGGCCCGATAAATCTAAATCACTTAACAGTTAACGGCTTAATAATTAAGCACTTAACATTTTACGCCCGCTTTGTGCCGTTGTCAACACCGGGAGAGAGGGAAGACGCAATATATTGCACAGATAAAAAAGACCGCCGCTTTTTAGGCGGCGGCAGGTGCCGATTCGTTTACAGACCCCGGAGCGCGGAGCGGACTGCTTCGGCAGCTTCGTCCGATTCGCCCTTTTGATTCGGATCGTATTCGAGGATGTCCCCGGGCTGGCAGTTCAGCGCTTCGCAGAGCGCTTCGAGCGTTGAAAAGCGAACTGCGCTGATCTTGCCGGTCTTCATCTTCGAAAGGTTGACGTTCGTGACGCCGACCCTTTCGGAGAGCTCCTTGAGGCTGATCTTCCGATCCGCCATGACGCGGTCGAGCCGCAGGATGATCTTGCCCATAACTCCTCCTTACAGGGTCTCGTCGGATTCCTTCTGGAGCCTTTCGCCGCAGCGGAAGATGAAGGAAAGGAAGTAGATGACGAGCGCGGCGATCACGAACCATAAGCTGATCCGGGTGCCGTAGCCGGTCTTCGAGATGACGGAGCTGTTGAGGATAACGTCCCAGTTATAGGCTTTCATCTCGATGATGTCGCTGATCCTGAAGGCAATCTCCGCAAGGCCGCCGCCGACGAGCACGGCGGTGCCGAGATTGCGGACCTTCTTCGAGACGCCCTCCGCGAAAACTTCGCCCTCCTTCATGGAGGAGAGGATACTGCGCAGCGCGTTGATGACGAAGAAAGCGGCGCCGCAGCTGATAAGCACCGCGGCAAGGCTTGCGAAAACGGAGCCGATCGCCCAGGGAGTGTTGAGATAGACCGAGCGTTCGCCGGCGAGCTTGATCTCCATGCCGCTGAAGCTGATCTCGGAAGCGTCGGCGATGATCTTTTCGCCGAGGAAGGCGGTCAGGATCATGAAGATCACTGCGACGGCCATGCCCGCGATCGCGAAGCCGCGGAGGATCTTGAGGATCCTGTCGACGACGGTTGCCGTCTTCATGACGGTGTAATCATCCTTCTTGATGACTTTGATGTTGGTTTCCATAGTGGTATCTCCTTGTTGTTTCATTAATTAATTAACGATTATCGTTAACTTCTGGCGCTATTATACAGGGCGGATTTACGTTTGTCAAGCATAAATTATCGAAAAACAATAATATATTTTCGCGAAAAATAAAAAAGCTGCGCAGAACGCAGCCGAGTGATGCAAAAAAGCCTTTGTTTATCTGTAAAAAACGCAGAGGAAGATATTCAAAAGGATCAGCGCGTGCAAAACGATATGATAAAGATCCGGCACAAGCCTGGTATCGCTTTTCGGAAAGATCCGCAGAGTTCCTTCGAAGCATTCGTTGTATCCCCTGAGCTTGGCTTCGCTTGCGCCGAAGAGCGTATAGCGCCAGTGGCAGAGAAACTGGACGGCGAACCAGAACGCGAGAATGCCCAAAAGCACCCATTTGCCGAACGGGAAAAGCCAAAAGAGCGCGACGCCGGCGGAATAGAGGCAAAGCATGACGAACTCCGCGCTTTTTAATCCCATGCCGTCGACAAGGGTGAAGCGCTTACATTTATATGTGACCGTGCAGCCGAGAAACCAGATAAAAAGCACGGCCTGAGATACTGCGGCAAGAATGAGCATGGTGTTGGACCTCCGTTATAAAAGCGACATCACATAGATCTGGCAGGGGTTGGCTTCATCCCAAAGCGAGGGGAAGACTTCGAATTCCTTAAAGCCCATGGCGAGATAGAAACGGTTCGTAGCATCGTATTCACTATATCTGCCCATTCGAACGGTCTTGACCTGGAGGAAGGAATAACCGCTTTGCTTTGCCTGCTCCTTCGCTTCTTCAAAGAGCAGCCTGCCGGCGCCTTTGCGGTGGTATTCCTTCAGAACGCCCGTCACGAACAGTTCCGCCGTATCCCGGCCCGTTTCCTTCAGGCAAACGAACCCGATCGGGGAGGCGCCGTCGTATGCCGCGAAGAACGGCAGGGCTGCGCTTACGCGGATATAGTCCTCCCGAGCTTCGGGAATGCCGAACCATTCGGGCAGCGCCTCGAGGATGATTCGTGCGATCCGCTGCTTTTCAAACGGATCGGAAATGCTTTTAACATTCATTTGTTCGATGCTTGCCGGTTCGGGATCCGGCGCGACGATCACTTCCGAATCGAAGAACCGCTCCTGAAAGCGGACCCCGGCCTCGATCTCTTCCTTTGTAAATGACATATCCTCCGGGCAGACGACCCACTTCTCCTCAACGTCGTCGCGGCGGTTGATGAGCGCGATGAGCTTTCCGGTAAAACTCCCGACCGGCACATCGACGCCGAGGATATAGGCGTCCTGCCATTCGCCGTCCGGGGCGAGGATCCCTTCTATGTAACCGTAGTTCACCGTGTAACGGAGATCCTTATACTGCGGATGAAAGCTCCCGAGAGGGCGGTCGACGGTGACAGTCACGGTATCGCCGATCGTAATCTTCGGCTTTAATTCCTTGATCATGTATCCCGGCGCACATTCCTTGTAGCCGTGCTTCGGATAGAAGGAGTAGGATTCGAACCACTGCTCCTTCGGTTCGCCGAGGTGCACCCGCGCTGCGGTGACGCCGCTCTCACGCATGGCAGCTTCGATCTTCGAAAGCAGCGCCGTACCGATGCCGCGGCGTTTCCGGGAGGCTTTTACGTAAAGCCTGTGAATGAAGGCTTCGGCCGTACCCGGGAGGTGCGAATAACCGCCGCAGCCGATGACGCGGCCGCCCTCGACGGCGATAAAAAACGCATCACCGCGATCGAGGTAGTTCGCGGGCACGTCAAGAAGATCATCATTGAGGCGCGGGATGCGGCCGAGGGCGTCCTTGGCCTCAAGCACCATGAAGATCATGTCGTCGCGGTATTCATCGGAGTAGGGGAGGATGAGCATGGAAAGTTTTATTCAGCAGACTTGTTTTCGTGCAAGTTATCTTTTGCCGTGTTTACAGACGAAACAAGAAGCTTGCGTAACGTGCCGCACTGATTATAAAGCGGTTTGACAGCTTCGCGTTCCGTTAAGTCGGCTTTCACAAACAATTCGAGCCAGTATTCGGTTTCGAAGCATTCTTTCAATGCAATCTGAAGCTTTGCGATAAAATCGGCTTTGCCATGTGCATAATTAGCCTCATGGATATTGGCGCCAATAGAAGTTGCCGAACGCTCGAGCTGATTGATCAGCGATGAGTGCCCCTTTATCGTTTCGCAGAATTTGATTGTATCAACGGAAAACTGCATTGCAAGAGTTCTGAGTTTTGATTCGGCCATGTTTCACTCCATGAGGTTCGGATAAGTTGTTGAAGCAAGCAGAAAAGTGAAGTATCTCGCTGCGCTCGATGTGAAGTGCCTGTCTTGCGGCAGCCGTGAAGTATCCGGCGATGCCGGATGTGAAGTGAAATAAAGCCCCTCACGCCCGCAGGCAATTCACACGCCGCAGGCGTACTTCACACCCTTGGGGTACTTCACAAATCCCGCAGGGATTTATTTCGTTGAAAAAAGCAGCCTTAAGGCTGCTTTTTTCTGGCTGCCGAACCTGGATTCGAACCAGGAATGAACGAGTCAGAGTCGTTAGTGTTACCGTTACACCATTCGGCAATGTCCATCCCGTAATGCCGTCCGCCCCGTTTATAATACCCGTCTAAGATAGACAGGTGCGGGTGCAAGGCTAATGGTTCCGGTACCCCGATAAAAAAAGCACTCCGGGGAGTGGGGGCGCCTTCCGCGTTTCGACTCAAGCCCCTAATGTAAAAGTGAGGGTTTATAATCGAGGCGTAACGCACACCACAGGATAGAATTTGGTGGGATTAGTTGGGATCGAACCAACGACCTCTACGATGTCAACGTAGCGCTCTGACCAGCTGAGCTATAACCCCACGGCGTGATAACTATTATACACAAAAAAATTAAATTTGCAACCCCTTTTGCAATTTTTTTTTTGCTCATTCTGTGATATAATGGTCGGGTAAGCGGCGGCGGAACCGAAAAATGCTTTATTTCCGCCAAAAAACGATTCCGGAACCGGAGGGGACTTCCATGGCCTTTTTTTCAAACGGCAGCGATAAAGAGAAGCTGATGATCCTTTTTGCCCTCGAAAAGGCGGGGATCCCGCTTTCGATGGAGCAGATCGTGACCGTGATGTATGAAAACGGCTTCGAGGATTATATGGCGATCGCGCAGCACATCATCGACCTCGAGCAGAATTCATGCCTTGCGACGATCCCGGCTTACAAGCGCCGGACGATCGTGCTTTCAAAGCGCGGCGAGGAGGTTGTGAGCCTTTTCGGCAGCACCCTTCCGAAATCCCTGCGCGAGAGCATCGCCGCCTATATCGAAAAGAAGATCGACGATTTCCGTCGGGAGAACACTTCCCAGGCGGAGACGCGCTGCCTCAGCGACGGCAATTACGAGACCTCGCTCGCCCTCGTAGAAAACGGGGACGCCTTCTTCGAGATCCGCATCAAGCTGCCTTCCGCGAAGTACACCCGAATCGCCACAAGGCAGTGGGATAAGGTCAATCAAAAGCTATACCTCGATACCCTTCTTGCCCTGACGCAGGAGGAAACCGAAGAAAAGACGGGGGAGGAGACCGAATGAGCGCAATGATGAAGAGTATCAGGCCCTCTGAGCCGAAGAAGGAGAAGGAGAAGAAACCGTTCAATCCCTTCGACCCGAAATTCAATCCGAAGGAGGACACGATCACGATGCTGATGATCATCGTGACCTGCTTCCTGCAGTGCCTTGTGATCAGCGCCTTCTATACGCCGCATCATTTCCTTTCGGGCGGCGTGACCGGTATCGCGATGCTCGTGCAGTATGTGACGGGTATCCCGCGCTTCGTTCCGCTGATCGCGCTGAACCTGCCGATCTGCCTGATCGGTCTCAAGCACGTCAATCTGAAATTCATCATCTTCAGCGGCAGCGCAACGCTGCTTTACTCGCTTTTTTTCGCGATCCCGTTCGTTGCGGATTTCCGCATCGACCTCGGCGAAAATTCCGAAATGCTCTCGATGATCGTCGGCGCGGCGCTGATGGGCGTCCTCGGCGTTCCGGTCGTCAAGCGCGGCGCGACCCTCGGCGGCATGGACGTGCTGTCCGTGATCCTTTCCCGCCGCTTTTCGATCCAGATGGGGACCTTCAATATCGGCTATAACCTGATCATCATGACGGCCCTCGGCTTCTTCTACGGCGTGCGCCCGGCGCTCTTCTCGATGCTTGCGACCTTTATCGCGAACACCGCCTTCAATTACGGCATGAACGGCTTCAACCGCAACATGACCGTCTTCATCATCAGCGAAAAATGGGAGGAGATCGCGCCGCACGTCCTCAACGAGATGCACCGCGGCGTGACTTATCTCGACGGCGAAGGCGCCTACACCGGCCAGCCGAGGAAGATCGTTTACTGCATCGTCAAGACCACCGAGCTTGCGAAGCTAAAATCCATCGTCCGCAAGCTCGACAAAAAGGCCCTCTTCTCGATCGTGGAGACCAAGGAGGTCGTCGGCCGCGGCTTCGCTGCGATGAACTGACGGCGATTCAAAAACAAAAGGGAGAATAACCGACCCGAACAGAGGTGTTGTTATGAAAACAGCAGGAGCTTTAGGCTTATCAAAACAGCGCAGTGCGTATTGGGACAACATTAAGGGCTTTTTGATCGCTCTGGTTGTTTTTGCGCACTGTCTTTATGCTTTTCAGAGCAAGCGGACGATCGACATAATCGTCGACAGCATCTACTTTTTCCATATGCCTGCGTTCGTTTTTGTTTCCGGTTTTTTCAGCAAAAGCAGGAATTCGAGAAGTGCAGACTCGCTCTTTAAACTGTTTACGGCATTTCTGCTGCTCACAGCGGTGCATCTTGTGATGGCGTTTGCAATGGGCAGGGAGCTGAAGCTCGTAACCCCCTATTATTCCGCATGGTATTTACCGGCGCTTATCGTGTGGAGGCTCGCAACTCCGTATTTTTCCAAGGTCCGCGGAGCCGTCCCGATCGCTTTGCTGGCTGCTTTTCTCGCAGGCTTCTGGAAGGATATCAACAACAGCTTTGCTTTCGCGAGGATAATTTCGCTTTATCCGTTCTTCCTCGCCGGTTATTTTCTGTCGAAGGAAAAGGCCGAAGGCATTAAGACAAAAGCAGCAAGCTCCAGTATTCCGATCGGCATCGGGCTGCTCATTGCGGGCGGGCTGATCGCTGCGGCAGCAAAACGCTTCCTGCATCCGGCGGAAAGGGATTTCCTGTTCAATGCATATAGTGACGGTGCGGCCATGCATGCTCTGATCAGGGCTGCGATCATTGCCGTCGCGTCGCTTGTGATAATCGGCATAATGTTTTTGGGAACGGACCGAAGGATACCGATCCTTACCAAAGCCGGGAAAAACTCGCTTGCCGTTTATCTGATCCACAGGCCGATCACCCTGATACTGAACCGATTTGTTGCCGGGCTTTCATGGAAACTGCTGATCGGTTACGCTTTCGTGTTTACGCTGCTTTCGCTTCTGATAATGGGCTCGGACCTTGTTTCAAAAGGCCTGAACGGTGTTTTGAATGCGGTCTCGGAGGGCTTCCTTTCGGCAGGCAGCGGGGATAAAAAGAACCGCCGGAAAAGGATCCTTGCTCTTGCGCTGGTGTTGTGCGTGCTGGCATTTGCCGCCGCGGGGTATGCGGCGAAGCATCTGCTTCATTGAACAAACATCGTTTTATCCGTGCTTTAACAACAGCCGCAGAGAACGGATGAAAAACCGATATTCAAAAGGAAAAGGACTGCTTAGGCAGTCCTTTCCATTTAGTGATTCAAGAGAACGAACTATGACTAAAACAGGGTTACTTAAAAAGGAAACCAACATCGCTCTTAAGTGTGCGAATTGAGTTTTCGTAATCATTTATTGTATCGGCCAGCTGTTTAAACGATCCGGTCGGATTCTGGAAAAAGTCAAAATATGAGCTGACCTTTGAATAGTATTCTTTAAGCTTAGGATAATAAGTGAAATCTTCATATTCATCCGTCAACTCTTGGAGAAGCTGAAAAGCGGATGAGAGCGCGTTTTCAGCTTTTGCGTACAATTGCTTCTGCTCGATGGCTTTTTGAGCAACGGCAACGCAATAGCTGAAATCGGATTTCAAATAACTGGCACTAAAACCGAGCTGGTTGCAAGCTGCTTCAAGATCGCTGCTGCTGAGATTCGGGGTATCCATTGACATCATGAGCAGAATTATATCGAGGCTTGAGTAATCGTCAGCGTCATAGATACCGAATTTCCAGGCGCCATAGATATCGTCCATACCGTTGATGCAAACATCGGCTGCTTCATTTATCTTTTCATAAGCTTCTTTAGCGTTGTTATAGACTGTTTCTTTGATTGCCTGAGCTGATTCGTCATCGGCTTCCTGCTTGAGACGGTCATATTCTTCGCGCGCTTCGACTAAAGCCAAACGATTCTCGACATTGCTTTTCTCACTGTCGGTCAAAATATTGTAGAGCTTCTCTGCCTGCTCGATCAATTCCTTACTGTCAAGCGAAACTTCTCCTATGGCCGCAATTGCGGCTTCTGCATCCGCTACCGGTTTGGATTTTGCTGTTGAGCTGACAGGATCGCCTTTGCTGCATCCGAATGCGGCAAACAGCATGGCGAGAACCATGAAGGCAGTTAATACTTTTTTCATTTTACGTACTCTCCTTTACACTTGAGTTTAAACTTAGTTGTTTTGTTCTTCTGCTGAATTGAAGGGGCGAAACAACGAGGTTTATCGCATTATATCCTACTTTATACTACTTGTCAAGACAAAATTACAATACATAAATATAATAAGAAAAAATGATTATGAGGAGAGAGTATGAAACCTTTGAAAGAAAAAATAAGTATAACGATTGACAGCGATCTTTTGGAAAAGGCAAGATGCGCAGCCGAAGCAGACGATCGTTCGTTGTCTCAATTTATAAATATCGCACTAAAGGCGTTTATCACAAAAATGGAAGAAGAGTCACCCGACCGTTAATTGCCAACGAATTCTGGGATGGATGAAATAAAAAGGACTGCTTCGGCAGTCCTTTTTGCGATTCCGGTGATCGGAACCCGTTTTAAAGATCGTACGAGTCGACGCAGATCAGCGTGCGGACCGGTTCCTCACCGGGCCCTCCGAATTCGTATTTGACGATGAATTCGAATTCTGTCCCGTCTTCCGTATCGGCTGTGAGCGCATAATAGACCGCATCCCTGCCGCCGAAGGCAGTGTGGAAGGAGGTGAACACGGCGCCGGGGACGGCTTCTCCGATAAAGCTCATGTCGAGCCGGCCCCAATAGATCGGGCTGCCGTCGAAGTCAATGAGCTCGACCTCGAGGGTCTGCTCTTCGTTATGGATATAGTGGCGCTGAAAAACGCCGTCCAAAATGCTTATGCCGCCGCCGCTCCCCTCGAAACGGCAGGCCTCGGAGAGCTCGCCTCCGCCGATCATAAAGACGGCATAAGGTCCGTCCGGATCGGGAATATTCGGCGCGGCATAGACCCGGTCCTCCGATTCGACCCAAAGATTGAACACTGAGCCGGAGCTCGTTCCGGGCTCGGCGATATAGACGGGCTCGAGCACCTCCGCTTCCGTATCCCAGCGCCAGACCTCGAGCGTCGTCTTTTTGCCGGCGAACATCTCGAAGCCGGTACGGGAATCGAAGCAAAAATACAGATATTTCCCGAAAAAGAACGTCTTCGGGCAATATGAAGGCGCGCAGTCGTCCCTGCTGCAGATCACCGTATATCCGTCGGTCTCCGGATCCCAGGCTGTTACGCTCAGATGGAAGCCGACCTCGCCGTCGGTGATGATATTCGAAAAACCGCATCCGTAGAATTTCCCGCGGTGGCAATAAAAGAATTGAGGGGTGTTCTCCCATTCGCAGGGCATTTCGAATTCGCGCCGGCGGTCGGTGCCGTCAAGTGCGATGCTGAAACAGCTTGCACTGCCGATCCCCGCAGGACGGTTTTTCGCATCGTTTTCAACAATATAAAACAGCCTTCCTCCGGCGCAGCTCAGAGTTCCGGCACGGCCCATGATCAGCGCATTGCAGGAGCTGTCATTATGAGTGCATTCCGGCTTTCCGCAAAGCAAGCCGTATTCGCCGGTCGCTTTATCGGAGAAGTAAAGATAATTACCCGATGAAAACCCGGTTTCATCGGTATGGCCGCTGAATATGACGTAATAGGCGTCTTCCGTTTCCGCAAAGCCGGGATAACCTCGCCCGAATCGGTTGTCGAAATCGATTTCGGGGTCATAGACCTCGTGATAGGTCATTCCAGGCGCATAGGGCTTCGGCGTAACAGCCGCTTCCGTTGCCTGCTCCGGCTCCTGCCCGCCGGAAGGCGCCTTCCCGCAGCAGAGGCAGGGGAGAAGGAAAAGGATCGCGAGGATCAATGCAGCTGTTCGTTTCATTTGTGCTCCTTTCGGGCCGTTCGGCGCACGGCGCGGCATGATGCGGAGATGGCCTCCGTATAATAATGTCCGCAGTCAGCGAAATGCACGGTCCGAATAAAAATATATTTTGGGTCCGATTGAAAGCGCCGGAAGCAGGGGAAACGGGTTTTCCGGCGCGGAAATGCGAATGAAAGGCGAAATTTGCCCCGCGAGCCGCGGGGAGGCAGGAAAAACTCAGCCAACGACCTTGCCGACGATGCGCAGCTCGGAATAATCGTCGAGCTCGATCGGGGAATACTTCGGGTTGAGGGAGAGAAGACGGCCGTTTTCCGGATCGAACTTCTTGCAGTAGGCTTCGCCGTTCAGCACGAAAACGCCGATGTCGCCGCTCTCAAGCTCCTGCTGCTGACGGACGAAAACCGTCTGCCCGTCCGCGAAAAGGGGCGTCATCGAATCGCCGCTGATGCGCACGGCGAGTGTCGCGCTCTCCGGAACATTCTCGTCCGCGTCGATAAGGGTATAGGAATCCCCGTCGAGGAAAACGCCCGTACCGGCGGAAGCGGGAAGGTCGTAGAGCGGGAGCTGGCGGAAGCTCTTCTTCGGCCTTGCGCGGAGGGAAAAATAGGGGCTTTCGGAGAGCATGCCGATGTATTCCGCCGCGCGTTCACGGCCGAGCTTGTTGAGCCCGAGCATCGGGTCGGCGGCGGACGGCGTTCCGCGGAAGGCGAACTGCACGTCCGTAACGCCGTAGAGGCGGCAGAGGCAGATGAACTGCTGCGCGTCCGGCAGGCTCGCGCCCTGCTCCCATTTGCTGACGGCGCGGTTCGTGATCGGCTCACGCCCGAGCAGCAGCGCGCATTCGCGGCTCACCTCGTCCGCGACCTGCTGCTGGGAAAGATGCTTTTCCTTCCGAAGCTCCGCAAGCCTTGCGCCGAAGGAAGCATCCGCGCCTTCCGCGCTGCTCTTGCGCCCCTTGCGCTTTTTGATCTCCTGATTAAGATCCCGAATCATAATAACACCTCCGCTGCGGCAAAACGCCGCTTTTTCTTTCGCTTCCATTATACAGCATCCTTACGGAGATTGCAAGCATATTTTTGAAATAAATCTCCGAAAAAGAGAAAATAATTCTTTACATCTCTTAAAAGGAGTGCTATAATCAAATAAATCAACAAACAGGAGAAATACGAAAGGAGGGAAAACGGCGGCGATGAGCGGCATGAGCGCGGCGGGCGAAAGGATGGGGCGAAGCATCCTGCACGTCGACATCAACAATTTTTACGCGAGCGTGGAGATCCGCGACGATCCATCCCTCGCGCCGTATCCGGTCGCTGTCTGCGGCGATGCGGAGGCGCGGCACGGCATCATCCTCGCGAAGAATTATAAGGCGAAGGCGTTCGGCGTGAAGACGGCGGAGGCGATCTGGGAGGCGAAGGAGAAATGCCCGGAGCTCGTGCTCGTGCCCTGCCATTTCGAAAAATACGAGCGCGTGACGGAGGAAAGCCGGAAGCTGCTGCTCACCTACAGCGACCGCGTGGAGCCGTTCGGAATGGACGAAGCCTGGCTCGATATCAGCCCCTACGCGCCGACGGCGGAGGCGGCGGGGGAGATCGCGGACGAGATCCGCGGGAAATACAAAAAAGAGCTCGGGCTGACGGCGTCGGTCGGGGTGAGCTTCAACAAGACCTTCGCGAAGCTCGGCTCGGATATGAAAAAACCGGACGCGACGACGGTCATCACGCCCGGGAATTTCAGGAATAAGGTCTGGCGGCTGCCGGTGGAGGATCTGCTCTTCGTCGGCCGCATGACGCAGGAAAAGCTGAATCTGCGCGGCATCCGCACGATCGGCGACCTTGCGCATACGGATGAAAGGCTTGTGAAGGCCTGGCTCGGCAAATGGGGCACGGCGCTGCGGATGACGGCGAACGGCCTCGACAGCGGCCCCGTCGTGCCGATGGGCAGCGAAGCGGCGGTGAAGAGCATCGGCAACAGCTTCACTTCGCCCTGCGACCTTTATACAGAGCGGGAAGCGCTCGCGCTTTTGCAGGCCATAAGCGAAAGCGTCGCGCGGCGGCTGCGGCGGAGCGGCCTTATGGCGACGGTCGTCGTGCTCGGCGTGCGCGATAACGCGCTTTTCACGTTCGAGCGGCAGCTGAAGCTCCCTCGGCCGAGCTCGATCGCGCTGGAGCTGCGCAATGCCGCGCACCGCCTTCTCATGGAAAATTACGATTTTCTCCGCCCGATCCGCAGCCTCGGCGTCCGCGCAACGGGCCTCGTTCCGGAAACAGCGCCGCAGCAGCTCGATTTTTTCACCGACCACGAGCAAAGGGAAAAGCGCCTCACGGCCGAGCGCACGATCGACGAGATCCGCGAAAAATACGGCAAAAAATGCCTCCTCACCGGCCGCGTATTCGCCCAGCAAAGCTCCGCCGAGGCGCTCGAGGAGGGTCCCGCGCCGCGGCAGCTTAAATAAAAAAGGAGCAGACTTTGTCCGCCCCTGCGATCTGCGGCGAAAACGCCGGCATTAATCCCGTTCCGCAAGCAGTCTGTCCGCGAGGTCGTTCGCGAGCTTCAAATAATACCCGTAGCGTTCGTCATCGCGGGCGTCATAGCGGTTGCCGAGCATGATCCATTCGGTGTATTCGTAAAAGATGAAATAATCGAGCGCGCGGCGGTAATCCGCGTAGGAGATGCCGTGCTTTTTAACAAGATTTTCGTAATAGTATTCGATCGCGAAATCGCGGTCGGCGCGGGTCATATGGAAATAGTAATCCTCGGCCTCGCGCCCGTGGGCGATCAGCCGCGCGAAGGCGGAAAGATAGGGCAGCACGCCGCCGTATTCCCAGTCGATCAGCACAGCGCGGTCCTCCCCGATCAGCAGATTGAACGGAAGCAGGTCGTCGTGGCAGAGCGTGCGCGGCGTTTCGCGGAAGATGCGCGTGAATTCCGCATAGACCTTTTCGAGCTTAGGAGAGCCGAGGTACCTGCCGCGGTTTTCAATGCCGCGGAGCGCCAGAGAGAGCGGAACGACGGCGTCGTAAAGCTCCTCGCGCTGCCAGAATTCATCCTGCATCGCGGTCAGCGCGTCGAGCGCTTTGATGAGCTTTTCGCGCGTGCAGCGGCTCATGGTCTCGCCGGGGAAGTATTCGGTCAGGAAGTATTCCGCCCCGCCGAATTCGCAGGCGCCTAAAAATGCCGGAACGTACGGCTTTTTTTCGCTGAAAAAGCAGCGGTATGCCTCGAGCTCGTGCTCCTTTACGCGCTTGAGGACGCATTTCTCCGCGCCGGTATCGACGAGCCAGACGGAATATTCCGCACCGTCCTCCTCCGCCGTAAACGCGGTGATCTGCTCTTCGCCAACGCCGGGCCGCCCGAGCAGGGCAAGGATCGCCTGCAGTTCCTTTTTCGTCGGTTTCGGTTTTTCTTCCATATTTTCCACTCCCGCTCCGTTGATTGAGATCCTATGGAATTATAGCATTGCGCGGCAATAAAAACAATGCCCCTCCGCTCGGAAGAGGCATTGCGCCGGGCCGCTGATTTAACGCTTTTTCAGCAGCCAGAAGTGATTCCGGCCGTCGTCGGAAGCGCCGACGTCGCAGTTGAGATTGAGCTTTTTGCCGGGGTTTTTGTCAAGGAGCACGTTCAGCATCACGTTCATAAACGGGATGCGCTCCGCCTTGCTCCCCGTGCGCAGGAAATAAAGCAGATACTCCGCGCCTTCCTCAAGCTGCGCGAATTCGCCGATAAAATCCTTCACATGCTCAAAACCGTGCTTTTCATAAACGACGGAATAATTCGGATCGTTCAGAACTGCGCTGCGATCCGGCATTTCGTCATCTTCTTCATCCGCTTCCGCAACCGTCATATCGTCCGTTTTGAATGAAGCGGTCACGTTGAACATATCGACCAGCTGCCCGAGATCGTTCGTATCGATCCAGCTTTCGCTCGCGGTCATCACGGAATCGATCCTGCCGATAATGCCGCGGTATTCCTCATTGGTGACGCCGAATTCGGCGGCTGCGTCATAGCGCTCCATCGCGCCGAGAACGCTTTCCTTGATCTCTTCGATCTTGCTCTTCATCTGCATAGATTCGGTTTGATATGACAGCTGGATCTCTTTGATTTCGCGCAGCCTGCGCTCCTCCTCCGCGATCTTCGCTTCGAAGGCTTCGTAGATAACGCGATCGTCCTTATCAAGCAGTTCCCGGATCTCTTCGATCGAAAAACCCGCCTTTTGAAGATTCTTGATCTTGACAAAGGTGAGCGCCTGCTCCTCGTCATAGAAACGGTAGCCCGACCATTCATCCACTTTTGCCGGCTTCAGCAGATCAACGTGGTCGTAATAGCGCAGCGTCTGGGGATTGCAGCCGCAGAGTGCCGAAAATTGCTTGATCGTCATATCAATGACCTCCCTTCGAAGAGTGTTATATCATTGCAGTAAACTGCAAGGTCAATACCTTTTTAAAATATATTATCGGGGCGTCCCAGGGTATGAGGACGGCCGTTTGATCCATTATACAACAAAGCCGCCCCCGGATGGAAGCGGCATTGTGATTTTTATTATAACCCGGAATTATTTCCTGTTATTGATCGCGGCTTGAGCTGCTGCGAGCCTTGCGATCGGTACGCGGAACGGGCTGCAGGAAACGTAATTGAGGCCGATCCTGTGGCAGAAGTCGATGCTGGACGGGTCGCCGCCATGCTCGCCGCAGATGCCGAGCTTGATGTTCGGGCGGGTCTGTTTGCCGAGCTCAACGGCCATCTTCATCAGCTTGCCGACGCCGATCTGGTCAACGCGGGCGAAGGGATCGCTCTCGAAGATCTTCTTCTCGTAGTAGTCCTTCAGGAACTTGCCTGCGTCGTCGCGGCTGAAGCCGAAGGT
>DBXK01000048.1:236-358 GCA_002309375.1 Christensenella sp. UBA1214 | reverse complement strand
ATCTCGATCATGGTGCCGACGAGGTAGGGGATCTCCATGCCGCGCTCTGCCATGACCTTCTTCGCGGTCTCGACGACGTAGCTCTTAACGAACGCAAGCTCCTTGACTTCGCCGACGAGCGG
>DBXK01000048.1:0-131 GCA_002309375.1 Christensenella sp. UBA1214 | reverse complement strand
CCCATCATCGGGTTCGCCTCGTGGAGGCTTTCAACGGTGGCCTTGAGCTCCTCGAAGGTGAGGCCCATGGTCTCTGCGAGCGCCTTGATGTCCTCGTCCTTGCTGGGGAGGAACTCATGGAGCGGCGGATC
>DBXK01000001.1:48223-49331 GCA_002309375.1 Christensenella sp. UBA1214 | reverse complement strand
GTTGCACTTAGATTGACAATTCATTTACAGTTGCGACTTTGAAATAGCAGTGTTACCTATTTCCTTTCGCTCTGTTATGCGTCTTGCAAAGCATCTGACAGTTGGAAATATCCGTAGCTCCGCCTTTGCTCCATGCGGTCACATGGTCTGCATCCATTTCATTCAGGCGGTAAATGCGCTTTGCATTGTTGGAATGACCGACCGCACACAACGGACAGTTTGAAATATCCTTTGCGACAGCTGCCTTCGTCTGCGCGTCATAGACCGCTTTCTTCGTCTTATCGTCGAAGACGCGGACGTTCAGCAAGGAAGCATCCTGCTCGCCGCCGAGGATGTATTCAAAAATGCCCTTTCTGTCGTTAATCTGAGTATCTGCAAGCAACTCGTCAACGCGCTTCGCCACCGCGTCTTTATCATAAGCTTTCGTATGATAAAGACGATAGAGCCGTCCCCAGTCGAGCCCGCAGACATAGCTGCCCGTGTACTCGAAAACAGAATCAATCCAGTCTATGACCGTATCAAAGTGGTTTTTCAGCTCTTTGATATTATCGTCGTTGCGGTGCAGAGCCATATAGCCGTCGATATCGCCGTCGCTCACCCAATTGAGCGCCGTCTCAAGGATCGCCTGCCGCTTCGGGTCGCCCTTGACGTAGGTCTGCCAGCGGTTCATATTGGCATTCCCGGTGTTCGAAAACACGGCGCGTGCTTTCGTTACGAACGGCCCGTGATATGATGCGTTGCGAAGCTCCTGCTTCACGAGCGGCACTCCCGCGATATTGATGGTCTCGAACCATTCCTGTATCTCCGAGGGTTCGCCTTCGCAGACGTAGATCGTCAGCGGAGCGTCGACAATGCGTTTCTGCTCGTCGGGATCGAGACTGTTGAAATAACGCGGTTTGCCGTTCCTTTCGACCGCAAAAGGCCAAGACTGATTGACAAAGCGAGCAAAGGAAGTTATGCGCTGCTGTCCGTCAAGCACCTCATACATACCGTCGGCGTTCTTTACGAAGTAGATCAGTCCGAGCGGATAGCCTTTCAAAAGGGACTCCATCACGGCAACGTCCTTTTTGCCGTCGCCGTAGATATAATTGCGCTGATACTCCGGCTG
>DBXK01000001.1:20311-48210 GCA_002309375.1 Christensenella sp. UBA1214 | reverse complement strand
TTGCCCTCGTTCTTGTCGTAGATAAAACCCTTGCATACGTCGCCGACAGTCCAGTCAGTGTGGAGTGTGGTTTTCATTCGTAGCTTCATCCTTTCTTGAGCCGAATAATAATTCTCTTATAAATCGGTATCTTGCCAACAACCGGTCCATTCCAAAGTTTCTCCTCACCATTAATGATTGTTGGAGTATCTTTGCTCTTTACGTACCCCTCTACGGATTTCTTATTTTGATTACTATTGTTAAAGCTGCCAACTATCTCAAACTGTTCAGGACTATATTTGTCAAAAAAAGTTATTGGAACTCCCATTAACCCACTACTCTTTCTGTCTGACAAGAATTCTGAAGTATGGTGTAATACGAGCTGTCTGTCTGTCTGTCTGTCTGAGGTATTATCTATTATCTCCGCAGTATATGTCAAGTCCTTATCATCATTTCCTTTGCGGAATTTTATTAACTCAAACTGTTCCGGGTTGTACTTGTCTAAAAATGTAATTGGAACACCTACGATACCCGAGCATGCCATCTCACACAAGGCACTCGCTTCTGTATCCAGCCCTTTTCTATTTGCCCACTCACACTTTTCAGCTTTATTACAGTTCACCCAACAAGCACAATAATCCGAAGGGATACACTCCGTAAAAGGCACCTCTATCGCGTCATAGTTATCGTAATGAGGATACTCTATTTTTCCAAAATCATTTAACAGTTTTTTACGGAGAGATTTATTGTACTTCAAATTATGCACCATTGTATCAAGCATCAATGGTTCATGTCGGCCGCCGTGATCAATATTTGTAAACCAACGAACGCCTTTAACTCGGATAAACTTACGTCCGTCAGGATCAAAACCGCATGTAGCTGCTTCAAGAGGATAGTCATCAGGCACATTAAACTTCCTATCACCTGAATGTATAGAATAGCCTAACCATACCTTATTGTCTTTAAGGAGAGGAAATACTTCCTTGTAGGTTATTGCATTCTGGTTTCCGATGATAGCAAACTGTTTACTTCCTCCCATAATCCACGCCAAGAATTCCCTGAAAAGCGAAAACGGCGGGTTCGTGATGATGATATCCGCTTCGTCGCGGAGCTTTGTCACCTCTGCGGAACGGAAGTCTCCGTCGCCTTCAAGGTAGCCCGAAAACTCGATGTCATCGGTATCAATAAGGCCTGAACCATCAAAATCCCGCGTTAATGTAAACAGCTTCCCATGTGCATCGTGTTTCTCCGCATCATATAGCGGCGACATCATTTCGAAGAACGAAAGCTGCTTGTTGGCTGCGCCTTTGGCGTATGAAGTCGAGATCAGCTTTTTTAAACCGAAGCGCTCGAAGTTCGAGGCAAAGTACTTCGTGAAATTCGATGTTTCGGGATCATCGCAAGGCAACAGAACAGTTTTCCCGCGAAAAACATCCGGGTTGAACTCCACATAAGCATTCATCTCGGCCTCAATATCGCTGTATTGCGTATAAAACTCGTCGTTCTTGGCGTTCTTCGCCGCGCCGAGGCTTGAATTGTCTGCCATTGTTTTTCTCTCCTTTGCTTATTCCAACCCGAATACGCGCTTCGCGTTCCGGTACGTCAGTTCGGCGATCTCATCTGCGGAAACGCCGCGGAGCTCCGCGATCTTTTCGGCGGTGAGACGCATGAACGAAGGATCGTTCCTCTCGCCGCGGTGCGGGACGGGCGTCATATAGGGGCAGTCGGTCTCGAGCAGGATGCTTTCCGCGGGAAGCGCCTTTACGACCTCGCAGGGTTTTTTCGCGTTCTTGAAGGTCACGGCGCCGCCGAAGCTGAAGCTCAGGCCCAGGTCGAGGCATTCGTAAGCGGTCTCCACGCTGCCGGAATAGCAGTGCATGACGCCGCGAAGACCGTCGCGGTGCGCACGGAGGATGTCCATGCAGTCCCCGAACGCCTCCCGGATATGCAGCACGACCGGATAGCCGAGCTGCTTTGCAAGGTCGAGCTGCTCCGCGAACCAGCGGCGCTGATCCTCGCGCGGGGAAAGATCATAGTGGTAATCGAGGCCGATCTCGCCGATCGCGAGCATCTTTTCATGGCGGACGATCTCCGCGATGCGGTCCATCATGGCGTTGTCCATCGCGGAAACGTCGTGCGGATGCATGCCGATCGTGCCGTAAATAAATGGGTACTTGTCGAGCAGCGCGAGCGTCCTTTCCGCCGTGCGCACGTCGCAGGCGACGTCGATGATGTGCGTCACGCCGTTCTCATAAAGGCGCGGGATCAGCTCGTCCCTGTCCGCGTCGAAGGCCTCATCTGAAAGATGGGCATGGGTATCGAATAGTTCAATCATGGTTTTCGGCGGTCCTGCCGCCATCTTCTTAAAAGATTTATAGATCAGCGCCGGCTTGCCTCGAGCGCGCCTTCAACGAGCGGCTTCTCATCCTTCCTGTCCGGTTCCGCCAGGCAGAGCACTGCGCAGTATGGGTCCGTTCTCTGTCCCGATCCTTCCGTTTCGGGCTTTTATTTTTCCGAGATCGCGGCAAGTCCGGCCTTATCCAGCAGCTCGAATCCGCCGATCGCTTCGAGCAGCGCCGACGCGAGCTTCTTCACTCCGCCCTTGCTGTTCGATTCGAGGTTGGTCGGCATCAGCGGATCGTGGAGGCTCCTGCGGATCAGGAACCAGCCGTCTCCGTGCTGTTCATCGGCGCCGACGCGCACGCCCTCATAATTGGGCTTTACGATCGTGAAGCCCTCGCGATTTTCGAAGTGCGCCTTGACTTTTTCAAGCACCTCGGCGGTATAGTCGGCGAAAGCTTCCGTGTTCACGGCCATGCGCACCTCGCAGCTCTCCGCGGGCTCCGCAAGGCTTTCGATCAGGCTGTTCAGCGTTTCGCCGCGCCTTGCCGCGCGAACGAACTCGATCAGGATCTTCACGATCACATATGCGCCGTCGTCGAGGAAATAGTTTTCGCTGAGCGCGCCGTGGCCGCTCGTTTCCATCGCGAAGATCGCGTTTTCGCCCTCAGCCATCAGGCGCTTCGCCTCGTTGATGACGTTGCGGTAGCCCCTCTTGAAGCGGTGGTGGCGGCAGCCGAGGCTTTCGATGAACGCGGCAAGGCCGGTGGAGGTGATGGAATCCGTCACGACGGTGATCGGGCCGTATTCGCGAACGAGGATCGCGGTCATCAGCGCGATGAGGCGGTTGCGGTCGAGCGGGATCGCGCCGTTCTCGGCGGGCAGGACGGCTCCCGCGCGGTCAACGTCGGTATCGAAGATGATGCCGAGCTGCGCGCCGGAGGTCTCAACGGCTTCGCAGATGCTCTGCATCGCCGCCGCGTTCTCCGGATTGGGCTGATGGTTCGGGAAATTGCCGTCCGGCTCAAGGAAGCGGCTGCCGGTGATATCCGCGCCGAGCGGATCGAGCAGGCGGTTCGCAAAGAAGCCGCCCGCGCCGTTGCCGGCGTCCACGACGATGTGCATCCCGGCAAAGGGCTTCGCACCCTCTCCCTCGCCGAGACCGGTCATGATATTCCTTTTCAAGCCCTCGATATAGGGCGTCATAACGTCCGTTTTTGCGGCGGCACCGGGCTTTTCGGCGGGAATGAACGCCCCCTCCGCCGCGCGGGCGAGGATCGCCGTGATATCGGCTTTTTCAAGGCCGCCGATCGCTTCCTCCGCCCCGGCGGGGATTCCGAGGAAGAATTTCATGCCGTTGCGCTCCATCGGAAGATGGCTCGCCGTGACCATGATCCCTGCGTCGAAACGGAGCTCGTTGACGCAGCACATGAACATTGCGGGGGTCGAGGCCATGCCGCCGTCGAAGGCGGAAGCGCCGGTCAGAGTGATCCCGCCGATCAGCCATTCGGTCAGCGCTTCGCCCGAAAGCCGGGAATCGCGGCCGATCGCGATGCGGATCTCATTTACCGGCTTGCCGAGCCTTTCCGCCGCAAAAAGCGCGAAGGCGGCGCCGATGCTCTTTGCGCTCTCCTCCGTCAGATCGACGGGCTTGCCGCCGGGAACGGCGATCGCAACGCCGCGGATATCGCTTCCGTTCTGCAGTTTTTTATAATCGATCATTGCCTTTTCTTCCTTTCCGTTCAATAAAAACGGGCGGTTTCCGCCGCCCGGTCGTTTTAGGTTTTATGCTTCGAAGTAGTCGCCCCGGCGATAATCGTAAAGGGCGTTGGTGAATTCCTTGTCGAGTCCGTCGAGGACCTTGCCCGTTCCGATCGCAACGCAGCTGATCGGATCCTCCGCAACATAGCAGGGCACCTTCGTATGCTCCGCAACGAGCTTATCCATGCCGTAAAGCAGCGCGCCGCCGCCGGTGAGGCAGATGCCGTTCTCGGCGATATCGCTCGCGAGCTCCGGAGGAGTGCTCTCGAAAAGCAGGCGGACCGTCTCGAGAATCTGCTGCAGGGGCTCCTCGAGCGCGTCGATCATCTCATTCGAGCCGATTGTGAGCTGCTGCGGCAGACCGGAGATCATGTTGCGGCCCTTGACGTCGATATAGATCTGCTCCTTCCTGGGGTAAGCGGAACCGATGCGGATCTTCATTTCCTCCGCGGTGCGCTCACCGATCAGCAGATTATGCTTTTTGCGCATATAGCGGACGATCGCTTCGTCGAATTTATCGCCGGCGATCTTGATGGATTCCGAAAGGACGGAGCCGCCGAGGGAGATGACCGCGATATCCGTCGTGCCTGCGCCGATATCGACGACCATATTGCCGCGGGGCTGGTTGATATCGATGCCCGCGCCGATCGCCGCCGCGATGGGCTCTTCGATCAGGTAGGTATGCCTTGCGCCGGCTTCCTCCGTCGCCTCGATGACGGAACGCTTTTCGACCTCCGTAACGCCGGAAGGCACGCAGACGACGACGCGGGGCTTAAAGAAAAGCTTCTTGCCCACGACCTGCTTGAGGAAATGGCGAAGGAGGCGCTCGGTGATATCGAAATTGGAGATGACGCCGTCCTTCAGCGGGCGGATGGCGATGATCTTGCCCGGCGTCCTTCCGAGCATCCTGCGCGCTTCCTCACCGACGGCATAGATCCTGCCGGTAACTTTTTCAACGGCAACAACGGAGGGCTCTCTCAAGACGATGCCCTTATTCTTGACGTAAACGAGGACGCTGGAGGTTCCGAGATCGATGCCGACGTCGTTGTATTCAAACAAACCCATATTTTCTCCTGTCAAAACCCGGGTTCGGGCGGATTCACGTTTATTCGGCGGGACTCCCGAAGGCGCTCAAAACGGCGCAGTAACGGAAGATAATCCCATACTATGTTATTTTACCATCAAAAGGTCGGTAAATTCAATAGCAAAACGCGGCTTTTCGCCCCGTTTCCAAAAAATATTTTCCTGTTTGGAAAGAAAACGCCCCGGCGCGAATAAGCTTTAGCGGAATAAATGCCGAAAAAGCCGGGATCAACGGGAAAACCGGCGGAAAGGTGCAGAAAATGTTTATTTGTTTCCATCCCTGCTGCCGGCGCGCAAAATGGCGGAGGCGGCAGCTCCCCCGAGCCGTCGTCAATCTTCTGATCGCCGCCGCATGCCTCGCGGCGTTCGTCGGGCTGCTTTTCCTCGCCCCGCAGTGGGTGCTGGTCATCGCCGTCGTCGTGCTGCTCGGGGCGATTCTCTGCCTTTGCAGAAATTGAACCGAATAACGAAGAAGCGGCACGGATCACCGTGCCGCCGCGTTAATGATGCGTTTTATCTGCCGATCAGGCGAAGTATGATCTCCTTCTCCCCCGGCTCAAGCTGAGAAAGCGCTTTTGCGAAGCTTTCCGCATCGCCCTCCGCTTGTCTGATGAGGATCCGCGCGAAGCCTTCGCGGTATTTGCCCTCCGCGTACAGCGCGCCTTTTATGGCCCACATATCATAGAGCGTCTGCATATCGGGCGTTTCGGAATCCGTTACGGAATAGGGCTCGATCTCCTGCATCAGCCAATAGAAGGTCTGCTCGCCGAGATCGGCTTCGAACTGTTCCCAATCGACGCCGAAAAGCTGCGGCATGATCCACCAGCGCGCTTCCGTCGCGCCGTCCGGCTCCTCTGCTTCGATCCATTTCCGTGTATGCGCTTCAACAAAACCCGTCGTGCCTTCGAACCAGCTCATCTGCATAAAAGCGGGCGTGTAGCCGCCGCTGCCGCAGTTGAATGCATAGTTGTAGCTTCCGTCCGTATTCTTTTTGATCGCGCACTTGAGGGTGAAGCCGACCATGCCCTTGTATTCCGGGTGGCTGTCATCCCAGATCCTGCAGCCTATATCAACGCGATCGTTTATGAAAATGCAGGGATTGACGGGACGGTATGCGAAGTTGACGACGCTTTCCGCATAGCTCCACATCGTGCCCTCCGGGATGAACGGGATATAGTTGAGCTTCGGATCATATCCGCCCGCCTCATAGCAGCGGAAGACGTTGTCCTCCGAGCAGTTCACGTACTGCGTGGCGTGCTGATCCGCTGCATACCGGGAAACCAGCAGGTAATCGGTTTCGGCGTCGCCTGTCAGCGCATAGCCGGCAGCCGCGAGCTCCTCCGGCGTAACGCTTTGGAAGTTCAGTCCCTGTTCGCCGTTTTCATCATACCATGGGTGGAATTCCGCCACGCTCCTTTCGATCAGCTCCCTCCGCGGACGGTTCAGCATATCGCCGAAGATCCGTTCATATTCATCAGGCCATTCCGTCTGGCTCGGGAAGATCTCATTACCCGCAGGCGTCCATTCCCCGTCCCGCAGCCTCAGCCAGCACCAGACTTCGCCGCGCTCGCTGCTGAACGTGATCCGCACGAACTCCGTATTCCATTCGGATTCCTGCTTAAAGTCCCAGCTGCCGGGGTCCAGGTCGAAGCCGTAATCATTTGCATAGCGCGCGGTCTGCCATGCCTTCTCCGCAAGCGCGTCCTTTGCTTCGTCCGTGAGCGGGATCGGCGTAGGCGTAGGCGGCTCCGAGGTCGGGGTCGGCTTCGGCGGAAGGATCGGTTTCGGGATCAGCGTAGGCTCGGGCGTCGGTGCGGGCGTTGGACTCGGCTCCGGCGTATCCGCTTGCTGACCGCCGTGCGCCTTCCACTCGGCGTCGCTGTAATTATAACGCATCATGCGGATCCCGCCGAAGCCGCACATAAGGTTGTAATCCTCCGTCGGGAATGCGATCTTTGCCGAGCGGAGCGCGCAGTCGGTATAGCTTCCGACCGGGATGCACTGATATGATTCGATGATCGCGGATTCGAGGCGCCCGAGGATGATGAGCAGGGCCTGCGGATCATCCGCATATTCCCCGCCCTCGTTGATCGATTTCGCCCAGTCCCGGAGCGTTTTGCGGATCTGTGCGCCGCCGATCCCGATCGTCAGCGTTTCCGTGCCCGGATCCCATCCGCAGCTCTCCTGGATCGCCTCAAGGCCGCCCATATAATCCGGATCGCAGTAGAATCGGATCACGGAAGCGGGATAGAACGCCGCGCCGCCCCATGCGGTGCGGATCATCTCGATCCCGCCCCTTGCGACGTCGCGCTGGCGCTGCTCGTAATTTCCGATGAATGAAATGAATATCTTCCCTTCAAAGCCCGTGCCCTTCGTCGCTTCGGCGATGAAATCATTCAGCATTTCCTGCTGGCTCACGTCCTCGTCGGTAAGCTCCGCGGAAGTCACGGCGCAGCGGATGAAGATCCGCTGGCCGTCTTCATAATTGCCGTCCGCGGCAGCCTGCTCGTAAACCAATCGAAAGAGCTTCCTTGCTTTTTCGGCGTCATAACCCGTAAAGGCGGCATAGGCTTCCTCCGCGTCCGAATACCGTTTGCCGGGGCCGTATTCGACGCCGTATGCCCGAAGCACGGCTTCGCGCCCTTCCGGCGTGTTCCTGTACGGCACGGCGCTGTGCCAGATATCGGTATAATAAGGATCGTTGAGGAGGAAATACGCCGGCTTGAAGCCCGCCGTGCATTCGCTGCAGAACGCCGCGCGGTCGATCGAAAGCGAGATCGCCTTGCGGAAATCGTCGTAATGCAGCACCCTGAGATTCATTCCGCCGCCCGCTTCCTGTTCGAGAAGGTTCAGTTTTTCAAGATCTGTCGCGAAAACGAAGCGGCAGACGCTCGTGCTCTCGGTCTTCATCAGGTACTCGGAAGAGCGGAATTCGCTTATCTCATCGCCGGAAAGCTCGATCCAGTCGAGCTCGCCCCGGCCGAAGGCCTCCAGCGCGTCCGCATGGTCCATGATGCTGATCACGATCCGCGTGGTTTGATACTGCCCTTCGTGCCTGCCGTCGGTCCAGCCGTACCAGTTTTCGTTGCGGACGAGCACGATCCTGCCGCCGGTCCTGTCAAAGGATTCGATCTTATATGGACCGCAGGACATATAGTTTTCCGGACTCGTGCCATAGCCGCCGGAGGCTTCGCACTCTTCGTAAAGGCCTTCGGGCACGATCCAATTCCCGCAAAGGCGGCACTTCATATCGAACTCGCCGACCTGTTCCCCCGCGATATAGTAGAGGGTGTGATCGCCGTCCGCAACAAGGCCGTTTTCCTTTATATCCGTGACGCCGCCCGAAGCCCCGCTGCTTGTGCGGTAATCCGCGCCGGCGGCTTCGATCATTTTATTCATGGAATAAACATAGTCAGCGGCGGTGATCGGCGTTCCGTCCTCCCATTTCGCGGCGGGATTGAGATCGATCCTGTAGATGTATCCCTCCGTCGGAAGGGTTCCGTTTTCATCTGGCTCGAGCCATTTTTCGCGGTCCGCATAGGTCGCGGTAACATCCTCGAGGCCGGCCGCCATCTCATAGATCCACTCGAAACCCGTTCCGTCCGGCGCGAGAGAAACGTCGATCAGCGGCATCTGCAGAAAGCTCATCATGCGGCTCTCATCGGCGATCTGCCAGCCCATCGGGCTCCAATTCACCGGAGCTCTCTCCATTGAAATGCGGTAGGTGTATTCCTTTGTTTCATCCGTCGGATCCGTGCCCCTTCCTGCATCCTTCCTGCCGGTGAAGGTGCAGATGATTGCAGCAGCGGCGGCGAGCAGCACGGCGATCAGCGCGATAAGCTTCGTTTTCGGCTTCTTCGCAATGTCCGTGATCCGCTCGCGAAGGCCGCGTTTGCCGCCGATCAGCGACGTCGCGGCAATCAGCAGCTTCCCTTTCGCGGCCTTTTCGCAGGTCAGCGCGATCAGCGTTTTTCCGTATTCGCTCCGCGCGTCCTCGCCGAGGGCCTTGATCGCCGCTTCATCGCAGGCGAGCTCCGAATCGCGGGAGGAAAGCATCGCGGCGATCCAGACGAGCGGGTTGTACCAGTGGAGGATCGTGCAGACGCACCTGAGCAGCGCGAAAACATGATCGCCATGGCGGAAATGCGCGCTCTCGTGCGCGATGACGTGCGAAAGCTGTTTTTCATTCGCCGCAGCATCCGGCGTCATGTAGATCGCCGGGCGAATGAGCCCGAAGAGGCAGGGCGTTTCGATCGCGGCGCTGATATAGACCGGCAGACGGCTGTTTGGGGCCTCGATCGGTTTGCGGCTCCTTCTGAGCTTCAGGCCGAATCTGAGGTTCGCGGTCAGGAGCACCGCCGCCGAAGCCGCTGCGCCGATCAGGAAGATGATATTGAGTATTTTATTGATATCTGCGGGCTTTTTCGGGCCTGCGCCGCCGTTTTCATCCGTGACGGCGGCTGCCGCGCCGGGCTTCTCGGTTCCCCCGGGCTGCGCCGTTTCCGCGTTTGCGGTCGGCTTCTCGGTTTGCTCCGCGGTCGGACGGGTAGCCTCGGAGGTCGGCTGTTCGGCGCTTTCCGTCTGCCCTGCGGTCGGTCGGGCTTCGGCAGTCTGTTGAGGCGAAGTCGGCTTTTCCGTTTCGGTTTCACCTGCGGGAACAGCGGGATCCGCAGTCTCATTCTCCCCCGCCCATGCGGTCACTGCGGTCCTCTCCGCCGTTTTCGGCAGCGCGTTCAGCACGCTGACGCCGGTTTTGCCGAAGCTGACCGGAACGAGCAGGCGGATCAGCACGAGCGTCCAAAGGCAATACCGCAGGCGCGCGCTGACGCGGCCGCGCAGAAGGTACCTCAGCGCGATCACGATCAGGATCAATACGGACGAGGTAACGATCCACTCAATCATCGTCCTTCACCTCCAGCTCATGCAAAATCGCGTACATTTCGTCGATCTCCGCTTTTGTAAGGCGCTGTTTTTTCGTGAAGGCGGTGACGAGCATCCCGACGCTGCCGTTATAAACGCGGTCGAGCAGGTTTTTCGTTTCCCGCAGGGCGGCGTCCTCGCGGCTGACGAGCGGAGTGAAGCGCTTCTTTCCCTCCGCGCTGCCCGCGACCGCGCCTTTATTTTCGAGTCTGGTGAGCAGGGTCAGCGTCGTGCTGCGGCTCCAGCCCTTCTTTTCGGCCATGCTTTCCGTGATGTCCCGCCCGATCGAGCCGGGATTCGCCCAAAGGAACTCCATGACCTCCCATTCGGCTTCGGTCAGTTCGATACCCTCGCTGTTCATATTCGGGCCTCCTTTTGTCTACTTTTGTAGTCATAATAGCATTCTTGCCGACGGTTGTCAACACTTTTTTCAGAAAAAGATCCCGGAGGAGCATTGTCCTCCGGGAAACTGCTTTAAAGTCAGGTCTTTCAGCCTTCGATTTTGAAGAACGCGACGATATGCCAGCGATCGTAGTGCTCAAGCAAGGTCGAGGAAAGTATCTGATGCATGACCTCCGCGATCGTGACGTCCTCGCTGTCGACAAGATAATAATGCTCGAATTTACCGTCGGTCTCGTGCTTGAAGCAGCCGAACTTCGCATGATCCTCGCGCGGATCGGGTTCCGCCTCATCGCTCTTTCGGATGGTCATATAAAGATCCTTTCCGTCGAATTCGAGCTCGCCGACGAAGAGCTGCGGATAGTTGTCCTTCTCCTGCTCGTAATACTCCTCGGCGCAGCGTTCCGGATCGAGCGTATAATAATGCGCGTATTTGAGCAGCGCAGGCACGCCTTTTTTATAGGAATCCATGAACTCGTCGAGCTTCTCCCGCCCGTTCGTGCAGACGGAATCCTCGGTCACGACGTAATCGGCCTCCTTGAGCTCCGCAAGCAGTTCGTCGGCGCTTTTGTCGGTCGGGATATCCGCGATGCGAAGCCCGGAGGCTCCTTTAATTTCGGGCTCCTTTTCCGCTTTCGGCTTTTCGCCCCCGCAGGCGGCGAGGCAGCAGACGATACCTCCGAGCAGGAGCGCAGCGGCGGCGGATCTCAAAACAGCTTTCAGGTTCATTTCGGGTACCTCTCTTTCGGGTGTTCTTCAAATAATGATTCACCCGGGCAGGCGATTTCTTACACGTTTCTGCGATTATTTCAGAAGATCGAGCACTTCGCTCTTTGAGATCAGGCCGACGGAACGCCTGATCTCCCTGCCGTTTTTGAAAACGATCAGCGTCGGGATCGCCGAAATGCCGAAGCGCTCCGCAAGATCCGGGAATTCGTCGATGTCGATCTTGCCGATGCGGTAGCTGCCGTCGCTTTCCGCGGCAAGCTCCTCGAGCGTCGGCGCAAGCTTCATGCAGGGGCCGCACCATGTCGCCCAGAAATCGACGATGATCGGTATATCGGAAGCAACGACTTCATCGAAATTTTTGTTGGTGATGATGATCTCCTCGCGAAGGATCTCTTCGCCGGATGGACCGCTGTCGTCCGCGGGAGAATCGACTGTGATTTCGGGAGTGAGCGCGGCCGGCCTGTTTTCGGCTTTTTTCGAGAAGATCAAAAGCTCGCAGCCGGTGAAAAGCAGCGAAACGGTCAGCACCGCAAGGATCAATGCGATCAGTTTTTTCATTTTTACCTCCTTCAAAAAAGCGGCAGGGGTTTCTTCGCCCCGCCGCTTCTTCGCATTATTTCAGCATTTCAAGGATCGCGCCCTTCGGACGGACGCCGAGGGAACGATTGACTTCCTGACCGTTTTTAAAGACGATCAGCGTCGGGATGCTCTGAACGCCGTAGCGCATCGCGAGCTCGCCCTGCTCATCGACGTTGACCTTGCCGACGCGGTAGGCGCCGTTCGCTTCCTTCGCGAGAAGCTCGATGGTCGGCATAAGCATCCTGCAGGGACCGCACCAGCTTGCCCAGAAATCCACGAGGATCGGGGTCTCGCCGCTGATCTCGGCGTCAAAGTTCTCTTTGGTCAAAATGATCTCCATTATCAAATACCTCCTAAGGGTTTTATATTTGAAACGGCTTTCAGCCAAGTTTCCGAAATTTATTCTGCCTTTTTTAGGTGGAACTCATGCGGCTTTTCCTCGCCGCGCAGCACGCGCAGACCGCCCGCCGCGAGGGCTTCCATCTCGAATTCGCCGGCCATGACCTGCATCGGGGCGATCCATTCGACGTGGGGACGGATCATGTCCATCAGCATCTTGCTGTGGGCAAGGCCGCCCGTGATGACGATGCGGTCGACTTTGCCGCAGACGACGCTTGCGAGGTCCGCAATGCCCTTCGCATGGCTCCTCGCCATCGCTTCATAGACGAGCTTCGCGTTTTCATCGCCGGCTTCGATCATCTTTTCGACTTCGATCGCGTCGCTTGTGCCGAGCAGCGCGGAAAGGCCGGACTTGCCGCGGATATAGCGGCTCATCTCTTCCTTCGTGTACTTGCCGCTGTAGCAGAGCATCGCAAGGTTCATCGCCTGGATCCTGCCGCAGCGCTCCGGCGCGAAGCCCGCGTCGTCGTCGCTGTAGCAGTCGATGCAGCGGCCCTTATGGACGAGCCAGGTGGAGCAGCCGCCGCCGATATGGTCGACGATGACCGTGACGTCCTCGAGCTTTTTGCCGAGGATCTCCTCCGCGCATTTTCTCGCCATCGCGCGGCTGTTCAGCACGTGGCCGCGGCTCGCTTTGCGGATCTCCGGCATGCCGGTGATCCTTGCAACATCCTCGAGCTCATCGACGGCGACGGGGTCATAGACCATCGCGGGGATGCCGAGCGGGCGGGCGATCGCATCGGCCAGCACGCAGGCGAGGTTGGAAATATGAACGTCCACCTTCGTGGCGTAGAAATAGTCGATCATCTCCTGATTGATGATGAACGCGCCGCTCGGAACGGGGGGCAGAAGGCCGCCGCGCGCCATGACGCAGTCGAGGCTCGATTTTTCGATGCCGCGCCGCGCAAGGGTCTCGTCGATATGCGCCATGCGGTAATCGAACTGATCCATGACCCAGGTGTATTTCTTCACTTCATCCAGCGGGTGACGGATCGTTTCGGCCATGATCTGCTTATCGTCGTCGAAAACGGCGATCTTCGTGGAGGTCGAACCGGGGTTGATAACAAGAATTCTGCTCATAGTATTTCCCTGTTTAAGTCAGTGGGTTTCAGGGGCGGCTTGTCGCCGCCCGCTGCATGAATATAACGAAGCTCGAGGTTCGGCGGTTGAAAACCGAAGCTTATTTGCCTACGAACCCGGCGCCCATGGCGAGGCTGTAATATTTTTCTTCGGCGCTGGAGCCGCGGCTGGTGAGCACGATCGGGACCTTGCAGCCCATGATCAGGCCGGCCATCCTGCCGCCGCAGGTATAGGTGAGGCACTTGCCGAGGACGTTGCCGACAACGATCTCCGGAACGAGCAGGATATCGAAATCGCCGCAGCAGGGGCATGCGGTGTAGCCCTTGACGGCGGAGAGCTCCGGGACCATCGCGAGGTCGTAGCTGATCGGGCCTTCGACATAGCATTCGCCGAGTTCGCCATTGAGGCTCATCTGCTTCAGCGCGTCGCCGTCGACAGTCTCCTGCATCTTCGGGTTGATCGTCTCGATCGCGCAGAGCGCCGCAACGTTGGGCTTTTCGACGCCGATCTTATGGAAGAATTCAACGGCGTTCTTCACGATGCCGACCTTCTTGTCGAGGTCGGGATAGGTGCACATGCCGCCGTCGGTGACGCCGAGGAGCTTATGATAGCCGGGGACCTCGAACAGCATGACGTGGCTCATGAGGCTGCCGGTACGCAGCTCCGCTTCCGGAGCGAGAACGCCCTTCAAAAGGTTGCCGGTCATGATCTTGCCCTTCATCAGGAAATCGGCCTTGCCCGCGTGGATCAGCTTCGCGGCGCAGACGCTCGGATGCATGCCCTCGGGAACGACCTCGATCGGGTAATCCTCGGGAGTCTTGCCGTGCTCGGCAAGCAGCTTATGGAGATCCTCGAGCTTGTCGGCTTCAACGACCAGCACGGCGTTCACGAGATCCGCAGCGTGGATGACCGCTTCGAGCGCATGAGCGTCGTTCGCGCAGACGAGGGCGACGGTGCTCTTCTTGCCGGATTTGACCTTTGCGACCAGTTCATCGAAAGTTTTGAGTGCCATTTTGATATCCTCCTGAAATTGTTTAGCGTTGATCTTCGGCGCGGGACGCGGTTTTCTTCCGCCCCGCACAGTTCCGATCATATTATACTGTTTTTTTGCCGTTCTATCAAGCCCGATCTGAAAATATAGCAAAAAAGCCCTTCCGCTCCCCCGCCGCCGCGCTTTATGGGAAAAGTCAAATTTTCTTTAGAAAAGGTGTGCAATCCCCGAAGGATTATGCTATAATAGATATGTTGCGGCGAAACCGACCGCCGCAGCCGAAAAGGAGACTGATTATGCGTATGAATCTTTTGAAAAAGCTTTCCGCCGCCGCGCTGGCGCTGCTGTTCGTCCTCGCTCTCGTTCCCTTTGCGGCCATCCCCGCGAAGGCAGAGACCGTCGAGCCCCTCTGGACAGTGCCCTCCGGCTACAACGAGCATGACTACAATGCGCTCGCTTCCTTCCTCGAGCAGGCGGACGCGAACGGCGTCAAGAACGGCCAGAAGCTTTCCTCGAACTATAACGTCAACGATCCGACGACCTGGGGAAGCGCGCACTTCACTTTCGTGACCGTCAGCAGCAAGAAGCGCATCGAGCAGATCTACACGATCTACTTCGACCTCGTCGGCACGCTCGATCTTTCGGACTGCACCTCCCTCGGCAGCTGCCTCGTTTACGGCAACCGCATCGAGGCGCTGAACGTTTCGGGCTGCAGCTCGCTTCATACCCTCTACTGCTACGACAACCGCATCAGCGAGCTGAACGTTTCCGGTAACAGCAATCTCGGCTATTTCAACTGCTCCCGCAACAGGCTGAGCGAGATCAACGTTTCGAGCAATACGAATCTTGTCATCTTCAACTGCGGCTATAACCCGATCTCCTCGATCAACGTCGCGAGCAACACCCGCCTTGCGACCTTCGGCTGCTCCGGCACGAATATCACCGAGATCGACGTTTCCCACAACACGCAGCTCAAGGATTTCTACTGCAGGGAAAACGCGCTGACCGAGATCGACCTTTCGCATAACTCCCAGCTTTATCTGAACCGCGTCGGCGTTCAGGGCAACGGCACGATCGGCACGGAACTGATCAACACCGGCAACACTAAGAAAGTTTACGCCGTTCCCGATGAGAACGAGACCTTCCTCGGCTGGTACGACGGCAGCGGCAATCTTATTTCCGAAGAAGCGGAATACACCTTCTATTCCGGTGCGCCGACCGTCATGATCGCGCACTTCACCGAGAACGGCCCCGTCACCGTCCTGCGCGGCGACGTCGATCTTGACGGCGACGTCGACGTTACGGACGCGCTGCTCGCTCTGCGTGCCGCAATGGGCGTCATCGTTCTTACCGATGAACAGATCGCTTCCGGCGATATGGACGGCAACGGCCATATAAACGCGACCGATGCGATCGAGATCATGCGCTATTCGCTCGGCGTTTCTTAAGGCTTTTGCAGGCTTAATACTGTGTCAATGACCCGCCCCGGCTTCGGGGCGGTTTTTTGTTTGCCGGCCGGCGGGTTTTTCATTGCGCACTATTGAAAAAAACCGGGGGTAGTATAATATTGTTGTACGATCGTTCAAGCATCGAATACGGAACAAAGAGAGGTCTCCCTATGAAAAAGCTTATTGCGGTTCTTCTTGCTTTTGCGCTGCTTGGCGGCGCTCTTTCCTGCGCTTCTCCAAAAGGCTCCGGCCCTCCGAGCGTTCGGAGGGCTTTTTATTCGATCGATCTCAGTCCTATCATTCCCCGATCTGTTGTTTAACCTTGACATTCGGCCGAAAATATGTTATGTTAAAGGGTAGATTGGCGGAGTGTTTTCATCCCGCCGGTCGTTATTCAACCGAGGAGCGCCCGGTGCTGCGGGCAAATTTATATGGATCTTTTCGATAAGTGCAAGCACGAGCTTGCCGACCGCGCGATGGCCGCGGGCATCTACCCCTATTTCCACGAGCTCGAATCCCGCCAGGGTCCCGAGGTTTTGATGGAAGGCAAGCGCCGCATCATGNNATCATGCTCGGCTCCAACAACTATCTCGGCCTCACCAGCCATCCTCGCGTGATCGAGGCGGGCGTCAAGGCGATTGAAAAATACGGCTCCGGCTGCTCCGGCTCCCGCTTTCTGAACGGCACGCTCGACCTCCACGTTCAGCTCGAACGCGAGCTTGCGGAATTCATCGGCAAGGAGGACTGCATGACGTTCTCCACCGGCTTCCAGAGCAATCTCGGCATTATTTCCGCGATTGCGGGCAGGGGCGACTATATCTTCTGCGATAAAGAAAACCACGCAAGCATCTACGACGGCTGCAAGCTGAGCTGGGCGAAGACGATCCGCTATAACCACAGCGACATGGAGCACCTCGAGGCCTGCCTTCAGAGCGTTCCCCTCGATTCCGGCAAGCTGATCGTGACCGACGGCGTGTTCAGCATGAGCGGCGAGATCGCGAAGCTCCCGGAGATCTGCGACCTTGCGAAGAAATACAATGCCCGCGTCATGGTCGACGACGCGCACGGCCTCGGCGTCCTCGGGCGCGGCGGCCGCGGCACGGCGGATCATTTCGGCCTCACCGACCGCGTGGACATCATCATGGGCACTTTCTCGAAGTCCCTCGCCTCCCTCGGCGGCTACATGGTCGCGGACAAGCGCGTCGTGCACTACGTCCGCCATACCTCCCGCCCGTTCATCTTCTGCGCGTCCATCACTCCGGCGAACGCCGCGACGACGATCGAAGCGCTGCATATCCTCAAGGAGCATCCCGAGATGGTGGCTCACCTCGGCGAGCTCGCCGCGCATATGCGCAAGGGACTCCACGAGCGCGGGATCAAGATCATCGAGAGCACGACGCCGATCATCCCGATTTATACCTATGATGAAATGCGCACCTTCCGCAAGGCGAAGGAGCTTTACGACGCGGGCGTCTACGTCAACCCCGTCCTGCCCCCCGCCACGCCTCCGGGCGAGAGCCTGCTGCGCACGAGCTATATGGCGACGCTCACGACCGAGCTTCTCGACGAGGCGCTCGATATCATCGACCGGGTGGTCAAATCCGAATAACAGCTTTGGGGGCGGTCTCCGCCCCTTCGTTTTTAAGGAGAGAATATGGAAAAACGCATCGTGATCATCACAGGCGCATCGAGCGGCATCGGCCTCGCCGCCTGCGGGCTCTTCCTCGAAAAGGGCGATAAGGTCTATGGGGTCAGCCGCCGCCCCTGTCCCGAAAAGGGCGTCGTCAGCCTTTCTGCGGATGTGACGGATGAAGCCGCGGTCAGAGCGGCCATCGGCGAAGTCCTCCGGCGCGAGGGCAGGCTCGACGTCATGGTCTGCAACGCGGGCTTCGGCATTTCCGGCGCGGTCGAATTCACCGAAATGAGCGAGGCGAAGCGCCAGTTCGATGTCAATTTCTTCGGCACCGCCGCCTGCATGAAGGCCGCGCTCGAACCGATGCGGAAGCAGAAGCACGGCACTGTTATCGTCACGAGCTCCGTTGCCGGCGCGCTTTCGATCCCCTTCCAGGCCTATTACTCCGCAACGAAGGCGGCGCTCAATTCCCTCGTGCTCGCGGCGGCGAACGAGGTGCGGCCATTCGGCGTCAAGATCTGCGCCGTGATGCCCGGCGATATCAAAACCGGCTTCACCGACGCCCGCGCCAAGGAGCGGAACGGTGAAAACGAATATAAAGCGCTGAAAAGATCCGTGCAGACGATGGAGCACGACGAGCGCAGCGGCATGCCGCCCTCCGCGATCGCGAAAAAAATGTATTCCCTCTCGAAAAAGAAAAGCCCGAAGCCGCTTTCCTCGGTCGGGTTCAGCTACAAGGCCTGCTGCCTGCTCGGCAAAGTCCTCCCCGCGCGCTTCTCCAACTGGATCGTCGGGAAGATCTATGCGAAGCAGTAACAAACGCATTCAAAACAAAACTGCCCGGAAAAACGGGCAGTTTTTCTTATGCGGTTTGATCTTTTCAGCCAACAGCGAGCAGGGCTTCGAGCTGCTGCGCCGTTTTGTCGACGAGCTCGCCTTCGGCGAAGAAATGCAGTTCGAGAACGCCGACCGTTTCCCCGTCGGCGGCGATGATCATATCGTAAACGCCGGGCGAAGCTTTATCCGGATCGAGATAGAATCCGTCGTTCATAAGGAAAGAACTCTCCGTCGGCAGATCAAAGGAAGCGTAATAGACCGCGGCCCTTAAATCATCCCCGTTCGCGGATTCGCTGTGCGGAACGATCATGACCTCGGCCTTGCCGTTTTCACCCGCATACTCATACTCGATCGCGAATTCGATCCATTCATTGAGCTCGAAGATCGCGCGGACGCCCTCCACTGCACAGGGTTTTTCATTCCGCACGAGCTCCGGGGGATCTTCCTCCCAGCCGGCCTGATTGCCGGTCATGCTTATTCCGAAAAGCTTGAAGCTGCCGCTTTCAAGGCTCCCGTTGACCATCCCGAGGGGGCTGCCCTGAGCGGGGCCGTAGCCGCCGTTCGCCGCCGGATCCGCCTTCCCGCTGCCCGTGCAGGCGGAAAATACCAGCAGAAGAATTGCCGCAAGGCAGGCGGCAGCGATCCTTGTGATCCTTTTCATATCGTGTCCTCCTTTGGGAGCGGGTCAAACATTGATGCTGACTTCCTCGCTGTTTGCTTCGCCGACGTTCACGGCGGCGACGAATTCCTCGACCTGATGCGCGCTCCTGCCGGTGAAGGCCTTCGGATCGAGCACGGCCGTGATCTCCTCCCGATCGAGCGGGAAGTCCGGATCGTTCGCAAGGCGGTCCAGCAAATCGCAGCTCTCGCCCTCCTTCATGCGGGCGGTCGCCTCCATCGAGTTGCGGCGGATGACTTCATGCAGCTCCTGCCTGTCGCCGCCCTTCTTGACGGCGCTCATCAAAAGATTCTCCGTTGCGATAAATGGCAGATATTCGAGCACGGCCTTTTCGATGACCTTCGGATTGACGTGGATGCCGGCGGTGACGTTGCGCATGAGGCGCAGCACCGCGTCGCAGGCAAGGAAGCCCTCCGGCAGGGAGATGCGGCGGTTCGCGGAATCATCGAGCGTCCGCTCGAACCACTGCGTCGAAGCCGTCATCGGGGCGTTCATCGCGTCCGCCATGATATAGCGGGAAAGCGAGCAGATCCTTTCGCAGCGCATCGGGTTGCGCTTATACGCCATCGCGCTGGAGCCGACCTGATTCTTTTCGAAGGGCTCCTCGACCTGGCGGAGATGCTGTAGAAGGCGCATATCGTTTGCGAAGCGATAGGCGCTCTGCGCGATCGCGGAAAGGACGTTCAATATCCTGCTGTCGTATTTTCTCGGATAGGTCTGCCCTGCGACCGGGAAGACGGTATCGAAGCCGCACTCATCCGCGATCAGCGCGGTCAGCTTCTTGACCTTTTCCTCATCCCCGTCGAAGAGGGCGAGGAAGCTCGCATCGGTGCCGGTCGTTCCGCGGCAGCCGTGGAAGCGGAGGTGCTCGATCACGAAATCCAGCTCCTCAAGATCGAGCAGGAAGTCCTGCGCCCAGAGCGTCGCCCTTTTGCCGACGGTCACGAGCTGTGCGGGCTGGAAATGCGTATAGCCGAGGGTCGGCATATCGCGGTATTCCATTGCGAAATCGCAGAGCGCTTTAATGACGGCGGCAAGCTCCCCGCGGATATAGCGGAGGGCGTCGCGGTAGAGCATCAGGTCGGCGTTGTCGGTGACATAGCAGCTCGTTGCGCCGAGGTGGATGATGCCGGCGGCGTTCGGGCAGCTTTCGCCGTAAACATGGATATGCGCCATGACGTCATGACGGAGGAGCTTTTCCTTCGCGGCGACGGCGTCATAATCGATCTCGTCGTCCATATGCGCCTCGAGCTCCGCGACCTGCTCCGCCGAAACGGGCAGACCGAGCGTATGCTCGGCGCGGGCGAGGGCGACCCAGAGCTTCCGCCAGGTGCGGTAACGCATATCCGGCGAAAAGAGATGCTTCATATAATCCGAAGCGTATCTTGAGCAAAGCGGGCTTTCGTAAGTGGGTTTCATTTTATACCTTATGCCTTTCGTTTTTCAAAAAACCGAATTCGCCCAAAGCAGATGCTCCGGGCGAAGGATCGTTATCTCAGTATGATCGCTTCCCTCTCCGCGCCGACGGAGACGAAGCTGATGCGGCAACCGAGCTGCTTTTCGATGAATTCAACATAGTCCCGCGCCTCCTTCGGAAGGTCCTCATAGCGGCGGACGGCGCTGATGTCGACGCCCCAGCCGGGCATCGTGATCTCCACGGGCTTCGCCGCCGGCAGCTTGCTCGGGAACGGGAATTCACCGGTGCGTTTGCCGTCCACTTCGTACTCGATGCAGATCGGGATCTCCTTCATATAGGAGAGCACGTCGAGCTTCGTGAGAGCGATCTCCGTCGCGCCTTGCATATGCACGCCGTAGCGCGTTGCGGGGATATCGATCGGGCCGACCCTCCTCGGCCTTCCGGTCGCGGCGCCGTATTCATTGCCGGCTTCGCGGAGCTCCTCGGCCTTTCTGCCGAACCATTCGCAGGTGAAGGGGCCTTCGCCGACGCAGCTCGAATATGCCTTGACGATACCGATCACGCGGTTGACCGGGATATCCGGCGTGCCGGAGCCGATCGGGGCGTACGCGGAAAGGGGCGAGCTGGAGCTCGTGTAGGGATAGATGCCGAAATCGATATCGCGGAGCGCGCCGAGCTGCGCCTCGTAAAGGATGCGTTTGCCTTCATAGGCGGCTTTTCTGAGGTAAGCGCCGGTGTCGCCGATATAGGGCTTCAGGATCTCGCCGTAGGCGTCGAGATAATCGACCATGTCGTCGAAGCGGAAGGGCTCGCCGTCATATACGCCGGTGATCTGCAGGTTTTTGAAGGTCAGCACGTCGCGGAGATGATCGAGCAGATATTCACGGTCGAACAGCTCGCCCATCATGAGGCCCTTCTTCATGTATTTATCGCCGTAGACCGGCGCGATGCCGCGCTTCGTGGAGCCATAGGGCCTGTCGGAAAGGCGGGCTTCCTCAAGGCCGTCCAGCGCGACGTGATACGGCATGACGATGATCGCTCGGTTGCTGATCATCAGGTTTTCCGGATCGATGCGGACGCCGGCCTTGCGGAGCTTTTCGATCTCGCCGCAAAGGTGGCGGATATCGACGACCATGCCGCTGCCGAGTATGTTCATCTTCTCATGGCGGAAGATGCCGGAGGGCAGAAGGTTCAGCGCGAAGGTGCCGCAGTCGTTCTTGATCGTGTGCCCGGCGTTGTTGCCGCCCTGGTAACGAACGACGACGTCGTAATCCTCCGCAACGAGGTCGACCATGCGGCCCTTGCCCTCGTCGCCCCAGTTGACGCCGACGATGGCGCAGGTATTGAAAAGATGCTTATCGGTGGTTTTGTATTCGAAATCGCTCATGATGAGATACCTCCCGGCATTTTGATCTGCGGCAGGCGGCGGTGATGCGCCGCTTCCGCGCAGGGCGAAAAGCCCAGAAATTCACGATTACAATATAGCATCATCCGGCCGTTTTTGCAAGAGCTGAACGGCCTTCTTTTTCACCGAAAAACGGTCGGAAGCGATATATTCGGCGTTCGGTTTTTTCCCTGCTTTCCGGCGCGGCGCAAAGCAGCCGGCGCAAGATGTATATTTGTTGAAAAAGGTCGCAAACGGGCGTTTGCCCCTTGCTTTTAGTGGGCAAAATCTGATATGATTATGATATCTTTTTGATGGAGGTCAAGCCATTGAAACGTGTTGCGATCATCATGGGTTCGGACAGCGATCTTCCGGTCGTGAAGAGCTGCGCCGACAAGCTGTCGGAGCTTGGGATCGGGTATGAAATGCACATCATGTCCGCCCACAGGACCCCTTCCGCCGTCAGCGAATTTGCTTCGGCCGCTTATGAAAACGGCTTCGGCGTGATCATCGCCGCCGCCGGCAAAGCGGCGCATCTCGGGGGCTTCATCGCCGCCCACACCACTCTCCCCGTGATCGGGGTCCCGCTGAAATCTTCCGCGCTCGACGGGCTCGACGCCCTGCTTGCGACGGTGCAGATGCCCTCCGGCATCCCCGTTGCGACCGTTGCAATCGACGGAGCGGCCAACGCCGCGATCCTCGCCGCCGAGATCCTCGCCGTCAGCGACTGCGAACTCTATGAAAAACTGCAGAATATGCGCCGGGATATGGCTGCCGCCGTCCGCAAAAAAGACGCCGCGCTGAATCCCGCGCCCGAAAAATGACCCAACAGGATAGCCGCGCCCTGCGGCTATCCGCTCTTTATCAACAAACAAATTTCAAAAGAAGTAACGGAGGCTCAAATGAAAAAGACCGAACAGCTCTATGAGGGCAAAGCAAAGAAAGTTTACGCGACCGACGTCGAAGGCGTCTACATCGTCGATTATAAGGACGACGCGACCGCATTCAACGGCGAGAAGAAGGGCACCATCGTCGGCAAGGGCGTCATCAACAACCGCGTCACCAATTTCCTGATGAAAAAGCTCGAGGCGGAAGGCATCCCCACCCACCTCATCGAGCAGCTTTCGGACCGCGAGACCGCTGTCAAGGCCGTCAAGATCGTTCCGCTCGAGGTCATCGTCCGCAACGTCGCCGCCGGTTCCCTCTCCAAGCGCCTCGGTCTCCCCGAAGGCACTCCGATGAAGAAGACCGTGCTCGAATTCTCCTATAAAAACGACGAGCTCGGCGATCCGATGATCAACGATTACCATATCTTCGCGATGGAGCTCTGCTCGAAGGAAGAGCTCGACACGATCAAGGATTATGCGCTCCGCATCAACGATATTCTCAAGGAATACTTCAAGACGCTGAATATCGACCTCATCGACTTCAAGCTCGAGTTCGGCCGCACCGCCGATGGTCAGATCGTGCTCGCGGACGAGATCAGCCCCGACNNCCTGCCGCTTCTGGGACAGCACGACCCACGAAAAGCTCGACAAGGACCGCTTCCGCCGCGACCTCGGCAACGTTGAAGGCGCGTATCAGGAGATCCTTCGCCGTCTGATGGGCGAATGAGCCGAAAGCAGTAAACAGAAATGGAAAAAAGAGACGAAATCTTTGAAGGCCTCCACGAGGAGTGCGGCGTATTCGGCGTTTCCGTTCCGGAAAGGGAGAACGTCGCGATCCTTGCGTACTATGCCCTCTACGCCCTCCAGCACAGGGGCCAGCAGAGCGCCGGCATCGCCGTCAACGACGACGGCGTCATCACCGCGCACTGCGACGAAGGCCTTGTGAACGAGGTTTTCGACGAAGCCTCCCTCGCGAAGATCGGCTTCGGGAGCATGGCTGTCGGCCACGTCCGCTATTCGACGACGGGCTATGAAAAGCGCATCAACTGCCAGCCCCTCGTCGTCAATCACCGCAAGGGCTCGATGGCGATCGCGCATAACGGCAACCTCACCAACGACGCGGAGCTGCGCGAGGAGCTCGAGCTCGCAGGTTCGATCTTCCACACCACGACCGACACGGAGGTCATCGCCTACACGATCACTAAGGAACGCCTCACGACCTCCTCGATCGAAGAAGCCGTTTCCCGCTCGATGGATAAGATCAAAGGCGCCTATTCCCTCGTCATCATGAGCCCGAAAAAGCTCATCGGCGCAAGGGATCCCAACGGCTTCCGTCCCCTCTCGATCGGCAGGCTGCCGGACGGCGGCTACTGCCTTGCGAGCGAGACCTGCGCCCTCGACAGCATCGGCGCAAAGCTCGAAAGGGATGTTGAGCCCGGCGAGATCGTCGTGATCCAGAACGGCGAGCTTGTGAGCCGCCGCGAGCACTGCAACACTGCAAAGCCCGGCTTCTGCGTTTTCGAATACATCTATTTCGCCCGCCCGGACAGCGTGATCAACGGCTGCTCCGTCCATCACGCCCGCCAGCGCGCAGGCGAATTCCTTGCCGAGCAGTATCCGGTCCCCGCGGACGTCGTCATCGGCGTTCCGGATTCCGGCCTCGACGCCGCCCTCGGCTATTCCAGGCGCAGCGGCATCCCCTACGGCATCGGCTTCATCAAGAACAAATACATCGGCCGCACCTTCATCCAGGCCAAGCAGAGCGACCGCGAAAAGGGCGTCCGCATCAAGCTGAACCCCGTTTCCGAAACGGTGAACGGCAAGCGCGTCGTGCTCGTGGACGACTCCATCGTCCGCGGAACGACGATCAAGCGCATCATCCGCCTCCTTCGGGAAGCGGGAGCGACGGAGGTCCATGTCCGCCTCGCCTCGCCGAAATTCCTCTATCCCTGCTTCTTCGGGACCGACGTTCCCTCGAGTGAGAACCTCATCGCCTGCAAATTCGACGACGACGGCCTTGTGAACGAGCTCGGCGTCGACACGATCGGCTTCCTCTCGATTGAGAACGCGAAGCGCCTCACGAGCGACGAACCGCGGGAATTCTGCACCGGCTGTTTCTCCGGCAAGTATCCCTGCGATCCGCCGAAGAACAAATGGGTCAATAAATTCATGAACAAACTCAGCGATCAGAAGGATTGATCAAATTAAGGAGATAAACACTATGGCAAACAAGGATTCGAGGAGCAAGAGCTACGAAGCGGCCGGCGTCGACATCACCGCCGGTTACAAGGCCGTGGAGCTCATGAAGAAGCATATCGACCGCACGGTCATCCCCGGCGCGATGCCCTCCATCGGCAATTTCGGCGGGCTTTTCGTGCCCGACCTTGCCGGGATGAAGGAACCCATCCTCGTTTCCGGCACGGACGGCGTCGGCACGAAGCTGAAGCTCGCTTTCCTTGCGGATAAGCATAACACCGTCGGCATCGACTGCGTTGCGATGTGCGTGAACGACATCATCTGCTGCGGCGCGAAGCCCATGTTCTTCCTCGATTACATCGCCCTCGGCAAGAACGTTCCGGAGCGCGTCGCCTCGATCGTCGAAGGCGTTGCGGAAGGCTGCGTGCAGTCGGGCTGCGCGCTGATCGGCGGCGAAACGGCGGAGATGCCCGGCTTCTATCCCGAGAATGAATACGACCTCGCGGGCTTTGCCGTCGGCATCGTCGATAAAGAAAAGATCTTTGACGTCAATACCCAGATCGAGGGCGACAAGCTCATCGCCCTGCCCTCCACCGGCTTCCATTCGAACGGCTATTCCCTCGTCCGCAAGGTCTTCGGCCTCACGAGCGAGGAAGCGATCGCCGAATACGTGCCCTCCCTCGGCTGCACCCTCGGCGAGGCGCTGCTCCGCCCGACGAAGATCTACGTCAAGCCCGTGCTTGCAGTTGCGGATGAGATCAAGATCAAGGGCTGCGCCCATATCACCGGCGGCGGCTTCTATGAAAACATCCCCCGCGCCGTGAAGGAAGGCCTCTGCGCCAGCATCCGCGAAAAGGACGTCAAAACGCCTCCGGTCTTCGATCTGCTCGAAGAGAGGGGCAATATCCCCCGCCGCGATATGTTCAACACCTTCAACATGGGCGTCGGCATGTGCCTGATCGTCGCCGCGGAGGACGCCGAAAAAGCCGTCGAGATCCTCAAAGCGAACGGCGAGGAAGCCTATATCCTCGGCGAACTCAAAAAGGGCGAGGGCGTTGAGATATGCTGAAGCGTCCCCGCGCCGCCGTCTTCGTTTCGGGCGGCGGAACGAATCTTCAGGCGCTTCTCGATAAGCGCGGGAACGTCATCAAAAGCGGCGACATCGTCCTCGTCATCTCGAACAAGGAGAGCGCCTTCGCCCTCGAAAGAGCGAAGCGCGCCGGCGTCGAGGGCGTATACGTGCCCTTCGACCGCAGCGACCCGCGTTCATTCGAAGCGGAGTGCGAAAAGCTCCTTGCCGAAAAGGGGATCGACGTCATCGTCCTCGCGGGCTTCATGCTCATCCTCAGCGCCGAATTCGTTGAAAAATGGGATCACCGCATCATCAACGTGCATCCCGCGCTGATCCCCTCCTTCTGCGGGAAGGGGTTCTACGGCCTGCGCGTGCACCGCGCAGCGCTCGATTACGGCGTCAAGGTCACCGGCGCGACCGTGCATTATGTCAATGCCGTCGCGGACGGCGGCGAGATCATCCTCCAAAAAGCGGTGGACGTTCTCGAAGGCGATACGCCGGAGATCCTCCAGCGCCGCGTGATGGAGCAGGCGGAATGGGAGCTCCTCCCCCGCGCACTCGAGCTCGTTTTCGAACGCATCGCCGCGGAGCGGGCGGAAAAAAGCGAAGAATAATACCCGAAGGATAAGGAAAAATATGTGCACCGAGCTTAAATCGCTGCAGCAGCAGCTTGAAGGCAACACCTACCCCGGAAGGGGCATACTGATCGGCCAAAGCACTGGCGGAAGCACCGTCATCGCATATTTCATCATGGGCAGGAGCGTGAACAGCCGCAACCGCATCTTCGAAAAGACGGACGACGGCATCCGCACCCGCGCCTTCGATGAATCCAAGCTCACCGATCCGAGCCTCATCATCTACGCCCCCGTCCGCAAGGTCGGCGGCGTTACGATCGTTACGAACGGCGACCAGACCGACACCGTCCGCGATGAGCTGCTCCTTGCCGAGGATCCCGAAAAGGAGCGCTTCGTCCGCTTCGCAAATGCCCTCGCCCGCCGCGAATTCGAGCCCGATCCGCCGAACTTCACGCCCCGCATCAGCGGCATCGTCGGCGAAGACGGTTACGAGCTCTCGATCCTCAAATCCGAGGATCAGACCGGCGGCGTCTGCCAGCGGAATTTCTTCCGCTATGCCTTCGAGCCCGGCGTCTGCCATTTCATCCATACCTATGAGCACGACGGCAGCCCAATCCCGACCTTCCGCGGCGAACCGCGAAGGCTGCTCTGCCCCGAAGGCAGCGCCGAAGAGATCGCCGGATACGTCTGGAGCTGTCTCGATGAAAACAACCGCGTTTCCCTCTTCGTGCGCAAGATCTGCGCCTGCGGAGCGGAAACGACCGCGATCATCAACAAACACTGCTGAAGCCCCGCGGCTTCGGCTTTCCTTTTAAAACACGGAAAACGGAGGGAATCATGAAATACGAACTCAAATACGGCTGCAACCCGAACCAGAAACCGGCGTCCGTCTCGATCGACGGCGAGCTGCCGATCACCGTTTTGAACGGACGGGCGGGCTATATCAACCTTTTGGACGCGCTGAACGGCTGGCAGCTCGTTTCGGAGCTCAAGCGCGCGACCGGCTTCCCCGCCGCCGCATCGTTCAAGCATGTCAGCCCCGCCGGCGCCGCGATCGGCCTCCCGCTTTCCGAAACCCTGCGCAGGATGTACTTCGTCGATGAAGGCGCGGAGCTCTCCCCCCTCGCCTGCGCTTATATCCGCGCACGCGGAGCGGACCGTATGAGCTCCTTCGGCGATTTCATCGCGGTCAGCGACAAGGTCGACTTTTCACTTGCGAATATCTTAAAGCGCGAGGTCTCCGACGGCATCATCGCCCCGGATTACGACGAGGAGGCGTTCGCGATCCTCGCCGGGAAGAAGAAGGGCGCTTATACGATCATCAAAATGGACGAAAGCTACGTCCCCGCGCCGATCGAGAGGCGCACCGTTTACGGCGTCACCTTCGAGCAGGGCCGGAACGATTCCGTCATCGACGAAAACCTTCTCACGAATTTCGTTACGGAGAATAAGGACCTTCCGGAAAGCGCGAAGCGGGATCTTCTGATCGCGCTCATCACGCTCAAATACAC
>DBXK01000001.1:17558-20250 GCA_002309375.1 Christensenella sp. UBA1214 | reverse complement strand
CGCATCCACTGCACGCGCCTCGCGGGAAGCAAGGCCGATCTTTGGCATCTCCGCCAGTGCCCGGAAGTGCTCTCCCTCCCCTTCCGGAGCGATATCCCCCGCCCGAACCGCGATAACGCGATCGACGTTTACCTCAACGACGACGAGTGGATGGACGTTCTCGACGAGGGCAAGTGGCAGCAGTTCTTCACCGAGCGTCCGGAACCGATGACGAAGGAAAAGAAGCGCGCCTGGCTTGCGAATTTCAAGGAAACCGCCCTCGCGAGCGACGCGTTCTTCCCCTTCAGCGACAATATCGAGCGCGCGTTCCGCAGCGGCGTCAAATACATCGCCCAGCCCGGCGGTTCCGTCCGCGACGAGGACGTCATCAAGGCCTGCGACGAGCACGGCATCGCGATGGTCTTCACCGGCCTGCGCCTCTTCCACCACTGATTTCAGGTAAGAATCATGATCAATACTGAGCTTAAAAAGAAACTGAATATCGCCGTCATCGGCGGCGGCGGCCGCGAGCATGCGATCATTGCCGCGATCAAAAAGAGCCCGCGCGCCGGGAAGATCTATGCCCTCCCCGGCAACGGCGGCATATCCGAACTTGCGGAGTGCGTCCCCGTTTCCGCGACCGATCTCGACGGTATCGTGAAATTCTGCCGCGAGAATCCCGTCGATTTCGCCGCCGTGATCCCCGACGATCCGCTCGCGATGGGCCTTGTGGACCGCCTTGAAGAAGCCGGCGTCCCCTGCTTCGGCCCCGAGGCGAAGGCCGCGATCATCGAATCGAGCAAGGCGTTTTCGAAGGAACTGATGAAGAAATACGGCATCCCGACCGCCCGTTACGAGACCTTTACGGAGCTTGAGCCGGCGCTCGGGTGCGTCCGCAGCCACAGCCTGCCCGTCGTCATCAAGGCGGACGGCCTCGCCCTCGGCAAGGGCGTCATCATCGCCGAAACCGCAGAACAGGCGGAAGCGGCCGTTCGATCCATGATGGTCGACGAGAAGTTCGGCAAGAGCGGAAAAACCGTCGTCATTGAAGAATTCCTGACCGGGCCGGAGGTCTCCGTCCTCGCCTTTACGGACGGAAAAACGATCGTGCCGATGCCCGCGAGCATGGATCACAAGCGCGCGCTCGACGGCGATCTCGGCCTCAACACCGGCGGCATGGGCGTCATTGCGCCGAACCCCTGCTATACGAAGGAGCTTGCGGAACGGACGATGAAGGAGATCATCCTTCCGACCGTCGACGCAATGAATAAAGAAAACCGCACCTTCCGCGGCTGCCTCTATTTCGGCCTCATGATGACGCCTGACGGCCCGAAGGTGATCGAATACAANNAACTGCCGCTTCGGCGACCCGGAAACGCAGGCGGTGCTGCCGCTGCTCAGGAGCGATTTCGTGGAGATCATGCTTGCCGTGCGGAACGGGGAGCTCGATAAGCTCGATATCGAATTTTCGGCCGAAGCCTCCTGCTGCCTCATCCTCGCAAGCGGCGGCTACCCCGAAAAATACGAAAAGGGCAAGCTCATCACCTTTGACGACATGCCGAAGGATATCCTCGTTTTCCACGCCGGAACAAAGCTCACGCCGGAAGGTTTTGTGACCTCCGGCGGCCGCGTTCTCGGCCTCACCGCCCTCGGGAACGACCTAGAGGAAGCCGTCTCCGCCGCCTATGAAGCTGCGGAGCACGTTGAATTCGAAAAAATGTACTATCGTAACGATATCGGCGCAAGGGCTCTTGCCGCCGTCAAATAAGCAGCGAAAGGTTTTGCCATGGTTTACAGAGTTTACAGCGAAAAGCGCCCCGAATTTTCGGAAGCGGCGGAAGCGCTCCGCGGCGACATCCGGGATTTTCTCGGTATCCCCGCGCTCGAAAAGCTCCGCATCATCAACCGCTACGATGTTGAGGGCATTGAAGAAAGCATCCTCGAAGAATGCATCCCGACCGTCTTTTCCGAGCCGCAGGTCGATCTGACCTACCGCGAGCTGCCCGATCCCGACGGCGCCTGCGTTTTTGCGGTCGAATACCTTCCCGGCCAGTTCGACCAGCGCGCCGATTCCGCGGCGCAGTGCATCAGCCTTGCGGCGAGCGTCGAACGCCCCGCCGTCAGGAGCGCTGTCGTATATATGCTTTACGGCAGGCTGAGCGAAGAAGAGATCGCGAAGATCAAGGCCTACATCATCAACCCCGTCGATTCCCGCGAGGCGGCGATGGAGCTGCCTGATACGCTCGTCCTTCCCCATGTCGAGCCGCCTTTCCCGGAGACGGTTCCGCTTTGCGATTTCACCCCCACCGAGCTTATCAAAAAATACGGCCTCGCGATGGACGAGGCGGACGTTATCTTCGTCACCGGACATTTCCTCGCCGAGCACCGCGATCCGACGATCACGGAGCTGCGCGTGATCGACACCTATTGGAGCGACCACTGCCGCCATACGACCTTCAACACGCGCCTGACGGACGTTGAATTCGAAGATAAAAAAGTTCAGGAATCATTTGAAAATTATCTCACCCTGCGCGAACAGATCGGCGATAAAAAACCCGTCTGCCTGATGGATCTTGCCTGCATCGCCGCGAAAGCGCTCAAAAAGAGCGGCGAGCTCACGAGCCTCGATGAATCGCGCGAGATCAACGCCTGCACCGTCCGCGTGAACGTGGACGTCGACGGCAGGGAGGAGCCCTGGCTCCTGCTCTTCAAG
>DBXK01000001.1:16992-17509 GCA_002309375.1 Christensenella sp. UBA1214 | reverse complement strand
GCGCGATCCGCGACCCGCTCTCCGGCAGGAGCTATGTTTACCACGCGATGCGCATCACCGGCGGCGCGAACCCCCTCGCTCCCGTTGAGGAAACGATCAAGGGCAAGCTCCCGCAAAGGAAGCTCGTCACCACCGCCGCGCAGGGCTACAGCTCCTACGGCAACCAGATCGGCCTCGCGACCGGCCTTGTGGACGAGGTCTACCACGACGGTTATCTCGCAAAGCACATGGAGATCGGCGCCGTCGTCGGCGCTGCTCCGGTCAAGAACGTCCGCCGCGACGAGCCCCTTCCCGGCGATATCGTGATCCTTCTCGGCGGCCGCACCGGCCGTGACGGCTGCGGCGGCGCGACCGGCTCCTCGAAATCCCACGACGTTTCCTCCCTCGCGAACTGCGGCGCAGAGGTCCAGAAGGGCAACGCGCCGGAGGAAAGAAAGCTCCAGCGCCTGTTCTCGAACAGCGAGGCTTCGACCCTCATCAAATGCTGCAACGATTTCGGCGCCGGCGGCGTTTCCGT
>DBXK01000001.1:16321-16908 GCA_002309375.1 Christensenella sp. UBA1214 | reverse complement strand
AATCCCAGGAGCGCATGGCCGTCGTCGTCAGCCCCGACGACGCGGAGAAATTCCTCGCTCTCGCCCACGGTGAAAACCTCGAAGCGACCGTCGTCGCCCGCGTTACGGACAGCGGCAGGATGGTCATGCACCTCAACGGCAGGACCGTCGTCGATCTTTCGAGGGAATTCCTTGACACGAACGGAGCGCCGAAATCGATGAAGGTGCGCGTAAATCCCGGCAAAACGGCGCCGCAGACCGTTCCCGAAGCGAGCGGAGCGGGCTTTGCCGAAAGGATGAAAGCCCTTGTTTCCGATATCAATATCTGCTCCAGGCAGGGCCTTTCGGAGCGTTTCGATTCCACGATNNNTGCTGATGCCCTTCGGCGGCAGGAATATGATCACCCCGCCCCAGGCTATGGCGGCGAAATTCCCCGTCCGCAACGGCGAGACCGATTCCTGTTCCGTCATGGCGTACGGCTTCGATCCCTATCTTTCCGAGGCCGATCCCTATGCCGGCGCGTACTGCGCGGTCATAGCGTCCGTTGCAAAGCTCGTTGCGAGCGGCGCATCGACCGACGAATGCTGGCTCACTTTCCAGGAATACTT
>DBXK01000001.1:15990-16223 GCA_002309375.1 Christensenella sp. UBA1214 | reverse complement strand
TTCGAAAATATCCACGTTCCGCCGACCCTCGTTTCCTTCGCAGTTGCGAAGGACATGGCAGCGAACATCACCTCCCCCGAATTCAAGGGCATCGGCACCCGCGTCGCGCTGCTCCCGGCCGAAAAGGACGAAAACGGCCTGCCGACGGCGGAGAGCGTCCGCGCGAACATTGCCCTCGTGACGACCCTTCTTCGCACCCACCGCGCATTCTCCTGCTGGGCCGTCGATAAGGG
>DBXK01000001.1:9892-15908 GCA_002309375.1 Christensenella sp. UBA1214 | reverse complement strand
ATCCTCGAGCTCCCCGGCTGCCACTGCGCCGGCGCCGTTCCCGGTGATGAAAGGCTCGTCACGATCGGCCGCACGACCGACGGGCTCGACCTCAAATTCGGCGATGAGTCCGTGCCGATCTATACCCTCTTCAAGCTTTACGACGAAAAGCTCGAGAGCGTTTATCACCACAAAACTTCGGATCCCCGCCCCGTGATGCCGATCAACTGCATCGCGAAGAAAAAGCCCTGGGAAAGCGCGCCCGCCGTCCTGCCCGAAGGCGTCTCGGCGCCCCGCGTGCTGATCCCCGTCTTCCCCGGCACGAACTGCGAAATGGATTCCGCAAGGGCGATGCGCCTTGCCGGTGCGAAGCCGGAGATCATGGTCATCAACAACCTGACCGCCCGCGATATCGAAGAATCCGTCCGCGCTTTCTCCGAAAAGCTCAATAATTCCGAGATCCTGTTCATCCCCGGCGGCTTCTCCGGCGGCGACGAACCGGAGGGCAGCGCAAAGCTGATCACCTCATTCATGCGCAACGCGATGGCTGCGGACGCGATCGGCGCGCTCCTCGAAAAGCGCGGCGGCCTGATCCTCGGCATCTGCAACGGCTTCCAGGCGCTCGTAAAGCTCGGCCTCGTGCCCTACGGCAGGATCGTCACGGCAAGTGAAGCTTCGCCCACACTGACCTATAACACGATCGGCCTGCACCGCTCCCGCCTCGTGCACACCCGTTGCTGCTCGAACCTCTCTCCCTGGCTGATGTACAGGGAGGTCGGCGACGTTGCCCTCGTTCCCGTTTCCCACGGCGAAGGCCGCTTCGTCTGCAGCGAGGAGCTGCTTGCGGAGCTCATTTCGCGCGGGCAGATCGCGACGCAGTACTGCAACGAATACGGCATGCCGTCGATGACCACTTCGATCAACCCGAACGGCTCCGTGCTCGCGATCGAGGGCATCACCTCCCCCGACGGCCGCGTCTTCGGCAAGATGGCGCACAGCGAGCGCTGCGGCAGGAACCTTTATAAAAACGTTCCCGGTCCGGATGATTTCGCGATATTCCGCGGCGCGGTCGATTATTTCAAAAAATAAGATTTAAATATATTTCTCGGACGGCTTTTCTTAGCCGCTCCGCGGGTGTATAATAAGGCAATTTTAAAATTCCGCCGGGTTTTTGACGCAGCGGAAAGCAAAGGAGGCAAAATGAGCGCAAGTATTATTGACGGCAGAGCCATCGCAGCGGAAGTCTATTCCGAACTGACCGGCCGCATCGAAAAGCTGAAGCAGCAGGGCGTTATCCCCCGCGTTGCGATCATCGAGATCGGCGAGGACGAAATGACCAAGCGCTATGTTAACCTTAAGGAAAATGCCGCCATCCGCCTCGGCATGGAGTGCGTCACCTACCGCCTCGTTTCCTCCACATCGCAGCAGCGCGTCATGGACCTCATCGATCAGCTCAACCGCGATCCCTCCGTCCACGGCATGCTCGTGCAGATGCCGCTCCCGGATCATATGGATACGCAGGCTGTGCTCGACGCGATCGACCCCGAAAAGGACATCGACGGCATCCACTTCTGCAACCAGGGTAAGCTTCTGAACGGCGAGCCCGCGATCATCGCCTGCACTCCGCGCGCGATCATCCGCATGCTCGATTCGATCGGCGTGGATATCAAAGCCCGCCATACCGTCATCGTCGGAAAATCGATCCTCGTCGGCCGTCCGATCGCGATGTGCTTCCTCAACCGCAGCGCGACGGTCTCCGTCTGCCATACGAGCACCCCGAACCTCGGCGATTTCACGCGGAATGCGGATATCCTGATCGTCGCCGCCGGCAGCGCGAAGCTCATTAAGGCAGATATGGTCAAGGAAGGCGCAGTCGTGATCGACGTCGGTCAGACCAATATCGACGGCGTGCTTTACGGCGACGTTGATTTCGACACCGTTTCCGAAAAGGCGAGCTATATCACGAAGGTCACCGGCGGCGTCGGCCCGATGACGGTCGCAATGCTGATGACGAACCTTGTCGACTGCGCGGAAAACCTCTCCGCCGCAAACTGAGAACATACAGGCGAAAGCCCGAACGATAAAAAAGACCGTCCAGGCAGAAAGGAAAGAAACCATGGCATTCATTTACAACGAACCCTCCCGCACCTTCGGCGAATACCTGCTGGTCCCCGGCTATTCCTCCAGGGAGTGCGTCCCCGCGAACGTCAGCCTCCGCACGCCCCTTGTCAAATTCAGAAAGGGCGAAGAGGAGCCCGCGCTTTCGATCAACATCCCCATGGTCTCCGCGATCATGCAGGCGGTCTCGAACGACACAATGGCCATCGCCCTCGCCAAAGAGGGCGGAATTTCCTTCCTCTACGGCTCCCAGTCGATCGAAAGCCAGGCGCAGATGGTCCGCAACGTCAAGAGCTACAAAGCGGGCTTCGTTCCGAGCGACAGCAACCTCCGCCCGGATTCCACCCTTGCGGACGTGCTCGCCCTGCATGAAGCGACCGGCCATTCCACCGTCGCCATCACGGACGACGGCACCGGCAGCGGCAAGCTCCTCGGCATCGTGACCGACAAGGATTACCGCGTGAGCCGTATGAGCCCCGAAACGAAGGTCGCGGAATTCATGACGCCCCTCGACCGCCTCGTTTACGCGACCGACGACGTAACTCTTAAGACCGCGAACGACATCATCTGGGATCATAAGATCAATTCCCTTCCCCTTGTTGATAAGGAAGGACGCCTCAAATACTTCGTTTTCCGCAAGGACTATTCGAACCACAAGGAAAATCCCCTTGAATCCATCGACGCGAACAAGCGCTTCCTCGTCGGCGCCGGCATCAACACCCGCGATTACGCCGAGCGTGTGCCCGCCCTCGTTGAAGCGGGCGTGGACGTCCTTTGCATCGACTCCTCCGAAGGCTTCACCGAGTGGCAGAAGCTGACGATCGACTGGATCCGCGAGCACTACGGCGACAAGGTCAAGGTCGGCGCGGGCAACGTCGTCGACGGTGAAGGCTTCCGCTATCTCGCCGAATGCGGCGCGGACTTCGTGAAGGTCGGCATCGGCGGCGGTTCCATCTGCATCACCCGCGAGCAGAAGGGCATCGGCCGCGGCCAGGCGACCGCGATGCTCGACGTTGCGAAGGCAAGGGACGAGTATTTCAAGGAGACCGGCATTTACGTTCCGATCTGCTCCGACGGCGGCATCGTCCACGATTACCATATCACCCTCGCCCTCGCGATGGGCGCGGACTTCATCATGCTCGGCAGGTACTTCTCCCGCTTCGACGAGAGCCCGACGCAGAAGATCCGCATCAACGGCAATTACTACAAGGAATACTGGGGAGAGGGCTCAAACCGCGCCCGCAACTGGCAGCGCTACGATATGGGCGGCGCCGCGAAGCTCAGCTTCGAAGAAGGCGTCGACGCCTACGTCCCCTACGCAGGCAGCCTCAAGGACGGCGTTTCCGCAACGCTCGCGAAGGTGCGCTCCACGATGTGCAACTGCGGCGTGCTGAATATTCCGGATCTGCAGAAGAACGCGAAGCTGACCGTCGTTTCCGCTACGAGCATCGTTGAAGGCGGTTCCCACGACGTTATCCTTAAGAACAGCGTACCTCTGAAGGGCTGATACCGATAAGAACAGCGAAGGAGCTGCCATATACGGCAGTTCCTTTTTATATTCCCGATTCCCGATGGAAAATGTTAACGGAAAACGGCAGGACAAGTTCAATTCTGTTAAATCAACCCGTTTTGCAGGTTCGCCGAAGATAATGCTGTTGATTTTTTTATGCAATAGTATATACTTATTTTACAGACCGTGAAAGGGGGTCTTTCCAAATGAAACGTTTCGTATTAAATTACGCTGCGGCACTTGCCCTGCTGCTTGCGTTTGCGCTCATTTCGGTTTCCTGTTCCAATGGGGCGAAGAACGGCACGGAACAAGCGGCGGACACTGCAGCCGGAACACCGGTAGCAGAACCGACAGAAGTCCCCGCTGCCGAGCCCACAGAAGCGCCTGCGCCGGAGCATAATCCCGTCATCTGCACAGTCGGCACGGTAGAATTCCGGCTTTCGGATTTTCTCCGCTATTATGAGCATTCCGGCTGGATGGTGGATTACGAAGACTACATCAAGGATCGCCTTGTCGAAGACGGCATACTGTTGAGCAAGGCGAATGAACTCGGTATCACTTTAACTGATTCTGAAAAGAAGCAAATCGAAACCATCGCCGATTCCGAAATCAAAAGCTGCCTTGAATATATAGAAGTCGATCCCGCAATCACCGATCCCGGCGAGATCCGGGCATTAAAAACCGAAGCGCTGGAACAGTTTTTTACCGAAAGCGACAAATATGCCGTGTGCACAGTCGATGAATACCGAGAAGATCTGATTCGGTATTATTCCAACAGCAAACTAATTGAAAAACTGAAAAACAGCATCGGTGATGAGATCGTCGCATCCCCCGAGGATATCGAGGAATATTGTCGCAGCCAAACCGCCAGCGACAAGGAGGAGTATAAATCCTTTCCGAGTATTTTCGCGAATGCTTATAGCGGTTATATTCAGGGCCGCCGGGCAGTCCCGCTCTACGTTCCCGCGGATATGTTCACCGTCAAATTCTGTGTGATCGAATGCGAGAATGCGGAAGATATCATCAATAACGGCAGCCCGGCGCAATACTCTGCCGATCGACAGGGGAAGATCGATGAGATTACCGCAAGGCTCGAATCCGGTGTCAACCTCGGAGAATTCATAACCGACTACGTCGAAAACGCAGATTATAACGACTCTGCTGTTTTTACGATGAAAGCAGACGGAGAAACGGTTGAAACGAACCCGCTGCTCGGCCTGCGGGAACACGGTTATATCATGAACGGGCAGATCTCCCACCGCTACGGCGACAGTTTCGGTGCGGCAGCCTGTGTACTGCATTACGGCGAAAACTGGCGGATCCCGGATTCCGTCTCATCCGAACCCGCAGCCGCGTTTTACCACATTGAATTCTTCACGACCACCGACGGTGTTCGCATCGCAAAGGTTGAAGAATTCTTCGGACAGTACTCCGGAACGTACTTCCTCTACATCAGCGAAGTACTGCCCGAAGGCGAAGTTCGTATCGACATGAATGACACCGGGTCCGAGGAATACAGGAGCCTTGCGAAGTATGCGCTGTATCAGCAGCGGAACGATCATATTTCCGAAACGGTCAGCGCATGGTTCGCAGAGGATATCCCGTACAGCTTCGATGATGAATTCCTCGATGATTACTGCGAGAATACGCTCGGTCCCGGTTCGGGCATCTATCCCGCATGACCGCAGTGTACCATTAACGTGCAAATGTGCAGCATCAGAACGGCAGCAAAAAAGAGCCTCCCCGAAGGGAAGCTCTTTTTTTGTTCAGTCAGTTTCGATTACTCGATAACGCTGGTGACAACGCCGGAAGCAACGGTGCGGCCGCCCTCGCGGATAGCGAAGCGGAGACCTTCGTCCATTGCGATAGGAGTGATGAGCTCGATTTCCATGCGAATGTTGTCGCCGGGCATGACCATTTCAACACCCTCGGGGAGCTTGATGACGCCGGTAACGTCGGTGGTCCTGAAATAGAACTGGGGACGATAGCCGGAGAAGAAGGGGGTATGACGGCCGCCCTCTTCCTTGGTCAGAACGTAAACCTCGGAATTGAAGTGGGTGTGGGGATGGATGGAACCGGGCTTAGCCAGAACCTGGCCGCGCTCAACGTCCTTACGGTCGATACCACGGAGCAGGGTGCCGATGTTGTCGCCCGCGATAGCCTGATCGAGCAGCTTGCGGAACATTTCAACGCCGGTAACAACGGTCTGCTTGGTTTCACGGAGACCGACGATCTGGACAGGGTCGCCAACCTTAACAACACCGCGCTCAACACGGCCGGTAGCAACGGTACCACGACCGGTGATGGTGAAGACGTCCTCAACAGGCATAAGGAAGGGCTTGTCGGAAGCGCGCTGCGGTTCGGGGATGTAGTTGTCAACAGCATCCATCAGCTCGAAGATGCACTGGC
>DBXK01000001.1:9707-9862 GCA_002309375.1 Christensenella sp. UBA1214 | reverse complement strand
GCGGAACCCTTGATGATCGGGATTTCGTCGCCGGGGAAGTCGTAGCTGGAGAGCAGCTCACGGATCTCCATTTCAACCAGCTCGAGGAGCTCTTCGTCGTCAACCTGGTCAACCTTGTTCATGAAGACAACGATGTAGGGAACGCCGACCTGACG
>DBXK01000001.1:2013-9563 GCA_002309375.1 Christensenella sp. UBA1214 | reverse complement strand
TACTCAACGTGAGCGGTGTTGATCGTTATACCACGGGCTTTCTCTTCGGGAGCCTTGTCGATCTCATCGTAACGCATTGCAGCGGCATGACCCTGCTGGGACAGCGCCATGGTGATAGCGGCGGTGAGGGTGGTCTTACCGTGGTCAACGTGACCAATGGTGCCGATGTTGACATGGGGTTTAGTTCTTTCGAACTTCTGCTTTGCCATTGTTAATTCCTCCTAATGGGTTTATGGTGTAATTTAATTTTACTTGCGTATTATACCCTATACGGAACGATTTTTCAATCCCGCAAAGGGGCTGTATCACCGTTTTTTTCTTGAATATACAGGAAAAAAGCGATGTTACTAATATATAATGCCAAGAATTTTGTCAACAAGGTTCTTGGCGACCTCTTCATAGTGGTCGAACTGCATCGTGAAGCTTCCGCGGCCCTGGGTCCTCGAGCGCAGGTCGGTCGCGTAGCCGAACATTTCGCTGAGGGGGCAAAGGGCGTTGATGCACTGCTGGCCGCCGGAGCGGACCTCGACGCCGGAAAGCTGACCGCGGCGGGACGTGATGTTGCCCATGACGTCGCCGAGGTATTCGTCCGGAACGACGATCTCGCACTTCATGAACGGCTCGAGCAGGACGCTGCCGCCCTTCTCGCAGGCGTCGCGCATTGCGAGGCTGCCGGCGATCTTATAGGCAAGCTCGACGGAGTCGAGTTCGTTGACCTGGCATTCGAGAAGCGCCGCGGAAAAATCCACGACCTCGTATCCGCCGAGCGCTCCGCTGCGCGAAGCATCGCGGATGCCCTGCTCCACGGCGGCGACGTATTCCTTCGGGACCGAGGGATCGCTCACGCGGTTCTCGAAGCGGAAGCCGCTGCCCGGTTCGCCGGGGGCGAATTCGACGACGCAGTGCCCGAACATGCCCTTGCCGTTCGCGTTCTGGCGGCTGTAAGTGCCGACGGTCGTGACGGTCTTCGTGATGCTCTCGCGGTAAGCCACCTGGGGCTTGCCGACGCGGCACTCGACCTTGAATTCGCGGATCAGGCGGTCAACGATGATGTCAAGGTGCAGTTCTCCCATGCCGGCGATGATGGTCTGGCCCGTTTCCGTGTCCGCATAGGTGCGGAAGGTGGGATCCTCCTCGGAAAGTTTCGCAAGGGACTGCGCAAGCTTTTCCTGGCCGGCCTTGGTTTTGGACTCGATGGCGATGCGGATGACGGGCTCCGGGAAATCCATGGATTCCATCAGCAGCTGCCGACCCTCGCTGCAGAGGGTCTCGCCGGTAATGGTCTCGCGAAGGCCGACGAAGGCGGCAATATCGCCCGCATAGACCTCTTCGACCTCGGTGCGGCTGTTCGCATGCATAAGAAGCAGCTTTGTAACGCGTTCCCGCTTGGCCTTGTTGCAGTTGAAAACAACGGAGCCGACCTTCAGGGTTCCGGAATAGATCCTGCAGAACGCGAGCTTGCCGACGAAGGGATCGGTGACGATCTTGAAAGCAAGCGCGGCGAAGGGCTCGGAATCATCCGCATGAACGGTGACGGTCTTCTTGCCGTCCCTGCTCGGCGCTTCCACGGGGGGAATGTCGAGCGGGCTCGGAAGATAATCGACGATCGCGTCGAGAAGGGGCTGAACGCCCTTGTTGCGGTAGGATGAGCCGCAGCAGACGGGAACGGCGCGGTTATTGACCGTTGCGGAACGGATGCACTGCTTGAGAAGCTCCTCCGGCACATCCTCGCCGGAAAGATAGAGCTCCATCAGCTCGTCGCTTTCATCGGAAACGGCTTCGATCAGGGTATTGCGGAATTCCTCCGCTTCGTCCTGCATTTCCGCCGGGATGGGCTCGATGCGGATATCGGTGCCCTCTTCATCGTAATAGACCTCCGCACACATGCGGACGAGGTCGACGATGCCGCGGAAAGTATTCTCCGCGCCGATTGGGAGCTGCAGCGCAACGGGATTCGCCCCGAGGCGCTCGCGCATCATTTTCATGACGTTGTGGAAATCCGCTCCGACGATGTCCATCTTGTTGACATACGCGATGCGCGGAACGGAATACCTCTCCGCCTGACGCCAAACGGTCTCGCTCTGGGATTCAACGCCGCCCTTTGCACAGAACACTGCAACGGCGCCGTCGAGCACGCGGAGGCTGCGCTCCACCTCAACGGTGAAGTCGACATGGCCCGGCGTGTCGATGATGTTGATGCGGTGCTCCCGCCAATAGGCGGTCGTTGCTGCGGAGGTGATGGTGATGCCGCGTTCGCGCTCCTGCTCCATGTAATCCATGGTGGCAGCGCCTTCGTGGACCTCGCCGATGCGGTGGATCTTGCCCGTGTAGAACAGGATGCGCTCCGTCGTCGTCGTTTTGCCGGCGTCGATATGCGCCATGATGCCGATATTGCGGGTCTTTTCAAGCGATGTTTGCCTTGGCATGACCTAACCTCCTTTCCCTCGTTTTAACTGTGTTCAGTTTATGCGGCAAGTCCGGATAATAACCGGACGCCGCGGAAAAACGAACGTTGGTCTTGATCAGAACCTGAAGTGCGCAAACGCCTTGTTGGCTTCTGCCATCTTGTGGACGTCCTCTTTCTTCTTGAAAGCGGAGCCCTGCTGATTGCAGGCATCCATGATCTCGGCTGCAAGCCTCTCCTGCATGGTGCGCTCGCTCCTGTTGCGGGAGTACATAACGAGCCAGCGGAGACCGAGAGTCTGGCGGCGATCTGCGCGGATCTCGATGGGCACCTGATAGGTGGAACCACCGACGCGGCGGGCCTTGACCTCGAGGACGGGCATGACGTTGTTCATGGCCTCCTGGAAAACTTCCAGAGGTTCACGGCCGGTCTTTTCGCGGATGATATCGAAGGCGCCGTAGCAGGCTTTCTGAGCCGTGCCGCGTTTGCCGTCGAGCATTACCTGGTTGATGAGCTTCGTGACGAGCTTGCCGCCATAGATAGGATCATCAAGAACTTCCCTCTTGGGGACATTACCTCTCCTGGGCATAGGTTACCTCCTTATTTCTTGGGACGCTTCGCGCCGTAACGGCTGCGAGCCTGCATACGCTTTGCAACGCCTGCGGTATCGAGAGCACCGCGGATGATGTGATAGCGGACGCCGGGGAGATCCTTGACCCTGCCGCCCCTGATGAGGACGACGGAGTGTTCCTGCAGATTATGGCCGATGCCGGGGATGTAAGCGGTACCCTCGAGGCCGTCGGTGAGGCGGATACGGGCGATCTTACGAAGCGCGGAGTTCGGCTTTTTGGGGGTCAGCGTACGGACTGCCGTGCAGACGCCGCGACGCTGGGGACACTGCTTCAGAATCGGGGAATTGGACTTGTACTCAACCTTTTCCCTGCTCTTTCTGACCAGCTGGTTAATAGTGGGCATGAAAGTTTCTCCTTAGAAAAAGATTATGTTTTTTATATAAAGAAAACCCCTTGCAACCCCTTGGAAGGAGTATTTTCCATACAAAAACGCACAGTGAGCTATTATAAAAGCACACTATGCGTATCATAGCAGGATTTGCAAGCGTTGTCAAGTATATTTGATGTATTGCACGAAATATTTTGCTTACAAAGCGGGTATATTCGCCGCAGCGGGATCCGAAGGCTCCCCAAAGCGCACCGCAAAAAGAAAAGCCGCGCCCCGGGCGCGGCGATCGGGCTTCTGGATCATTCTTCGCTCTGCTGCTTTTCGGCTTTTCTCAGAGTGTTTTCGGCGACGAGCGCAACGCCTTCCTTCCCGAAGCTGCGGATCTTCTCAAGCGGCTCCGTCTGGTTGTTGCCGGTGAGGATCCCGCTGTCGAGCTTTTCCTTCGTGAAGCTGAATGAGATCATACCGTCCTTGCGGCCGATCGGGAACCAACCCCTTTTAACAAGCTCCGCGAGCGCCGGGATGCGCTTCGCTCTCGTGTTCATGCTCCGCTCGATGCGGATGCGCAGCGCACGGCGCGCGATGGCCGCAATGATCACGCCGAAGCAGACGAAGATCAGCAGAACAAGGAACGGGATTATCCTGCCGTAGCGGGTCAGGGTAAGGCGGACGGGCTCAAGGGAAGTCAGTATCAAGCCGAGCGCCGCCGTCAGCACACCGAGGCCGAGGGGCAGATAATAGAGAAGGTTCAGCTTCTTGCGGCAGTCATCGCAGACGGGGAGCTGAACGGGGATCACCATCGAGGCGGCGCGCTTGTATTTCCCGTTTTCTTTTTCACCGGCCGGAACGAGCGGATGGATATGGCCCATGTCGAACTGGGCGTACCGCGTCGCCTTGCCGGGGATCTCATCCTCGCCGGGACGGCAAAGGGCGCAGTCCTCCGAATTCATGATATCCTCGACACCGTTTTCCGGGAGCGCGTCGGCGATGAAGAAGAGGTCCTCCCCCGCCTTGATCTGCTCCCCGGTATCGAGCTTCGACATATAACACTTGCTGCAGTTTTTCTGATTCAGCAGCGCGCAGTACGGTGTTCCGCAAAACGCGCAGTCGGGATTATAGAGCTCGTTTTCCATTTCCCGGATCCTTTCTTTTCTCTGTCAAGATCGCCTTTTGGCACATTTATATTGTACCCTCAAACGGCTCCATCGTCAAGAAAGGAAGCGACTTTTTATTCGATATTTTTTGCCCGGTGAGCGGTGGGCGGCGAAAAAGGAACCGGCCCGACTTTTCGGTCGGGCCGGATAATTGTTGTTGTTCGGTTTTGAACTTACTTGGCTTCCGTCTCGTCGGAAACAGCCTCGTTCTTCATCTCGACCTGAACGTTGCGGTAGCGCTTCATGCCGATGCCGGCGGGGATGAGCTTGCCGATGATGACGTTCTCCTTGAGGCCGACGAGCGGATCGACCTTGCCCTTGATGGCGGCTTCGGTGAGGACGCGGGTGGTCTCCTGGAAGCTTGCCGCGGAGAGGAAGGAATCGGTCGCGAGGGAGGCCTTCGTGATGCCGAGGAGGGTGCGCTTCGCGGCAGCGGGAACGCCGCCGTTCCTGATGATGCTGTCGTTCGCCTGCTCGAAGCGGAAGATATCCACGAGCTCGCCGGGCAGCATGTCGGTATCGCCGGCCTGCTCGACGCGAACCTTGCGCAGCATCTGGCGGATGATTACCTCGATATGCTTATCGGAGATCTCAACGCCCTGGTTGCGGTAAACGGCCTGGACTTCCTTGAGCATATAAGCCTGAACGCCCTTGACGCCCTTGATCTTCAGGATGTCGTGCGGGTTGACCGAACCTGCGGTCAGCACATCGCCGGCTTCAACACGGTCGCCGTCCTTGATCTTCAGCGTTGCGCCGAACGGTATCAGGTATTTCTCCTGCTCGCCGTCCTCGTTGCGGACGATGGCTTCGGTCTTCTTGCCGTCGCTGGTGAGCTCGACGGTGCCGCCGATCTCGGTGATGACTGCAAGGCCCTTCGGCTTGCGCGCCTCGAAGATTTCCTCGACGCGGGGAAGACCCTGAGTGATGTCCTCTGCGGTCGCAACGCCGCCGGTATGGAATGTACGCATCGTCAGCTGCGTACCGGGTTCGCCGATCGCCTGTGCGGCGATGATGCCGACGGCCTCGCCGATGGTGACTTCCTGGCCGGTCGCGCAGTTCATGCCGTAGCACTTCGCGCAGACGCCGTGCTCGCTGCGGCAGGTGAAGACCGTCCTGCAGCGAACGCCTTCGATGCCGGCTTCGACGATGCGGTCGCGTGCGTCGTAGTCGATCATCTTGTTCGCGCCGATGATGAGCTCGCCGGTCTCGGGATCATAAACATCCTCCACGGTGAAGCGGCCGAGGATGCGGTCTCCGAGCGGAACGAGGGGCTTGTCGTCCTTGCAGCGGACGCCCTGGATCTTCGCGGCAATGAGCGCGTCGCGGATCGCGGGATCGATGACCTGGTTCTTCGCAACGATGATCTCGCCGGTGGCGTGGTCGGCAATGTTCTCCGCGGAGGTCTTGCCGATGATGCGCTCATCCTCGGGAGAGATGGGCTTGTCGTCCGAACCGATGGCCTTGATCAGCATGCCGTCGATCGCCATGCCGCGCTGAGCGAAGCAGTCGTCCTCGCGGACGATGACGTTATGCGAAACGTCGACAAGACGCCTGGTGAGGTAACCGGAGTCCGCCGTACGAAGCGCCGTATCGGCAAGACCCTTGCGGGCGCCGTGGGAGCTGATGAAGAACTCCAGAACGGAGAGGCCTTCGCGGAAGTTGGAACGGATCGGGACCTCGATGGTCTGGCCGCGCGGGTCCGCCATAAGGCCGCGCATACCGGCCAGCTGGCTGATCTGGGCTTTCGAACCGCGGGCACCGGAGTTGAGCATCATGGAGACCGGGTTGATCTGGCTGAGGCGATCCATCAGGGACTTGGTGACGGCCTCGACAGTGCCCTTCCAAACGTCGATGACGCTCTTCCTTCTGCCCTCGCGGGAGAGGAGACCCATGCGGTACATCTTGTCGATCTCGACGGCCTTTTCGTCCGCCTTGGCAAGCAGCTCGTATTTCTCCTCGGGGATCGTGATATCCTGGAAACCGACCGTGACGCCGCCGATGGTGGAATACTTGTAGCCCATCGCCTTGATGCTGTCGGAAACTTCACTCGTGATCGTCGGGCCGTGCTTTCTGTAGCAGCGGTCGATGATATCGGTAAGATCCTTCTTGACGGCCTGCTTGTTGACCTCGAGCTTGAACATATCGTCGAGGTTCTCGCGCTTGACATAGCCGAGATCCTGCGGGATGCCGTTGTTGAAGATGACGCGGCCGATGGAGTTCTGGATAACGCGGCGGTAGGTCTTGCCCTCGTATTCCCTTTCGATGCGGATCTTCGCCAAAGCATGGAGGGAAAGCTTGCCGGTCTGATAGGCCATCAGCGCTTCATTCTCGCTGGAGAACGCCTTGCCCTCGCCGTTGAAGATGCGGAGCAGGCGGGAATCGTTCAGATAATCGCGCAGCGCTTCCGGATCGACGGTGGAATCGTTCTCGATCGCCTTGACGATGAAATCGTCGACGGCGGCGGCGTCCTTTTCGGCATAGACGCGGTGGATGAATTCATCGGTCGCGTAGGTGCTGACGAACGCCTTGTCCTTGGTGAGATTGCGGAGCGTCATGCGGATCTCTTTATCGTAGAGCTCGTCGCTGCGCATCGTGAGGTAGTAGCAGCCCATGACCATGTCCTGCGAAGGATTGATGATCGGCTTGCCGTTCTGGGGCTTGAGGATATTGTTCGCCGCAAGCATCAGGAAGCGGGCTTCGGCCTGCGCCTCGACGGAAAGCGGAACGTGAACAGCCATCTGGTCGCCGTCGAAGTCCGCGTTATACGCGGTGCAGACGAGGGGATGGAGCTTGATCGCGCGGCCTTCAACGAGCACGGGCTCGAAGGCCTGGATGCCGAGGCGGTGGAGCGTCGGAGCGCGGTTCAGAAGGACCGGATGATCCTTGATGACGCCTTCGAGAACGTCCCAAACTTCGGGCTTGACGCGCTCGACCATGCGCTTTGCGGACTTGATGTTATGGGCAAGACCGAGCTCGGAAAGCTTCTTCATTACGAAGGGCTTGAAGAGCTCAAGCGCCATTTCCTTCGGCAG
>DBXK01000001.1:1143-1809 GCA_002309375.1 Christensenella sp. UBA1214 | reverse complement strand
CAGCTCCAGCAGGCGGCGCAGACGGTTGTTGCGGTTGATAACGCGGCGGTAGAGGTCGTTGAGGTCGCTCGTTGCGAAACGGCCGCCGTCGAGCTGGACCATGGGGCGGATCTCCGGCGGAATGACCGGCAGAACGTCGAGGATGATCCATTCGGGCTTGTTGCCGCTCTTGATGAAGCTTTCGATGACCTCGAGGCGCTTGATCGCGTTGGCGCGCTTCTGGCCGCCGGAAGTCTCGATCTCCTCGCGAAGCTCCTTCGCGGTCTTGTCAAGGTCGAGCTGCATCAGCAGTTCCTTGATCGCTTCCGCGCCCATGCCGGCTTTGAAGCTCTTTGCGCCGTATTCGCGCTGCGCTTCGCGGTATTCCGCATCGGAAAGCAGCTGCTTGTACTCGAGCGGAGTGTTGCCGGGATCGGTAACGACGAAGGAAACGAAGTAAAGGACCCTTTCAAGATTGCGGGGGGACATATCCAGCAGCATCTTCATGCGGCAGGGAATGCCCTTGAAATGCCAGATATGGGAAACGGGGGCGGCGAGCTCGATGTGGCCCATGCGCTCGCGGCGAACCTTTGCGCGGGTAACTTCAACGCCGCACTTTTCGCAGACAACGCCCTTGTACTTGACCCTCTTATAGCGTCCGCAGTGGCATTCCCAGTCCTTGGTGGG
>DBXK01000001.1:718-1097 GCA_002309375.1 Christensenella sp. UBA1214 | reverse complement strand
GTTTCGGGCTTTTTGACTTCTCCGTGAGACCATTCGCGGATCTTCTCGGGGGATGCGAGCCCTATCTGGATTGCATCAAAATTAGCAAGATCAAACATATCCTATCTCCCTTCCGGCATTATTCGTCGTAATTGTCTTCGCCGTCCTCGAAGGTGAAGCCCTCGAACTCGTCGCTGGCATCTTCTTCGTAGGTGTCTTCCTCGTCGTCGCCGAAGCCTTCGAACTCGCTGTTGTCGTCGGTCCTGCGCTTGCCGCCCTCCTCATAACCGGAGTAGAAGCCTTCGAGACCGGACTCTTCGCCCTCGTCCTCGGAGATCTCGCCGATGGTGATCTCCTCGTTGTTCTCGCTCAATACCTTGATATCGAGGCAGAGGGACTG
>DBXK01000001.1:0-547 GCA_002309375.1 Christensenella sp. UBA1214 | reverse complement strand
GGCTGCTGCGTGACGAGGGAGTAGGGACCGATGCTCCTTGCGTGGATCTTGTCGTCAACAAGATGATGGAGCTTGAGGTAGTACATATAGCCGACGGAGATGCGGTTCTCGAACGGTTCGCCGCTGCGGCCGTCGTAAAGGATCGTCTTGCCGTCTTCCTTGCGGTAGGCGTTGCGGAACTTCGCGCCGACCTCTTCGTCCTTTTCGGCAAGCTTGATGAGCTCGAGCACGTCGCCCGCGGTCATCTTCATAAGATCCTGCATCTCGGTATTGTCCTTGTTGGCCATCGCGAGAAGCATCTTGATATCGTCCTCGCCCGCGCCGTCAAGAACGGGGGTGGCGACCTTCAGGCCGAGCAGCTTCGCGGCTTTGCCGAGGTGCAGCTCGAGGACCTGGCCGATATTCATACGGGACGGAACGCCCATCGGGTTCAGAACGATCTGCAGCGGAGTGCCGTCGGGAAGGAAGGGCATATCCTCTTCGGGGAGGATCCTCGAAATAACGCCCTTGTTGCCGTGGCGGCCCGCCATCTTATCGCCGACGGAGA
>DBXK01000002.1:19563-75558 GCA_002309375.1 Christensenella sp. UBA1214 | reverse complement strand
GACGAGGCGATGAGCCGCGGCAGGATGTATTTCGATTTTGAACGCAAGGCGCATGAGGAGACCTGCAATCTCTTCAAGCAGGCATAAGGGAGGAAAAAGACTATGGCACTCGATCCGAAAAAACATGAAATGCCGACCCAGGCTCCCGAGGTCCGCGCGCATAACTTCAACGAGGTCGCCCTCGGCTACACGGAAGAGATGGCCGTTGCGGAAGCGCAGCGCTGCCTGAACTGCAAAAACAAGCCCTGTATCGAGGGCTGCCCGGTCAATGTAAATATTCCCGGATTTATCAGCAGGATAAAGGAAAAGGATTACGAAGGCGCGATCCTGATCATTTCAAGAACCTCCACTCTGCCCGCCGTCTGCGGCCGCGTTTGTCCGCAGGAGACGCAGTGCGAATCGAAGTGCACCATGGGCATAAAGTTCGAGCCCGTCGGCATCGGAAGGCTTGAACGCTTCGTCGCGGACTGGTACAACAGCCAGGAGGAAAAGCCCGTTCTGCCGATCGAACCGAACGGCCATAGAGTCGCGGTCGTCGGTTCCGGTCCTTCCGGCCTCACCTGCGCTGGCGATCTTGCCCGCCTCGGCTACAAGGTCACGGTCTTCGAAGCGCTGCATACCGCCGGCGGCGTGCTCGTCTACGGCATCCCGGAATTCCGTCTGCCGAAGGCGATCGTCGCGCAGGAGGTTGAGACCCTTAAAAAGAACGGCGTCGATATCGAAACGAACGTCGTCATCGGCAAAACGCTTACGATCGACGAGCTCTTCGAGATGGGCTATGAGGCCGTCTTCATCGGCTCCGGCGCGGGTCTTCCAAATTTCATGAATATCCCCGGCGAAAGTCTCAAGGGCGTCTATTCCGCAAACGAGTTTTTGACCCGCTCGAACCTGATGAAGGCATATCGCGATAACCCCGTTACGCCGATCATGAAGGGCGGCAAGGTCGCCGTCGTCGGCGGCGGCAACGTCGCGATGGACGCCGCGAGGACCGCGCTGCGCCTCGGCGCGGAGCACGTCTATATCGTCTACCGCCGTTCGATGGAGGAGCTCCCCGCGCGCCGCGAGGAGGTCGAGCACGCAATGGAGGAGGGTATCGATTTCCGCCTCCTCAACAATCCCGTGGAGATCCTCGGCTACAATAATCCGGATGATCCGCGCGATCCGAAGAACGGCTTTGTGACCGGTATGCGCTGCATCCGCATGGAGCTCGGCGAACCCGACGCGAAGGGCAGAAGGCGTCCCGTCCCGATCCCCGGCAGCGAATTCACTCTGGACGTCGATACGGTCATCATGGCCATCGGCACGAGCCCGAATCCGCTCATCAAGAACACGACGGCGGGCCTCGAGGTCAATAAGCACGGCGGCATCATCGTCAATGAAGCGGGCCTCACCTCCCGCGAAGGCGTTTACGCCGGCGGCGACGCTGTAACCGGCGCCGCGACGGTCATCTCCGCGATGGGCGCGGGCAAGACGGCCGCAAAAGCGATCGACGATTATTTACAGAGCAGATAACAGCTTTGATCAAGAGGGCCCGGCGGTAAAGCGCCGGGCTTTTTGCAGTTATTGCCCGAAAGAAAAGCGGTATTCACTGTTGAATGAAGAATAGCGCGGTGGTATAATCATTTCAATGATCCGGAACTGGTGAGGTATGAATATGATCGAAGCAATCGAGAAAACTAAGGAGTTTCTTCGGTCTCAGCCCGTGCTTTACGCGGCAACGATGGGGCTGGATAAAAAGCCGAACGTGCATCCTATAGAGCTGTGCTATGAATCCGAAGGCGCTCTGTATTTCGCCGCAGCGAAATGCGAGGTTTTTTACGGTGAGCTCAGCATTTATCCTTTTGTGAAAATGTGTGTATACGATGCTGAAAACGGCATTTTGCTCAATCTTGTCGGCAAGGCCGTTTTCACGGAGGATGAAGGCGTCGTTTCCAAATGCATAAGCGAATGCAGGTCACTCCGCGAAGCATGGGGACAAGATCCCAAAATGGTCATTGCCTGGTTCCTGAGGGACGCGGTCTGCGAATTCATTAACGTGAAGGATGGGACAAAGCAGGTATTTGAGCTCGGAACGCCGCAGAACGCGCTGATCGGGATCCAAATTAAAAAGAAGAAAGAGCTGCAGGATAGGCTGATTGCGATCATGGCGGAACGGGAGCGCGAGGCCATGAACGCCGAAAACGATCAGGATCCGTTCATCCAAAAGCTCTACGACGGGGCGGTGCTGTATTTTGCTGAGGCCTTCAAGCAGGTCTGGCCGCGAATGGATATCCGTCCGATAGAACGTTGCGCTTGTTTCGATACATACGATGAACGCGAGCGTTTTACTGCGCTTGCGAAGAAGATCATCGGAAATGCCGTGATCGGCAAACCGGAGGATATGACCTACTGGCTGAACAAAGAAACCTTGGAGAGCCGGTTGCCGGAGAATTGAATTTGTTTCTCCGATAGCCGGTGAACTTTTAAGCGTGAAAAAACACCGCGTTGCTGCGGTGTTTTTCTGTCGTGATTAATTATCTTGCGTGTTATTCTCAGCCCCTGCGCTTTGCAAAGCATTCGCTGCAATAGATGGGCTTGTCGGTCTTGGGCTCGAAGGGGATCTTAGTGGGACGGCCGCACTCTGCGCAGACGGCGTCGAACATTACGCGCTCACCGCCGTTGTTGCGGGCGGCCTTGCGGTTGTTCCTGCATGCTTTGCAGCGGGTGGGTTCGTTCCGGAAGCCCTTTTCGGCGTAGAACTCCTGCTCACCGGCGGTGAAAACGAATTCGGCGCCGCAATCCTTGCAAACCAATACTTTGTCTTCAAACATGGAAAAAATACCTCTGACATATTTTTGATTCTCGGTATCGGATCGGCTGACCTGGTCTTTGCCCCCACACTCGCCTGTTGGAGGGTTCGCTACTAAGCTTTACGCTGCCCACTACTGCCCCTCTCGGTCGCCCGACAGGACTTACATCTAAGCCGCACCATGCTCACGGAAGCTTTGTTCCGCTTATGTGGATCGTTTTGCCTGCGACTGGCTTCGACTTGCAACCACAGACCCGACTCAAATACCGAAATCTATTATAACACCGAAAAAATTTAAATCAAGCAAAATTCCATATAAAAATAAATATAATTTTTATAAAACATATTAAAGAAAAAATTTCGCAATTTGCCTCTTTGCCGTTGCATTTCGCCCGAAAAAATGGTACTATGTTCGGGAAATAGGCCGGAGGGCGGAAAAGTCCCGGTCCGGCCGAAAAACGGAGGTAAATATGGAAAGAAAAGTTGCATGGACCACTTATACCGATGAAGATCTCGCAAAGCTCGAATGCATTGCGGGCAAATACGCGAAGTTCCTCGACAACGGCAAGACCGAGCGCGAATGCGTGAGGGAGGCCGTCAAGCTCGCGGAAGAGAAGGGCTACCGCTGCCTCAAGTGCGCGATCGAAAAGGGCGAGAAGCTCAATCCCGGCGACTGCGTTTACGTCAACTGGATGGGCAAGGCGATCATGATGTTCAAGCTCGGCAAACAGCCGATCGAAAAGGGCATCAACATCGTCGGCGCGCATATCGACTCCCCCCGCATGGACCTCAAGCAGAACCCGCTCTATGAGGATACCGGCCTTGCATACCTCGATACGCATTATTACGGCGGCATCAAGAAATATCAGTGGGTCACGATCCCCCTTGCGCTGCACGGCGTCGTTGCGAAGAAGGACGGCACGCTCGTGAACGTCGTCATCGGCGAGGATCCCGCTGATCCCGTCGTCGGCATCTCCGACCTGCTGATTCACCTTTCCGCCGATCAGCTCGGCAAGAAGGGCTCCGTCGTCATCGAGGGCGAGGAACTGAACGTCATCATCGGCGGCAAGCCCCTCAAGGACGAGGAGAAGGATCCCGTCAAGGCTAATATGCTCGGCATCCTGAAGGAAAAGTACGGCATCGAGGAGGAGGATTTCCTCTCCGCCGAGATCGAAGTCGTTCCCGCCGGTCCCACCCGCGACTTCGGCCTCGACCGCAGCATGATCCTCGGCTACGGTCACGACGACCGCGTCTGCGCATACGCCCAGATAAACGCGCTGCTTTCGATCTACGAGATCCCCGAAAAGACCATCTGCTGCATCCTTGCGGATAAGGAAGAGATCGGTTCCGTCGGCGCGACCGGCATGACCGGCAAGTATTTCGAAAACGCCGTCGCGGAGCTCATCAACCTCACCGACGATTACTGCGACCTCAAGCTCCGCCGCGCGCTCACCGCGAGCCGCATGCTGAGCTGCGACGTCAGCGCGGGATATGATCCGAACTTCGCCGGCGTTTTCGAGCGCAAGAATTCCGCATACCTCGGCCGCGGCGTCTGCTTCAATAAGTACACCGGTTCCCGCGGCAAGGGCGGCTCCAACGACGCGAACGCCGAATACCTCGGCAATCTCCGCAAGCTCATGGACGACGCGGGCGTCAACTTCCAGACCGCCGAGCTCGGCAAGGTCGATCAGGGCGGAGGCGGCACGATCGCTTATATCTGCGCCGTTTACGGCATGGAAGTCATCGACAGCGGTGTTGCCGTGCTCTCGATGCACGCTCCCTGGGAGATCATCAGCAAGGCCGACCTCTACGAAGCCGTCAAAGCCTACCGCGCATTCATGCTGAACGCCTGATAACGAAATGCGGCGCTCCTTTCAACGGGGCGCCGCTTTTATCCGCGGCGAAGTAATATATTTATCAAAACGCGGTCATTCGCCCGAAAATCCTGTATAATAAAAGCGTATGCGCAGCGGCGCGGCTTCGGCTTCGCCCGCGGAAACACAAACCCATTTGGAGGAACTACAATGGAAAAGAACAGCGGTTTCGCAACACAGCAGATCCACGTCGGAAAGCTCGAGATCCCCGGCATCGCGCCTCTCGCGACCCCGATTTTCCAGACCTCGACCTTTGAATTCCAAACCACCGAGCAGGGCGCAAAGCGCTTCGCTCTCGAAGAGCCCGGCTATATCTACACCAGGCTCGGCAACCCCAACACCACCAAGATCGGCCAGAAGCTCGCCGCACTCGAGCACGCCGAAGCGGGCATGGCGATGGCGAGCGGCATGGGCGCCGTGACCACCGTTCTTTGGACAGCGCTGAAGGCGGGCGATCATCTCCTTGCCGACGACGCGCTTTACGGCTGCACCTTCTCCTTCTTCACCCACGGCCTGACCCGCTACGGCGTTGATGTCACCCTCGTCGATTTCTCCGATATCGAGAAGGTCAAGGCGGCGATCCGCCCGAATACGAAGGTCTTCTATTTCGAGACCCCGACCAATCCGAACCTCAAGATCATCGATATTGAGGAGGTTGCGAAGCTCGCGCATGAGACCTGTCCCGAAGCGAAGGTCATCGTCGACAATACCTTTGCGACTCCGTATCTGCAGAGGCCTCTCGACCTCGGCGCGGACGTCGTAATCCATAGCGCGACCAAGTACCTGAACGGCCACGGCGACGTCATTGCCGGTATGGCCGCCGGTAAAGCCGATTTCATTCAGGAGTGCACGCTCTTCGGCCTCAAGGATATGACCGGCGCGGTTCTCGGGCCCTTCGAAGCCTACCTCATCGACCGCGGCCTCAAGACCCTCGACATCCGCGTTCAGAAGCACTGCGACAACGCGATGAAGGTCGCCAAATTCCTCGAAGGCCACCCGATGGTCAAGCGCGTCATCTATCCCGGCCTCGAGAGCCATCCCCGTCATGACGTTGCGAAGAAGCAGATGCGCAACGGCTTCGGCGGCATCGTGACCTTCGAGCTCAACGCCACCCGTGAGGAGAGCGCCGCGTTCACCAACAGCCTCAAGCTCTGCACCATCGCCGTCAGCCTCGGCGACGCGGAGACCCTGATCGAGCATCCCGCCACCATGACCCACAGCACCTACACTCCCGAGGCGCTCGAGGAAGCCGGCATCGGCGTCAGCATGCTCCGCATCAGCGTCGGCCTCGAGGACGCGGAGGATATCATCGCGGATCTCGACGAGTGCCTGAACGCACTGAAGAAATAATCGCATAACAAACCGACTCGAAAGCCGTTTCCGAAGGGAAGCGGCTTTTTGCGATACCTGCCCGTTTCGGCGCATAAAATTATAAAGCCTTTCCCAAAAGGAAGGGCCAAAACGCAAAACGGAGGGTACAGTATGAAAACCTTGAAATACGGTTCGGAGGGGACCGACGTTGAGCTTCTTCAGCTCGCGCTTTCACGCGGCGGATGGTACACTGGCGCCGTCGACGGCGTTTTCGGACGGCAGACGCTGAACGCGGTGCGGCGCTTCCAGGCCTCCTTCGGCCTTGCGCCGGACGGCATCGTCGGCCCGCTGACGCAGGATGCGCTCGATCCGCTCCTCACGGGGCATTTCAACCATACCGTGCGGCGCGGGGACACCTTTCCCGGCCTTGCGCGGCGCTATGACACCACCGCCGCCGCGATCGCCGCCGCCAACCCGGAAGCGGATCCGCGGAACCTTCGGATCGGGCAGAAGCTGATCATCCCGTACGGCTTCGATCTTGTGCCGCAGAACGTTCGTTATACGCCGGAGCTTGTCGACTATATCCTCGACGGGCTTGCCGTGCGCTATCCCTTTGCGAGGCCGCAGAAATACGGCAATTCCGCTTCGGGAACGCCGCTGCGGCTGATCGGCTTCGGCACGGGGGAGAGGGAAGTGCTGATAAACGCCGCGCATCATGCGAACGAATGGATCACAACGCCGCTCGTGCTCGCCTTTGCGGAGGCGATGCTTAAGGCTTATATCGCGGACGGCACTGTCGCCGGGCGTTCCGCAAAGGCGCTGCTTTCCCGCGTAAAGCTCTATATCGCTCCGCTCGTCAACCCGGACGGCGCCGCGCTCGTGAACGGCGCTTTCGACAGGGATTCTTCGGAATACCGGCAGGCGCTGCGCATCGCCGCCGCTTACCCCTCCGTGCCGTTCCCGGAGGGTTGGAAGGCGAACATCGCGGGAACCGATCCGAACCTCAACTATCCGGCGGACTGGGAGGAGGCTAAGCGCATCAAATTCGCGCAGGGCTGGGTCTCGCCCGCGCCGAGGGATTATGTCGGCGAGGCGCCGCTTTCCTGCCCGGAGAGCCGTGCACTCTATGAATTCACAAAACAGCATGATTTCCGCCTGACGCTCTCATACCATACCCAGGGCGAGGTCATCTATTGGAAGTTCAAGAATATCGAGCCGGAGCGGGCCCGCGAGATCGCGGAGGCGATGGCGGCTGTCAGCGGGTACGATATCGAGGAGGTGCCGGAGGAGAGTGCGAACGCTGGCTATAAGGATTGGTTCATCGACGAATACCGCCTTCCCGGCTTCACAATCGAGGCGGGGAAGGGCCGGAACCCGCTGCCGCTGACCGACCTTGCCGAAATGATCTCGGATAACTTCCCGCTGATGGTCACGGCGCTGGAGCTCGCGTAAAAGAAAAGAGCGGTTCCCGGAAAAATCCGGTAATCCGGCGATTGAATATTGACAATGCAGGCTGAAGATCCTATACTCAAATTGATCCGCGGATCTACTCCCGCAAAAGCGTAAACAGGAGGTTCGGCAATGCTTCCATCAATAATCATGAATGCGGCGATCGTGCTGCTCATCTTCGGCAGCTGCGCCTTCAGAGCGGTCAAAGCGCCGAAGTCAATCGGACAGTTTTTCCGTTATTTCACAACGCTTTCAAACATGCTCTGCGCGTTCTCCGCGCTTGTGATGCTCCTTTATGCAGGCGCTGAAACGCCGTTTTGGGCAACCGTTTTCAAATTCACAGGAACTGCGGCGGTGACGGTCACAATGCTGACGGTGCTTATATTCCTTGGCCCGCTGTCCCATAAATGGAAGGCGCTTCTTTACGGGATCGAGCTCGTGATGCATCTCATTTGCCCGCTGCTCGCGATCGTTTCCTTCGTCTTCTTCGAGAAAACAGCGCTGCCCGCATGGGTGATCGCCTTCGGCGTCGCGCCGGTGCTTCTTTACGGGTTGCTGTACGGGATCATGGTCTTGGGCGTAAAAGAAGAGCGCCGCTGGGAGGATTTCTACGGCTTCAACCGCGGCGGAAAATGGAAGCTCAGCTTCTGCCTGATGCTTCTCGGCGCGGCAGCCGTTTCTGCCGTGCTTTGGCTAATCTGAAGCTTTCCGATTACAGACTGTTTTATTCTGCCAAATACCGCCTGTTATATTGACAAACGGGCGGTATTTCATTATAATCATATAAACGTAATTTGGCGGAATATGCGCATCGGTGCATGCACTGCGGAAAGGACGAAAGGTGGACAAGACCTGGAGCAAAAAGAAACAATCCGGCGCGAGAAGGATCAACACCCCGAAGCTCACGCGGATCATTTTCCTCGTTTTTGCCGATGCGGTCTCGCTGAATCTTGCCGTTTTCCTTTCGCTTTTCTTCCGCTACGAGCTCGATCTGTCAAAGTTGCTCACAAACGGCTCGGACTTCGTTTCCAACGCGATCAAATTCGCGCCTTTCTATACGGTAATCGGCATAGCCATATTCGCGATATTCAAGCTCTATACAAGCCTTTGGGAATATGCGTCGCTCGATGAAGCGATCCGCATAGTCGCGGCCTGCGCCGTCGTGGACGTCGCGAGCTTCCTGATCATGAAGATCTTTATGCTCAGAATGCCGATGAGCTTCCATTTCCTGAACGGTATCCTGCTTGCTGTTTTGATCCTTCTGATCCGCTTCTCATACAGGCTGATCCGCCGCAACTGGCGGCATACGAGCCGCGGTGCGAAGCGGACGCTCCTCATCGGCGCCGGGCGTTCCGGCATGATGACCCTCACCGATATCCAGGCCAATAAGGAATCCGACAACCGCGTCGTTCGGATCATCGATGACGATGAATCCAAATGGGGCCAGCGCCTCCTCGGCGTGAAGATCGTCGGCGGCCGGGATAAGATCGTCGAAACGGCGAAGAAGCTCAATATCGAGGAGATCATAATCGCGATCCCCTCTGCGACGAATATGCAGCGCCGCGAGATCATCGAGATCTGCCGCGAAACGAACTGCAAGCTCCGCATCCTTCCGAGCATCCTTCAGCTTGCAAACGGCGAAGTCAGCGTCAACCGCCTCAGGGATGTCCAGATCGAGGACCTTCTCGGCCGCGATTCCGTCAAGGTCGATCTTTCGGACATCATGGGCTATGTCAGCAATAACGTCATCCTCGTAACGGGCGGCGGTGGATCGATCGGCAGCGAGCTCTGCCGTCAGATCGCGAGCCATGCACCGGAAACGCTGATCATCTTCGATATCTATGAGAACAACGCATACGAGATCCAAATGGAGCTCATGCGCAAGTATCCCGCGCTCGACCTGGTCGTTTTGATCGGTTCCGTCAGGGATCGCGACAGGCTCGATGCGATCTTCGAGCAGTATCATCCCCAGTATGTTTTCCATGCCGCCGCGCATAAGCACGTTCCGCTGATGGAGAACAGTCCCAATGAGGCGATCAAGAACAATGTTTTCGGAACGCTGAATGTTGCCCGCGCTGCCGATAAATATCATGCAAAGCGCATGCTGCTCATCAGCACCGATAAAGCCGTCAACCCGACGAACGTTATGGGCGCGAGCAAACGCATCTGCGAAATGATCGTGCAGACAATGAATCACCATTCCGAAACGGAGTATGTCGCCGTTCGTTTCGGCAACGTGCTCGGCTCCAACGGTTCAGTCATCCCGCTGTTCAGAAAGCAGATCGAGCAGGGCGGCCCCGTCACCGTCACCCATAAGGATATCATCCGCTATTTCATGACGATACCGGAAGCCGTGTCGCTCGTGCTTCAGGCCGGCGCATATGCGAAGGGCGGCGAGATCTTCGTTCTCGATATGGGCAAACCCGTTCGCATCGACGATCTTGCGCGCAACATGATCCGCCTCTCCGGCTATGAGCCGGACGTCGATATCCAGATCTGCTATACCGGCCTCCGTCCCGGCGAAAAGCTCTTCGAGGAGCTTTTGATGGATGAGGAAGGCATGGTGAAGACGGACAACCAGCTGATCTATATCGGCCATCCGATCGACGTCAATGAGCAGGAATTCGTTGCACAGCTCAAGAAGCTGCAGGAACTCTGCGAAAAGAATTCCCCACAGATCCGCGAAATGGTCAAAAAGATCGTCAAGGGCTATCACGAGCCGAAGCAAGGTCAATGATTCTTAAAAAACGAAATAAAAAACAAGAAAACGAAGCCGCTTCCGCACCGGAAAAGAAGGTGCGGAAGCTTTCTGTCGGCAAAAAGATCCGCCTCGGCATCCTCGCCTTTATCGCCGTTTATCTCATCGCGGCGCTGCTTTCGCTGATCGCGAACGGGCATATCAACACAGCCGTATACAGCGAAAAGACCGATAAGATCAACGGCAGCGTTCGCGTCGTGCTGATCTCGGACCTTCACAGAACGAAATTCGGCGCCGATAACGAACAGCTTGTTGAGCGGACGGCGGAACAGCATCCGGATATCATCGCGGTGGACGGCGATATGCTCGAACGCGATTATACGCAGGACGAGCTCGACGACCTTGTCGGCCTTTTCGAAAGGCTCGTCCGGATCGCGCCCGTCTATTTCTCCGTCGGCAATCACGATTACTGCGCTTTCTTTAAGGTCATAGACCAGCTCGGCGGCGATTATCTTTGCGGCATCGAAAAGAACGAAGCGCTGATACGGCTTGAAAACACCGGCGCCGTTTTCCTCGAAAACGAATACCGCGATATCGAAGTGAACGGGCAGAAGATCCGCATCGGCGGATTCTACGGCCACGCGATGCAGATGGAATACGATCTGCAGGACGGCGGCGCCAGCTGGGCGAGGCGCAAAGCGTTCCTGCAGGAATTCTGCGGCACGGATTCATATAAGCTCATGCTTTCCCACCGCCCGGAGAGCTTTGTCCGCCGCAGCACGGAGGCCGACTGGGATATCGACCTCATCCTCTGCGGCCATACCCACAACGGCGTGCTCAGCCTGCCCTTCGGCCTCGGCGCGATCTGGGGCTCCGAGGGCCTCTTCCCGGAGCATGACAGAGGGGAATTCAAGATCGGGACACACAGCACGATGATCATCTCCGCGGGCCTTGCCGGCTGGCGCTTCATCCCGCGCGTATTCAACCCGCCGGAGATCGTTGTTGCCGACATTAAGGGCAAATAAAAGAACCGTCCGAACGGACGGCTCCGGATAACAGGATCGAAACTCAGACCTTCAGTCCTCCCGCGCGGAGGACTTTTTTCATATAGTCGAATTCTTTTTGATCGATATCGCTGTAATCGAGGCGCTTAAGGTTCGAGTGCATATTATGCCGATATTTGACGATGCGGCAGCACCAGCAATAGGGCAGAAGGATGGGGGCCTTCTTGAGCACGGGATAATGCGTTTTCATACGGCCGTAAGGGAGAAAAACGGAGGACATTGCGGAGCGGAGCTTGCCGCCGCGCATGGTCTTCTTGGACATCCTGGCGATCCTGCCGAGCTTATATGAACGCATCGTGCCGAAGATACCATAGCTGCAGGCGTGATGCAGGAGAAGCTCGGAATCCTCGTCCGGCGTTTCGCCGCCGAAGCAGACCGCAGCGAGCTTTTCCATCCTGTGCACGAATTCGGAGATCTCCATTTCGGAAAAATCCTTATCGAGATACGCCCGGTCCATATCGCCGTATTTTTCAAGATACAGCCAGGTGTCCGCAATGCGGCGCAGACCGATCTTGCCGTTGCCGAAATCCTTTAAAAGATGCAGCATATGGAAAATGTAAAAATCTTCGTCGGACATGCGGAAGATATGCTCCGAGCCTTCCTCCTTCACTGCGCGGGAGAAGATATCCTTTTCCCATTTCGCAACGGCGCCGCTCTCATCGGTCAGCCTGCGGTGGACTTCCACATTCGCGTCATCCTCCGCCTTGTGGAAATTGACATGCTTCCAGACGGTATCGCCGGAAGAGGTGTAACCGAGCGAAACGGCGATGGCCTCGATCTTCGGATAATCGAAATTGCGCACAAGGATATCGAGATCCGCCATGCTGCGCCGCGTGATATCGGGATACAGCGTACGCAGGAGCCAGCCCTTGAGCGGGATCGAATCGAAACCTGCCCCGGAGAGCGCGGATAGGAATGCTTTGCCCTCTTTATCCTGCAGCACGCTCTGGGAGACAGAGGAATAGTAGGCGGTGCAGAGCTTTTCGCGAAGGCAGCCAGCGGCTTTGGGCCCGAGCTGATCGAGACAGGGGTAGACCGTCGGCAGGATCCCGTTGATGCTGATGATTTTTTCGAGCGGCAGAGCCTCCGCTGCAGTGAGACAGCGGAATTCGGACGCGGCTTCTTCGCCCGTTACGCTGTAACGGAGAAGCGCGATGGCTGCTTTTTCGGCCTTGGTCAGCATCGTTTGGCTTCGGACTCCTTCCATGACGGCAGTTGCTTGGGGGCATATTCCAAACCAATATTAAATTATATCATACTGTCCGCATTGGAGCAAGAGCGAAAAATGCGCAGCTTGCCAAGAAAATGCATCGGGTGAACTTTAAGACGTCAAAGCGCATACAATGAATTCGGAGGAGGGCGATAAAATGCTGAAGCTTTTGAACCTAAAGGGGACACTTGCGGGCTCCGCCGTGCTCGAAACATCGCAGAAGGGAACGAGATTTGAACTGCGCTTCCGCTGCGGCAGAAATGCGCTGCAGCGATTCGGCCCGATATCGGTCTATCTCGTCTCGGAATCCGACGCTTCAAAAGCGGAGTGCGACGGGACGCGCGGACGCTCAGATCTTGCGTGGGCAGGCGGATTGATAATTGCCGACAGCGCAGGAGATTTCATATCGGAAGGCTTGAACGGGCTCCCGCCGGAAACGCTCGAAAAGACGAAGTCCCTGATCCGTTTCAAACAGGCGGAGACAGCAGGTGCAAACAACGCTCAGCATGATGAAGAAAAGCTTCCCCGATCGGCCGAAAAAGAGCAGGGAAAACCGCCCGGAATGAGAAGCCGCGCCGCCGTTAGCGCGGAAATCGGAAAACGGGCAGCTTCGCCTGTAACGGAACGCATCCTTGATTCGGCAAGAGCGCTCTTCGGAAGTGAATGCTCTCCTCCGGCGCCGGAAAGCGGAAAGCAGGATAACGGAAGCGGAGAAGGATCGCCGCCGAACGGAGCGAGGGAAGTTAAAAGTGTACCGAACCCATTTCCGAGGCTGCTGCCGGGCGTCAGATGGCGCCTTGCCTCCGATGGGAAAACGCTTGAAGGAACGGCGATGATCCGCGGTATGCAGCGGAAGCTGACAGCAATTCCGAACGGCGCAAAGCTCCCGGACGCTTATTCGGGAGCATGGCGGACGCGCATTCGCGGCAGGGACGGAAAGGTCTACATAATGATTGTCGAAAAGCATAAGAGCTGAAACGATCAAATATTTATGAAATGTGGAAGATATTGAATCTGCAAAGCTTTTTTCAATTTTAAAAAGCTTTTTCGGCGTTCCGCAGGTTGACATATTATTGTGAAAATGCTATACTAAATTGGGTTTTTGCGTATGGGCGAAGTATGCCGTTTTTAGGTCAGCGCAGCTTTGGATACGGCTTCAAAGGGATCCGCCCCGCGAAAACAATGACGGTAAGCTTGAATTGAACTGGAGAATTGAAGATGGACAGAATGAGGTATCTGAAAGACCCGAGATTTGCCGGGATCGAACCTTTTGAAAACAAGCTTTGGCTTTCTTCGCCGACGGTGCACGGAGAGGAGCAGTACTGGGTCGATGAAGCGATCCAGACCAATTGGATCTCCACTGTCGGTGCAAATATCAATGCGGTGGAAAAGCTGACGGCGGAGCTGATCGGCTGTAAATATGCGGTCGCGCTTTCCTCGGGAACAGCGGCGCTGCATCTTGCGATCAAGCTCTGCGGCGAAATGCTCTACGGCAGACCTGCGGCAGGGCACGGCACGCTCGAAGGGCAGAGGGTCTTCTGCTCGGATATGACCTTCAGCGCATCGGTCAACCCCGTTGCCTATGAGGGCGGCGAAGCGATCTTTATCGACGCCGAATACGATACCTGGAATATGGATCCCAAAGCGCTCGAGAGGGCGTTCGAGCTCTATCCGGACGTACGCATGGTCGTGATCGCACATCTTTACGGCACTCCCGCGAAGATGGACGAACTCGTTGCGATCTGCAAAAAGCACGATGCGCTGATCGTGGAGGACGCGGCGGAATCCATCCTTGCGACCTTCAAGGGCAAGCAGACCGGCTGCTTCGGCGATGTTTCGGCGATCAGCTGGAACGGCAACAAGCTTATCACCGGTTCGAGCGGCGGCATGCTGCTCACAAATAACGAAGCATGGGCGGCTCAGGCGCGCAAATGGTCGACTCAGTCCCGCGAGGATGCAGCCTGGTACCAGCATGATGAGCTCGGCTACAACTACCGCATGAGCAATATCATCGCCGGCATCGTACGCGGCCAGCTTCCCCACGCATGGGAGCATCTCGAGCAGAAAAAGCATAATTACGAGCTTTATAAAAAGGGACTTTCGGATCTTCCCGTAAAGATGAATCCCTATGATGAAATGAATACGGAGCCGAATTTCTGGCTCTCCTGCATGATCATCGACAACGAAGCGATGTGCCGCCAGGTCAGAAGCGAAAAGGAAGCTCTCTTCAATACCGAACCCGGCAAGAGCTGCCCAACGGAGATCCTCGAAGCGCTCGCCGCATTCAATGCCGAGGGCAGGCCGATCTGGAAGCCGATGCACCTCCAGCCGATCTACCGTTTCCACAGCTTCGTAACGAAGACGAGCGATTCAAAGGTCCGCATCAATCCCTCGTCCGGATCGGTCCATACGGACGTCGGAGCCGATATCTTCAAACGCGGCCTTTGCCTGCCGAGCGATAATAAGCTCACGGAAAAGCAGATCGACGTGATCGTGGATATCATCCACCGCTGTTTCATGTAAGGAGCAGGTTCGATGTACGCGAAATTCTTTAAAAGAGTATTCGATTTTCTCCTCAGCTTTCTGGCGATCGGGCTGCTGTCGCCGCTGTTCATCATTCTGATGATCATCGGTGCGGTCATGATGCGCGGCAATCCGTTCTTCGCTCAGCCGCGCCCCGGGAAGAACGAGAAGCTCTTCCGGCTGATCAAATTCCGCTCCATGTCCAATGCAAAGGACAAGGACGGCAATCTTCTGCCGGACGATGTCCGCCTCAATAAATACGGCCGCCTGCTGCGCTCGACCTCGCTGGACGAGCTGCCGGAGCTTTTCAACATCCTGATCGGCAATATGGCGATCGTCGGCCCGCGCCCGCTCCTTGTCGAATACCTCCCTTATTATACGGAGGAGGAGCATCATCGCCATGATGTGCGCCCCGGTCTCACAGGCCTCGCGCAGATCAACGGCAGGAACGCGATCGATACCTGGGAACAGAGGTTTGCCTACGACCTTGAATACGTCCGCAAATGCTCATTCAAAATGGACGTCGGGATCCTTTTCAAGACCGTTGCGAAGGTCGTGAAGCGCTCCGATATCCAGGTCGGAAGCGAGATCAAGGCCGGCCGACTGGACGATGCAAGGGGAAACAAGAACGATGAAAATATCGATCCGGCCGTTTGAAAAAGAGGATATCGCGAAGAAGATCGAATGGATCAACGATCCGGAAAACAACCGGTTCCTCCATTACGACCTTCCGCTTGAATATGAAAAGACCCTGAACTGGTTCGAAAAGAACCGCGGCAGGACGGACCGCGCGGATATGGTCATCGAGGCGGACGGCGAACCCGTCGGCCTTATCGGTCTGCTTTCGATCGACAGGAAGAACGGCAAGGCCGAATACTATGTTTCAATGGGCGAGAAGGCAATGAAGGGGCAGGGGATCGCGAAGGAAGCGAGCCGGCTGATCCTCGAATACGCTTTCCGCGAGCTGCGTCTCAATAAGGTCTATCTTTTCACAGAAACAGGCAATATCGCCGCGCAAAAGCTCTTTGCGCGCGTCGGCTTTGAGACCGAAGGCCTGCTTAAAGCGGACGTCGTTTCCCACGGCGCGCCGGCGGATCGCTATGCCCTCGGCATAACCCGCGCGGACTGGCTGAGGAATCAGCCGCAGACGCCCGTCGCCGAGGCGGGGGAACTGCAGAACAACCGCCTTTTCTTCAAACGCGACGACCTGATCCCGTACTGCTTCGGCGGCAACAAGGCAAGAAAAGCCGAGCTCTTCTTTAACAGGATCGATGAAGGCGGCTTCGACTGCGTCGTAACCTACGGTTCGAGCCATTCGAACCACTGCCGCATCGTTTCGAATATGGCGGCGAGGCGCGGCATCAGCTGCATCGTCATCGCGCCTTCGGAGGTCAGCGAGCCGACCTTCAACAGCCGGTTCATGGATCTGTTCGGTGCAAAGCTGATCACCGTGCCCGTAGAGATGGTCCATGACACGATCAAGGACACACTTGCAAAGCTCAAAGCGGAGGGCAGAAAGCCGTATTTCATCCCCGGCGGCGGCCACGGGAACATCGGCACAGAGGCCTATGTCCGCTGCTATGACGAGATCGCGGCTTATGAAAACGAAAAGCGTATCCGTTTCGATTACATCTTCTTCGCTTCCGGAACCGGGACGACCCAGGCCGGCCTCATTTGCGGAAAGCTCATGAGCGGCGGCGCGGAGAATATCGTCGGCGTCAGCATCGCAAGGAAGAACCCGCGGGGCAGGAACGTCGTTCTCGACAGCGTGCGCGAGTATCTTTCCGCAAAGAGCTTTGCGTGCGATGAAGCGGAAATCGAAAAAACGACCGTGTTCATCGACGATTATACCGGCGAAGGCTACGGCGCTTCCGACTCGCAGATCATGGCGGCCATCCGCTGCGCAATGACGGAATACGGCGTGCCGCTCGACAGCACCTATACCGCCAAAGCGTTTGCCGGAATGGAAGATTACCTGAAAAAGAACGGTATCGCGGGGAAAAACATCCTCTTCATCCATACCGGAGGAACGCCCCTTTTCTTCGACGATATGGCAAGACTCAACGTGACCGAAAGGACGGACGAATGAATATTCTGATCCTCAGCGCCGGAACGCGCAACAAGGTCGTTCAATACTTCAAAAAGGCATTCGCCGGCGAAGGCAGCGTGATTGCGACCGATATGAGCGAACTCGCCCCCGCGATCTATGAAGCGGACAGGCACTATATCGTGCCCGCGATGCGCGAACCGGGCTATATCGACGTGATCTTCGATATCTGCAAAAAGGAAAGGATCGACGGCGTATTGAGCCTCATCGATCCTGAGCTAAGCCTTCTTGCCGAGCATGAGGCCGATTTCAAAGCGCTCGGAACGACCGTGATCGGCAGCTCCTACGAGCTCTGCGAGCGGACCCTCGACAAATTCGAGATGTATCTCTGGCTCCGGGAGCATGGCTGGCGCTGCGCAAGGTCTTGGATGGACAAGGATGAGTTCTTCCGCACCGTCGAAGCCGGCGAGATCGGCTATCCCGTTTTCGTGAAGCCCGCCCGCGGCAGCGCTTCGATCAGCATCAACAAGGTCTATGACAAAGAAACCGTGGAGCTGCTGACGGCGCACGAGGAAGGATTGATGATCCAGGAATTCCTGAACGGGCAGGAGATCGGCGCGGACGTCTATATCGACACGGTCAGCGGCGAAGTCGTTTCGATCTTCACAAAAAAGAAAATCAAGATGCGCGCCGGCGAAACGGACAAGGCCGTTTCCTTCAGGGATCCGAAGCTCTTCGATCTGATCGAGCGCTTCGTGAAGGACGCCGGTTTCCGCGGCCAGATCGACATCGACATCTTCGATATCGGCGGCGAGTACTTCATTTCGGAGGTCAATCCGCGCTTCGGCGGCGGCTATCCGCACGCATACGAGGCCGGCTGCGACCATACGAAACTGATACTCAATAACCTAAAGGGGATCGCGAACGAAAAGAATATCGGCGCCTACGATGAAGGAATTTACATGATGAAATACAATGAAGTTATGATCAGGAGGGAAAAATAATGAGGAGCGGACTCAGAAAGCGCTGGGACGATCTTTACGAATGGGTCGAAAAGAAATACCGCGGCATCGAATACCGCAAAAAAGCGAAGGTCAGGAACAAGCGCATGCACGGCGGCCTGGACTGCAAAAAAGAGTATAAAGAGATCGTCGTTCCGTACTGGAAGCAGTTCGGCAGGAAGCCGAAGATTATCTGGTACAAGAACTACTGTGCCGAATCGAAGAAGGTCGATCCGCGCTATATCCCCGATGATATGTGGTTCGAGGATATCCTTCCGTATTTTTCCAACATCCAGTTCCGCCGCTTCGGCGAGGATAAATGCCAGCACGGCATCTGGTTCCCAGATGCGAAGCGTCCCTATACCGTCTGCGCGAACATCGCCGGCGTTTTCTACGACAACGAATACAATATCATAACAAAGGAAGAGGCGGCGAAACGCTGCGTCGAGTATAAACGCTTCCTGATCAAACCCTCCATCGACAGCGGAGAGGGAAGGCTGATCAAGTTCTACGACGACGAGGAATTGACGACCGACGGTATGCTCAAAGCATTCGACGAGATGGGCTGCAATTTCCTCGCGCAGGAGGTGCTTTGCCAGCATCCGGCGATCTCCGAACTGAACGCGAGCTCGCTCAACACCGTTCGTATCGTTTCGTTCCTTTTCGAGGGTGAAGTCTATATCCTTTCCTCGATCCTTCGCATCGGCGCGAGCAATTCACGCGTGGATAACGTCGGCGCCGGCGGTTACGCCTGCCCGATCATGCCGGACGGAAGATTGAATAAACTTGCCGTCAACAGAAAATCCGAGTGGGTGGAGGAGAACCAGAACGGTATACGCTTTGATTCAGTCGTCGTTCCCGCCTACGATAAAGCCGTTGAAATGGTCAAAGAGCTTCATAGAAAACTTGCGCATTTCAAAATCATCGGCTGGGACGTCGGCATCAACGCGGAAGCAGAGCCCGTGCTGATCGAATTCAATACCAACCCGGGACAGAATCAGTATTCCTGCGGCCCGACCTTCGGCGATCTGACCGAGCGCGTGCTGGAGGACGTATTCATCAATAAAACGCTTAAGAACAGTAATAATTAACTATCGGAGGGACAACAAATGAAAGTTGCAGTCGTCGGAGCAGGAAACGGCGGTACTGCCGTCGCAACGGACCTTGCCTATCGCGGGCATGAGGTCACACTCATCAAAACTTCAACTTCCATCCACGATGATAATTTCAACTATCTGCTCGACAACGCCGGGCATATGACCCTGGATGAGTTCGGCGAATTCAAAAGCGGTGATATCGCTCTTGTTACACGCGATCTTTCCGCCGTTAAGGGCTGTCCCGTTGTGATCATTTATGTGCAGACCAACTACCATGAAAGCGTTATCGAGCGCCTTGCGCCGCTTCTTGAGGACGGGCAGATCCTTCTCATAAACCCCGGCTATCTTTCCACGGCATACGTGCTCAAGCACTGCAAAAAGGACGTTATCGTCGCGGAGGCGACGAGCTCCTTCATCGACTGCCGCATCAGGCAGCCCGGCATGATCAAGGTCGGTTTCCGCAATGTCCGCAACCCGATCGGCATCTACCCGAGGAGCCGCAGGGAAGAGGCGATCGCCGTGCTTGATCAGCTCGGCTTCCCGCTCGTTTACTGGAACAGCGTTGTCGAGACCGCGCTGCATAACCCGAATATGATCGTCCATACCGTCGGCGCCGTGATGAGCATCCCGCGGGTCGAAAAGACGAACGGCGATTACTGCATGTACCACGAGGTATTCACTCCCGCCGTTTGGCGCATCCTTGAAAAGCTGGATGCGGAAAAAATGGACGTACTGGAGCACCTCGGTTTTCCGCGCATCCCGTACGTCGAAGCATGCAAATTCCGCAATTCCCTCGATGACGACCGCGACGCGAAGGAAGTCTTCTTCTGGTATGCGGGCATGCCCACAAGGGCGAAGGGCCCGACGAGCGTTGAGTCCCGCTATATCTCCGAGGACGTACCGCAGGGCATAGTCATGCTCGAAGCGCTCGGCAAAGCTTTGAATATCGCCACACCGGTTGCTGCGGGTCTCATTGAAATCGCAAGCGCCGCGCTCGGCCGCGATCTGCGTGCGGAAGGAAGGACGATCGAGAGGCTCGGCAGGGAAAATATCGAAAAGATCCTTCGGGACTGCGGAAAGTAAAATAAAGGGGAGAAAGCCATGTCACTCCAGAAAACATTGATCGCAATCAAACGCAAATTCACAAAAAGCCGTGATAAATGGCCGGAAGAGAAACGCGTCAAGGCTGCAATGGCCTAGTATAAGGAGCTGAACGGCCATGATTTCGATATCAACGATCCCAAGCTGTTCACCGAAAAAATCATTTGGTACAAGCTCTTTTATAAGCGTGACGACCTGCTTCGGCTCGTTGATAAATATCTCTTCAAGGACTACGTTAAGGAGCGCCTCGGCGAAGGCTATACGATCCCGCTTTATAACGTTTTTGAAAGCTATGAAGAGTTTGAAAACGCGTGGGATTCACTGCCGGATTCGTTCGTGCTGAAATCCACGATCATGGGCGACGGCAAAGGCGTCAAGATCATAAAGGACAAGTCCAAGATCGATAAAAAAGCGCTCTTTGCCGAAGTTAAGGATTGGCTCGATCCCTATAATACACTGGTGAATTCCTTCTGCGTCGCTTACGCTTCGGCAAAGCCCCGCGTTATCGCAGAAAAGTTCGAATCCCAGGTCGGCGACCAGCTTTACGATTACAAGATCTTCTGTTTCGACGGCGAACCGTATTGCTTCTACGTTGCGATCGACCATTTCCCCGGCGTGCTTTCAAAGATCTCGCTTTATGATCTCAACTGGAATCGCAGGGACGTCCGCTACGGCGAGCATCCGAACTGCGAAGTCGAAAAGCCGCTCCATTTCGATGAGATGCTGGAGATCGCAAGAAAGCTCTCCAAAGGCTTCCCGTTCATCCGCGTGGATTTCTTTGAAACGACGGACAAACTCTATGCAGCGGAGCTGACGCTCTATCCCGGCGGCGGGCTAACGCCGTACCACCCGGAAGAATTCAACCGCGAGCTCGGCGATATGTTCAAGCTGCCCATCGGTAAATAAGGGAGGTATCAAAATGAACGAGCATCTGTTGAAAGTTTGGAATCTTTTTCCGTACAGCTTCCGCAACGCGATCATAAAGCCGGCTTATAAATGGCCGCGCGTACTCGCGGAGGAATTCGTGACTTCTGTCGGCAATCAGCTTTATGATTACAAGATCTTCTGCTTCAACGGCGAACCGTTCTGCTTCTATACGGCGATCGACCATTTTAAAAGCGTTGTTTCGAAGATCAGCTTCTATGATATGGACTGGAACATGCTTCCGGTGAAATACGGGGATCATGAGAATGCGAAGATCGATCCGCCCTTCCATAAGCAGGAGATGATCGAGACCGCGAAAAAGCTTTCGAAGGATTTCCCGTTCGTTCGGGTGGATTTCTTCGAAACGGAGGAAAAGCTTTATATGGCGGAGCTGACCTTCTATCCCGGCGGCGGATTCTATCCCTACCACTCTGAATCCTTGATGAAGAGATGGGGAAGCACTTTATCCTGCCGACCGAGAAATAACAATCCGAATCCGAGGAGGATGAACAATCCTTCGACGATATCCTCTGCGGTGGGCCGCAGATCCGCCGACTGCACCGAACACAGCTGTGCATAACAGCAGCGAGAAAGACCGCTGACGAAAGCACAGCATCGGAATCGACTTAGCAAACCGGAAAGGTGTTAATATGAGTTTATCATCACTGCTGAAAGCAAAGCGCCGTTCGATCCAGAAGAAACTGCGCGCTCCGCGCTGCAAATGTCCGTTTGAAAAGCTTATGGCCGAGAATATGGATTTCTATGAACGGACGATAGGACATCGGTTCGATATCGAGCATCCGGTCTCGTTCACGGAGAAGATCCAGTGGTATAAGATGTATTATAACGATCCGAGGATCAAAGGAATCGTCGACAAAGCCGAATTCAAACGCTATATCGAAGAAAAACTCGGCCCTGGGCATACGATCCCGCTGATCGCCTGTTGGGACAGCTTCAGTGACTTCAAAAAAGACTGGGATGCACTGCCTGCATCGTTCTGCCTGAAATCGACCATATCGAGCGCCGGACAGAACATTATCCCGGTCAAAGATAAGTCCGCTGTTGATAAAAAAGAGATCTTCAAACGCGTTCGGACATGGTATGATCCCAAGAATACGATGCTCGACAGTTGGTGCCGCGGGTATTATTCCTGCACGCCGCGCGTGCTTGCGGAAGAATATGCCGAGAATATCGCGGGCCAGCTCTATGATTATAAGCTGTTTTGTTTCGACGGGAAGCCGTACACGATATATGCGGCGATGGACAGGTTCAAGGATAAAGAGTTTTCGATGACTTACTATGATCTTGAATGGAACAAGCTCGACGTCAGAAGGGACGGACACAATAACGGCGATATCCCGAAGCCGGCGCATCTTAAAGAGATGATCGATTACGCGGCAGTACTGTCGGAAGGTTTTCCGTTTGTGCGAGTTGATTTCTTCGATACGGAAGAAAAACTGTATCTGGCGGAGCTGACCTTCTATCCGGGCGGCGGAATGGTCAAATATGATCCGGAAGAATTCAATATGAAGCTCGGAGAATTGTTCGTTCTTCCGAAGAAATCTGAACAGTGCAGGAGATAAGTCATGGGCATTAAAAGCGGAATAGTAAAACTCAAAAGATCGGTCGATGCGCGCCGCCATCTGTCAAAACAGCTTAAAAGAATTCGCGGAGATATCAAATCCAGCAGGGATCCGATTCCTCCGCTGACTCCCGCCCAGGAAAAATCGATAAAGGATTTCTGGAGCGCTTACGGGTTTGATATTTCCTGTGACTGGCATCGCTTTTTGTATGCAAAAACCGGCAGCGAAAAGCCGGAGTTCATTACGAATTCGGTTTTTTACAGCGGCATTCTTGCAAAGCTGAACGACAAAAGGCTTGCTGGAGCTTGGAGCGACAAAGCATATCTTGACCGCTTCGTCCATGCCGCACGAACTCCGCGCTGCGTTATCCGTAATGCAAGCGGGCGTTTCCTGAACAGGGATTTTGCTTTGGTAACGATGCGGGAAGCGGAAAGCATCATGAACAAATATGATGCCCTCGTTATCAAACCGACGATCTACACCCATACCGGGAACGGCGTAAAGCTGCTGAACAAGCCCTACGATCTCGCCGCCATTCATAAGGAATACAAATCGGATTACGTTATTCAGCTGCCGATCAGGCAGGACGAAAGAATGAAGCTGCTGAACAGCTCATCGGTCAACACGATCCGCATCAACAGTGCGCTTTTGGACGGCGAAGGCGTGATCATGTCCTGCTTTGTGAAAGTCGGCCAAGCCGGCAAGTTTGCCGATAACAGCGGCAATTCACGATTCTTCATCGGCATTGATCCGGAAACCGGCCGGTTCTTTGACTATGCGATCGATCATGATATGAATAAGCATGACTCCATCCCGAGCGGATTCAGCTTCGGCGGCACCCCGGTTCCGGCATTCGACAGGATCAAAACGATGATCGACGCCGCGCATAGATGCATCCCGCATTTCGGATTGGCGTTCTGGGATGTCTGCATCGAAGAAGACGGGGAACCTTCGATAATCGAAGTCAATCTGAGGGATCCCGATATCATTATTGCTCAGGCGACCGGCACGCCTTTCCTCGGAAAATACACGAGCCGAGTTATGGAATACATCAAAAACAACCGGTGATAGGGGATTTATGGAAAGAAAAAAGATCCTGATAATCAATAACGGCACGAGCGGTCTTTACGGCTTCCGCAGGGAAGTCATCGAAGCGCTTGTTGAAAAATACGAAGTCACCGCAGCGGCGACCGTCAACGGCCACGCAAAGGGCCTTGAAAAGCTCGGCGTAAAGATCATCAATACCGAATTCGAAAACCGCGGCACGAACCCGATCTCGGAATTAAAGCTCGTTTCCGCGTATAAAAAAATGATGCGGGAGATCGGCCCGGATGCGATATTGACCTATACGATCAAGCCCAACATCTACGGCGGAATAGCGGCGGGGAAGCTGAAGATCCCGTACATTGCGAATATCACCGGCCTCGGCACCGCCGTTGAAAACGGCGGACTCATGCAGAAGATCACGGTGCCGCTCTATCGCCTTGGCCTTAAAAAAGCCCAGAAGGTCTTCTTCCAAAACGCCGAGAACCGCGACTTCATGCTCAAAAAGCACGTCGTGAAGGGCGAATATGACCTTCTCCCGGGCTCCGGCGTCAATCTCGAGCGCTTCGCTCTGCTCGATTATCCGGAGGGGAACACGGTCAGGTTCGTGATGATGTCCCGCCTGATGAAGGAAAAGGGCATCGGCCAGTTCCTCGACGCCGCAGAGCATTTCAAAAAGCAAAAAGCGAATACCGAATTCCATGTATTCGGCGAATGCACCCCGGAATTCAAGGAGCGCGTCGATAAGCTGAACGAAAACGGGACGATCGTTTATCACGGTTATACCCTCGATGCCGTTTCGGTCTACCGGCTTTCCTGCTGCACAGTGCACCCGACCTATTATCCGGAGGGCATGAGCAACGTCCTTCTTGAAAGCTGCGCGAGCGGCCGCCCGATCATCACGACCGACCGCGCCGGCTGCCGCGAGATCGTGGAGGACGGCGTGAATGGCTTCGTCGTCAAACAGCGTTCAAGCGAGGATCTGATCGCGAAAATGGGAAAATTCCTTGCGCTTTCATGGGATGAAAGGAAGGAAATGGGCATTGCCGGAAGGCGAAAGGTCGAAAGGGAATTCGACCGCCGCATCGTGGTTGAAAAGTATCTGAAGGAGATCGAAAGGGCTGTTAAATGAACTACAAAAAGCTCTTCAAAACCTCAAACAAGCGCGCCGCGTTTTTGAGAAAGCTCCGCTTTGTGCCGGATGTGCCGATGCTTCGCATGCAGTACCGGATCAAGCTGCATCGCGGGCTGCATCTTCGCAAACCGCAGCGCTTCACGGAGAAGCTCCAATGGTACAAGCTCAATTACCGGGATCCGGTGATGCGCGGCTGCGTCGATAAATATGCCGTGCGCGAATATGTGAAGAGCAAGGGACTGGAGGACACTCTCGTTAAACTCTACGGCCGTTTTGACAGCGTAAACGATATCGACTGGGATGCGCTCCCGAACAGCTTCGTGATCAAAACGACGCACGGCGGCGGAGGCCTCAGCGTTGCGATCTGCCGCGACAAATCGAAACTCGATATCGAAAAAATGAAGCGCAGATTCAGCTTCAAGGGCACCGAGGTCGAAAAGAACATCGGCGGCAGGGAATGGGCGTATTACGGCCTTAAGAAGGCAATCGTCGTTGAGGAGCTGCTCGTTAATGAGGAGAAGCCGGAAGCGGGGATCAATGACTACAAGATACTTTGCTATGACGGCAAGCCGGAGTGCGTGATCGTCGACGTTGACCGTTATATCGGCCATAAGCGCAATTTCTATGATACGAACTGGAACGATCTGCACGTAACGAGCGATTGCCCGGCGATCGACCGGCCGATCGAAAAGCCGGAAAACCTTGCGGAGATGCTCCGCATCGCATCGGTGCTGTCGGAGGATTTTCCGTTTGTGCGCGTCGATCTTTACAATGTTTCCGGAAAGATCTATTTCGGAGAGCTGACCTTCTATCCGTGGAGCGGGTATGTGCAGTTCAACCCGGATAAATATGATTTTGAGTTCGGAAAAGATTTTGAATTGAGGAAGTACAGACCCAATGAGACTCAGGATCGGTGATTACACCTTCGGCGGTGGGAACCGAATAAAGCTCAAGCTGTCGGACTGGCTGCTGATAATAGGCTTTTGCCTGGCGCCGATGACTGGCCTGCGCGTCTGGAAGGTCGGCCCGGCAGAAGTGCTGTGCCTGCTTTGGGGCGTCCGCTTTTTGATCCGATCCAGCTATAAGATGACGGATCTTCTGAAGTTTTTCCTCGGGTTTATTTCCGCGATGCTTGTCGGTTCGCTGATCGGATATTTCTTCGCCAGAAACGAGCTCAACTCCAGCGGTATAGCGACATGGCTGTATCTTGCCGTAATAGCGATTTCGATCGAGATCGGTCTTTCGAAAAACAGCGTCGAATACAACGATAAACTGATTTTCGTCCTTGCCTGTTCAGCTATAATCTGGCAGTTTTTCCTCTTTGAATACAGTCAGCTTGTAAGCAAGACCTTTTTCGGCGCCGATCTTTGGTACCACGGCGTTCGGTATACCGGCGGCGCAACGAACCCGCACCAGGTTGCAGTCCTTCTCAGCGGGACCCCGTTCATTTTCGCGCGGAGGATCAAACAGCACAGGAACATGCTTCTGTCTGCTGTGCTGATTGCGGCATCCGTTTTTCTGCTGCTCGAAACGGAATCATCGACCGGCATTATGGCGGTCGCGCTCGGTGCGCTTGTGATGATTTTCCTTTGGATCTCCAACCTTTCAAATAAAAGGCGGCGCGTTCAGCTGATGCTGATAACGTTATTTTTGATCGCGATCACACTGCTGCTGACATACAGCTATGTTTTCGAATATCTTGAAAAGTGGCTCAACGAAGACTCCAACGGCGTCGGAAGGCTCGAGATATTCTCGTCGTTCTGGAAGAGCTTCAGAAGGAGCCCGATCTTCGGCCTCGGTCCCGGTGTTCATGCAAGCGGCGGCAAGATCGAATTCCACAACACTTATCTCGAGATCCTTGCGTCAACGGGCGCCGTCGGCATGGTGTTCTTCGTTATCTATACGATCCGCTGCATAAAAAAGCTTTGGGAGGCGGATTGGACGCTTGTACCGATACTTGTTTCGCTGTATGCATACAGCCTTGCCGGGTTTGCAATGCGCCGCCTTGCTTACTGGATCATACTTATCACGGCGACGGTGCTTGCGAACGGCATAACCAAGGAGAGCGGCCTGCCGCGGCAGCTGAACAGTTATAAATATTACCGAGAGGAGAGTCCGGATGTTTAAAAAAACCAAATCGGTCGTTTCGATCATTTATACGTTCATACGCTTCTTCTTTATAAAGCTGATCCGCTGGAAGGGCTTCAGCTATAGCCCGATCGAGCGCTTTTCGCCGCGGACCATGGTGAATCTGTATAAAAAAGGCCGCCTGGAGCTCGGAAAGGGCGTTCGCGTGCATTCGGGTGTTCGCCTCTCGATAACACCCCGCGCGGAGATGAAGATCGGCGACAATACGGCGATAAACTATAACTGCATATTCGTCGCGCGGAAAAGGATCGTGATCGGCAGGGACGTGACCTTCGGGCCGAACGTTGTGGTTTATGATCACGATCACGATTTCCGAAGGTCCAAAACCATGAACGGCGGCAAATTCGATGATAAAGAGATCATCATCGGCAACAATGTCTGGATAGGCGCAAACGCCATAATACTCAAGGGCTCCGTGATCGGCGACAATGCGGTCATTGCCGCCGGAACGGTCGTGCGCGGAACGGTCGATGCGGATTCGGTAGCATACAACAAAAAAGAACTCTGCATTAAGCATTATGACAGATAACCAAACTGTCGGGGCAGTAAAAGCATGCGCAATAAAACGCTGAAAAACGTAATAGTCATTCTCGGCTGTTCGATTGCCGGCAAGGTGCTTTCCTATGTATGGGAAGCGGTCCTTGCGGCTTATCTCGGCGCGACGGATCAAGCGGACGCCTTCTATATGACGACAAGCGTCTTCAACATCCTCTATCCGATCCTCGATATCGGCATCTGGAAGGTATTCCTGCCGATCTACCGCAAGACCATGGTACGGGAGCCGGGGGAGGAGGATAAGTTCGCGAATAAGGCGTCGTCGGTATTCCTCTGCATTTCCTTCGTGCTCGTGCTGTTCCTCCTCATCTTTGCACGGCCGCTGATTTACGTCATGGCTCCGGGCTTCTCGCCGGAGAAAAAAGCGATCACGGCGAATTATATTCGCATTACGGCTCCGGCATATTTCCTGATGGCGACCGCCTCGACGATCGGCGCCATGCTCCAATGCCATGAGCGCTTCTTCGGAAGCCAGATAAGGCAGATCGGCACCCATGTCGCGAAGATACTCTACGTTATCATCTGTTACCGTTACATGGGCATTTATGCTGCGTTGACGGCAATGATCATCGGCAGTATCGTAAGGCTGCTGATCCAGCTTCCGTTTATAAACTGGAAATGGCGCTTCAAGCCGGACTTCCGGTTAAAGGATCAAAACGTGAAGACGATGCTGAAGGGCCTTCCTTCCGTTGCACTGACGGTTGCGATACAGCATATCAACGGATTGATCGATAAAATGGTCGCATCCGGTGCGAAACGCGGCGCGATATCCTGCCTCAACTACGGCTATAAGCTCGTTAATGTTTTCAGCGGGATGATCTCCAGCGCGGTTGTAATGGCAGTCTATCCGCAGATGATCAGCCATATTGCGAAAAAAGAGGATAAACAGCTCCGCACGATCGTTAACAATGTGATCAATGCGCTTGTGTTCCTGATCGTTCCGATAAGCGCATTCTGCGTACTGTTTTCAAATGGGATCGTGAAGGCCGCTTTCGAAAGAGGCAACTTCGATTCAACCGCAACGGCGCTCACTGCAAGCGTTTTTATCGGCTATTCGATCGGAATGATCGTAAGCGCTGTCTCCAGCGTTATCACGAGCATATTCTACGGCTACGGAGACACCAAGATTACGCTCTGGATCTCGATGCTGAATATCGCGCTGAACATCGGCTTCGACCTGCTGTTCTATCAATTCTTCGGTGTTACCGGTCTTGCCGTTGCAACATCCGTTTCCGCGGCGATCTGCCTTGTGGTGCGTCTGATCTATCTAAAAAAATACATCCGCCTCGGTTACCGTGAACTGTTCATTGAAATGGCGAAGATCCTTCTGCTTTCGGCAATCGCGGTCGGCGCTGCATATGTCGTTTTCGGCGTGCTCCTCCATCTCAATGTTTACCTGACTCTCATTTTGAGCGTGTTCATGATCGCTGCGATCTATATTCCGCTTGCAAAACTCTTCCGGATCAAAACGCTTGGTTTCATAATCGGTATCGTCAAAGGCTTCTTCAAGCGCGGCAAGAAGAACACGACCGAATCTGCATAAGCTCCTGCATAAATATGTGATCCCGATCAGTAAAAAAAGGCTTGCTTTCAAAACGGAAGCAAGCCTTTTGGTGTTTATTCGGGTATAAATGCCGCGTCAAAGATTCATATCGAAGCTTCGGAGCGTGAATCCGAACGGGCTTTCGGCATTCCGAACGAGGGTGACCGAAACATGACAGACCGGCGTCGTGAATGCATAACCGAATGCGCCGAATGTGACGTCGCCGTTGATTATGACTTCGTCGCCTTCCGCTTCGGCGGAGAGCATATCGACATAGTAGGTGTATTCGGGCTTCTTGTTTAAAACGGAATAATTCCCGTTCTGCTGTTTGATATCATGCGCCTCGGTATCGATGCCTGGAAAATCCGTGCCGAAGCAGGCGAGATAATACTGCTCGAAATCGGTTTCGGGAACTGCGATCCTGCCAGCCTGCGGAACGATGCCCATTTTCCCGGAAGCCAGGGCCATGAAAGTCGTTGCAGCATATGGAGTCAGCACACCATCCTTGATATCATCGCCGCGTACGATCGCAGAATCGCAGACGAGCCCGAGAAAATCTATCAGTGCGCGGTATTCGCTGAAGCTCAGCACCCGATCCGCGCCGACGAATTCCGGGCAAATATCCTCGAACGGGATATCGAAGCTCAATTCACCCTCCTCAAACGGAGCCAGTACACCTTCGCGAATATAAACGATTGCGCCTTCGGGAGTGATCTTAGCGCCGTGGACGATATCAAGGGCCCCGATGATCTCCGAAGTATCGGCTTCAATGAAGCGGCTGTCTCCTTCGATCAGCTGCGCGATGCGCTCCGCAACAAGGCGCTCGGCGTGGTAGTTCATGAAAACATCGCAAAGATTCAGCTCGTTACCGCGTTCATCGAGCATCAGGACAAAGGTTTCGGAATAGGGCTGAACTTCGTAGTTCTCGTTTTCCGTGAATATGATATTGGTAAAAGAATCGATACGTTCGACCTGGCAGGTAACATAGGTATACGGGTTCGATGCGACGGCAGCGGGGATATAACGGCTTTCGATCCGGTCGGTCAGAGCGTCGATATAGTCATCGACAGCGCGATTCAGCGCGTAGCCGGCGGTAAACGCCTGGGAAAACTCCGGCTTTTCGATATAAAGCGAATAATCGCAATCGTCCGGGCCTGCGTCTTCGGGCCAATAGCACGCGATCTTGACGATCGAATAGTCGACTTCGGGCGCTTCCGTGACGACAGGAGCATTCGTCGGCCCTGCGGGATTGCTGTTGGAACAACCCGCAAGCAGCAGAGCCGCTGCAAGCACAAGAATGATCGCGATCCCGGGTTTTGTTTTGAATACTGCCATATAAGCCCTCCGGTGCGCGCGGAAACAGGATCCTTCCGCGCCGCCTGATGCTATATTACCACATCGCGGCGCTTTCTTCAACTGTTTTTACATCGTTGCGGCAGGGGGAAGAAGATGCTATAATCACTTTGCCGAAACCTTTTCGAAATCACGGGGGAAAAGAAAATGAAGGATTATCAGGATATCAACGCGGAAACGATCGACCACTGGGTCGAAGAAGGCTGGGAGTGGGGACGGCCGATAAGCCGCGAAACCTACCGTAAGGCGCTCGCCGGCGAATGGGAAGTCCTTCTGACGCCGACTAAACCGGTCCCGCGGGAATGGTTCGGAAAACTTGCCGGCAAAAAACTGCTCGGCCTCGCATCGGGCGGAGGACAGCAGATGCCGATCTTCGCGGCGGCGGGAGCCGAATGCACCGTTCTCGATTATTCCGAAAAGCAGCTCGAGAGCGAGCGCCTTGTTTCTAAAAGGGAAGGATACTCGATCCGCATCATCCGCGCCGACATGACGAAGCCTCTACCGTTTAAAAACGAAGAATTCGATATCATCTTCCATCCTGTTTCGAACTGCTATGTGCGCGAAGTGCTGCCGATCTGGAAGGAATGCTTCCGGATCCTCAAAAAAGGCGGGGTACTGCTTTCGGGGACCGATCATTATGTGAATTATATCGTGGATGAAAATGAGGAGAGGATCGTCAATCGCCTGCCGTTCGATCCGATCACGTACCCGGAGCAGATGAAGCAGCTTGCGGATTCGGACAGCGGAGTGCAGTTTTCACATTCGCTCGAGGGGCAGATCGCAGGGCAGCTGCGCGCCGGATTCATCCTTACGGATCTTTATGAGGACACGAACGGGGAGGGGAGACTGCACGAAATGAACATCCCGACCTTCCTCGCGATGCGGTCGGTCAAGCCGGAGCAATGATGCAAACAAAAAGGAGCGCAGAGCGCTCCTTTTTTATTACGGATCGGATCTCAATTCCCGGAGCCGGACTCCGATACAGCCGCAGCCAGAGCGATCGCCTCATCGACGTTTTTAACGAAGCTGTCGGCGCCGACTCTGTCATAGAAGCCGTCTTTTTTCATTACCTTCAGCGGAAATTCCTGCACATGCGAAAGGATCAGACGGACGTCCTTATCGCGGCATTCCGAAAGAACGTTTTCAAGGTTTTTCATTGCCGTCGCATCGATCGCCTGAACGCCGCCCATGCGCAGTATCAGCACCTTTGTGTCCTTTTCCAACGCGAAATCGAGGATCTTCTCCGCTCCTGCGAAGAACATCGGGCCGTTGAATTCATAAATGAGCGTATCCTTCGGGATGGCTTTCGCATTGCCGTCCGCACTCTCGGTCTCGCTCCAGCGGCGGACGTTCGTGACTTCGGACATGCGCTTCATGAACAGGATCGCGGAGAGCGCGAGCCCGACGCCGATCGCAACGACAAGGTCGAAAACGACCGTCAGTACGAAGGTCAGAACCATCACGAGGATGTCGCTCTTCGGCGCGGTTTTGATGATCTGAACAAAATGCCGCCATTCGCTCATATTGTATGCGACCATGAACAGGATCGCCGCGATGATCGGCATGGGGATCAGCTTTGCGAGCGGCATCAGAACGAGCAGGAAAAGGAGGAGGACGATGGCGTGGATCATGCCGGCAACGGGGGAGCGGCCGCCGTTTTTGACGTTTGCGGCCGTCCTTGCGATCGCGCCGGTGGCCGGTATGCCGCCGAAGATGCCGGAGCAGATATTGCCGCAGCCGAGCGCGATCAGCTCCTGGTTGGAATTATGCCTGTCGCCGATCATGCCGTCCGAAACGACACAGGAGAGCAGCGATTCAATGGCGGCGAGGATCGCGATGGTGAATGCGCTCGGGATAACGGCCTTGACGGTTTCAAAACTGAAGCTCGGGAACGACGGCGCGGGGAAACCGGCTTTCAGATCCGGATAAAGCTTGCCGATCGTATTGACCTTATCCTTGAGCGGCGTGAACTGAACGAGCAGAACGCCGATGATGACGGCGATGATCGAAGCGGGGATCTTTGAGCAGATCTTCGCAAAACCGCCGAGTTTTTTCGCCTTGCCGAGCAGTGGCCAGAGGATCAGGATCGCCATTCCGATGCAGCCGACGAGCAATGCGTAAAGGTTGACTGTGCCGATCGAAGCGGCGATCGCCTTGACTTTGTCGAGCGTCTCGATCGCGTTCGTGCCGGCGGCAAAGGTGAGGCCGAGGAAATCCTTGATCTGCCCGATGATGATCGTGACGGCGATGCCGGCGGTGAAGCCGATCGTCAGCGTCATCGGAATGTATTTGATCAGCGAGCCGAAGCGGAACACGCCCATCAGGATCAGCAGAAGGCCCGCGATAAGCGTTGCGAGGATCAGTCCGCTCATGCCCTGCGTGGCAACGATGCCAGCAACGATCGCCGCGAACGCCGCCGTCGGGCCGGAGATATTGACGCTGCTGCCGCCAAGGAAGGCGATCACAAAGCCGGCGATGATGGCGGTATAAAGACCCTGCTCGGGCGAAACGCCGCTCGCGATCGCAAGCGCGATGGAAAGCGGCAGTGCGATGATCGCAACTATAATTCCGGCTATCAGGTCATTGATGAATTTCGAACTGCTGTAATGCTTCAGCGAGACGAAGAGCTTCGGCTGAAAGAGGGGCGGTTTCGCTTTTTTATCGCTGTGCCCGGGCTTCGAAGCTTCATTTAAGCTGCGTTGACTTTTCACTTTCGGTTTCTCCCATATGCGGTCTTCCCGCTCGTTGAGGAATATGGCAGAGCGCCTGCCGCTTACATATCAATAGCATACCACAGAAACGGCCCACGTTCAAGCGGGTATGCGCCGTTTTGCATATTTGAAGCGGAACGGAGCGCAGCTCCTGCCCGCCGATACGCTCGGTCTGCGGACGAAAAAGCCATAATAGGAATATAAAATTTGTATTATTGCTTTTTACATGTTTTTATTGTTTTTTTCGCGGGCGGAAGGGTAAATCGTTGTAATATGTTTAACTCTTGACATTTTGAACGGACTAGTATACACTATATCTATAGTACTGTCTGCAGGCATGCTCATCTGTCGGCGCCTGCGGACGAAGCGGATAGGAGTAAACAAATGTTGACCTATATCCTGAAGCGAGTCGGCTCCGCATTGCTTACTTTGTTCATTGTCGCAGTTATAACGTTCTTTTTGATGAACGCCGTCCCCGGCAGTCCTTTCATGACCGAAAAATCGACGCCGGAGCAGATTGCGCGCGCAAATGAAAAATACGGACTCGACAAACCTGTTCCCGTTCAGTTCTTCAATTATATGAAGAATCTGGTCCAGGGCGACATGGGCGTTTCCCTCAAAATGCAGGAAGGCACTCGTGTAACGGAGCTGCTTTTCCAGCAGGGCAAGTTCGGAATATCCTGCAGGCTCGGCGTCTGCGCACTGATCCTGGCTGTAATAGTCGGAATTCCGTTAGGATGCCTTGCGGCATATAACCGAGGCCGGTTCATCGACAGCGTGATCCGCGTTCTGACGACGGTCGGCGTTGCGATCCCGGGCTTTGTTGTTGCGGCGCTGCTGCTGTTGGTGTTCTGCAACAAGCTCGGTTGGTTCAGCACGATCTCCGGCTCACTTCTGGATTTCAAGAGCTACGTACTTCCCGTCATGGCGCTGGCATTCTATCCGAGCTGCCATATCGCGAAGCTGACGAGAACGAGCATGCTCGACGTCATAAATCAGGATTATATCCGCACCGCGCGTGCAAAGGGTCTTCATACAAAGCGCATCATTTTCAAACATGCGCTCCGCAATTCTTTGATCCCGGTCATCACTTACCTCGGGCCGCTGACTGCATACATTATCACCGGCGGTTTCGTCGTCGAGCAGACTTTCCAGATCCCGGGTCTCGGCAAATATTTCATCGAGAGCATCCTCAACCGCGATTATCCGATCATCATGGGCACAACGATCCTCCTTGCGGCATTGATCGTTATCATGAATCTGATCGTCGATATCGCGTACAAGATCGTCGATCCTCGCATCACGCTTACAAAGGGGGATGTCTGATATGGAAAGCAAAAAGAAATCCAAATTCAATCTGTTCCATATTAATGTCGACAAGATCGAAGGCTTTAACGATCTTAATGAATCCGATTTCGAAGAGGCCAGCAAATCCGATAAGGACAGCATGGTCACGATGCATAAGAGCGTTTCTTACTGGGCGGACGCAAGGCGCCGCTTCCGCAAGAACACCGTTTCAATGGTTTCGCTCTTCGTTTTCTTTGCGATCCTGCTCTTTGCATTTGTCGGCCCGCTGATCGTTCCCTACAGCTACGATATCCAGCAGCGTTCCTCCGGCGATCTGAAGCCGCTTGAATACTCCCCGGCGGAGAAATCGGCAAAGGAGATCCTCAAGGACGCCGATGCAGTGTATTCCATGAGCCTTCAGAACGGTTCATCCAATCACCTCGGAGCGGTCTTCGATTCCAAAGACTATTACATCAAATACAAGAACCAGAACTATTGCTTTACGATCGAGGGCATCCTCGAAAAAGCATGCCTCATTCTCGACACGGATGGGGAAGTGCTTCTCGGAAGCGTAGAGGAAGCGGATCTAGACGCTTTTTGCGGCGGCGACAAAACAAAGCTCAAGCCAATCGAATGCAAAGTGGGAACACCGTCCGAAGCGGCTGAAGAGCTGCCCATTACGACGAGTATCTTCCCGCATGTGTTCGGCACGAATGCGCAGGGCGAAGACCTGATGGCGCAGTGCATGTACGGCGCGAGGGTCTCGATCATCATCGGTATTTTTGCCGCATTGATCGTTCTCGTAATCGGCGCGATCTATGGTTCGATCTCCGGTCTTGCCGGCGGCGCGGTCGATTTCGTGATGATGCGTATCGTCGACCTTATCTATTCCGTGCCGGATGTTCTGATCGTTCTGCTGCTGCAGGTCGTTTTGAAGGATCCTCTCCAGAAGTGGTTCGACAGCTCGAATCTCGGAATCGTCAAAGCGCTCAGCGAGCTCGGCGTCGGTATCGTCAGCATATTCATCACATTCGCGCTGCTCTATTGGGTCGGCATGGCAAGGCTGATCCGCGGTCAGGTGCTCATGCTCAAAAAGCAGGAATACGTCACTGCGGCAACGGCCCTCGGCGCCCCGACGCGCAGGATCATCAAGCGCCATCTGCTCCCGAACTGTGTTGGCCAGCTGATGATCTCCGTCTGCCTGCAGATTCCCTCGGCAATATTCCTTGAATCCTTCCTGAGCTTCCTCGGTCTCGGCGTTTCTGCGCCGATGCCGAGCCTCGGTTCCCTGTGCTCGGATGCACTGAAATCGCTTCAGCTGTACCCCCACAGGCTGCTCATCCCCGGTATCATCCTCAGCCTGCTGGTCCTTTCGCTGAACCTTGTCGGCGATGGCCTGCGGGATGCGCTCGATCCGCGCCTTAAGAAGTGATCGGCGAACGATCTTGTGTTGAAAGGATCCGAATTATGGAAGTAAAGAGCGAAAAAAATATTTCCGCACCGGAAAGTACGCCGGCAAATGACGACGTCCTTCTTGACGTCAAAGATCTGAGAGTGTCGTTCTTCACCCCGGTCGGCGAGGTCAAAGCCGTCGACGGGATCAGCTATTCCCTGAAATCCAACGAAGTCATGGGCATCGTCGGCGAGTCCGGTTCCGGCAAGAGCGTCGAAGCCTATGCGATCATGGGCCTTCTGCAGTCCCCGGGCAAGGTCATCGGCGGAACAGTTCATTTCGAGGGCGACAACGTGCTCGACTATGATAAAAAGCAGTATACCGCCTTCCGCGGCAATAAGATCAGCATGATCTTCCAGAACCCCATGACCTGTCTCAACCCCGTTTATACGATCGGTGATCAGCTCATGGAAGCGCTGACCTGCCACAACAAGGACATCGAAAAAGATGAGAAGGCCGAGAACAACGCGAAGGATGAAGGCAAAAAGAAGACTGAGATAACAAAAGAAGAAGCCTGGAAAAGAGCGGTCGAGATGCTCGAATTCGTTGGCATCAACAACGCCGAAAGGCGAATGAAGCAGTATCCGCATGAATTTTCCGGCGGTATGCGCCAGCGTGCGATGATCGCGATGGCGCTGATCTGCAAACCGAAGCTGCTGATCGCCGATGAACCGACTACAGCGCTCGACGTTACGATCCAGGCGCAGATCATCGACCTGATGAAGCATCTTCAGGAAGAGACGGGCATGTCCATCATCTTCATTACGCATAACCTCGGCGTCGTTGCGGAGATCTGCGACAAAGTCTCGGTCATGTATGCCGGACATATAATGGAACAGGGGCCTGTCAACGAGATCTTCTACAACCCCGCGCATCCGTATACGCAGGGCTTGCTCGCCTCCATGCCGAGGCTCGATGAAGAGACCCATGAAAGGCTGATCCCGATCGAAGGCACTCCGGTCGACCTTCTCGATCCGCCAACAGGCTGCAGTTTCGGCCCGCGCTGCGAGCACTGCATGAAGATCTGCACCAGCAAGATGCCGCCGCTGATCGACGTGGACGGCGAAGGCCATAAAGCCGCCTGCTGGCTGCATGTCAAGAACGCATTTGCAAACAAGAGCAAGGAAGGAGCGCAGACAAATGAGTGAGCCCGAAAAGCTTTTGGTCGTAGAGCGACTGCGCAAATATTTCCCGGTCAAAGCAGGCCTTTTCAAAACCAATTATGTCCAGGCCGTTGAGGATGTTTCGCTCTTCATAAACAAAGGCGAAACTCTCGGCCTCGTCGGTGAATCGGGCTGTGGTAAAACGACTTTCGGCCGAACCGTTCTGCGCCTGCATGAACCGACCTCCGGCAAGATCGTATACGGCGGCGAGACGATCTACGACAGCGAAGCGAGATTCGCTGCCAAGATGCTCCCGTACCGCAGGAAGATGCAGCTCATTTTCCAGGATCCTTCCGCTTCGCTCGACCCGACGATGACTGTTGCGGAGATCGTCGGAGAAGCGATCGACGTTCATAAGATCGCCGAATCAAAGAAGGATCGGGCGGACATGATCGCAAAGCTCCTCGAAACGGTCGGACTCAACAGCGAGCATGCCAACCGCTTCCCGCATGAGTTCTCCGGCGGTCAGCAGCAGCGTATCGGCATTGCCCGAGCGCTTGCGGTCAAGCCCGAATTCATCGTCTGCGACGAGCCGATCTCCGCGCTCGACGTTTCGATCCAGTCCCAGATCGTCAACATGCTCGAGGATCTTCAGCAGGATCTCGGCATCACGTACCTGTTCATCGCGCACGATCTTTCGGTCGTCCGCCATATCTCGAACAGGATCGGCGTCATGTACCTCGGCTGCCTTGTCGAGCTTGCCGAAAGCTATGAGCTCTGCAGTCATCCGCTGCATCCCTATTCGAAGACGTTGCTTTCCGCAGTGCCGCTGCCCGATCCCGAAAAGAACAAGACCAGGCAGAGGATCCTTCTCGAAGGCGATATCCCGAGCCCCCTTAACCCGCCGCCCGGCTGCCGCTTCAACACCCGCTGCCCGTATGCGACGGATAAATGCAGAGAGCAGACGCCCGAACTCAAGGAGTATGCTCCCGGCCACTATGCCGCGTGCCATATGCTCGATCAATGATCGCAAGCGCGGCGCATTAACTTCGGTACAAAGGCTGAATGCCTTGTATAAAAAATATGGAGGACAAAACAATGAAAAAAGTACTTGCTCTGATCCTCAGCCTTGTTATGGTAGTCGGCTGCTTCGCCGCCTGCGGTAAGAAGGAAGAGAGTGATCCGCATGCCCACACCGGCACTGAAGCCGATGGCCCCGGCGAATATGAATTCACCGCCTGCATCGCTTCCGAACCGGAAACCATCGACCCGCAGCTCGTCAGCTCCGTTGACGGCTCGACCTATGTTATGCATATGTTCGAAGGTCTGATGAAGTACAACTCCACCGGAACCAAGGTTGCCGACAATGAGAATGTCTACAACTGCGAAGCTGTTCCCGGCATGGCTACTTCCTATGACCTTTCCGAGGATGGCATGACCTACACCTTCCATCTCCGTGAAGGCGCTGTATGGTCCGATGGCCAGCCTGTCAAGGCCGAGGATTTCGTCTATGCATGGCAGAGGCTCGTTGATCCCGCCACCGCATCCGACTACGGTTATCTCCTTGACGGCATCGTCGTCAACGCCGCTGCGATCCAGGCTGAAGAAAAGCCCGCGACCGAGCTCGGCGTTGAAGCGACTGACGACAACACCTTCGTCGTTCACATGGAGTCCGCTTGCCCCTACTTCGTAGAGCTCTGCGCATTCGCTTCCCTCGTTCCCGTCCGTAAGGATATCGTCGAGGCAAACGGCGCCGACTGGACCAAGCCCGAGAACATGGTCGTCAATGGCCCCTTCATGATCAATGAGTGGGTACATGACTCCTACATCAAGATGGTTCCCAATGAGAAGTACTATGACTACAGCTACATTGGACCCGGCAGCATCAAGTGGTATCTCTCCGCTGATGAGAACGCGATCATCTCCTCTTACAAGTCCGGCCAGTATTCGTTCTGCGAGAGCATCCCGAGCGAGCAGATCAAGGCTCTTAAGGATTCCGGCGACCTCACCATCGCTCCTTATGTCGGCGACTATTATCTCTACCTCAACTGCGAGAAGATCCCGGATTGGCGTGTACGTGCTGCGATCAACCTCTGCATCGACCGTCAGTTCATCGTTGAGCAGGTAACCATGGGCGGCCAGGTCCCCGCGACCGGCTTCGTTCCTTCCGGTATCACCGACAGCAACAACAAGGATTGGACCGAAGTCAACCCCGACGTCCTTTACGCCTGGCTCCAGGAGAAGTATCCGGATTACGATCTGAGCAGCCTTGCTTATCGTCAGGAGCTTGCAAAGAAGCTGCTTGATGAGGCGGTTGCGGATGGCTATGATACCTCCGTCACCATTGAGTACATGTTCAACACCAGCGACGCTCATAAGAAGATCGCGACCGCTGTTCAGAACGACGTCAAGAACGTTCTCGGCCTCAACATGACCCTGAACAACCAGGAGTGGAACGTTTACACCAACGGCCTAGGCGAGCACAACTTCGGTGTTGCACGTCTTGGCTGGATCGCCGACTACAACGATGCGATCACCTTCCTCGAGCTGTTCACCAACGGCAACTCCTACAACTACGGTCTCTGGGAGAGCGATGCTTACACCGAGAAGATCATGGCCGCGAAGGGCCTGCCCGGCGGTGCTGAGCGCGACCAGAACATGATCGACGCTGAGAAGATCATGTTCAGTGAGGGCGGCTTCCCGATGGCTCCTCTCTACTACTACACCAACCTCTTCTGCCTGACGAATTATAACAATGTCTGGTATACTCCCTTCGGTCACTTCCTCTTCATGTATGTCAACCAGAAGTAATTCTGATGAAATACTGAACTGAACAAGAGAGCCGCCCTTCGGGGCGGCTCTTCATTTGACGATCACACTCTCGGCAGCAAAAGATAGCTCACCATCTGCGACGGCGACTGCAGTCATCTCTTCTTCGGCCAAGCTTCCATCTGCGCGTCGGAGGTGATCCGCCGCATCGGCGAAAATCCGCACATCACCGTACAGCACAGCAATCTGCTGAAAACCTTCGTGAATTCGATCGCTTTAAAGTATCCGTACGTTGATCGACCGAATGCTCGATATCATTATGTTCGACGTGCCGGCGGAATACAATATCGACACGGCGGGATTCTGCCGTTATGCGCAGGAGCATTACAAAGGCTGAAGCATACACATCGAAAACAAAAAAACACACCGTCCGGATCCGGGCGGTGTGTTTTTGCTTTCAGATCAATAACCGATCACGATGCCGAGAATTATGAACAGCACAACGAGCGCAAGGTTCGCCGCAAACAGCGGCAGGCTCTTCTTGACCCATTTGAAGTAATCGACCTCGATCATCGAAAGCCCGATCAAAAGCACGGGAGAGGTGGGGAAGAGAACGTTCGTATAGCCGTCCGCGAAGGTATAGATCAGCACGAGCATCTGCTTGGAAAGTCCGACGTTGACAACGGCGAGCATGCCCATGACGAGGATCGCCTTCGCAGTGGAGGAGGAAATAAAGAATTCGAGCACGAGGATGATCGCGTAAAGCACGAGCGCGATCACAAAGATGTTCTGACCCGAAACGATCTCGTTGATCTGATGAACGATCGTCGGCATTATCGCGCCTTCATCGAAGATGTATTTGATGGATGAAGCAAGCGCGATGAACACGATCGTCGGCAGCGCTCCGACGATGCCCTTGAGGAAGGAGGAGAAGACCTTCTTTGCGTTTTTGGAGCAGATAATGCCAACGATCGGGCCGAAGATCAGGAAATATGCGATCAGAACAACGACGGTATAGTCGCGAAGCGCGCTCACAGCCGAGCAGGTGATCAGCAAAGCAAGACAGACGAGCAGGAAAACCATGTACGTCAGGCGGATCCTTTTGGCGTCGGCGGGGGAGAACTCACTGTCTGCTTTCGCTTCACCGGCAGCGCGGAGCCGCTTGTCGTGTTCGATCGTCAGGCTCTTTGAAGGATCCTTCCCGATCCTGCGGATGTAAAGATAGATGAAACCGAGCAGGAGCAGGTACATCACGATGAAGATCAAGACCCTGTAAAGGATATGCTCCATCGGGTTCGCACCGATGATGTTCGAAGCGAGCAGAACCGTGAACGGGTTCGTGATCGCGCTTGCGAAACCGAAACCGCAGGCGATGATGCTCACGAGGAATCCTGTGAAGGAATCGAAGCCGACCATTACGCAGAGCGCGGTAACGATCGGAAGCATCGTCAGCATCTCCTCGAACTGCCCGAGGAAGGCGCCGAAGCACATGAAAACGAACGCGATGACGGCGGGAAGCAGCATCCTGCGCTTGCGGAAACGCTCGGAAGCGGCGCCGACGAGCACACGGATACCGCCGACGTCGTTCATGACCTGGAATGCCGCAAAAATCACGAGCAGGAAGAGCGAGAGCATGATCAGCGTCAGCCCGTTATCCGAGAAGAAGACGAGTATCGGCGCGAGCAGGCCCTTGTGCAGCGGAATGCCGGAGGCGCCCTCGATACGCTCGTATTCAAGGTAGTTCGTGCTTCCGTCCGCATTCGTGCCGAAGCTTCCCTTCGGGATCACGTACGTCAGGATGATCGCCGCGATCATAAGCGCCAGCAGCAGCGCCGTGACCTGTATGAAGGTCTTTGCGGAAAGATCCACGAGCGATCTGTTTTCAGCTTTGTTTTTCGTTTTCATCCGACAGCTCCTTTATCAAATCAACGATAAGCGCCCAGCGGGCAACCTGTATCCTGTTTTCTTTGGGGTAGAAATAGAACAGTTTTTCATCATGATATGTTTCGAATTCCTTTCCGCAGGAAAACGGCAGCGCCGGAAGCAGATCGTATCCGACGCTGAACGAATGCGCCGCGGAGGAATATGAGAATCCGTCCTTATTGAGCGTGCAGACGCCCTGCTCCTTTGTGCGGTAGCGCCCTTCTTCACTGAAGATCACCGTATCGACCTCCGCGCGGAAATCGAGCGAATCGAGCTCCTTCTTTTCAAGCTCAATGATGCGGTCGTAGTATTCGCCGATCGTATGCGGTTCTTCGGTGAAGTGATAATCCTCATTGAAATGCAGCTTTTTGCCGCAGGCGGAGCAGATAAAATCGTTTTTTACGCCCTTTGTCGTGTAGAGCGATCCGCAGAACGCACAGCGGTAGAGCACCTGCTCGAGCCCCTCGGCCTTGTCCTTCTGGGGATACTTGTTGACGACGTTCAGCGAGGCGTCATGATAAATCATGGAATCCATCAATTCCTTGAATTCATCATCGGACATTGCTTTGATCTCGTCCGCCTTGACGACCTTTTCGGCACGCAGATAAATATCGGATTTATAGAACTTTTTGCGCCATTTCGGGTTTGCGAAGAATGCGCCGTTGATTCTTGCGAATACAATGTCCACCTTGAGCCTGCGGTAGAAAGAGGCGCTGCGGTCCACGATCGGATATGTGCGTCCGGTGATCGAGAGCCTGCCCTCCGGGAAAATGACGATGCTGTAGCCCTTTCGGAGCGTTCGCATGATCTTCGTCGGGGTCACGAAATCCGAAACGAAAAGGCGCTTCGGGATAAAACAGGCCTTTTCGCAGTATTTTCGGGAGATTTTTCTCGACATGTAATGCCGGTTGATCACGTATGCCGGGTTGTTGCTGCGGATGAGCTGCCTGCTGTAATAGAAATCATAAAAGGATTCGTGGTTCAAAAGCATGATGTAAGGCGCGGGCAGATCGCGGATCAGCGAATCGTCGATGTGCAGCCTTTGCCTGCGCTTGCGGAGAAAATGGAAAAACCGGAAAAATGCATCGTTGAGGATCGAATCCGGCGTTCCTTCGTTTTCCTTGAAATAAATCTTGTTCAGGAAAAGCGCAAGAACGGTGAACAGCGCCGCAGCAAGAAGGATGATGATCAGAACAAGCAGCCAGATGGGCATGGAATGCCCGAGGAAATACTTCGTGGCGGCGCCGAGCACATTTGAACTCACGATCGACGGGATCACGCCCGTTGCGACAGTCCGGATGTATTTCCCGTAACCGAGGTCGCGCCTGCTGCCGTAATAACAGATCGCTCCGAACGGGATGATGGGCATTATGAACAGCAGGTACATCATCAGAACGGTCCCGCGGCTCTTGTTTTTACCGACCGTCAGGCGGTTGATCTTTTCCTCACCGAGCTCCGAGGCCTTGCTGCTGAAGCGGAAAACGCGGACGAGCACGAATATGATCGTTGCGCCGAGACAAACGCCGAGATCGCAGAGCAGCAGCGCGATATAGAACGGATAGCTCATGCCGCTTGAGACCTGGATGAACTCAGCGGGAATAAAAATGATGACCATCTGGAGCGCTTCAACAAGAACGACCGTCAGAAAACCGAAAATCCCTTTGGAAACAAGCAGTTCCTTTGCGCCGTCGAGGTCGTGAGCGATCTCGAGCTTTATGTACGGGATCAGGATATCCTTAAGAAAGTATGCGAAAAGTGCAGTCACCGAGATGACTGAAACAGCGATTATTATCCGTTGAACTGTTTTATTCATAACACCCCGCCCGGATCGGAGACCGGAAAACGCGGAAACAAAACCGCATAATGATGCTTATATATTGAAATTATATAAAGAATGAAGATGCTTGTCAACATAAATGATTCAATAAAATGGACGGAACACTGATGATTATTATTGGCGGAGAGAAAGGGATTCCTTTTTCGCGCATCGGGTCTCGAAGTCGGCTTACTTCGCCGCCTTCTCGCCCTGCGACGAAAAAGCCGGCCGCGGGAAACGCGTCACAGGCGCGTTTCCTATTCGCGGCTTCGAATCCCTCCATCATTTTGCCAATAAAAAACACCCCATGAAGGGGTGCTTTTTATTGGCGGAGAGAAAGGGATTCGAACCCTTGATACGGTTCCCCGTATACACGATTTCCAGTCGTGCGCCTTAGACCAAGCTCAGCCATCTCTCCACGGCGCTTAGTGCCGAAAGCTATAATACAACAAAGACGGTAAAAATGCAAGCTTTTTTTGAAATGTACATGATATATTGTCGTGCTCGCTTTCGTTGTTGAAAGAAGGGCCGCACTGTGGTATAATCGAAGCATGAAGAAACGCGATAAAAAACAGAAAGACGCCGTTGCGGAGCTCGAAGCCGAGTTCCGTGAGGAGCAAGTTCCGGCTGACGAAGCCGAGGAAGCGGACAGCGGGGAAGAAACGGAGCAGGAGGCCGAAGAGGCGCCGGAGGATAAACCCGAGAAGCCGAAAGCCGAGCGAAATCCGGACCTTGCTATGATCATGTATTCGATCCCGATCCTGCTTGCAGGTGCGTTCGTCGTTTTCGCAATGTTTTCAAAGCATACTTCGCTTCCGGAACTGATCGCCGCAGGTGTTTCGGTGCTGTTTTTCTGCCTGCTGATCCTGCGCTTTATCCCGCAGGCCTTCCGATTCTATTCGCTTCCCGAACCGATACCGCATGTCGAAACCCTCGGAGAGCGCAGCAGGAAGCATCTTCATCCGGCCATTAAGATCCTCTTCGGTGCGATCGCTGCACAGCTGATCGCAATAGCTCTTGTTTATACGGTCTCGAATATCGTGCATGGCGCGCGGGATACGCTGATCGGCTCATATAAAGCGCTTTTCGTTTTCCCGAGCGGAAGTCTTCTTTCGGGAGATACAGCGGCGATCGTCTCGAAGCTCGGCGCGGTTTCGTTCATTATCCCGGATAATTATCGTGAGCTCGCATCCGGCGCATTTATCCTTCCTGCGTTTGCAGTCAATACTCTGGCCGTTGCCGCGTGTGCGCTGGTGCTGTATGAGCTTGTACTGCAGGACAGCGATAAAAAAACAGCTAAATTCGCCGTAATGCTGCTGCTTGTTTCGCCGTCGATAATGCTGCTCCTGCAGCCTTTCAGCGGGACGGCGTTCTTCCTGCTTTTCGCGCTGCTGGCCTTTTTATCAAGCCGACGCGAAAAATTCATTGCAGCCGGCTTATTCGCCGCGCTAAGCTGCCTTTTCAATATTTTCGGTGCGCTGATCGCTGTCACGATCCTGACAGAAGGTATCCGCTCTGCTGTTTTTGCAAAGCGCGGGGGCGAAGAAGGCATTGCGCGCATTACGGCAGGAGCTGTACTCGGAACGGTGCTTCCGCTGCTTACAGCGGGCGGCGCGGTTTTGATCCGTCAGCTTCTCAATAAAGGTCTGTCCGCTTTTGAAAGCGATCCCCGCATTGCATTCGAGCCGCTCGGCAGGCTAACGGGTGAATGGCTCGGCGGCGGCCGTAAGCTTACGGTGCTGATCTCATTGGCCGTGCTTGTTCTGTTTGGCCTCGTGATCCTGATATCGATCGGAAAAACAAGATGCAGTCATGCCGCTTTCGGGATTCTGTATCTTGCGCTTGCGCCCTCGCTTACGGCTTCTGCGCTGACTGCATTCACTGTTTTTGCATATCCTCTGCTCGCGCCTTCGATTTCCAGCATGTTCAAAAAGCGTTTTTCGAGAAGGCTCGTGATTGCGGCCGCTTTTGTGATCAGCGTTATTAACGCTGCGGTTTTCTATATTTCCTGAAACGCATTCCGGGCATTCAAACGAGAACGAAAACTGTTTTTAAAAAAAGCTTGCAAATCTCTGCAATATGGTGTATAATCCTTTCGTTGCGCCAGACGGGGAGTTAGCGGTGCCCTATACCTGCAATCCGCTGCAGCAGGGTTGGATTCCCGTCCCGAGGCACACACTTGCGCAGCCGGCTGAGTTGGCGTCGCGTTGAAGATCGGGTCCCGTGCAATCGGCTGCCGTGAACCATGTCAGGTCCTGACGGAAGCAGCATTAAGCGGATATGACGGTGTGCCGCGGGTATGCCTGATCGGAGCGATTCCGCTCTGCATCGTGCGGGGGTTGTGTGTCGAAGGATGGGTGCGCAACTTTTTTTATACAAAAATTCTTTTGGAGTCGCTTCACAGGGTCTCTCTTTATTCCGAAAGCATGATCGTTGTAATTCCGGCGTCAAAACCGGACGAAAAACTTATAAAACTCATAAAAGACCTTGCAAAACGCGGGCATCGTTCCATAATAATCATTGATGATGGGGCGGATGCCGGCTTTGTGCGCGCGATCGAAGGGGATCAAAATGCGGTGCTCCTCCGGAATAAAGCCGGGGGGCGGGGCGGAGCGCTGAAAACCGCTTTTGCGCATATTAAAAACAGCGGAGACTGCACAGCGGATGATTGCGTCGTGACCCTTGAAACGAACGGCAGAGGGGCTGAGGACGCGCTTGCTACCGTCGAAAAGCTGAAACTCGCTCACGAAGCGGAGCCGGACGCCCTTGTGATCGCCGAAAGAGAATTCGCCGGTGGATTCCCGATTAAAAGCAGGCTCCTCCGCGCATCGACAAGGCTCGTCTATGCGATGACGACGGGCGTGAGGCTGAAAGATACTCTCAGCGGTTTTAGGGCATTCCCCGTTAAGCTTATCGATGAGCTTCTCGAAATCGAGGGCGATGGGGATGAATACGAAGCAAAACAGCTTCTGCGGCTTGCTAAGCAGAATATCCGCATAGCACAAACGGAAACGGCGGCTGTTTACACCAGGGAAAACTGGTCCGGCAGTGCGATCCGCGGCGTTTGGTCGGTCTGCAAAACATTTTTCTCGTTTGTCGGCTCGAGCTTCATGAGCTGGCTGATCGATTATACGCTTCTGCTGATCCTGCATTCGGTTTTCACGAACGCGACAAACGGCGTCGGAATAACGCTTTTCGGCATGACGCTCGAACCGAAGCTTCCGGCGATCGTGATAGCAAGAACTGTCGGTTCGACGGTAAACTACATTCTGAACAGCAAGGTCGTTTTCCGTTCGAAATCCCGATTCAGACTGATAAAATACATCATCAACACAGCCGTGATGCTGACGCTCAATTATATCCTGCTTCGGATCATCACAGCAGCAGGAGTGCCGCTTGCGGCAGCACAGATCCTTGCGCAGCTGGTCGTATATCCGCTGAATTTCATGAGCCAGCGCAAATTCGTATTCGGCAGTATAAGGGGATAAAGCAAAAAACGTTCCGCTCGGAACGTTTTTTATTTGCACGAACTGTTCTTTAATTCGATTCAGCCGCTTTTGCGGAGGAAAGACGGCGGACGCTCGAATTCGGCGCTGAGAACCTTCTGAGCGCACCGATCCCGATGAAAACCTGCGGGCAGCCCTGCGATGGAAGTGCGATCTCGTACCGCCGGAAATAAAAGCTGATGCCGTATTCGCCTGCGGAACCGTTCGGGCCGGGTATAAGCGCGAAAACAAATATTTGATCATCCGGGATCGGATCGAGCCTTCCGAGAAGCTTGAATCCCTTTCTTGAAGCTTTTTCTTCGATCATCTCCGCAAGCGTTGCTGCCGAAGAGCGGGTATAAGTCGCGCCGAAAGCATCATGAAGGCTGACCTGCTTTCCCCAGCAAACATCGTAATTGAAGGTACGGCGATCAAGCTCGACAACTGCATCTTCGGTTTCGGCTCCGTTTTTCAGTATCATCCAGATCGATATAAGCCCCTGATCCGAGAAAACGATCTCGTAACCGATGCGGTATCCGCTCTGGTCTTCGGGCGGCGGATCGCCTTCCGGCGTTTCGGTTTCAGCCGGCTCGGCGCTTTCGACCGGTTCGCTTTCGGGAAGAACGACGGACTGCGCAAAAGTTCTGAATGCGGTGCGCAGCGAAGCATTGAGCCTCGCCGAATTCATCCCGATATAAACGGGCACGCAGACCGTGATATCCCCGGCGGAGAATTCCGCATCGCAGTAATAAACGGGCATTGGCACGCTGTTTTCGCCCCAATCGGAGACATCGATCGCGGGGAAACGATATTCATCGGAAAGATACTGATCGGCAGCATCGGGGCGCGCTGAAGAGCCGGGCTCAGCGGTGGTATAGATGCCGGGGTTTACACTGCCGCCGCCGGTGAAGAGCCGACAACCGGAAAAACCGCCTGCCGTAAACAGAATCAGGACAGTTATAAGCGCCGTAAGGAGCCTCAGGTATGCGGTTTTGCTTTGGGTTGGATGCATCGCGCGATCAAAAAGCGGCAGGTAAACACTGCCGCATGTTTGTTCAGATCAGTTTTGCGTCGCCGGGATGGACGACGATATGCTCGGTGTTTTCGATCGCCTTCTCGATCAGCTCCGAAAAATCGACCGCAGCCTCGCTCGCGCGGATATCCTCCACAACGGGGCGGGTGACCGGATGCTTCGGAACGAAAACGGTGCAGCAATCCTCATAGGGCAGGATGCTCGTTTCATATGTGCCGATCCTGCGCGCATAGTCCATGATATCGTCCTTGTCGAAGCCGATCAGCGGGCGGAAGACCGGCATGGAGACCGCATCATCCGTGACGCAGAGGCTTTCGAGCGTCTGGCTCGCGACCTGGCCGAGCGCTTCGCCGGTGATCAGCGCCTTCGCGCCGTCGGAAACCGCAATGCGCTCCGCGATCTCCATCATCAGCCTGCGCATGATAACGGTCGTTTCCTTTTCGGGGCAGGCGTCGTAGATCAGCATCTGGATATCCGTGAACGGCACAAGATGCAGCCTGATCGGGCCGGAATAGGCGGAAACGAGCCGCGCAAGCTCAACGACCTTGTCGCGCGCACGTTCGCTCGTATAGGGATAGCTGTAAAAATGCACTGCGCTGAGGAAGAGACCGCGCTTGGCCATCATATAGCCCGCAACGGGGCTGTCGATGCCGCCGGAGATCAGCAGCATCGCGCGGCCGGCTGTACCGACGGGCATACCCTTCGCGCAGGGGATCTCCTCGGCATAAACATATGCCTTTTCGCGGATCTCCACGCAAAGCGAGACCTTCGGCTTGTGAATATCGACATGAACGCTCGGGAACCTTTCGAGCACTTCATGCCCGAGCTCGCGGTTGATCTGATCCGAGTTCATGAAATAGTTTTTGTCCGAACGGCGGGCAAAAACTTTGAAGCTCAGGCCGGGATCCTCCGCGACCTGCTTCTCCATAAGCGAAAACGCGGTTTCGCATACGCAGTTCCAATCCTTTTCAACGGCAAGCGCGGGGCTGATGGAATAGACGCCGAAAACGTGCTTCAGCCGATCGATCGCTTCATCGAAGCGGTCTTCGGCAACGCCGGTGACGTAGATACGCCCCTGTTTGCGTTCGACTTTGCAGCTGATGCCGCGCAGCGAGATGCGGATGTTTTCGATCAGCTTCTGTTCGAAAAAGGGCCTGTTCAGACCTTTGAGATGGATCTCCGTATAGCGGACGAGGATAACTCTTTCCATTTGGCTAACCTTTCGTTTGTATTTCCTTGATTGATTCTTCAGTATAATGCGCGGAAAAACGCGAATGATCGAATCATTTCCCGCGCAATGCTTCAGCGGCGGCGGAACCTTCGGAGCACAAGCAGACTTTCTTCGATCATCTGCGCTGCGGCGTCGGCTTCGGCAGCGGTATTCCCGGGGCAGAAGCTGAAGCGGATCGCGCCGTCCTGCCTTTCACCGGTGATGCCCATCGCCGTCAGGATCCTGTTCTTGCCGCGGTGCCTTGCGGCGCAGGCGGAGCCCGTCGAAACGAGCAGGCCTTTGTCCATCAATGAATGCAGGAGCACTTCGCCGCGCACGCCGAGGAAACTCATGTTGAGAATGTACGGCACGCCTTCTTCAACGGAAGGCCCGTTCAGCCGAACGTCGCGGAGGCGCGAAAGATCGTTGTAAAGACGCTGCTTGACTGCACGCATCTTCTGAAGGTTTGCTTCACGGTTGTTTGCATACTGTGTGCAGGCGGTATCGAGCGCCATGATGCCCGGAACATTTGTCGTGCCGGAGCGCAGATTGTTCTCCTGCCCGCCTCCGAGCTGACCGCCCGCGAAGCGCACGCCCTTGCGGACGAAAAGCCCGCCGACGCCCTTCGGTGCGTGAAGCTTATGCCCGCTGAAGGAATACATATCGCATTTGACGGGCGAAAGCTTCATGAACGCCTGCACGCCGTCGGAATGGAACACCGCATTCGGAGCCTTCGCTTTCACGATACGGTATAATCCGTCGATATCGTTCACGGATCCGACCTCGTTGTTGACGTGCATGATGCTCACATAGCCGGTATTCTCCGTCAGCGCGTTTTCAAGCTCCTTTGCATCAACGCGCCCGGCGGTGTCGACGCCGAGCACAACGACGTCCCAGCCGCGGCTTTTGAGCGCGAGGATCGGTTCGTAAACGGAGGGATGCTCGACAGCGGTCGTGATGATGCGGCATTTTTCGCGCATCGGAGCGAGCGTTCCGCTCAGGGCGATGTTGTTGCTTTCAGTTCCGCCGCTTGTGAAAATGAGCTCCGAAGGCTCCGCACGGAAAGCGGAGGCAAGGCGGGCGCGCGCCGAATTGACGTCGCGCTCAACGGCGACGGCGGGGGAATATGCAGCGGCGGGGTTATAAAAATCCTGCGTCATATAACGCAAGGCGGTCTGAGCCGCCTCGCTGCTGACAACTGTTGTTGCACTGTTATCGAAATAGATCATGTCATGAATAATCGTCTTTCCACAAGACGCCTTTCTATAGCATCGTCAAACAGGGCAGGGAGAACTTGCCCTGTTTATTTACACTATGCCGGCTAATCGCGTCCTGTGTCGGGACCGCTCGGATTTGTGACGGGCGGGTACGCCGCGCTGAGGATGTTGTAATTGGTCCGCAGCTCGGTCATGTAGCGATAGATCTTGTTTGCATCCTGAAGCTCGATCGCGTACTGAAGATTGCTGATGCCGTTTTCAAGCAAAGCTCTGTCGCCGTCCGGCAGGGTCTGCACCGCATTCAGATAATTCGTTACCTCGCCGATCAGGTTGTTCGCCTGCGTGATTAGGTTTTCGAGCGGCAGGTTGACAGTGCCGCCGCTCCCGTGTACGCCGCAGCTCGATTCGCTGTTCATGACGCTTGCGATGAATTCAGTCGGAGAAAGATCGGTCAGTATCGCATTCGGAATATAGGCGAAAAGCTTATCCTCGGTCAGACGTGCGAAGAGCGAACCCGAAGGGACAAGCACGACGACCTTTTGGTAACGCGTATTCTCGGGACAGTCAGCGCATGCGCAGGCTTCGGAGGAGGAGCAGTATTCGACGATGCAGTGCATGTCGCAGTATTCTCTCGGAACAAGATCGACAGGACACCAATCGACAACAGGCTGATTGTATGGATCGAGCATGCATTCCTCGGTCGCAAGCTTGCCGGAAATGGGGCAGATCGCGACCCTTGTTAAGCCGATATCGACGGGCGAAACATCGAGGATCGGCTTGTCGGGAAGACCGTCATGGATCTGACTCATGAACGCCTGCCAAAGCGGCGCTGCGGAGTTGCCGCCGGTTGAACCGGAAGCAAGCTTTTCGGAATATTTGTCGTGGCCGATCCAGAGCGAAGCGGTGTAGTATCCGGTGTAGCCGGCAAAATAGACGCTGGTGTAGTCGTCATTCGTACCGGTCTTGCCGGCAACGGTGATTCCGGGAATGCTGGCATTCGTGCCGGTTCCGTAGCTCACGACGTCCTGCATCATATCGGTCATCATATAAGCAGTGGTCTCGGAGAACACGCGGCGGCTCTTCTGGATCTTCGAAGCGTCGAGTACCACGGTGCCGTCCTCCGCGACGACATAGGTGAAGGACATGGGCTCAAGATAAGTGCCGCCGTTTGCAAGGCAGGCATACGCCGCGCTCATTTCAAGGGGCGTGATGCCGGAGGTGCCGAGCGCAAGACCGGGGCCGTCAACATTGATCCTGCTGCGGTTGATGCCGAGCAGCTCGAGGTATCTCGCGCTGCGTTCGGGCTTGACGTAATCGAAAAGCGTCCTCGCCGCAACGATGTTGAGCGAGCTCGCAACACCGCGGCGGATCGTGCAGAGGCCTTCATAGCGCTTTGAACCGATCTTCGGATAGCCGCGTTCGCCGCCGTAGCCGTCGATCTCGAGCTCGGAATTGAGGATGCAGGTTCCCGGCGTAATGCCGTATTCGAGAGCGGGCGCATAGACTGCGAGCGGCTTGATCGAAGAACCGACGGGCATGGAGCTCTGGTATGCGCGGTTGAGCTGGCGCTTCTGGATCGGCTCCTCGCGCCCGCCGACCATCGCCATGATCTGGCCTGTATGCTGATCGATAACGACGGCCGCAGCCTGGGGCTGAGCGGCGGTGATGCCCGAATTCGGGTCGGTGATCACGCTCGCGTTGGAGTTGCGCAGCGCGGGATAGTCGTCCCATTCGGTAATGACCGTCTGAACGGTATTCTGGATCTCCGGATCGACGGTGAGATAGATCTTGTATCCGCCGGTGCGCAGTTCCTTCTCGATCGCGGAGCGGTTCGCTGCGGTGTCAGGAAGGCCCCTCTGCTCAAGCATATGGGTGATCACGTCATAGATGCTGTATTCGATGAAGTATGCCATATCGTAAAGCTGCTTCTGCGAGCTCTTTTCGAGGATATGGACTTCTTCATTCAGCGCGGCCTCATATTCTTCATGCGAGATAAAGCCGTTCTTGTACATTTTGCTGAGCACGACGTCGGTGCGCTCGTTCGTGACGTTCATCTTGTTGGTGCCGTCTTCGTTGAACCTGCGGTAGGTATTTGCGCGCGGGTTGGTGACATTCGGCTTCTGGACCATGCCGGCGAGCATTGCGCATTCGCGGATCGTGAGCTGATCGAGCTCCTTGCCGAAATAGTCCTTCGCGGCGGTCTTGAAACCGTAGTTCGAGTCGCCGAGATAAACGTCGTTCATGTATGCTTCGAGGATCTTGTCCTTTGAGATCGTGTTTTCGAGCTCATAGGCAAGATAAGCTTCCTGGATCTTTCGTTTGTAGCTCTGCGTGTTGGAAAGAAGCTTGATCTTGATCAGCTGCTGGGTGATCGTCGAACCGCCGTGGGTCTGGGAATTGCGGAGCGTGTTGACGATGGCGGAGAAGAGGCGCTTGAAATCGAGGCCGCCGTGCTTATAGAAGCGGACGTCCTCAACGGCGATCAGCGCGTTCTTGAGGCGGTCGGGGATCTCATCGATATCCGCCCAGTCGCGGTATTCCATGCCGGCGAAGGTCGTGATCATATTGCCGTTGCGGTCGTAGATATAGCTCGTGCGGTCGCTGACGGTGAGAGCGGAAACATCGAGCGTCGGCGTAGTGTCCACATATGCCTTCGCGATGCCGAGAACAAGGCCGAACCCGACGAAGACGGCAACGACAGCGATCAGCGCAAATACCTTCACAAGTGAAAAAACGATCGCGAGAACTGTGCTGCGCGGACGCTCTCTTTTGACAAAGAGGGGCTTGGATTCCTTCTTGCCTTTTTTCTCCTTTGAACTCTGCTTTTTGCCGTCGGGATCATAACCGCGTGCGGAATCCCGCGCGGTGGTATCGAAAACCGAGGTATCGGAAGCGGACTCATGCTTTTTAAGCCCGCGCTCTTTTGCTTTTTCTTTATCAGACATAAAGATCTATCCTTTCCGGGAGCAGATTCGTGAAAATCAAAACCCATAAATCTACCCATTTAATTATAACACAAAGCGAATGCTTTCGCAACCTTATTATAGCTCGGACGGGACCGTTCCGAGCGAACGCCGAAAGCGGAGAGATTCACAGCTTCGCAAACAACGGAATACTATAACAGCGCCGGAAGGCGGAAACTAACCGTCCCGATAATATAACGGTTCAGCTGTGCGGGCGGTTCCCAAAACGCGGAGGCAAATATGGAAGGGGCGTATTACCGGAAAGCGCGGGGACACGGCCGAAAGCAGCCGTCGCCGAAAAAGAAGAACGAAGCACGGGCGAAGGAGCGGACATCGGCGGAGGGAACGATCAAAAAGCTCCGGCGAAAGAAGCGGCTGAAGCGCTGCCTGTTCACTGCAGCTGCATTCGCGCTGCTGTTCGCCGCCCTGAATCGGGTCTTTGCGAGCCCGGCTGCCGCGGCGGCGGAGAGGGAAACAAAGCGGAAAGCCGCGGAGCTGATCAATGCCGCAGTGCTTGAAACGATGGAAGAATACGAACGGGAGGGAGGCACGGCGGATTTTACGTCGCAGCGCGTAAATGCCGATGGGACCGGCTTGCTGTACATCGATTCGGCAAAACTGAACCTGATGTCTTCACGCATCGTCGAAAAGATCAACAGGCGGATCGAGAAGCTTAAATCGACAGGCGTTTCTCTCCCGATCGGAACGATCAGCGGCATCGCTGTGCTGAACGGGCTCGGGCCGGAGCTGACTGCGCGGGTGGTGCCCATCGGAAGCGTCGAACGAGATTTCTCCGCTTCGTTCACGGCGGCCGGAGTGAACCAAACGCGCTACAGCGCCATGCTTGAGCTTCGCATCGAACTGCTCGTGCTTTTCGGCGGAAGCAAACGGACAGTGACCGTCGAATGCAGCGCACCTCTTGTTGAAACAGTTGTGATCGGCGCAGTACCTCATGCATATACGGATGTCAGCACGCTCGAGGACGCCTTGAACCTGATCCCGACGGATGCGGAATAATGCGCGGGCAAATAAAAGTTGCGATAATCCGGTAATTATGTTACAATAATCGAATAAGAGGACGGCGGATTCCGCCGGATCCGGATGAAAGGGGAGTGGACGGGATTTCGAACTTCACGAAAAAAGCCATAAAGCAAAGCTTCGTCGCGCTGCTGAAGAAAAAGCCGCTGCCCCAGATCACCGTTAAGGACATCGTCGAAGAATGCGGTATCAACCGCAATTCGTTTTACTACCATTTCCAGGATATCCCGACTCTTATAGACGAGCTGATAACAGAGGAGACGGATAAGTTCATCGCCGATTATTCCCCGCAGGATCCGATCGAGACCTGCCTGACAACGGCTTATTCGTTTGCGGAGAACAACAGGGAAACTATCCTCCATGTTTACAATTACACGGACAGGGCCGCTTTTGAAGAATATCTTTGGCGAGTATGCGATCGTATAGTTGCCGCGTATGCCAAGAACGAGTTCTCGAAAACTTCGCTCAGCGAAAACGACAAAGCGATCATCATCCGCCTTTACCGATGCGAATGCTTCGGCCTCCTTCTCGAATGGCTCAACGGCAATATGCAGGACTGCACGGAAGATGAGATAAACCGCTTCTGCCTGATCCACAAAAGCATGCTCGAGGAATTCGACAGGCGCTGTAAAAGCGGGAATGACTGAATCGATCAAATAATAAATTATCTATTTTCAGACATTTTGCTCCGAATGTCTGATTTTTATGCATTTAACTGCGATTGACTGTTCCTATTATCGCTTTTTTCGCTTATAATTACCGCAATAAACATGGAGGTTTATATCTGCATGAAAATGCGTTCGGTTGCACCGATGGTGGCTGCGAAGATCGGATATTTTGTGATGTCCGCGGTTTTCTGCATTATCGGCGCCCTTTTTATTTTTATGCCGGAGCCTTCGATGCGCGTTTTCGGGCGCATCCTCGGCGGCGCGTTGATCGCATTTGGCATCGTCAAGCTTATCGGATACTTCTCGAAGGATCTTTATCGGCTTGCGTTCCAGTTTGACCTACAGTTCGGGATCCTTATGATAGTGCTCGGCGCAGTCGTGCTGTTCAGGCCCGAAAAGCTGATCGATTTGACGATGACAGCGCTCGGCATTGCGATCGTTGCGGATGCACTGTTCCGCATTCGCGTGGCGATCGATGCAAAGCATTTCGGGATCGGAGCCTGGTGGCTGATAGCGGTATTTGCCGTTCTGACCTGCGCAGTCGGAGCTGTTGTTGCGTTCCGCCCCTGGGAGAGCGCACAGATCCTGACTGTTTTCCTCGGCGCGGCGCTGATCGCGCAGGGCCTGCTGAACCTCGTGATCGCGATCCTCACCGTCAAGATCATCAACAATCAGTATCCCGACGTGATCGACGTCAGCGCAAAATAACCGCGCTTTTGAAGGTATAGCTTATGGAAACACGAATGTATAATACAAAGATCGACGGCGAGCTTTTTGCGAACATGGTCCGTTCCGGCGCGATCAACCTCGAAGCCAACCGCCAGATCGTCAACGATCTGAACGTTTTCCCGATCCCGGACGGCGATACGGG
>DBXK01000002.1:19150-19556 GCA_002309375.1 Christensenella sp. UBA1214 | reverse complement strand
ATGTATATGACGATCGATTCCGGCGCCGCTGCGCTTTCGAAGGTGATCGATAAGGGCCTCGGCACGGCGGCTTCTGCCGTTGCGAACGGCATGCTTCTCGGTGCGCGCGGCAACTCCGGCGTCATCCTTTCGAGGATCTTCGCAGGCATCGCCCGCGGCCTTGAGGGCGTCGAGCAGGCCGATATCCCGACCTTCAGCCGCGCGTTTGAAGTCGGCGTCACCGAAGCCTACCGCGCAGTGTCGGTCCCGGTCGAAGGCACGATCCTGACCGTTTACAAGGATGCCGTGCGCTATGCGGCTTCGAGGATCACCGAAAACAGCTCCATAAAGAGCTTCTTCGATGATTTCACCGCGGAGCTGCGCCTTTCGCTCGACCGCACGCCGGAACTGCTTGCGGTGCTGAAGG
>DBXK01000002.1:18459-19132 GCA_002309375.1 Christensenella sp. UBA1214 | reverse complement strand
GCGTCGTCGACAGCGGCGGAGCCGGCTTCATCTATATCGCCGAGGGCATGAAGCGCGCGATCGAGGGCTTCTCGATCGACGATTTCGATTCGCATAAGATCGAAAGCAAGCAGCAGGCCGATATCAGCCTCTTCACCGAGGACAGCGTTCTGGAATTCGGCTACTGCACGGAATTCCTGCTGCGGCTCCAGCGTTCGAAGGTCGACCTTGATTCCTTCGATATCGACGCTTTCACGGCTCATCTCAATTCCGTCGGCGAATCGGTCGTCGCATTCAGGGACGGCTCGATCGTCAAGGCGCACGTTCACACGATGAAGCCCGGAGATATCCTCAATTATTGCCAGCAGTTCGGTGAATTCCTGACGCTCAAGATCGAGAACATGACCCTTCAGCACAACGAGAGCACGGTGCAGAACCGCTTCACAGTCGCAGCGCCGAAGCCGCACAAGGCTTACGGGATCGTCTCCGTCGCCGCGGGTGACGGGATCAAGACGACTTTCTATTCCCTCGGCTGCGACTGGGTCATCGAGGGCGGCCAGTCGATGAACCCCTCCGCGGAGGATTTCATCAAGGCGTTCGAGGGCATCAACGCCGATACGATCCTCGTTTTCCCGAATAACGGCAACGTTATCCTGACTGCAAAGCAGGCAGCAGGCCTTTATACAAAGGCGCG
>DBXK01000002.1:0-18437 GCA_002309375.1 Christensenella sp. UBA1214 | reverse complement strand
GGCTATGCGGCGATCTCGATGCTCGACACTTCCTCGAACGATACCGAGCAGATCCTTGCGGAGCAGCAGGAGATAATCGAGAATGTCGTCACCGGCGCAGTATCGCAGGCTTCGCGCGATACTGTCAAAAACGGCGTCAGCATCACGCACGGCGACTATATCTGCTTCGTCGGCGACAAGGTCTTCGCAGATTCGAAAGATGCGAATTCCTCGGCCCTTGCTCTTGCAGAGGCAAACAGCGCAGGTGATTACGATATCATGCTCATCATCTACGGCGCAGGCGTAAATGAACAGCAGCGCAAGGCGCTCGAAAATGAGCTCAAATCGCGGTATAAAATGACCGAAACGATCTTCATCGACGGCGGTCAGCCGATTTTCGATTACATTATGGTCCTTGAGTGATCATACGCAATAACAGGAGGAAACAAAATGCTGGTTCTTTTCACGGATACCGATACCGACATCACCCCGAAAATGGCCGAAAAATACGGCTATAAGCTCATCAGCATGCCGTATACCATTGACGGCAAGCTCGTTTATCCCTACGTCGATTTCGAAGAATTCGACGATAAAGCATTCTATGACAAGCTCCGCAGCGGTGTGATCCCCACCACCAGCGCGATCAGCAAGGAAGAATACATCAATTATTTCGAGCCGGAATTCGCAGCCGGGAATGACATCCTCTACGTCCATTTTTCCCGCGCGATGTCCGGAACCTTCGAGGGTATGGATCAGGCTGTCGCGGAACTCCGGGAAAAGTATCCCGAGAGGAAATTCTATGAGATCGATACTAAAGCGATCTCGATCTGCGCGCTGAACATCGTTCTCGAGATCGGCGATATGTATCTTGCCGGCAAGACCGCGGAGGAGATCGTCGAATGGGCAAAAACGGAGATCTATCATTTCACCGTTTATTTCTTCGCGGATGATCTCCGCTTCTTCAAGCACAGCGGCCGCGTTTCAGGCCTCGCCGGAACGATGGGCACTCTGCTCGGTATCCGCCCGATCATCTACATGAACCGCGATGGAAAGATGGTCAGCATCGGCAAGGAAAAGGGCAGGGTAAAGGCCATCAACCGCCTTGTCGATTATGTTGAAAAGCTCGGCGACAACATCAAGGATCACCGCATCCTGATCGCCGATTCCGATTCGACGGATATCTCCAATGAGCTTGTTGCCGCTCTGAAGGCGCGCTTCGGCGAACTCGACGCGCAGCTCGTCAAAGTCAATCCGACGATAGGCAGCCACTGCGGCCCCAACGCCGTCGGCGTTTGCTTCCATTCGACCGATCGCTGAGCACGGAGCAGACAAGGGTCCGAGCCATGATCGAAATCAAAGAGGCCACAACAAAAAAGCTGCAGAAGGAATTCATCGATTTTCCTCTCGAGCTGTATAAGGGCAATATCTGCTTCGTTCCGCCGCTCTACGGCGACGAGAAGAAGGTCTTCCGCAGCGATTTCGTTTATAACGATACCTGCGAAGCCGTTTATTACAACGCTTATCGTGACGGGAAAATGGTCGGAAGGATCAGCGGCATCCTCCAGAAGGCGTCGAACGAAAAGAACAACGAAAAGCGCATCCGCTTCACGAGATTCGATTCGATCGACGATCAGGCCGTTGCCGACGCGCTCTTCGCCGCTGTCGAAAAATGGGCGCTTTCAAAGGGCATGGACACGGTCTGCGGTCCGCTCGGTTTTTCGGATCTCGAGCGCGAAGGCCTCCTCGTCGAGGGATTCGACCAGCTTTCCACCTTCGAGGAGCAATATAACTACGATTATTACGAAAAGCTGATCACAAACTGCGGCTACCGCAAGGAGGTCGAATGGGTCGAAAGCAAGATCTATCTGCCCGAAGAGCGGAACGAGAAATACGAAAAAGCCGCGGATTTCATCATGAAGCGCTATAACCTCCGCTTCGGCATCAAGAACAGCAAACGCGATTTCATCGAAAGATACGGCGACGGCTTCTTCGAGCTGCTCGATATCGCATATAAGGATATTTACGGCACCGTTCCGTTCACCCCGGGTATGAAGAAGATGATGATCGACAATTTCATGCTGATCATCGATCTGCGCAATGTTGCCGTCATCCTCGATGAAAACGACAAGGTCGTCTGCATGGGCATCTGCTTCCCCTCGATCGCGAAAGCCTTGCAGAAATCGAAGGGCAAGCTGACCCCGGCGGCGGTCGTTCGTCTTCTCAAGGCGATCAAAAAGCCCCGCGTGATCGACCTCGGCCTGATCGCCGTGCATCCGGAATACGCGAACCGCGGCATCGGCGCCTGCATCTGCTCGGGTCTCATGAATATGCTCCGCCAAGACGGCATCGAGTACGCCGAAACGAATCTCAACCTTGTGGATAACCACGCGATACTGAATACCTGGAAGCGCTTCAAGGCGATCCAGCATAAGCGCAGGCGCGCTTACGTCAAAGAACTCAAGAACGGAGATAATGCAAAATGAAGATCGCAGTCGATTGCCATGGCGGCGATAACAGTCCGCAGGCGAATGTTGAAGGCGCATTGATCGCAATGCGCAGGCATGACGACCTTTCCGTCGTTTTCGTCGGAGACAAGGCGCAGATCGACCCGCTGCTCGCCGATTGCGGCGAGCTCAAGGACCGGATCGAAGTCATCCACGCGCCGGAGATCATAACGGGGGAGGACCGCCCGACCGACGCGATCCGCCATAAAAAGGACAGCTCCATGATCCGCGCGATCAACCTGCTTCGGGAGGATCCGAATGTCGACGCTCTCGTTTCGAACGGAGCCACCGGCGCCCTCGTCGCCGCTTCGACCCTTCGTATCGGAAGGATCCGCGGCATCCGCCGCCCGGCGTTCTGTCCGCTCCTGCCGACAATGTCCGGTGGCATCGTCGGCGTCTGCGACAGCGGTGCGAATGTGGACATCCTGCCGGAGCAGCTCGTGCAGTTCGCCATAATGGGCAGCCGCTACCTCGAAGCCGCTTTCGGCATAAAGGATCCGAAGGTCGCGATGCTGAACATCGGCACCGAGACAGAGAAGGGCGATAACCTCCGCCGCGAGGCTTATCCGATGCTCGAGAAGGCGCCCGGAATAAATTTCGTCGGGAATATGGAGAGCCGCGACCTGCTGACCGGCAAATACGACCTCGTCGTCTGCGACGGCTTTTCGGGCAATGTTCTGATCAAAACGACCGAAGGCACCGCCCTCGAGATGCTCAAAAAGCTCAAAAAGGAGATCCGCCGGAAAAAGCGCTATCTGATCGGCGCAGGCCTGATGAAGAAGATGTTCATGGATCTCAAGAGCTTCATGAATTACCAGAACTACGGCGGAAGCGTCCTGCTCGGCTGCCAGAAGACCGTTGTGAAGGGCCATGGCTCGAGCGACGCGCATTCCTTCGCCGTCTGCATGGATCAGGCGTACAGGATGGAGAAAGCGAACATGACGGAAAAGATCCGCGAATCCATCGCCGCCCTGCCCGTTGAAGAGGAAACGGCGGAATAATCAAACGATCACCCTGAAAGGCGGGCCCGAAAGCCCGCTTTTTTATTGAAAATATATGCAAAAATCGAAAAATAACGCTTGACAAAGCATGCGCCGTGTGGTAACATAACTCTCTGAGCCGCTCCAAGACGGTTTAAAGTGATGCCCGGAATTTCCGGCGCTCCACCCCAAGGGCGAGACTGGTAAGAGGAGGAAAAACACATAATGTACGCAATCATCGTAACCGGCGGTAAGCAGTACAAGGTCGAGGTCGGCAGTGAGATCATGGTCGAGAAGCTCGATAACGAGGTTGGCGAAAACGTCAATTTCGACGTACTGATGATGGCTGAGGGCGACAACGTTCAGATCGGCAAGCCCGTTCTCGAAGGCGTTTGCGCCAAGGCTGAGGTGCTGGAGCATGGCAAGGGCAAGAAGGTAATCGTTTTCAAGTATAAGCCCAAAAAGGATTACCGCAAAAAGCAAGGCCATCGTCAGCCCTATACCAAGGTCAAGATCCTTTCAATCGGCTGAGAGGTAATTGCATGACCGAAATTACCGTCTATTCAAAAAACGGTGCGCTCGTCGGATTCGACGCGGCCGGCCACACCGGCTATGCCGAACACGGAGAGGATATCGTCTGCGCAGCGGTTTCTGCGATCACTCAGACTGCTGTCATCGGTATCAAAGAGCTTGTCAAAGCTCCCTGCGCGCTCGAAGTTATGGACGGCGGGCTCAGCCTGATGCTCGATCGCTCCGTTCGGGGCGAACAGCTCAAAAAGGCGGGGCTGATTCTTGAAACGATGCTCATGGGGCTTCGTTCCATCGAAAATGATTACAGTGATTATCTCAAACTGATAAAGAGGGAGGTTTAATATGTTCAGGATCAATCTGCAGCTTTTTGCACATAAAAAGGGTGTTGGCAGTTCCCGTAACGGTCGTGACAGCGAATCCAAGCGTCTCGGGCCGAAGCGTGCGGACGGTCAGTTCGTTCTCGCGGGCAACATCCTCGTCAGGCAGCGCGGCACTCACTTCCATCCCGGCAACAACGTCGGCATCGGCAAGGATGACACTCTGTTTGCAAAGGTCGACGGCATCCTTCGTTTCGAAACGAAGCATGGCGGAAAGCGCTGCGTCAGCGTTTACCCCGAGGAAATCGCGGGCTGATAAAGCAACATATCAACTGAATAAAACGGCCGTTTCCGTTCAAGCGCGAAGCGGCCGTTTTTTTCGCTTTTACAAACCGCGAAAAATGCGGTATAATGGCGGCATGGAATACGAACTCAAAAACGATACGCTTTATATCACCGATATCGCGGACTTCGATCTCGACAAAAGCGCGGACTGCGGCCAGGCTTTCCGCTGGAAGCGCTGCGAAACGCGGGCGGGGGAGCGCTGCGCCTTTTACTGCGTCCTCCGCGGGAAACCAATCCGCGCCGTGCAGACGGAAGCGGGCCTTGCCGTCCGCCCCTGCGCCAAAGGCGAAGAAGCCTTCTATATCCGCTATTTCGACCTCGGGCGGGATTATCGGGCGATCGAAGAGCTGATCGCCGCCGATCCGCGCCTTGCCGTGTGCCTTCCGGGAGCAAGGGGCATCCGCGTTTTCAATCAGGAGCCGTTCGAGGCGCTGATCTCGTTTATCATTTCCGCGAACAACAATATCAAGCGCATCGCGGGCATCATCGACCGCCTCTGCGCGCTCTGCGGCGAAAAGCTCGAATTCGAGGGGCAAACGATGTTCGCTTTCCCTTCGCCCGATGCTGTCGCTTCGCTGAAAACGGAGCAGCTCACAGCGATCGGCGCAGGCTACCGCGCGCCGTACATCATCGAATCCGCAAAGAAGATCGCCGAGGGCTACGACCTTGAAAAGCTCCGCGATATGAGCCTTGACGACGCGCGGAAGGAGCTGCTGAAATTCAAGGGCGTCGGGCCGAAGGTCGCCGACTGCATCCTGCTTTTCTCCCTCGGGCATACCGACGCCTTCCCGATCGACGTTTGGATCGACCGCGCGATGAACGAGCTTTTCTTCGGCAGCGTGCCGCCGAAAAAAGCGGAAATGAAGGAAGCGGTGCTGTCCATCGGAAAATATTCCGGCATCATTCAGCAGTATATCTTCTTCCACGCAAGGGCCGTTCAGCTCGGGAAAAAATGAATCAATATAAAGAAAAATGCGGTTTGGAGGTTGTTTATCATTATGAGGATACGACCCAAAGCCGCTTTTTTTATTCTTCCTTTGACGGATCGAGCCGCCCGCCGAAGAGCTGTTCGATCCCGCGGCGGAGTTCACCGCATCTTCCGAAGCTGAGGTCATATATCGTCAGCTTGCCGGGGGAAAGTCCGCGAAGAAGGCTGAGCACGCCTTCGTCGTTCCCGGGAGCGCAGTCGATGCGGAATTCGCCGGAGTTCTCCTTCGGGCCGCAGAGCGTACAGCTGCCGTCCGGGTTCAGAATGACCGTAACTTCACGCGTGCCGCAGCCCGAAAGGGCGGCGGGGAACAGACCGAGACATTCGGTGAGCTCGGCGAACTCGTCGCAGATCAGCTGCTGCTCCGCGACCGCGTCCACGACAACGCTCCAGCTTTCGGTCTCGCTGCGCAGCCGGAAGCGGAGATACCCCTCGAAAATGAGGCGGTCGTTTTCGCGAAGGAAGGCGGCAAGCTCCTCCGAAGCTTTTTCGATTCCCTCGTATTCCTCCGTGTTCTCAAGCGCGCGGATCAGGATCCTTTCCTTTTCGCGCAGGGAAAAAGGCAGCTGCTCGACCATATCGGCGATTATGAAATGACGAAGATCCAGCAGCATGACCTCCGAAAGCGCGGAGGCGAGGGCGGAAAGCTCGGAAGGATCTCCGATCCCGACCGTGACCGATCTTCCGTCCGCGCCGTTCTGCCGGACGGGGATCGCGGAGGATCCCAACGCGGCGAGGCGGCGTTCGATCAGCGGCTTTATACTAACCTCGAACTCATTGGTGAGTACGGTAATTAAACGCATGAGCACTCCTTACGCCCTTTTTTGCGGACGAAAAAATCGCCGCAATCCGTATTATGTACGGAAAGGGCGATTTGGTGAATGCCAGTTTGTTCAAAAAACGGAAAGGGAGGGCAGTGCGGGAAATTTATTCAAAGAAACCGTTGAATTCGGGCGTGAAGACCGACTGCGCGGAGGAAAGCTCCTGAATGTAGAGATTCGTGAAACCGAGCGCGAGCGCGTGATCGACGGCGCGGTCGTATTCCTTTTTCAAAAGCCGGCGGTCGAGCGGCTTCGGGAGACCTTCGCCCATCGGCGTGTACTGGCTCATCAGCGAGATATGCGTTTCGATCGGCATATTATCGTGAATGAAATCGAGCACGCCGCGCGCTTCGTCAACGGAGCCCGGCAGCACGAGATGGCGGATGATGACGCCCCTTTTCGCAATGCCGTTTTCGTCCGTCGTGAGCACGCCGCGCTGGCGCTGCATCTCGAGGACGGCTTTCGACGCGATCTCGAAATAATCGGCTCTTCCGCTGTATTTTTTCGCGGCGGCGGCGCTTTTGTATTTAAGGTCCGGAAGATAGACGTCGATGAGCCCCTCGAGCATTTTCAGCGCTTCGGGCTTTTCATACGAATTCGTGTTGTAAACGATCGGGACCGTCAGCCCGCCGAGGCGCGCCTTTTCGATGGCCGCCGCAATCAGCGGAACATGGGGCGACGGGGTGACGAGGTTGATATTGTGGCTGCCGAGGCTCTCGAGGCGGAGCATGATATCGGAAAGCTCCTCGACGCCGACGATGCAGCCCTTTTGGAAATGGCTGATATCGTCGTTCTGGCAGAAGATGCAGGCCATGTTGCAGCCCGAAAAGAAGATCGCGCCGCTGCCGTTTTTGCCAGAGATCGGAGGCTCCTCGAAATAATGCCTCGCCGCCCTTGCAACGAGCGCGGAAAGATACGGATCCCGATCCCCGAGCTCCGCGCCGAAATTGCCGACGCCGCAAGCGCCGCGGCGCACCGCGCGGTCCGCTCCGCATTCGAGGGGGCAGAGCAGGCAGCGCTGCGCTCCGACGTTCTTTTTCAGACTGATCTCATGATTCATTGAAGCAAGACAGGCTCACTGCCGGTATGGGCGGGGGAGGATGAAGCACCGCTTCCGGAAAGCAGCGCGGGGTGCTTGCCGTCGCGCGCGTCGCGGCTGACGGTGAAGCTGAAGCGGATGACGCCTTCGTTATAATCGACGCTGATCTCTTCGCCGAGCAGGTTCAGCACTTCGTGCACGATCGCGAGGCCGAGGCCCGTACCTTCGCCGGTATGCGCTTTATCGGCCTTATAGAACCGCTCGAAGATATGATCGAGATCGGCGGGATCGACTTCGGCGGGGTTGCTGACGGTGAAGATATAGCTGTCGCCTTTTTCGTTTAGACCGAGCTCGATATCAACGCGGCAGCCGTCGGCGCCGTGCTTGATAGCGTTGTCCGTCAGCGCGATCAGCACCTGTTCGATCCTGTCCGAATTCGTATGCGCATAGTATTCGTCCTCCGGGATGAGCAGGCGGACCGAACCGCCGTGCTGCATCGCGGTCTCGTTCATCCTGTCCGCAACGTCGTAAACGATCTCGTAAAGCTCGACCCTTTCCTTGGAGAAGGCGACGCCGCCGCTCTGGAGCCGCGAAAGCTCGAGCAGGTCGTCGATCAGGTGCGAAAGGCGGATGGATTCGCGCAGGATATAGCCGTAATAGCGCTTTTGATCGGCTTCATCGGTGATGATCCCGTCATTCAGCGCGTCCGCAAGGCTGCGGATCGAAGCGAGCGGCGTGCGCAGCTCGTGGCTGACGTTCGCAACATAGTCGCGGCGCGTCTGCTCGAGGCGCTCGGCTTCAGTAACGTCATGGATAAGTACAACAGCGCCGCAGAGACTGTCATTATCCTCGTGGATCGGCGTGACGGTCGTGCTCAAAACGCGGTCGCCGAGCTTCATCATACCGGTCCTGATGCTGTTGGAATCAAGCGAGGCGCGAACGAGCGAATCGATCTCATGATATCCGGTAAGAGAAGTCGGCTGATCGTCGTCTCTGCCGCCGAGAAGGCGCAGGGAAGCGGAGTTGTAGTGAGTCAGCTCGCCTTTCTTATCGACGGCGACAATGCCTTCGCCGATGCCGTTCAAAACCGTTCCGAGGCGGTTCCTTTCGATGATAAGATCGTCGATATTGCTCTGCAGCGCGCCGGCAAGGACGTTGAAGGATTCCGCAAGACGCTGCGCTTCGGCGCTGCCCTTGACCTCCGCACGGACGCTCAGATCGCCTCTGGACATTTCGATCGCGGTGTCGGCGATCTTTCGTATCGGTTTTGTGACGGAACGGAAGATCAGCACGAGCGAGATCAGGGTGAAAAGAAGAATAAGCACGAGCGCAATGCCGAAATTCAGCGCGAGCGAATTGAAGCGCTGGTGGACACGTGCGGTCTTGTTGATCAAAATAACAGCGCCGACGGCATTTTCCTCAGCATCATAAATCGGAACGCCTACAACGACGCCGATCGGTGTATTCGGCTTTGCAACTGTTTCGCCGTCCATGATGCGCTGGTAACAATCGGTGACAAACGGGGCAGAAGCCTGCATATCCTCAGGGCTGTCGGAGGATATCGGTGCGCTGTCGGAAAAAACGACGTAAAGAGAAGATTCGGTGACGAAGAACTCATCCGAATAGACCATCCTCGCGATCATGCGGCGGTCGGCATTGTTTTTATAAAGCTGAGTGATCTGCTGGGAGATGGACTGTGCTCGCGGAACGAGCTCATCCGCTTTATATGATTGATAAACATCCTGCCCGACGATCGTGAAAAGCACGGCAACAAAGGCAAAGACAAGTATCATCATTGCCGAGATAATAAACAGTATGATCCTTAAAAGGCTTGAACGGCGCATAAAAGTTCTTTCCGATGAAAGGCGGCATTTCCCGAAGGGGCAATGCCGCGGCTGTTCGATGAAACGGCGCTGAGGCGTTTATTCGTCGGTTCCGTATTCTTCCGCTTCTGCCGGCGCAGCTCCGTTTGCGGCACTGTCGGCGGGTTCGTCGATGATCTCGAAGCGGTAGCCGACGCCGTAGACGGTCTTCAGCGTCCAGCCCTTTTCCTCGCGCTGGGCGATCTTCTGGCGTATGCGCTTGATCTGAGTGTCGACGGCACGGGTGTCGCCGTAATAATCATAGCCCCAAACGAGGGAGAGGATCTTCTCGCGGGAGAATACCTTGCCGGGATGGGAGGCAAGCAGCTGGAAGATCTCGACCTCTTTCGGCGTCAGAGGGAGCCTTTCGCCGTCGATGCGGACGTCGTAATTGTTGATGTTGATCTCGAGATTGCCGTAGCGCAGGACCTGTGCGGGCTCCGCTTCCTGCATATTGAAGCGGCGGAGCACGGCCTTGATCCTCGCAATGACCTCGCGGGCGCTGAAGGGCTTGGTGATGTAGTCGTCGGCGCCGAGCTCGAGGCCGAGGACCCTGTCGATCTCTTCGGATTTTGCCGTGAGCATGATGATAGGAACATTGCTCGTCTGGCGGATGGCACGGCAGACGTCCATGCCGTTCTTCTTCGGCATCATCAGGTCGAGGATCACAAGGCTCGGCTTCTTGCGGTTGAATTCTTCGATCGCCTGTTCACCGTCGTATGCGGAAATATAATCGAAGCCTTCGCTCTTCAGATAAGCGCCGAGGGTCTCGTGGATGATGTGCTGATCATCGCAGATCAGGATCTGTTGCTTCGTTGACATAGCTTTGCACCTCAAAGGATTTATTCTCAAAAAGCATTATAGTTCCTTTTCCTTCAAGTTTCAAGAGATTTCGGAATTTGCCATACCATAAAACGGATTTTGCCACAATGCATCCTTGCGGACTGACAAATTTAATACATAAAGATAAACCCGAACTGCCCTTGTTTTAACGGTGAAGTGCCACATTCGTTTGCTATAATGAGATCGTGAAAAAGGTTTTCCGCCGATCGATCCGATCGATGCGGAAAAAACGATAAACTTTAGAGGAAGGCGATATTATGGAAAACGGTTACCCGAATGAACCGGAAGAAAACAGCAGCAGAACTTCTAACATGATCTGCGAGCAGTATTTGAATAATGTGGCTTCGGATTTCAATGCGCCCGAGCCCGCGGCACAGAGAAAACAAAAGCGTAATTGGCCGATATCCGCCGTGGTGATCTCGTCAATGCTGGCTGTGCTGCTTGTGCTTTCGCTTGCATGCATGGCGCTGATCGGAGCAAAGGTCGAAAAGCTCGAGACAGCGGTCAACAGCAGCACGAAGACTGAATCTGCGGATACGAAACCGGCTGATACAGCCCAAACAGCGGATGCGAACAGCAGTGCGGCAGCTTCGCACGGAGTGACGTTCGCGAACAGTGCTTCCGCTTCATCCGGCAGCGAGACGGAAGTTATCCAAAAAAGCATGGAGACCGTCGTGAGCATCGATATCATGTCTCAGAGCTCTTACGGAAGCAGCACGCCGACCAGCTCCGGCTCCGGCGTAATAATCTCCGAGGACGGTTATATTGCGACCTGCGAGCATGTCGTGAACGGTGCGCAGAAGATCTATGTATACCTCAATGACGGCGCCAGCTATGAAGCGGAGCTCGTCAGCAGCGACAGCGTAAGCGACCTTGCGGTAATCAAAATCGATGCTTCGGGCCTTTCGTTTGCGAAATTCGCGGATTCTTCAAGCTTGAGTATCGGCGAAAAGGTATTTGCGATCGGCAATATGCTCGGCCAGCTTTCCAACAGCTGCACCTGCGGATGCATCAGCGGCATCGACCGCAGCGTTTCGATCGACGGCAACAGGATGGTCCTTCTTCAGACCGATGCCGCCGTCAACAACGGCAACTCGGGCGGCGGCTTGTTCCGCCTCAGCGACGGCGCCCTTGTCGGCATCGTGAATGCAAAGAGCAGCGCCAGCAATGTTGATAACCTTGGCTTCGCGATCCCTTCTTCGGATGCCGCAAAGGTCATTTCGGAGCTCATTGAGCTCGGCTTCGTGACCGGAAGACCGTATCTCGGTATTGCAACACGGGACGTCAGCCTTGGCGGTTACGGACTGTATTCCTATTACTACACATATCCTCGGGTAACAGAGGTCGATGAAAACAGTCCCGCAGCTGAAGCGGGGATCAAAGTCGGCGATGTGATCCTCGATATCGAAGGCGTAAGCGTGAACGGCGGCAATTCGCTGGCTTCGATCCTTTATACCCATTCGATCGGCGATACGATCACGGTCACAGTGCTGCGCGGCAACAGCAACATTGAGCTTCAGGTGACTCTGGCCGAAAGGACTGCCGATAAGAACTGACATTTTCCCGGCGCCGCGTCATCCCCCGACGCAGCGCAGATCGTATGGTTTCTTCCTTTATAAATCCGCCAAAGGCAGCTGCCGGAGGCGGCGCAGAAGGCTGTATCGGATTTCATGCATACAGCCTTTTTGCGTGTTGAAAAATCTGACGGCATATGATATAATAATCTGATAAGGGAAAACAATCGGGAAGGAGGCCTTTACGATGAAAAAACGATTGATCGCAGCCCTGCTGGCGTTCGTTCTGCTTGCGGTTTCGTTTGCCGCTTCCGGCGCTTCCGAGCCGGAGGCAGACAAGATCTACAGCGACGGTGACACGGGGGACATGATAACCCGCATCCAGCTTCGGCTTCGCGACCTCGGATATCTTTGCTACCGCCCGACAGGCGCATACCGTGCAATGACAGCGGATGCAGTGAAGGCTTTTCAAAGGCGCTCGAGTGATTACGGCAACGGCCTTGCCGTGGACGGAAGGACCGGCCCGGAAACGCTCAAGTATCTTTTCGAGATCGGCGCACCGCGGGTGCGTATTCCCGATTCCGTCCATATACCAAAGGGCCCCGATTCCCAAAGGCTGAAGGCGACCGGCCGGCTTGATGAATGGAGCAGCGTGAAAGCTTCGCTTGCAGAAGGAAGCGTTTATACCGTCACCGACTGCTATACCGGCGAAACTTTCGGCGTTGTCTTTTCGGGCGGCGAGAATCATGCCGAGATGGAGCTCGCGGATGAGGATCAGCTTGCTGTCTTTATGCATATCTGCGGTGGGGAGTATAATTTCCTCAAGCGCCCCGTCGTAGTCGAGATCGGCGGGGAACAGATCGCCGCATCGCTTCAATGCTGGCCTCACGGCAGTGATGCGATCGATGCAAACGGTATGGACGGGCATTTCTGCGTGTTCTTCAGCGGCAGCCTTTCAGGCGTCGGAAAACTGCCGGACGTCGAGCATAATTCGAATATCATGAAAGCTGCCGGAAGATAATAAAACCGCGCATCCGGCGCAGGCGTCAAAAGCGGTTCGCGTCCGCTGCGGATACGGACCTTAAAATACAGGAGTTAGAGATGAAAAACATTCCGAACATTCTCTCCGGAATAAGACTGCTTCTTGTGGGCGCATTCATTTTCCTCTTCACCAAATCGCAATATCTTTGGTGCATGATCGTCTACATCGCGGCTTTTGGAACGGACATTCTCGACGGCTATCTCGCACGGCGCAATAACTGGATAACGAACCTCGGCAAAGTGCTCGATCCGCTTGCGGATAAGCTGATGCTGATGGCGGTTCTGGCCTGTTTCTACTATATCGGCGAGATCCCGCTGTACATCCTCATCGCGATCGTCTGCAAGGAAGTGCTGATGATCGTTATCGGCGCATATCTCTATACGCGCAAGGTCGTTGTATATGCCGACTGGTTCGGAAAGATCGCGACGGGGCTTTTCTGCCTTGCGATCCTGCTTACGTTCTGTCACCTCAACAAATACTGGGAGACTCCGTACATCCATCTTTCGGTGTACTGGCTTGCGATCGTGATCTCGATCGTTTCCTTCTTCCATTACGGGATCAAGACCTTTATCCGAAAAGAAGGCAACGGCCGCATAGAAGACTCGCCTTCGTCAAAATAACACAGGATATCACAAAATAACGCCAATTGAATATTATTAGAGCAGGTAGTTCTTTAGGAGGTTTTCAATGAAGAAAATACTTGCTCTTTTTATTGCAGTCTGCTGCATCGTGCCGTTCATGTTCGGCTGCGGCGGAGGAAAGCGGGAACTCAGAAAGGTGACGCTGAACGAAGTCACAAGGTCGGTTTTCTATGCTCCGCTGTATGCAGCGGCGGGCCTCGGTTATTTCGAGGAGGAGGGGATCGAGCTGACGATCATCACTGGGGGCGGCAGCGACAAAAGCATGACCGCGCTGATCTCCGGCGACGCCGATTTCGCCCTGATGGGCCCGGAAACCGGAGTTTACGTCGTAAACGAGGGGAACAGGAACCACCCGATGGTCGTTGGCCAGCTCACAAAGCGCGACGGTTCCTTCCTGATCGGAAGGGAAAAAACGGACGGCTTTTCCTGGGAGGATCTGCGCGGCAAGTCGGTGATCGGCGGCAGGCCGGGCGGGATGCCGTTTATGACGCTCAATTACGTCCTTAAACAGCACGGACTGATCCCGGGAGAGGACGTTGAGGTCATAAGCAACGTTCAGTTCAACCTCATGGCCGGCGCTTTCGAGGGCGGAACGGGGGATTATGTGACGCTTTTTGAACCCACGGCAACGCTTTTCGAGCGCGCTGGCAGCGGCTTTATCCTTGCGAACATCGGCCTCGAATCGGGCGAAGTTCCCTATACGGCCTTTATGACCATGCCGCAGACGATCCGAAACGATCCCGAGCTCGTGCGCTCGTTCGTCCGTGCGGTCTATCGCGGTCAGCTTTTCGTTGAAAAGGCGAGCGACCGCGAGATCGCGGAGGCGATGAAGGATTTCTTCCCGGATACGGACGTTGAAACGCTCGAGCTCGTTGCGAAAAGCTACCGCGAGACGGATTCCTGGATGAAAACGCCGATCATGACGGAGGATGCGTTCACAAGGCTGCAAGACATCATGGCGTCGAACGGGGAGCTCGCAAAGCGCGTCGCGTTCAAAGAGCTGATCGACAATTCCTTCGCGGAGGAAGCGGTGAAGGAGCTCGGCGTGAAGTGATCCCATGGCGGCAAAAAGGGAGCGGCGAACAGGCCGCTTCCGTTTTTTCGTTTTTATGCTATAATGAACACGAAAGGAGAGCTTATGCGCGTACTCGATATCGACCTCGATTTCTTCCTCGCCGATTGCTGCGAGCTTGTGGCGCCTGGGGAGAGACCGCCCCTTACCGGCCATGAACCTTGGGAAACGGAGGAAGTCCGCCGTTTTTTAGAGGATAACTGCGGCCTTTCAAAAACCGATCCGATCACCGGAAGGATCTTCCCGACCCATGACGGCGCACTTTTGCTCTGGCATGAGCTGATGAAAAAAGGCGAACTGACCGCGCCGTTTTCGATCACGCATATCGACGCCCACAGCGACCTCGGCATCGGGAAGCCGGGGCCGGGCTTCGTGCTCAATTCCGTGCTGCCGCTCGCACCGGATGCGAGGGCCGATATCGAAAGATATTACAGGATGGAACAGCTCGACGAAGCGAATTACCTGCTCTTTGCGCTCGCTTTCCGCTGGATCGACCGCCTTGAAAACGTACGGAACCCGAAGTCGAGGCCGGATATCCCCACGTTTGCGATCAAAAACGAAAACGGAGAGTACGAGGCGATCCGTCTTTCATCGTTCGCGCAGGCCCTTTTTGAAAGCAAAAACGGAAAGGAGCCGACGGTCGCTTTCTGCGTTTACGATGATTATAAGGCTTTCCGGAGCGCCGGGAAGTACGATTTCGTTTCCCTTGCGATCTCGCCGCGATATTCGCCGAAGGAAGCGGATGCGCTCGCCGGGATCATCGCCGAATACATCAGGCCGATTTAAAGGAAAGAGCGGACCGAAACGATCCGCTCCCGCATACTGTTCGAAAGATCACATCCCGCGCAGCATTGCATTCGGGATGTTTTTTTGCACGATCGCAAGATACCTGCGCATCTCGTCATCGGAAGCGGGGGAGTGCCCGCCCTCGATAAGCGCGCCGGAATCGACGAACTTTTGAAGGAAATAGCGTTCCTCTCCGGCGAGCCAGCGGCCGATCCGCTCGAAATCCTCTTCGGTATGCATATCGCCGACGACTGTCGTGCGGAATTCGTGCGCAACGCCGCCGGATCTGATGAGCTCCACGCTTTCGAGGATCGGCGAAACGTCGAAATTCTTTATTCCGACAAGCCTGCCGTAGTTTTCGGGCGAGGCCTTGATATCCATCGCGATGCAGTCGACGAGCTTGTTTTCAACGATCGTGCGGAGCCTTTCGGCAAGGAATCCGTTCGTGTCGAGCTTGACGAGCAGGCCGAGGCTGCGGCAGTACGCGATGAAATCCGTCAGATCCTCCTGCAGCAGCGGCTCGCCGCCGGAGATGCAGATACCGTCGAGAAAACCGGAACGCTTTTGAAGAAAGGCGCGGATCTCTTCATCGGGGATCGTCGGAGTCAGCCGCGGGCTGATCACAAGATCCGAATTCTGGCAGAAAGGGCAGCGGAAATTGCAGCCGCCCGTGAAAACGGTGCAGGCGACTTTGCCCGGATAATCGAGCAGCGTCAGTTTTTGGAAACCCTTAATATCCATATGGCTCCTCCGGCTTCATGGAAGCCGTTTTTTCTTCCCTGATTATAGCGTAAAAACAGCAAAATAAAAATATATTATTGCACATTCCCGATACCTATTGACATAAACCGGCAAATGCGTTAAAATGTGTTAGCACTCAAGAGGAACGAGTGCTAATAACAAACGCAAGCGCGGTTATAATTAGAAAAAGCCCGTTTGCGAAAATGCGGTGATGAAAGGACGGATCGGAAATGACACAACTCCTTGACGTGCGAAAAATGAATATCCTTCGCGCGATCGTCGACGATTACATTCTCACCGCTGCGCCCGTAGGTTCAAGAACGCTTTCGAAGCGCGATGATATCGAGCTTTCCCCGGCAACGATCCGCAACGAGATGAGCGATCTTACCGAGCTCGGATTCCTTGAACAGCCGCATACCAGCGCCGGGCGCGTGCCGAGCGAGAAAGCATACAGGCTCTACGTCAGCAATATTATGGACCGGGCGCGCCTCACCGACGAGGAATCCGAATACATCAGGCGGCATCTCGAGCAGAGGGTCAGCGAGGTCGGCGACGTTATAAGAGAAACGGCAAGGATGCTTTCCGGCATCACGAACTATACCTCCGTCGTCCAGTCCCCGAAGATGAAGAACGCAAGGCTGAAGCATATCAGCCTGATCCCGGTGACGGAAGGGACGGCGCTCGCGGTCGTTGTTACGAACTCCGGTTCGACTTCGAGCACGATGCTGACTGTTCCGGCGGGCATCACGGCGCAGGATCTCGATAAGATCACCCACCTGATGAATGACCGCATGACCGGCTACAAGATCACGGATGTTCACCGCACGCTTTTGCCCCTCCTTCGCGAGGAGATCGGCGAGCAGGCGGATTCCGTTGCGGAAATGCTCGGCGGCATCTCGGATGATCTTTCAAAGCGCAGCGTCGAAGTCGTCGGCGCGGCGAATATGCTCGATTATCCCGAATACGCCGATGTTTCGAAGGCAAAATCCTTCCTTTCCGAGATCGAGAAGGGCGAGATCTTCAAGGAAGTCCTCCCGAATGAGGACGGCGTTGAAATGACGATCCGCATCGGCGCGGAGAACGATAACCCGGAGCTCAAGGATTGCTCGGTCATTACCGTCAGCTACAGCGTCGGCGGCGAGCAGGTCGGCTCAATGGGCGTTATCGGCCCGACGAGGATGGATTACAGCAAGGTCGTCGCGGTGCTCAAATGCATGAGCGAAAGCCTCGGCAGCGTGCTGAGCAAGATGCTCAAAGGCAGCGAATCGCATAAAGAATTGAAGGAATAAGAAAACTTACGCCTTGCGGCAAAACCGCGGGGCGGGGAGGCAGTTATGGCAAAGAACAAAGAAAAGAACAAGACCCAGGCGCAGCAGGAACCGGCGCAGGAAGCTCCCGCAGCCGAAAACGAAAAGAAGACCGAAGAAGAAACGAAAACGGAGGAAGCCATCCTCGACGAAACTCCCGCGGAAGACGGCAGCGTGACCCTCACCAAAGAGGAATTCGAGCAGGCGAAAGCGGAGATCGAGCGCATGCGCGGCGAGATCGAAGCCTCGAAGAAATCCGTGAATGAAGCGATCCTCGATGCGCAGCGCATCCAGGCGGAGTTTGCGAATTTCAGGAAGCGCAACCAGTCGATCCGCTCGGAGAGCATCGACGACGGCGTCCGCGAAACGATCAAGGCGCTGCTGCCCGTGCTCGACAACTTCGACAGGGCTCTTTCGAATTCCGACGGCACTCCCTTCGCGGAGGGCATGGAGAAGATCAACAAACAGCTCATCGCCTGCCTCAACAAATGCGGCATGGAGGAGGTCGAAGCCGAAGGCGCGTTCGATCCGAACCTTCACGAAGCCGTGATGCAGGATACCGAATCCGAAGCGGAATCGGGCACCATCACCGCCGTGCTCCAGAAGGGCTACCGCGTGAAGGGCAAGATCATCCGCCACACAATGGTCAAGGTAAAGGCCTGACCGTAAAACACGAAATCTGTCCCGGATAAAACGCCGGGTCCACGGATAAACAATAAAAAAAGCAAGCTTTAGGAGGCTGAAAACTATGTCTAAGATTATCGGTATTGACCTTGGTACCACCAATTCCTGCGTCGCCGTTCTCGAAGGCGGCGAACCCGTTGTTATCCCCAATCCCGAAGGCTCCCGTACCACGCCTTCCGTCGTTGCTTTCAAGGGCAGCGAGCGTCTCGTCGGCCAGGTCGCAAAGCGCCAGGCCATCACCAACCCGGATAACACCGTAAGCTCCATCAAGCGTGAAATGGGCAGCGATTACCGCCGCACCATCGAAGGCAAGGTCTACACTCCCCAGGAGATCTCCGCAATGATCCTTCAGAAAATGAAGCAGGATGCGGAAGCCTACCTCGGCGAGAAAGTGACCGACGCCGTCATCACCGTTCCCGCATACTTCTCCGACAGCCAGCG
>DBXK01000013.1:29483-29607 GCA_002309375.1 Christensenella sp. UBA1214 | reverse complement strand
TCTATACCTACAACGATTTCGTCCACGAGGGGAACAACAAGGGCTGCGAGAAGAAAAAGGACGTTACGCCGGACATGAGCAAGGCGTATCTTGTGAGCGAATACAACGGCCATATGTTCCCGAC
>DBXK01000013.1:10856-29396 GCA_002309375.1 Christensenella sp. UBA1214 | reverse complement strand
GGTGCATGTTCGATTACAACACCCACCGGGATTTCGGCAGCGGCGATCGGATCTGCTACCACGGCGTGACCGATATGTTCCGCAACAAAAAGCTCGCCGCGGAGGTCTATTTCTCCCAGCAGGACGAAAAAGACGCGCTCGAGGTCAGTTCGCTCATGGATATCGGCGAGCATCCCGCCGCGAACCGGGGGCGGCTCTTCGCCTTCACGAACGCCGATTCCGTGAAAATGTACAAGAACGGCGATTTCGTCAGCGAGGCGTTCAAAAAGGATTCGCCCTATAAGCACCTTCCGCATCCGCCGATCGAGATCACGGATTTCATCGGCGACCGGATCGAGAAGAACGAGGATTTCAAGCCGAGGCAGGCGAGATACGTCAAGGATCTGATCAATTACTCTTCGCAGCACGGCTTTTCGCACCTCAAAAAGAAGCAGCTCGCGGAGGCGGGCTGGCTGATGCTGCGCTACCGTATGAGCTTTTCGGACGCCTACGCGCTCTACGGCAAATACAACAGCAACTGGGGCGACGAGGCGACGGAATACCGCTTCGAGGCCTTGAAGAACGGGAAGGTCGTCAAGACCGTGACAAAGAGCCCCGTGCTTTCGATCCGCCTGCACGCGGAGGCGAGCAGCAATTTGCTCGAAGAAGGAGCAAGCTATGACGCGGCGCTCATGCGCCTCTCCATGCGCGACCAGAACGGGAACGTGCTGCCTTTTTATCAGGGCGGCGTGAAGCTCGAGACCGAGGGGCCGATCGCGCTGATCGGGCCGGAAACGGCGATGCTGCGCGGCGGAACGGGCGGCACATTCGTCCGAACGACCGGGAAAAGCGGGGAAGCGGCGCTCATCCTCACGGCGGAAAACGGGAAAAAGGTGAGGATAGAGTTCACGGTAAAGTGAGCGGGCTCGCTTCGCTCGCAATGTCCGTTCGGCCATCACTCCAAAATAACAAGACCCGCGGGATCTCCGCGGGCCTTTTGCTTTATCGGATCATTTGAATCTTATTTCGTCCTGCCTGCCGTTGAACTCATACCGAACGGCGATCTCCTTGCCGTTGACCTCGACGCCGGTGACCTTGGCGCCGCGCAGCGCAAGCAGCTCGTTGTATTGCCGGAGCTGCTCCGGGCCGTAATCGCCCATATTGTCGGAGGTCAGCAGCACGCCGCCCATGAGGGCGTTGAGCCTGCCGAGCTTGAGCTTCTGCTCGGGCGTGAGCTTGATATTATCCTCGCGCAGGAAGAAGACGTCCGGGTCGCTGAGATAGGCGCGGCCGTTCAGCTGGCGGCGGAAGACCGAGTTGCCCATCGCCTGGCGGGTGGAAACGCGCTCGCGGTGGGTGAGGCGCATCCAGGGCTTGTCGTTCCAGTCGAGACCGACGTCGCAGCTCACGCGGCAGTATTCCACAAGGCCGAACGCCGGCATCACCGGCACGCCGCAGCCGAGGATCGGATGGCTTCCGCAATAGGTGCGGAGCAGCTGCATCGCGTTGATCATCCTGCCCGCGCGGGTCTCCTTTTCCGTTCCGAAGGGAGCGGCGCCGTAAAGGAAATCGAGCTTCACAAGGTCGAATCTCCATTCGATGAAGACCTTCCTGAAAACTTCCGAAAGATAGGCGCGGACCTCCTTGTTGTCGATATCGAGCGAATAGAAGCCGCCCCAGTTGGAGCCGTTGAGCCAGGGCTCGCCGTTGTGCTTGAGCAGCCAGTCCGGATGCTCCTTCACGAGCTTCGAATCCTTCTGCGCAACGAACGGCGCGAGCCAGAGGCCGGCCTTATAGCCCTTTGCGTGGATCGCATCGGCGGCGGCGCGCATGCCGTTCGGGAATTTCGCCTTGTCCGGCTCCAGCCAGTCGCCGACGAAGGGCTCCCAGCCGTCGTCGATCTGGAAAAGATCGCCCGGCTTCATGACCTTCGCGCAGCCGATAAGATCCTCGCCGATGGTCTGCTCGGTGATGTTCTGATAGCGGTTGTACCAGCTCGAATAACCGGCGATGCGCTCAGCGGGGATGCGCTTTTTGTGCATCGAACCGAACCAGGCGTCGAAGACCTCGTCCTCGGTCCCCTCGGCGATGAAAAGCTGGAAGGCGGGGAACTGACCCGTCATCCGGAGCCCTTCGCAGTCGCGGCGGACGGTCAGCTTTTCGGTATTCGCGTCGTAGTTCAGCAGCGTATAGCCGTAGTATTCGTTGGTCGAGGCGATCAGCAGGAACCTTTCGCCGACGCGGAAATAGCAGTACGATTCGCCGTGAAAAATGCCCTTTTTGTTGGGATAATCCACGAAATGATAGTCGCCGTAGCGGTCGAGGGACCAGGCGTCCACGATCTTCTTCGGAAGGCCGTGGAGGCCGCGGATCTTATCCTTCGCGGTGTATTCCGGGCAGTAGGTCCAGGTCTGGAAGCCGTTCATGAAGATATGCGCGTCGGCGGCGGAAAGCCCGATCTCAAGCTCCGCCGATTCGATCACCGCGTCCTCGAGGGCTTCGGAGATGAAAAGGATGCTGCCCTTCGCACCGCCGGGGAGACGGCCGAAATCGATTTTTCCGCTTCCTTCGAATTTCCCGGCGGAAGTGCGGATGATGTAGCTGTATTTCTCGGGAGCCTGCATCGTAACTCCTTTCGTTACTTAACGCCTTCGACAGCGAGGCGGACGACCTCGTAGCCGCCGTCGTAGAAATGCGCGTTCTTGAGCTCGACGATGCGCCTGCAGAGCTTTTTGAGGATCGCCTTGTCGCTCACGAGCGTGTCGATCATCTCGCAGAGCGCGGGCGCCGTTTCGCATTCGAAGGTCGAATCGCCGATCTCGCGCGCATAGATCGCGCCGTAGACCTCATGCCCGCCGATATGGCGCATCATGAGCTTCGGAACGGGGTAGAACGCGAGCTCGGAGGGCTTCGTGATCAGCACGTCGCATTTGCGCATCAAAAGGTTCGTGGAATAGACCGCCTCGAAGATATCGTCGTGGCAGAACGCCGTTATGCCGCCCTCGCGGGAAGCGTCGAGCGTTTCCGCCCATTTCTTGAGGCCGTCGTAATCGTTGAAATAGGTCGTGCACCGGTTCGTGAGCTCCGGCAGCTTCTTTTTGAAGACCTCCCACATCGTGAGATGGTCGCCGAAGTTGATCATCAGCGCAGCCTTGCCCGCCTTGACGTAGGGAAGGAGGTGCTTCGCCATCGCGAGGTAGAGATCTCCGCCCGCGCCCGCGCCGCCGACCGTCATCAGGAAGCGGATCGGAGCGCCGGTTTCAAGCCGTTCGATCCTCAGCGCGCAGTCGTGCTCGACGTTCGAAACGAGCTCGTGGTCGATATAGTGCCCGACGCAGCGCAGCGCATCGTCCGGCATCGGCTTCAGGGGCTTCTTTGCCATGCCGTTGAGCTTTTTGTAGCCGAGGTAGGCGAAGGGCGTCTGGACGGTATGGATCGAGCCCTCGGCAAGGTGCAGGCCCATCGGCCAGTTGTCGGGGATCGCGTTCACAACGTGGGTCAGCCCCGCGTGAACAGCGCCCTGGCTCGGCCAGACGTGCGTGCCGACGAAGGGGACGTCCTTGGGGAGGTCGCCATAGAGCGGAACGAGCAGCTCCGCGTTCTTCTGGTCGGTCGCGTTATAGGTGATCTTGCGGAAGCCCTCGCTGTTCAGCGGCTCCCAGACGAGCTTGTTGAAAAGGCCGATCTTCTGGGAGAGCTTGGAGCCGGTGGAATAAAGATCGTTCTGATGGCGGATCATCTTCGAGCCGGTCGCGTCGAAGGATGCAAGGTCGAACCAGACGGGCGTGCGGCCGAGATGCTTCGCGCAGGAGGCGATCGCCATCGCGATGCGGTAGTGCCCGAAGCCCATGCGGATATTGCCGACGATCAGCGGCTTTTCCGGGAGAGTGAGCGGCGTTTCGGCGTGGACGAGGTTTTGAATCCCGAGCTCCGGGATCTCGTCGATCGGCTTCAGACCGAGGTGATAGGTCTTTTTCGTGTCGTCGCCGAATTTCTTTATAAACTTGGCCTTGCTTTTTCCGGCCTTCTTGATCGTTTTCGCATCGATCGGATTGCCGAAAATAACGCTTGTTCTGTCCATTTCGGTTTTCCTTTCAGAGCTTATTTTTCTTCGGAGGCTTCTTCGTTATTGTGAGCCTCGTTGATGGTCTTCATGACCTTCTTCTCATTATAGAGAGCGAGGATCACGGCGCCGAGGACGCAGAACGCGACGGCGACGAGCGCGATCACGCGGAGGCCGAGAGGCGAAGCGGTGAGGTCGTTGCTCTTAAGATCCTGATGAGTGCCGAGGATCGCAAGCGAGGTGAAGACGAGCATCGCGACGGACTGACCCATCTTCATAGCGAAGGTGCGGGCCGCGAAGAACATACCCTCGCGCTTCTCGCCGGTGAGGATCGCATCCTCCTCCGCAACGTCTGCAACGATGGACTGCGGGATGATGCCGAGCAGAGCCATCGGGAAGGAGGAGATGACGACGATCAGGATGCCGGGGACCATGCCGGAAAGGCCGGGGATGATGCCGATCAGCGCGGTCACGATGTATGCGAGCGCAAGGCCGAGGAAGCCGGCGATAACGAGCTTCTTCTTGCCGAACTTGCGGACGAGGCCGGAAACGATCGGATAGAAGCAGGCGGAGAGCACGGTCATGCCGCCGAGGAAATACATTGCCCACTCTTCACCGAGGCCCATCGAGACCTTTACGAAGAAAGGAAGACCGGTCTGGAAGAGAGTCAGAGCGATGAAGTATGCGATATCGGATGCGGAGAATTTGAGGAACTCCTTGTTGCGGAAGGTCGCGCGGAGGCTCTTGAAGGTGCTGGTCTTGCTGGGCTTCGAGTCCACGAAATCCTTCTCGCGGAGCTTGAAGGTCGGGTAGAGCATGCAGAAGAGAGCGATCAGAGCAAGCACGATGAAGCAGATGCGGTAGCTCCAGGGGAAGTCGCCGCCGATAAGGCCGCGGATCGGCCCGGCAAGGACGAAGGGCAGATAGGCGATCATCGTGCCGAAGAAGAAGGTCAGCGAGATCGCGGTGGAGATATACATGCGGTCTTCCTGCGTTTTGCCGAATTCGGAGATCAGCGCATTATAGGGAGTGCAGTACATCGTCATGAACAGATAGAACAGCACCAGGAAAGCGAGGACCCAGATGATGTTGATGGTGCTGATGGCACGGACCGGGGCGCAGAAAACGAGCACCGCGACAACGGCGAAGGGGATCGCCGCGAAGCGCATGAACGGGATGCGGCGGCCGTTGGGATTCGTGCTGCGGTCGGAAAGCGAAGCGATCAGCGGGTCGGTGACCGCGTCGAAGATACGGCAGATGAATGCGATGAGGCCGAGAATAGTCAAAATGCCGAAGATGATCAGACCGGTCGGAAGGAAGAAGGGCGCGCCCTGCTCAACATCGCCGGAGGTCGGGAGATAGAAGGTTACCAACCAGGCGTTGATGATGCCGCCGAGGATGGACCAGCCGAGCTGGCCGACTGCGAAGATCCGCATCTCCTTTTTCGTGAGGCGCCTTGTCGCCTTCGGAGCTGCGGATTCGGGGATGAGTTGTTTCTTGCTCATTCGGTGTATTTCCTCCTTGAAACTTGCCGCCCCGGACCGCCCTGCGAAAAAGCGCGGCGGCGGGAACGGTATTTGTATAAGTATAATACATCTTCGCCTGAAAAGCAAAGATAGTATTCGAAAATATGGGTCAAAATGCGAGCTTTCGCGCGCCGTCGCCCGGCCGGACGCGGATGAAGGAGGGCTTGAGACCAGTTTTGGCTTCGTAACCGGCGGCAACGGACTCGGTGAAGCCCCCGACGGCGCTCTTTTCAACGATCGAGACCATGCAGCCGCCGAAGCCTCCGCCGGTCATCCTTGCGCCGATCACGCCCGGGATGCCCCAGGCGAGCTCCGTCAGGATATCGAGCTCCGCGCAGGAGACCTCGTAATCATCGCGGAGCGAAATATGGGATTCGTTCATCAGCCGCCCGAATTCGAAAATATCGTTCTTTTCGAGCGCTTCGAGCGCGGCGACGGTGCGGGCATTCTCGTAAACGGCATGCTTCGCGCGCTTTCGGCAGACGGGATCGGCGATGACGTCCTTCACCGCCTCGAACTGATCCGGCGTGATATGGCAGAGCGCGTCGGTATCGAGAACGGTTTTTATCGCTTCAAGGGCTTGCTCGCATTCGCGGCGGCGGTCGTTATAGGCGGAACCGGCGAGGGAATGCTTGACCTTGCTGTCAACGATCACGATCTCCGCATTTTCCATCGCGAGCGGCGCATAATCGAAGCGAAGCGTCGCCGTGTCGAGGAAGACCGCATGATCCGCGCGGCCCATCGCGCTCGCGAACTGATCCATGACGCCGCAGCTCACGCCGACATAGCGGTTCTCCGCCCGCTGGCAGAGCAGGGCGATGCGCTCGGAGCTCAGGCGAAGGCCAAACATTTCGCGGAGCATGACGCCGGTTGCGACCTCCAGCGCGGCGGAGGAAGAAAGCCCGACTCCGGAGGGGATATCGCCGTAAAAGAGGAAATCCGCGCCGGAATCGATGAAAAAGCCGGCCTCGAGGAAAGCATGGATCACGCCCTCGGGATACGCCGACCAAAGGCGGCGGGTGAGGGGCGAGAGCGAATCGAGATCGGTCGTGATGATCTTCCCGCGAAGATCGGCGGAAGCGAAACGGAGTTTTCGGTCGCCGCGCCGCCTTGCCGCGCAGCTCACGCCGCGGGTCAGGGCGCAGGGGAAGACGTGGCCGCCGTTATAATCCGTGTGTTCGCCGATAAGGTTCACCCTCCCCGGCGCAAATGTGACGAGTTCCGGCTCTTCGCCGAAAGTTTTGATGAATTTTTCGATGAGCTTATTCGTATCGCGCATGATCCCGCCTCCGGTTTTGATTGATATGATTATACCGCATTTTTCCGCGAAAGCAAAGAGCCGTTTTTCGGCGGAACGCGCCCGGGAGTTGCCCGAAAAGCGCCGGTATGGTATAATAAAAGCGATAATAAAGCGAAAAAGCGCGGAGGTGCGGAAAAATGAAGATTTTGCTCACGGCATTCGATCCGTTCGGCGGGGAAGCGATCAACCCGGCGGAGGAGGCGGTACGCCTTGTTCCGACAAGCGTCGGCGGGGCGGAGATCGTCAAGCTCACCGTTCCGACGGTATTCGGAAAGTCAATAGAGCTCGCCGCGGAAGCGATCCGCAGGGAAAAGCCGGACGCGGTGCTGATGATCGGCCAGGCGGGCGGCAGGAGCGCGATCACGCCGGAGCGCGTTGCGATCAACGTGAACGACGCGCGCATCGCCGATAACGCGGGCCATATCCCGGACGACGAGCCGATAATCCCGGGCGGCCCGGCAGCGTATTTTTCCACGCTCCCGATAAAGAAAATGACCGAGGCGATCCGCGCCGCGGGGCTCCCGGCGAGCGTTTCGAATACGGCGGGGACCTTCGTGTGCAACCAGCTGATGTACGGCGTTCTCGCCCTTCTCGAAAAGGAATTTCCGGAAACGATCGGCGGATTCATGCATATCCCCTTCGCGCCGGAGCAGACCGCGAAGCAGGCCCTTCCCGCGCCGTCGATGAGCCTTTCGGACATAAAGCGGGGGATCGAGGCCGCGCTCGAAGCGATCGCAGAAAGCCTTTGAGGTAAACAAAACCGGCAGGAGCGACCGCCGGCAGAAGTATTGATTTGAATAAAGGTCACTCGAGACCGGTGTGCAGCTTGTTGTCAACGTCCAGCCCGAGCGATTCGATGAGCTTCCTCTGGCGCAGTCCGTCGGAGCGGAGCTTTTTCATTTCCTTTGCGGAGACCTTGTTCTTTTTCAGATCGGAACGGGTCTTTTTGAGCTGATACGCCCAGCAGAACGGGCGGAGGATCGGGTGCTTTTTCGCGGCGGGCCAGCTCTTTCGGCCGGCTTTTTGGAGCATGCCGAGAAGCTTGAAGGGATTCTTCGCGCGCAGATACACCGAGGAGATCCGCTCGCGTTTGCCGCCGTGCTTGCCGAAGCTGCCCTTGTTGATGATGTATTCCGCAAGCTCCGCAAGCACGCTTTGATCCGCGCCGGCGCTCCAGCTGCGGCTCTTTTCGAGGCCGAGGTATTCCTCCGCGAAAGCCGTCATCGAAACGGCGAACTGCGTGAGGCCGAGCCTGTCCGTCAGCGGGCGGAACTTTTCCTCAAAAAAGCTGTCGTCGAGCTTTTCCGAAACGAAGAACATCCAGTCGATCATCTGGCGAAGGCCGAGGCCGACGCGCAGATGCTGGTTGATATGCAGCAGCAGCACGAGCCCGTTGAGCTCCGCGGGAAGCATCGGGAAGCGGAAAGCGCCCATCGCCCCTTCGACGCGGCGGCCGATCCCGCCCTCGAAGAGCGCGAGCAGCGATTCATTGTCCTCCGGCACGCTGCCGAGGCGGCGATGCAGCTCGATCTCCGCGCCGCCCTTTTTGAAGCCGATATGATGGAACCCTTCGCCCGAAGTTTCGGCGGCATAACCGCTTTCCTTCATGAGCGCCGAAGCCCGCTCGAAATCGGCGCGGCGGACGAGCACATCGATATCGCCCATCGCGCGGTGGAAGGGCGAGGGATAGAGATGCGCCGCGGCGGAGCCCTTGATCACGACGAACGGGATCTCCGCTTTTTCGAAAAGCCGGACGAGCGCCTCCTGCGCCGCCATGAGCTTCAATGAGCGGAGCTGGATATCGAAGCAGGCCTTGCTCCAGTCGGCGTAAAGCGCTTCGTCGGCAAGCTTATGCGTTTCGAGCCATTTCGCCGCAAGGGAAAAGACGTCCTGCGCTTTCAAAAGCGAATAGATCTTCGGCCAAAGCTCGCTTTCGGGCGGCGGAAGGGAAGAGCCGGACGCATCGCGCCCGCTCCAAAGGCATTCCTTCATCAATTCGAATACGGCTTTTGCTTCGGTTTCCATCGAAAAGCTCCAACAGATTATTACAACTGAAAATTATAACATACCGAAGGGCATGCGTCAATTCGCCGGGAAACAAAAAAGGCTTGCGGGTTAAAGTTTTTATTGACATGGGCGGGAAATGAGCTATAATATAAATGTAGGAAATTGTGCATTCCCGCAAGGAGCAGCGAACGGAGGCAAACGATGGACTGGGAAAAGACGGTTTTTGTTGCGGAGATCGCCGGCGTGCCGATCGAGATACGCGCAAGATTCACCGTTAACAAAGCTTTTTTCAGCGATTGGTTCTCGAAGAAGGAACCGGAGCTCGTGATCGAACCCGAATGGGAGGATCTGGAGCGGATCCGCGTCAGCTTCGAGCAGGCCGCCGCAGCGGAGGGCAGGAAACCCGCCGAATACAGGCATTGGTTCCTTGAAAACAACGCGATCCACGATCTGATCGCGGACGGCCTCGTTTCGAAGAACGTGCTGCTGATGCACGGCTCGGCGCTTTCGCTGGACGGACAGGCCTACCTTTTCACCGCCCCGAGCGGCACCGGCAAGAGCACCCATACGCGGCTCTGGCGCGAGGCCTTCGGCAGCCGCGTCACGATGATCAACGACGACAAGCCGATGCTCCGCGTTGAGGAGGACCGCGTCGTCTGTTACGGCACGCCCTGGAACGGCAAGCATCACCTCGGCGTGAATGTTTCCGCGCCGCTTTCGGCGATCGTCGCCATCGAGCGGGCGGAGGAGAACCGCATCGCGCCGATCGGGCCATCCGAAGCCTTCCCGATCCTGCTTCGCCAGGTCTATTCCCCGAGGAGCGCGGAGCTGATGCGCCGCACGCTCGGACTCGAGCAGAGGATCCTGCAGCTCGTCCGCTTCTTCCGCCTCGGCTGCAATATGGAAAAAGAGGCCGCCTTCGCCGCATATAACGGCATATGCGCCGCCGGGCAAAGCGAAGAGGCAAGCGAAGAATAAACCGTATGTTCATCCGGCTTTTGCCGGATCTGCATAAAACTATCGAAAGGAGTTACCGACAGTGAAGAAGTATCAGAAGCTCTCCATGGAAGTTGTGGAGATCGAGAACACCGACATCGTTACTGACAGCGGCTCAGCAGCCGCGGAGAATCCCGCTTATGCCACCAACTACAGCGGCGTTGGCCCCGGCCTCCCCGGTCACGGCAATGACGGCAACGTTGACGCAAATTGCTGCAACTAATCTTTAAATCGACAGACATTGCGCTCCTTCGGCCAGAAAAGCCGGGGGAGCGCAGCCCCGGATCATGCGAGAAATCTCCAAACAGGATAAACTGCTTAAAAAGATACTGCCGCCGCAGCGGATGAAGGATTGCCCGGGATACAGGCTGAGCAGATTCGTCATCCCGTTTGAGCATTCCGGAAGGCCGTTTCTTTTCAACCTTCTGACGAAGCAGTGCTTCGGGCTCGATCGGGCGCTCGAAGCGGGCTGTGTTTTTTCCCGCGCCGCTGTTGAAGCGGATCCCGATCTCAAGACCCTTGCGGAGGGGTATTTCCTCGTTCCCGCTGACGCCGACGAGAACAAATTCTATCTTTCGCTCTCTTCGGCGCTCCGCGCGTATTTCCACCGAAGCGGTTATACGACCTATACGATCCTGCCGACCTTCGCCTGCAATGCGCGCTGCGTTTACTGCTACGAAGAGGGCAGTGTACCTACAAACATGACGGAGGAGACCGCCGAAAGGACGGTCGATTTCATCCTCCGCACCCGCAAAAAGGATTCGCCGATCCTGCTTTCCTGGTTCGGCGGCGAGCCCCTTCTCGGGGAAAAGATCATCGACCGGATCATAAAGGGCCTCCGTGAAAACGAAGTCGAGTATTATTCGACGATCGTCACCAACGGCAGCCTGATAAACGACCGGATCATCGAAAAAATGACCGGCGAATGGAGGATCGGCAGCGTCCAGATCTCCATCGACGGCCTTGAAGAAGACTATATCCGCCGCAAGCGGTATTATAATTACGAAAACACCTTCGGAAAAGTCCTCGAAAACATCAACGCGCTGACGAAAAGCGGGATAAACGTCAACCTCCGCTGCAATATCGACGCGGAAAACGTGAACGATATGCCGGCGGTCGTCGCTCTGCTTTCCGAAAGGCTGACGAATAAGGATAAGATCACGCTGTATTTCGCCGCGCTGAATCAGGTCCGCGCCGGCGAGGACAATTACCGGATCAATAAGCTGATCGAGGACGCAAAGCCGCTGATCGCCGAAGCGGGGTTCAAAGCAACTCCGCGGCCGCGCCCGGGCCTCAGCTTCCGCGTTTTCCGCTGCATGGCGGACCGCGTCACCGGGAGCGTCGTGATCGGGCCGCGCGGCGAGCTTTCGCCCTGCCTCGAGAGCAATTCCTTCACGGTCTACGGCAATATCAAGGACGGCGTGACCGAGCGGGAGATTTTTGAAAAATACGAAAAAACCGGCCCCGTGCGCGAAAAATGCGCCGACTGCCCGTATCTTCCGGACTGCACGGCCTTTGCGAACTGCCCGGTCCTCGACAGGCATTGCCGGCAGATCCGGCGGGACAATATCATGCACTTTCTTCTCGATCTTGCGGAAAGGGCCGATAAGGCCGAAGCGCCGCTCGAATCGGAGCAAAACGAGGAGGAGCGCGGCGTCGAAGAAAAACTGAACGAGATCATCGAATAAGAGGAGCGAATATGAAACTCAAACCGAATTTTATCACCCAGGATATCGACGGAACGCAGTTCCTGATCCCCATCGGCGGCGAAGCCTTCAGCGGCGTCGTCCGCAGCAACGAACCGGCGGCGTTCCTCGTTGACCTTCTGAAGGAGGAAACGACGGAAGCGGCCCTCGTCGACGCGATGTGCGCCGAATACGACGCCCCGCGCGAGGTGCTCGCAGCGGACGTTGCGGAGGTGCTCACGAAGCTGCGCGGGATCGGTGCGCTCGAAGAGTGAATACCTATACCTTCGAAGAAATACTTGCCCGCGACGGGAAGCTGATCTACAAAACAAAGGGGCACAGCATGCGCCCGATGCTTCACCAGAACCGGGATCTTGTCATAATCGAGCCGAAGACGGGGCGCCTCAGGCGCTTCGACGTCGCGCTCTATAAGCACAACGGCAAATACATCCTCCACAGGGTGATCAAGGTCAATGCGGAGGATTATGTTTTCCGCGGCGACAACAACTATTTCACCGAACCCGGGATCGCGGACAGCGATATAATCGGCGTGCTCACCGGCTTCGTGCGGAAGGGAAAGCAGCACAGCGCCGATGAAAAGCTCTATCGCTTCCTCGTGCGGCTGCGGGCTTTCTTCTATCCCGTCCGCGCCGCCGCAGTGAAGGCGAAGCGCTTTTTGAAAAAGCTTCTGAAAAAGGGAAAATAAACCTTATCGTATGAACAAAACGCAGAAATGGCTCTTTACCGTTCCCGGCAAGCGGAAATGGTACATACTGATCCTGATCCTGCTCTACGCCGCCGGCGGGGGAACGGGCGTGCTTTACGCGCTGTTCATGCGCAACATCGTCGACTGCGCCGTCGCCGCGGATAAGGCCGGCTTCATCCGCAACGGCATTTTCATCGGCTCGCTCGTACTGTTCCAGATCGCCCTGAACGCGCTCTCGCGCTGGCTGAAGGAGCTTTCGAGATCCGAGATCGAAAACGTTTTCAAAAAGCGCCTCAACGACTGCATTTTAAAGAAAAATTACGCCTCCGTCAGCGCGATGCACACCGCAGAATGGATGAACCGCCTCACGAGCGACACGAACATCGTCGCGAGGGCGTATACGGAGATCCTGCCCGGCCTTGTCGGAACGATCGTCCGCCTCGTCAGCGCGCTCGTGATGATCATCGTGCTCGACGCCTGGTTCGCGTATATCGTGATCCCGGGCGGGATATTGATGATCTTCCTGACCTACTGCTTCCGCGGAAAGCTCAAAAGACTGCATAAAAACATCCAGGAAAAGAACGGAAAGCTCCGCGTTTTCCTGCAGGAGCATATCTCGAGCCTGATGATCATCAAATCCTTCTCCGCCGAAAAGCAGACCTCCGAGCAGGCCTATGAGCGGATGAAGGATCACAAGGCCGCCCGCATGAAGCGCAATCATTTTTCGAATATGACCAGCACCGGCATGGCGCTCGCGATGCAGGGCATGTACCTGATCGGCGTGATCTACTGCGCCTACGGCATCCTGAACGGGACGGTGACCTACGGCACGCTGACGGCGATCATGCAGCTCATCAGCCAGGTGCAGGCGCCTTTTGCGAGCATCTCCGGCTACCTTCCGAGGTATTACGCGATGATCGCAAGCGCGGAGCGCCTTATGGAGATCGAGGAATTCGAGGACGATATGAAGGGCGAAGCGAAGACGGAGGATTTCGTCCGGGATTTCTACAGCGAAAAGCTCGGTTCGATCCGCCTCGAAAACGCCTGCTTCACCTATCTTCCGACCAATGAGACCGATCCGAACGCCCCGAAGGCGAATATGCCGACCGTTCTCGAAAACGTTTCGCTCGACGTCAAAAAGGGCGATTATATCGCCTTCACCGGCCACAGCGGCTGCGGCAAATCGACCGTGCTCAAGCTTTTGATGTGCATGTATCCGCTCGACAGCGGCGAAAGGCTGCTTGCTGAAAGGAACGGCGAAACGGAAGAGCTCGGCCCCGAATGGCGGCGCCTCTTCGCCTATGTCCCGCAGGGGAACCATCTTCTGAGCGGCACGGTTCGCGATATCGTTTCCTTTGCGGCGCCCGATCAGTCCGGAAACGACGAAAAGCTCCGCCGCGCGCTCTCGATCGCCTGCGCCGATGAATTCCTCGGCGAGCTCGAAAACGGCGTGGACACCGTCCTCGGCGAGCGCGGCACAGGCCTTTCGGAGGGCCAGATGCAGCGCATCGCGATCGCGAGGGCGATCTTCGCGGATAATCCGGTGCTGCTGCTCGATGAAGCGACGAGCGCGCTCGACGAGCATACCGAAAAGCAGCTGCTCAGCAACCTCCGCAGCCTGACGGACAAGACCGTCATAATCGTGACCCACCGCCCGGCGGCGCTCTCGATCTGCGACAGAGTTCTGCGCTTTACGCCGGAGGGCATCGAAGAAGTCAAATGAACGGAGGCCGGATGCACATTCGTCTCCCGGCCTTGATTTTTTATATGAGGAACAAGCGAAAATGACCGGGGAACAGCAAGGGATCATCGAAAAAGCTAAGGCCTTCGTGACGGAGCTCTTCGAAAATGAATCGAGCGGCCACGACCGCTTCCATACCTTCCGCGTGCTGGCGCTTGCCGAAAAGCTTGCCCGGGAGGAAGGCGCGGACGAATTCACCGTCAGCCTCGCGGCGCTGCTGCACGACGCCGACGACCGCAAGCTCTCGCCCGAAACCTATCGGGATAAAGCGAGGGCGAGGGACTTCATGCGTGAAAACGGCGTTGACGCGAAGACCGCAGAAAAAGTTCTCGCGATCATCGGCGAGGTCTCGTTCAGGGGCAGCGATTCGGTCACGCCCGCTTCGATCGAGGGCAAATGCGTGCAGGACGCCGACCGCCTCGACGCCCTCGGCGCGATCGGCATCGCGAGGACCTTCGCCTACGGCGGCAGCAGGGGGCGGAAGCTCTATGATCCCGATATCCCGCCGAAGACCGGGATGACGGGGGAGCAGTACTATAAAAGCGAATCGACGAGCCTCAATCATTTCCATGAAAAGCTGTTCCTGCTCGCGGGAATGATGAACACCGCCGCCGCGAAAAAGCTCGCCCGGGAAAGGGAAAGCTTCATGAAGGAATTCGCCGAAAGATTCCTCGCCGAATGGAAAGGCGAAAAATAAACCGAATAGAATAAAGAAAGCCCGACCGCGCCGAAAAGCCCCGGGCAAACAAGGAGTTATTTAAATAATATGAACAGCAAACGCATTCTTTCACTGATCCTCGCCGTCCTTCTTTTCGCTTCGATGTGCGCCTGCGCTTCGAAGCAGCAGGAGAGCAGCGCGGACCCGACCGCGGAAGCGGCAACCGATATCCCGGCGACCCCGGCGCCGACCGAAGCGCCGGCAGCGACGCCCGAGCCGACTCCGGAACCCACGCCTGAGCCCACGCCCGAGCCGACTCCGGAACCGCAGCCCTTCGTTTTCAAGCCCAAGGTCTGCTCCGTCTATATGCGCGAGATCTTCGGCGACACGATGTGCGAGACCTGGTTCAATCTTGTGGACGCGGTCATGGCCGGCGAGGATACCTTCGCCTGCCCGGATAAGTACACCTACGATTGGGTCATGGGGCAATTCCCGGACCGGTGTTTTCCCGTTCTCGTTGAGCTGATCGACTTTGCTTATGACCGCAATGAGCCGGTGAAGGACGGCGTCGGGACCTTCACCTATCTCGTCCCGCCCGAGGAAGCCGCAGAGCGCATCCGGGAATTCGCGGAGCTTGTGGAAGGCATCCTCAACGAAACTATGAGGACCGATTATTCGGATTTCGAGAAGGCTCTCGCTCTGTACGATTATTTTGCGAGGACCTATGAATACGATTACGCCACATACGAAGAGATGATGGATCATGCCGTGAACTACACCACGGCATATCGCCTCTTATCAACCAAAACCGGCATCTGCTGCGAGATCTCGCGCGCGTATTCCTATCTGCTGATGCAGGCGGGCGTGGAAGCGACCACGATAATGGGGAACAATCATGAATGGAGCTATATACGCATCAACGGGAAGAATTACCATATTGATCCGACTTTCGTGCTCAGCAATCAGGTTTCGCTTTCATATTTCATGATGACCGACGATCAGCGCGAGTACAACGGCTACAGCAATGATCATTACATCTTTGTCTCCAACTATTCGCAGGATCATCCGCATCCCGACTATGTCGCGGACGACACCAAATTCGATCCCATATGGGACCTCATGTACGAAGATTTCGATCCGAATACAAAAATACTTCGCTGCTGGCAGTACGCAGAGGGCTGGGACAAGGATTATATCGAATTCGACTATACGGGTTATTGATCGCCCGCATCGAAAAAACAAATACGAAAGCCGCCGGACTGCATCAAAGCAGTCGGCGGCCTCTTTTTTTGTGATAAGGTATTTTAAGGCCCGTTCTTACAACAGGCCGTTTTCCTTCAGCCATCGCTCGATATGCGGCTTCGAAGTATCAACGCCGCTGCCGCAGAGCGGGAGCCCCGTGCCGAGGATCGCCTTCGGGCAGAGTTTTTCGATATCCCGCTCGCTCCTGCCCATGTCGCTGCCCTCGTTCGTGCAGAGGGGCAGCAGCTTTTTGCCGGAAAAATCGAAGGCCTCGAGGAAGGTGAAGACCGCCATCGGCATCGTGCCCCAGTAGTTCGGGTAGGCGAGGATGACAGTGTCGTAGCGGTCGAGGCTGACGGGCAGGGAGACGAGCTCCGGCCGCGCGTCGCTGTAATAATCGCGCTTCGATTCCTCCATGCAGGCGCTGTATTCGCGGGAATAGGGCTTTTTCATCGCGATCTCGAATTTATCCGCGTCGATCAGCTCGCGGATCTTGTCCGCCGCGATCTCCGTATGGCCCTTTTCGAGGAATTTCTTCGAATAACCGACCTGGTTCTCGTCCCTGCGCGAAAAGTATGCGATAAGTGTTTTTGCCATAAAAGTATCCTCCTTATTTATAAGCGAAAGCCTGCCATTTTAAGCCGGAACGTGGAACGCCCGGCGGATACGTTAATATTATACTGTTTTCAGCTCCGAAAGCAAGCGGAATTTGCGGGCGCGATTGTTTTTAACCCGCAAATATGCTAAAATGTACCTGATTATCCAGGAGGTGCCTGATTATGAAGAAAACGATTTGTCTGTTGGCAGCTGTCTGCATGCTGCTGACCCTTGCCGCCTGCTCCGCGAAAAAGGAAGAGGGGAATACGGCTTCAACGGGATCCGTGTGGGAATATTCCTATGCCGGAAACGAGCATTATTATCTCGAGGCGATCAGCGATTATCTCGTCAACTACGATGCGGAGAATCTCGAGATCAAGGACGGCATGATCCCCTGCATGACCTGCATCGAGATCGACAACGAAGATGCGAAGGACATCAAGGTCTGGGGCGTTTTCGATATCTTCAATTACACTCTTTCCGACGGGACGCTTATTGAAGCGAACGGGAAGCGCCTTCTCGGCCTTTTCCGCCTTGAGCAGGCGGAGGACGGGACCTGCACCGTTAAGAGTACCGAATTTGCGACAGAAGGCGATGCCGCCGCGATCGAAAAACTCTGCGAAGGGCACGAAATGGCGCTCGAAGGGCTCAAAAACCCGGTCGTGACCGAAGAAACGCGCCGCTGGTTCATTTCGCAGTACGTCAAAAAGAGCGGGCTCAATGCCTCGAAGTATCAGCCCGCGGGCGGCGAGGCGCTCGATATCGAGTATCGGCCCGGCCCTTCTCCCGCATGGGTCGCGGAGCTGCCGGAAGCCGCCGAAACGGACGCCCTCATCATCGTTGAGATCACGATCGGCTCCAATGCAGTGCTGACGATGCATGAAAAGGATGCGGACGGGAACTGGACGCAGACCGTCGACGAAGCCGCGTTCATCGGCAAAAACGGCTGGGGCAAGACCCGCGAGGGCGATACGAAGACGCCGATCGGCACCTTCGGCTTCAACGCCGCGCTCGGCATACTGGACGACCCGGGCTGCGCTTTGCCGTACACCAAGGTGAACGATACCCATTACTGGGACAGCGACGTGAACTCGGCGCATTACAATACCCTCGTCAGCACGGATGATTACACCGATTTCAGCATCGACGATTCCGAGCATATCGTCGATTATCCGAACGCATACAAATATCTTCTGAACACGACCTATAACGAGGACTGCGTGCCCGGCGTCGGTTCCGCGATCTTCCTGCATTGCTACCGCGAGCAGAGGACCTATACCGGCGGATGCATCTCGATCCCGTTCGAAGCGATGGAATACGTGATGAAGCACATCAGTCCGGATTCTTTGATCGTCATCCGGGTAAAGGCGAACTAAAGCCTGGGATATGGCTCCCGGGAGGAAGCATCGACCGGCGAAGAAGCCGGGAACCGCTTTAAGCAGGAGGATTTATGGATCCGAAATATGAACCGCTTTTCACGCCGTGGAAGGTCGGAAACGTTGAAATAAAGAACCGGATCGTCATGCTCCCGATGGAGGGCACGAACATGATCCAGTGGGAAGCGAAGACCGGTTACGTCAAGGGGATCGACAGGTTTTATGCGGATCGGAAGGACAACAACATCGGCCTCTTCATCCCCGGCCTGATCCCGCTGATCAGCATCGTCGGGCGGAAATGGGTCTGGAAGCATCCGAAGGTCTTCGAAAAGGTCAAACCCGTCGTGAAGGACATCCACGAGAGCGGCGCGAAGGTCTTTTTCCAGCTCAGCGCCGGCTCCGGAAGATCGATGCTGCTGCCGCCCGTTCTGCGGCCTTTCGTGAAAAAGGGCTTTCTGAAAACCGTTTCTTCGCCCTTTCTGATGACGAAATGGTGGTGGTCCGCGCCGGATCCGGATGAACCGAACGTCTGGGATCCCGAAGTGAAGATGGATCACTTCACCTCTGACATGGTGAAAAAGTTCATCCATGCCTTCGGTCAGACCGCGCTGCGCTGCAAGGAGGCGGGCGTCGACGGCGTGGAGATCCATGCCGTGCATGAAGG
>DBXK01000013.1:0-10813 GCA_002309375.1 Christensenella sp. UBA1214 | reverse complement strand
AGCCTTGAGAACCGCCTGCGCTTCGCCTGCGAGATCGTGCGGGAGATCAAGAAGGTCTGCGGGAAGGATTTTCCCGTTTCGCTCCGCTATTCCGTCCGCTCGATGACGCGCGGCTTCAATAAAGGCGCCGTGCCGGGCGAGGAATTCACGGAGGTCGGGCGGACGATGGAGGAATCCGAAAAGGCGATCCGGATCCTCGAGGAAGCGGGATATGATATGTTCAACTGCGACAANNTGGTACTGGGCGCATCCGCCGGTCTATGCGCCGCTGAACATGAACCTTCCCTACGTTGAGCATATAAAGAAGTTCACGACGAAGCCCGTCGTCTGCGCCGGAAGGATGCAGCCGGACGCGGCGGCGGAAGCGATCGCGCGGGGCGGGATCGACGCGATGGGCGTCGGCCGTCAGCTCCTCTGCGACCCGGAATTCATCACGAAAATCAGGGAAGACCGCCTTGCGGACGTCCGCCCCTGCATCGCCTGCCACGGTGCATGCCTGCCCTTCAACGGGCTGAACGGGAAGGGCACGGATATCGACCCGATGCACGTCGAGATGGGCCGGTGCGTTCTGAACCCCCGGACGAACAACGAAACGAAATACAGCAATGCTCCCGCAAAAACGCCGAAGCGTATCGCCGTGATCGGCGGCGGCATCGGCGGCATGGAGACCGCGATCCAAGCGAGCCTGCGCGGGCACAGGGTCGATCTTTATGAAAAGACCGACCGCCTCGGCGGCGTGTTCAACGCGGCTGCGGCGATGTCCTTCAAGGAAAAGGACAGGGAGCTGCTCGAATGGTATAAGCGCTCTCTCCAAAAGAGCGGCGCCGCCGTGCATATGAATACCGAGATCGGCGACATCGAAAGGCTCGATGCGGATATCGTCGTCATCGCGACCGGCGCTCACGCGAAAAAACTGCGCATTCCCGGCGCTGAGAGGGCGATCACCGCGGCGGATTTCCTCGACGGCAGGGCGGAGGCCGGCGACCGCGTCGTGATCATCGGCGGAGGACTAACCGGCTGCGAGATCGCGTATGAGCTCGCCCTTTCGGGAAAGCATCCGTCGATCGTGGAGATGACGGAGCATCTTGTCGGCGCGAAGGGCATCTGCATGGCGAATTCCTCGATGCTCCGTGAGCTGCTGCGCTTCCATAAGGTCCCGGCGTATCTGAATTCATCCTGCGAAAGCATCACCGACGGGGGCGTCGTGATAAAGACCCCGGAAGGCGAAAAAGCGATCCCCGCGGATACCGTGATCCTCTCGGTCGGTTATTCGCCGGATGAACGCTTTTCTTCACTCAAGGAGAAAAAGAACCGCACGAAGCAGGAAAAGGAGATTTATTTCATCGGCGACTGCGACAAGGTCGGAAGTCTCAAAACAGTCATCAAACAGGCGTACGAGCTCGTTCAGAAGATCTCGTACGGCAAGTAATATCGGGGGAGGAACATAAAATGGCATTCTATACCGGAAGAAGGATCATCAGGAAGGTGCCGGGCACCGTCATCAAGGCGGCGCCGCTGCCGGAACCGGAGCTGATCGAGGGCTTCGGCAAAAGGGCGGAGGTCGGCGCGCTCTGCGAAAAAGCCGGCTTCAAATCTGTGCTTCTTGTGACGGATCAAACGCTTTATTCGCTCGGACTGCATAAAAAAATCGAGGAATCGCTTAAAAAACACGGCATCCCTTATACGCTTTTCCACGAGATCGATTCGGAACCGACGGTCAGGATCGTCGACGCAGGCCGCAGGATGGCGGCCGAATGCGGAGCGGACTGCATCGTTGCCCTCGGCGGCGGCTCCGTGCTCGATTCGAGCAAGATCATCGCGGCGGCGGCGAATCACCCGAAGCAGGGGATCACGCATTACCTGCATAAATTCGCATTCGTGAAAAGGGGCACGCTGCCGATGATCAATATCCCGAGCACCGCCGGCACCGGAGCGGAATGCACCGTCGGCGCAGTGATCAAAAACAAGCACGGCGCGAAGAGCTCGACAGTGCTCATCGGCATGGAGGTGCCGTACGTCATCCTCGACAGCGAGCTGCTGATCGGCGCGCCGAAGAGCGTTACGACCTGGTGCGCGATCGACGCGCTCAGCCACGGCCTCGAGGGGCTTCTTGCGGACATCAGATCCTCGGATGAGGACGTCCGAAAGAGCAGGGAATGCGTGAAGCTGATCCTCGAAAATCTGCCGATCCTGCTTGAAGATCCGAAGAATATCGAAGCGCGGCAGGCGACGCTGCTCGCCGCGCATTACGGCGGGAACGCGATCAACACGCAGCTTGCCGGATACGTTCACGCCTTTGCGCATTCGATCGGCGCGCTCTACCATATCCCGCACGGCAAGGCGATCGCCTGGTGCCTGCTGCCGGTCGTCGGCGCGCAGGAGAACATCCGCTATACGGAGCTTGCGGAGCTCGCGGTGCACTGCGGCCTTGCGGAAAAGGCTGAAGCGAAGGAGACCGCAGCGGATAAGCTGCTTGCGGCGCTTCGGGGCCTCCTCGAGCTCTGCGGCCTCGAAAACGGCTGTGATGCGCTGCAGGAGAACGATTACGACAAGCTCGTCGGCATGATCGACGCCGATTCGATCAACTATTCGCCTTCGCGGACCTTCCGGGACAGCGAGATCCGCATGATGCTCGACCAGATCAGGAGGGGTTATTGAAATGGCTTTCACGCAGGAAAAAGTTCACGGCGTAGTTCTCAAACAGCGGGAATTCTTCAAAAGCGGCAAAACGCTCGACGTCAAATGGCGGATCGCACAGCTGAAAAAGCTCAAGCAGGCTGTCATAGATAATCAAAAGCTGCTCGAGGAAGCGCTCCGGGAAGACCTCGGCAGGAGCAATACCGAGGCCTATCTCTGCGATCTCGGGCCGATCATCGTCGAAGTCAACGAGATCCTCCATGGCCTCAAGCGCTGGGCGAGGCCGGAGAACCATTTCAGCGGGCTGATGTGCTTCCCGAGCATGCGGACGAAGGTCTATAAGATGCCCTACGGCGTTTCGCTGATCATCAGCCCCTTCAATTTCCCGATCCTGCTGACGCTCGGCGTGCTCGCGGCAAGCATATCGGGCGGCAATACAGCCGTGCTGAAGACGAGCTCCAAATCGGCGGCAAGCACCCGCGCCCTCAAGAAGCTGGTCGCGGAGACCTTCCCGGAGGAATATGTGACGGTCATCGACGGCGGGCACGATGTTGCCGATATGTGCCTCGATGAGCGCTTCGACAAGATCTTCTACACAGGCTCCCCGGCCGTCGCGAAACACGTGCTCGAAAAGGCTTCGCATAACCTGACTTCGGTCGCGCTCGAGCTCGGCGGCGAAACCGGCAACTGGTGCATCGTGCGGAAGGATGCGGATCTTCGCGACGCCGCGCGCAAGATCGCCTTCTTCAAGCTCTGCAACGCCGGGCAGATCTGCATCAATATCAACCAGATCGCCGTCGCGGAGGAGGTCGCAAAGCCGTTCCTCGAGGAGCTTAAAAAGGAATTCATCCGCCAGATCGGCGAAAAGCCGGAGGAAAATCCGGAATATCCGAAGCTCATCACGGAAAAGGTATTTGAAAAATGCGAGAAGCTGACCGAAGAATACTGTGACCGCGTGATCTTCGGCGGAACGGGGGACCGCGCGGCCGTGCGCTTCGCGCCGACGATCGTTTATCCCGTTTCACCCGATGAGGAGATCGTGAAGCACGAGCTTTTCTGCCCGCTGCTGCCTGTCGTTCCGTATAAGGATGCGGAGGTCGGAAAGATCCTCGATATCATCGCGGAGCGCGAGCATCCGCTTTCGATGTATGTCTTCACTTCCGACAAGAAGTGGGCGAAAAAAGTGATGTCGTCGCTGCAGTTCGGCGGCGGATGCGTCAACGAAGTTTGCATCCACATGATGGTCAAGGGCGTGCCGTTCAACGGCACCGGCCATTCCGGAATGGGCGCCTACCACGGCGAATGGGGCTTCCGCGAATTTACGCACCCGCAGACCGTGCTCTTCGGCAAAAAGCGCTTCAACCTGCCCCTGAGGGAGCATCCGTACACCGGAAAAGCGGGGGAGAAGAAGATGAAGCTGCTGAAGCTTTTCGAAAAATAATAAGCCGTCCGAACAAAAAAAGGCGTCTGTTCTTGATGAAACAGGCGCCTTTTGAATTGGAACGCTGAGATCCGATCAGAAGCAGGACTGCTCCGTCCGCCGGATGATCTCGTTCTGCAGTTCTTCGGTGAGATTGTTGAAATAATCGCTGTAACCGGCCACACGGACTATAAGATCGTTATAATTCTCCGGCGTCTTCTGCGCGTCGCGCAGCATGGCGGAATCCACGACATTGAACTGGATGTGGTGCCCGTTCATGCGGAAATAGGTCCGGATCAGGTCCTTCAGATGCTCGAGCCCGGCTTCGCCGCTCAGGACAGCCGGAGTGAACTTCTGGTTCAGCAGCGCGCCGCCTGTGCGCAGCTGATCGAGCTTTGCGGCGGATTTGATGACCGAGGTGGGGCCCTTCCTGTCCGCGCCCTGAACGGGGGAGATGCCTTCGGATAGGGCGACTCCCGCTTTGCGGCCGTCGGGCGTCGCGCCGAGGACGGAGCCGAAATAGACGTGGCAGGTGGTCGGAAGCATTTCAACGCGGTAAGTGCCGCCGATCGGAGTCGGACGGCCGTTGACGAGCTTATAGATGATCTCGAAGATATCCGTTATCAGATCATCCGCCGCGTCGTCGTCATTGCCGTATTTCGGCGTTTTGTTGAGGAATATCAGGCGCTCCTTCTCGAAGCCGGCGAAATCGGCGTCAAGGACGCGCAGCATATGGTCCATCGTCATCGTTCCGTCGCCGAAAACATGCTTCCTGATCGATGAGAAGCAGTCGGTGATGGAGCCGAGGCCCACGAACTGGATATAGCGGGAGTTGTAGCGGGCGCCGCCGCAGTTATAGTCCCGTGCGTTTTTGATGCAGTCGTCCGTGATCACGGAAAGGAACGGCGCGGGCATCTTTTCGGCGTAGAGCGCTTCGATCACGTTGTTGCCGCGGATATCGACGTCGATGAAGTATGCGATCTGCTTTTCGAAGGCGGCCATCAGCTCGTCCATGGACTTGAATTCCCGCGGGTCGCCGGTCTCGAGGCCGATCCTTTTGCCGCTCATCGGGTCGACTCCGTTGTGCAGGGTGATTTCCAGCACCTTCACGGTGTTGAAATAGCCCGTGAGGATGTACGCCTCCTTGCCGAAAGCGCCGACCTCCACGCAGCCGGAGGTGCCGCCCTGACGAGCGTCCTCAAGGGATTTGCCCTGAAAAAGAAGCTCCTTCACCACGGCGTCGTTGTTGAAAACGGAGGGAAAGCCCATGCCCTCGCGGATGACGCGGCAGGCCTCGATGAGGAATCTATCCGGGTTTTCGGCGGAGATCTGAACGTTCGTGGAGGGCTGCAAAATACGCATCTCCTCGATGACCTCGAGCAGCAGATAGGAGACCTCGTTGACGCCGTCGGTGCCGTCGGGCTTAACGCCGCCGATATTGATATTGCAGAAATCGGTATAGGTGGCGGATTCCTTGAGCGTGATGCCGACCTTCGGCGGGGCGGGCTGGTTGTTGAATTTGATCCACCAGGATTCAAGATATTCCTTGGCCTGCTCGCGCGTGAGCGTCCCGGCCTCGGTCTCGGCCTTATAGAAGGGATAAAGATGCTGATCCAGCTTGCCGGGGCAGTAGGCGTCCCAGGTGTTCAGCTCGGTAATGACGCCGAGATGGATGAAGAAATACATCTGCAGCGCTTCATAGAAGGTGCGCGGAGCATGGGCGGGCACCCATTCGCAGTTATCGGCGATCCGGATAAGCTCGGTCCTTCTCGGCTCGGGCGCCGTTTTCGCCATTTCGCGGGCCTTCTCCGCATAGCGCTTCGCCCAGATCATCACCGCGTCGCAGGCGATGTCCATTGCCTTCAGCTCCTCGGCCTTGGCATAGGCATTCATGTCATGGACGAAATCGATGCCGTCCAGAACGGCTTTGATCTCGGCCTTGAAATCCAGAAGGCCCTTCTGATAGATCTTGCCGTCGGCAACGGTATGCCCGGGGGAACGCTGTTCCATGAACTCGGTGAAGATGCCGGCTTCATAACAATCCTTCCATTCGGGCGTTATTTGGGACATGATATGGTCGCGGATGGCGCGGCCCTGCCAATAGGGGATGATGACCTCCCGCTGGATGCGGCGGGTCTCTTCGTCGTTCTTGAAGAAGATCTTGTCGCGCTCGTCAAGAACTTTGAAATCCTCAACCGTATGGCAGCAAAGCTCCGGATAGGTCGGCGCTGCATGGGGGCGCGGGCCGCGTTCGCCGACGATCAGCTCGTGGTCGTTGATGCAGATCTCCTTGTTTTCGCAGATATGCCTGAACGTCAGCGCGCGGAGGACCGGAGTCGAGACCTTGCCTTCATACATCTTATAAGCCTCGGTCACGAGAACTGCGCGCTCGATCGAAAGCGTCGGGACGGCGGAAACGCTGGCCTGACGCTGCAGCTTGATGCGGTCGTTCATGCCCCGCATGGCGTTGGATTCTCCGATCATCATAGTGGTTTCATCTCCTGAAAAGTATTGCCGCCGGCTGCGGACGGCAGGCGCGGCTTTGATCCTTCAGCCGCCGATATGCACATCGAGCCCCAGATCGCGCAGTATGCAGGCAAGCGGCTCGATCGCGTCTTCGGCGGGGTCTTCAAGGGAGCTCAAGGAATAGGGAAGATGCAGCCGCTCATATTTTGCCCGAGCCATCTTGTGATACGGCAGCAGGAATATTTGCTTAAGACCGAGCCGGAGCATCAGCTCACCTGCACGCCGGATATGCTCCGCCCCGTCGTTGACGCCCGGGATCAGGGGCACGCGGATCCAAATATCGGCATTCTGCTCCGTCAGCCAATTCAGGTTATTCAGAATGAGCTCATTGGATACGCCCGTGTATTTTTCATGCACGGCGCTGTCAAGATGCTTTATGTCGTATAGAAACAGATCCGTGTACGGAAGAACAGCCTCCAACGCCTGCCTCGAAATGAAACCGCAGGTATCGACCGCGGTATGATAGCCCTTTTCCTTGCAGGCCTTGAGAAATTCCTCTGCAAAGGCTTCCTGCAGCAGCGGCTCGCCGCCGGAAAGGGTCACGCCGCCGTGGCTTTGCTCATAGAAGGGCTCGTCTTTGACGACCTCCTTCATCAGCTCGGGAACGGTCATCTCGCTGCCGATGCGCTCCATGGCCAAAGAGGGACAGGCTTCGGCGCATCTGCCGCAGCGGACGCATTTTTCGCCGTCGACGGCGATGCCGCCGCTGCCTGCGGTCAACGCGCTCTTCGGGCAGACGCCGATGCAGGTCAAACAGCCGATGCACTTGCTTTTATCCCAGAAGATCTCGGGCACGGCCGACTGCGTCTCCGGGTTATGGCACCAGGCGCAGCGCAGCGGACAGCCCTTCAAAAAGACGGTGGTGCGGATGCCGGGGCCGTCGTGTATCGAGTATTTTTGAATATTGCTGATCAGGCCGGTGGTCACGGCGCGCCTCCTCCAACACAGAACGGACTGCAGGATCATGCACAGCATCAATCCGGAAACAATTTTGCATTATACCGGATCCCTCTCACTTTGCGGAGAACTGTATCAGTCCGGCTTTTTGCCGCAGCCGGCGCAAAAATGTATGCCATTGCAGCACTGCGCCTTTTTCATATATATCAATGGTATCATAATCGCGGAGGGATGTAAAGTGCTGTTTTGACAGTATTATCAATTCCTCAAAAGCCGCATACCGCCGCGCACACGGCCCGCAAAAATCCGGGGCGGGGGAAGGCTTCACAGGAGCCTTTCACTGTCCTTTGGGTCCCAATATCAACAAAAGAAGAACCGCCGGATCCCGTGTTGCCGATCATGAAATATCACCCGCGCTGAAGGATGTGTCTTTTGACCGTTTCGGCCGGATGTGCGGGGCGGCATCCTTCTCTCTTATTGACATGACTGATCGGGCGTAATATAATAGCGCTGTTAAAAATCGGACCGATCCGACAGGAGTGAAAGTGAATGAAAAAAACCGTTTTATTGCTTGCGATTATCATGCTGCTGGCGTTTGCAATGCCAGCGTTTGCCGAACCGGAGCATGGCGTTCCGTCCTTTGCGGAACCGCTCGATTATTCCGACCCGGCCAACTGGGCGTATTTTGCCGAGGGTGATGACAAGCCAGCCGATCTTTTCATCATATGCCCGACGGTGGATACGAGGAGCTATGCAAACTCGGAGGACCTTAACGAAAAGCTCAAGGGCCGCTTTTTGAGCGCGCTCAATGATGAGAAGGGCATTTATTCCGATGCTTGCCGCCTTTATTCGCCCTATTACCGCCAGATGTCCATCGGCGCATATACGCTCGGCGCGGAAGAATTCGACAAGGCAAAGGATAATGCGTATCTCGACGTTGCCGCTGCGTTCAGGTATTATCTCGAAAACGAGAACGACGGCCGCCCGATAGTGCTCGCCGGCTTTTCGCAGGGCGCGCAGATGTGCATAGAGCTTTTGAAGGAATACTTCGGCAGCACCGCAGAGGGAAGAAAGCTCAGCAGCCGGCTCGTCGCCGTTTATGCGATCGGCTGGAGGATCACGGAAGAGGATATCAAACAGTATCCTCAGATAGTTCCCGCAAAGGGCGAGAGCGATATCGGTTCCGTCATCTGCTATGAATGCGAGGACGGGACCGTGACCGGTTCAATAATCATCCCAGAGGGAATCAAGACATATTCCATCAATCCGCTGAACTGGAAAACCGACGGCACAGCTGCCGACAGCTCGCTCAATAAAGGCGCCGTCTTCTCCGCGGAGGGAGAGCCCGTCCCGGGTTTCTGCGGAGCCTATATCGATGAGGAACGCGGTTCGCTGATCGTGACGGGCGTCAGCACGGAGGATTATCCCAAGGTGCTCGATGTGTTCCCCGAAGGCTGTTTCCATCTTTACGATAATATGTTCTTCTATACGAACCTCAAGGAAAACGTCTCGCTTCGAGTGAATGCCTTTGCGCAGGCGCAGCAGCAGGCGCGCCGCAATACCGCTTTATGGATCATCGGAGCCGCAGCCGCCGCGCTCGTGCTGTGCGCAGCGGGCTTTGTGCTGAACAGTAGAAGGAGGAGGAAAAACGCCTGAACCATCTTTTATATCAAAAAACGCCCGCGTAATGCGGGCGCTTTCGATTTGATAAAAACACGTATCCCGAGCGAGCTTATTCGACTATGGTCTGCTCCGTTTCGGAAATGGCGAACACTGTGAGGAAGAGCAGGGCGATATCGCTCTCGTTTGTCCAGCAGCGGTAATAGTACCTGCCGATGGGGATATTCAGCTTGTGCTCCGCGGCGTCTTCCTCGTGAACGAACTTGCCGCTCGTCTCGACCGTAGCGAAGAATTGCCCGTTCTTCGATATGGTGTAGGTCAGATTGGGGAATTTGGATCTCATATCGGTCGCGATGCGTATGCCGCGCTCATGCAGCAAGTCCCAAATATTCTTGCCGTCAAATTTGAAGGAAGACTTGGCGGAGAAAAACTCGTCGTTGAAGCGCTGGGTGAGGGTATGACCGACCTCGTGTTCCTCGGTCGTGCCGGTCCTCCGGTCGGCGAAAACAAAGCGCCTGCTGCCGACAAGGGCGTTCTTTTCCATCCTGCCCTCGTAAACAACGTTCCTCGCGCCGTCCTCGACTATATAGCCCGGCTTGAGCATCTGGCCGTCGTAGCTGACGTAATATTCGGTCAGGCTGTCCTTCGGCAGGGGCTCCACTCTTAAGGAACCGCCGGCTGCCTTGATCTGCTCGTCAAGCTCCTTGTCCTTGCGGAAGGCCTTGACTGCGGTGAGCACGCCGCCGACGATCGCTGCCGCGCCGAGGACAATGGCGATGAGCGCTATTATGCCGCCGGCCTTGGTGTTGGTGATGCGCTCGGGATTCGCCGGATCGTAGAAGACCTTGATCTCATCGCCGACGCTGCCGGCGCTGCCGAGACCGTCGAAGCTGCTGCTGTACTGCTTACCGTCAACGGTATAGTCAAAGCTGACTTCGTAAAGAGTCTGGGTCTCTTCGCCCGTGTCGTCGATATACTGCCGAACATTTGTGATCTTGCCGGTTGTCTCCAGATAATTATCCGATTTGAAGCAGAGCAGGACGATCCCGAAGAAGATAAGTATCAGGCCCACGGGGATCAAAAACCTTGCGGGGCCGGTGTTCCTCATTAGTCTTGCGATTTTGTTTTCAGCGTTCATAAAGTACTCCTTTCGCGCTTCAGCATCTTGGAAAACGGTTCTGTCATGTCCTGCGCAGCCGAGCTGCCGGGAACAGTGCATATTATAACACCGAGCCCGAAAAATGTCCATCGGACGTTCGGCTTGTTTTTTCGGATCGTTTCAAAAGGCGCGGCTGGAAACGCCCGTATTGCAATTCGCACGGTGATTTGATAAAATAACCAAATGAACCATCCTATGAAAGCCGGCGTGAAGTGAAGTACCGAAAACTATCGATTGAAGTCTATCTACTCATAGCGAACGGAGTACCTATGAAGCATATCCAGGAATGGCTCGGTCACAGCGACTTCTCAACGACAGCCAATATCTATGCTCACCTTGATTACAGCTCGAAGCTCTCGTCGGCGGACGCGCTGCTCGGTGGGCTGGGATTGAACTGAAAATGGCTCGTTCTGAGAGTTCAAAAATCATAAGTGTGAAAAAACCGCTTGCCCCTTGAGGAACAAAAAAAGAAAAGCCGGAAAACCTAATGATTTACTGGCTTTTTTGGCTAAAGATTGCTATTTCAACATTTCAACAAGAAAACCCGCATCGTT